>JAAZXW010000006.1 GCA_014239955.1 Methanobacteriota archaeon | reverse complement strand
GTTCATGCAGCCCGACTGGCCAGTCTGGTTCTGCCAGGTACCGATCGAGCAGGGCATCTGGGCCGTCGACCCGTTGGTGCCCACGTAGTGCCCCGCGCTCGCGTTCGTGCAGGCGGCCTGCCCCGTCATGTTGTTCCAGGTCCCCAGACCGCAGGGCATCTGGGCCGTCGACCCGTTGGTGCCCACGTAGTTCCCTGCCTCAGCCTCGATGCAGCCGGACTGTCCTGTCTGGTCCTGCCATGTCCCAGTCGTGCACTCTGTCGGAGAGTCAGACCCCCAGAGGGGGGCAAACTGGCCTGCCGGGGCCGCCTCGCAGGAGCTCCCAGATGCGGACCGGAACTGGCCCGATGGGCATGGAAGGTCGAAAGGAGTCTGCTGGTAGGGGCTCGAGGAGTTCCTCTTTATCCCGGGAAGCCAGTAATAGGTCGAGGGGTCGAAGGCGGACGGGTCGGCTGGGACGGTGGCGTTCTGAGTGCTGGAGTACGCCCCAGCTCCCATCTGGTCTATCTCCGATCCGAACACGGGCCTGAAGTCGCTGGTATTGACCGAGACGAGCATCCCGAGGACGCTCTCGTTCGCGTTCTGGGCGTCGTAGCCGTTCCAGTTGTTGCCGATGGAGCTGTTGTTGACTGGTAGGGGGCTACTCTCGTTGGAGTCTGTCCGGTGCCCGCTGATGGAGTCAGCGACGTTGGACATGATGGTCGAGTTCTCGTTGCCCCCGGTCGAGTCGTATAGGACGATGATGTGGTTCCTGTCGCCCTCGGATCCCAGGAGGACAGTGTTGTTGGTCACGCTGTGGTAGTCCCCCTTGGCCACTATCGCCCCATTTGCGTTCCAGAGCACGTTGTGGTGCACGCTTGCGTTCCTGCCGGAGTTGGTCCCGCCGAACGGACCGTCCATTCTTATCCCGTACTTCGGCACGTCGTGAATCCAGTTGTAGGCGACATTGGCACCTTCCTGCTCTGCCTGCATCATTTGCACCACCGTGCCGTCGGACTGGATGTGGGCAGTGTCGTAGATCTCGTTTAACATTATCTGAGGCGCGTTTCCGATCCTTATGGTGGCGGAGGTCCCCGTCTTGTGCATCGTGTTGTTGGTGAACCGGTTGGTCGTGCCATCCATCATGATGGTCGTCATCAGGCTCTTCTGGTCGGACCCCGACCAGTCGATGTGGTAGAAGTAGGAGTTGTTGATGGTGTTGTTCTGGGAGCTGGATGCCCCTCCGTGGGCCTCGAACGCAGCCCCGTCGGTGTAGAGGAAGTCGCAGCTGTCTATGAGGCAGCCGATGCAGTCATCGACCCTGGAGACGTATCGGTTGTCCATGTCCTCCCCGGCATGGCCGAGGGACCTCTTCGAGGTGCTGGGGTAGAGTAGGGTGGAGTTCCTGATTTCCGAGCCGTCGCAGTCATCGAGGCTGAAGGTGGTTGCGAAGTAGTCGAAGCCCTCGACCACCACCCCATCGTCGTCCGAGCACAGTATCGCGTACGGCTGGGTCTTCATCCTGATGTCCAGGTCGTTGGGGTCGCTGCCGTCCCTCGGCATGTAGTATACGGTGTTGGTCGACGACTCGTGGTCGAAGTACCATTCGCCCGGGACGTCGAGGAGCTCGAGCTTCTGGGTGAGGAAGTACATGTGGTGCTTGTACTTCCACTCGTCGCTGGGTACCTCTTCGAAGTTGAAGGAGCCGTTGCTGGTGTTGTGTGAAGTCACGTTTCGACTCCACGTCCTGAAGGAGCCGATGTTCAGGACCGCTATCGAACCGGTGCCGTTCACACCGCTGTCGATGAGGCCGCTGTGCCCTGGGTAGGATGCGTTGTCGTCCTCGAGCTCCCCATTGAGGTAGTTCAGGCAGTAGTACTTGCTGCCGCTCTGGTACTTGGCCATGCCATCGTTGCAGGTGGCGGTTGAGTTAGTCTCGTAGTCATCCACGTCCACGCTGCCGTGCGCCCAGTACTCGTCGTCGTTCATGGCGGTCCCGTCGGAGAAGTTGGCATTGGGCCACCTCGCTGGCATCTCCTCCTCGTAGTCCACGAAGAGCTGCCATGCGTCCTGGGTGAGGTCCGCCTTCCAGACGACCCCCTCAGTCGAAGAGGAGTCGTGGACCGACCACGAGCCCCCGAGGTCACCGGTAACGCTTCGGCTGCCATCTAGGATGACCCTCTCCCCATCGGCTGCCCTCAGTCTCATTCCCTGCTGGTCCAACGTGACGACCTCGTGGTAGATGCCCTCCCTGGCGATCACCGTGCCGTTCTCGGAAGCCAGGTCTACAGCGGCCTGGATGGAGGCGGTCGGGCAGTCCTGGGTCCCGTTCCAAGAGTCGTTTCCAGTCGATCCGTCTGCGTAGAAGGCACCCCCTGAGTGGGTTTGGTTGGGGCAGTCCGCCCCCGATCCAGAGCCCATCTGGGATGGGGTGGCGGCCAGTCGGAAGTCCTGGCTCATCGAAGCGGGAATCGCCGTCAGCATCAGTATTACTAGTAATACTGCTGTGCGCCTCATCGTCCGTTGCCCTAGAGAGGCGGATAAAAGCCTACCTTGGCAAAATGACCCCAAGGGCCACTAGCCCCCTCGGCACAGGGCCTCTTCAAGGAACTTAGCAGCTAGGTCCAGGGAGTGCTTCCTAGCACCCCAGTCCACTCCCTTGTGCACCCCAAGGTTGCCAATGGCCTGGAAGGCCGCCAGCCTATCGGCGGGCTCGTTGAGTGGCATGATCACGCCGGCCTCGATCTCCCCCCACATGCTCCCATCGGAGTCGATTGTCACCGTCCGGTGGTCGTCCAGCTTGATGGCACGCGGGTCGAAGTCCATGGGCTCGATCGAGTCGAATGAGTGCGGCGCCCCGTCGTAGACGTGCACCCTGAGGTCCACCCCATGGGGCGAGAGGTCATCGACCAGCCCCTCGAGTAGCTTCAGGGGCACCCAGTCGTCGTCGCTCCCGTGGAGGGCAAGGATCGGCTTGTCGGACCACCTCTGGACCTCGGTCCTCATGTGGGCGGCGGGATAGAAAGGCAGGTGAGCTGCGAACCTCTCCCCTGCGGGAGCCAGTGACTCGGCTATCGGTTCCCAAGCTGAGTAGAGGGCCACGGTACCGCCTAGGCTCCACCCCGCTATGCCGATCCTGCCCTCGTCTATCGCTGGATGGGTGGCGAGCATCCTCAGTGCCTGGTAGCAGTCGGCCAGCATCATCGCGTGGGTGACCTGCATCTGGTCCTCGACGACCGAGTACACAAATCTGGAGTCGAAGGAGTGGACCCTGAACACGCAGATGCCGGCATCCAGCCAGCGTACGATGTGCTCGTGGTGGTGCCCGCGCCAGTTGAGGCTGCCATGGACGGCGACAACGCATGGCATAGGCCCCTCGCTAGGTTCCTCTGGGACCAGAAGGGAGCCGAACACGGGGTGCTCGACGGCCTCGTCCATCTTGCAGAGGATGTGGTGGATCTCGAAGGGGCTGGAGGATGGGTATGTAATCTGGCCGAACCCGCCTTCGGAGAGGTCCTGCGGGTCCTGCATGACGCCGCAAAGACGCCCTCTGATTTCGTTCTTTTCGAGGGATCACCAGATGAATGCGTTCGCACCCCAGGCCAGCCCACCGCCGAAGGCCGCCGTGACTACGAGGTCGCCCCTACTCAGTACCCCATCGTCGAACGCCTCGCGGAGGGCTATCGGCACGCTGGCCCCTGCCGTGTTACCGTACCTCTGCAGGTTGGTGAAAGTCTTCTCCATCGGTAGTCCCAGGTTCTCCATGCCGGCCTCGACTATCCTCAGGTTAGCCTGGTGCGGGATGATCAGGTCGACCTCCGATAGGTCCCTGCCGATCCTGCCGAGGACTCCCCTGACTGCCTGTGGGAAGGCCTCGATGGCGAAGCGCCACACGGCCCTGCCGTCCATCTGGAAGTACTGGTCGCCCTCGGCGAACCTGGATGACGTGATCGGCGTTCGCACGCCGCCTGCTGGTATCTCGATCACTCCCGAGCCGCTGCCGTCTGACATCATCCAGCTGCCAAGGATGCCCCTGCCATCTTCGACCTCAGACAGGACTGCTGCCCCCGCCCCATCACCGAACAGCACGCATGTCCCCCTGTCCTCCCAGTTTAGGATCCTGCTGTACACCTCCGCCCCCACCACCAGGACGTTCTCGTAGTCAGGCGTGCCAGCGTACCTAGAGCCGACGTCCAGCGCATGCACCCAACCTGCGCAGACGGCGTTGATGTCGAATGCTGCTGACCTGCTGCAACCGAGCTTGTGCTGCGTTATCCCGGCCGTGGATGAGAGCGGGACGTCGGGGCTGCTGGTCGCCAGGATCAGCATGTCTATGTCATCGGGGGTGAGGCCCGCGTCCTCGATGGCCTGCTGGCAGGCGATCACCGCTAGGTCGCTCGTGCAGGTCTCGGGGTCGGCTATCCTCCTCTCCTTGATCCCTGTCTTCGTCGTGATCCACTCGTCGCTGGTCTCGATCAGCCCGGCCCAGTCCTCGTTGGTCATCACTCGTGGGGGCACGTAAGACCCGAGACCCACTATACCTGCAGGTGGCATACCACCCGTTCCGGGAATAGCGGACTTTCACTCTTGCTGCCCTAATCGTGCTTCACGCAGATGTTCATCGCCTCGGAGAAGAATCCCAGGCTCCACTTCCCGCCCTCTCGGCCAACGCCGCTGTCCTTGACCCCTCCGAACGGGACGCGTAGGTCCCTGTGGAGCCATGTGTTGACCCAGACCATGCCCGTCTCCATAGCCTCAGAGACTCTCTTCCCTCTCTCTATGTCGCTAGTCCACACGCTCCCTGCGAGGCCGTACCGGGTGCCGTTCGCTATCTCCACCGCCTCCTCCTCGCTCTCGAATCTGTGAAGGGTGACCACCGGGCCGAAGATCTCCTCGGTCGAGCATCTGGATTCGGGGGATAGGCCTGCTATGACAGTCGGGGCCATCCAGTTGCCGCCTTCGAACTCTGACGGCAGGCAGGGCGCACCGCCAGTGAGGACCCTGCCTCCCTCCTCAATTGCGAGGTTGACGTACCCCTGCACCTTCTGCAGGTGATCCTTCGAGATCAGCGCCCCGAGGTCAGTCGAGTCGTCCGAAGGGTCGCCGATTCGCATCCGCTCGACCGATTCCACGAACTTCGTCTCGAACTCGTCGTAAACCGAGCTCTCGACCAGGACCCTCGAGCCGCAGAGGCAGACCTGCCCCTGGTTGAGGAAGCCTGACCTGACCACTCCGGCAACCGTCTTCTCCATGTCGCAGTCGGCGAACACGATGCTGGAGTTCTTCCCCCCTAGTTCGAGGCTGATCTTCTTGAACATGGGTGCTGCTGATGCCGCGACTTTCTCGCCGGTGGAAGTGCCGCCAGTGAATGAGATGAGGTCGATTTCGGGGTGCGCGACCAGTGGTGATCCTGCGCCAGCTCCGTCACCGTGGACTAGGTTGACCACTCCGGCGGGAAGGCCAACTCCATCGATGACCCTCATGAGGAGGTCGGCGGTCATGGGGGTGAGTTCGCTGGGCTTGCAGACCACGGTGTTACCCATCCCGATGGCGGGAGCTACCTTCCACGAGAGGAGGTATAGAGGTAGGTTCCAGGGGGTGATCAGTGCTCCGACACCGACCGACTTGTTGACCACGTAGTTCGTGGCGTCATCCATCTCGAAGGCCTCACTCTCTTGTTCTCTGATGAGCCCGGCGAAGAAGCGGAAGTTTGCCACAGACCTGTTAGCATCGACGTTCCTGGCGAGAGAGATAGGCTTCCCGGTGTCTCTGCTCTCCAACTCCGCTATCTCTTCGAAAGATGCCTCTAGAGAGTCCGCAATCGCGTCCAACCAATCAGCCCTCTCTTTAATCTCAAGTGAAGCCCATCCAGGCTGGGCTTCGCGAGCCGCTTCAACAGCTGCACCGACATCCTGCGAGTCGGAAAGTGGCAGCTTGGCGAAGACTACTCCCGTGGCAGGTTCCACGACGTCCATCCACTCTGAGCCGGCATGCTCGACGAAACGTCCTCGGATGTAGTTGCTGAGGATTGTGACGACTTCTTCATCCATCTAACGCACCCTCGTTGGAAAAAGGGTCTTGCCTGGTCATCCCCTCGGAGTAGTCCTTCCAGTCGATCGAGAACCCGTCTCTGTTCGGATCCCACTCGTCCCATGTCACGACCCGCTCCAGTTCCTCGAGGTACGTCTCGGGGACGACCCTCGGGACGATGAAGGCCTTCTGGCGGTGGAGTGGGTATGGGTTCCTAAGCGTGATTCCTAGGACGCCGAGGACCGCTCTGGCAACGTACCAAGTCGCCTGAGAGTTCCACCCGTGAGCGATCTTGATCACGATGCCTAGCCCCTCTGGCCAGTCCTCGTGCTCGATCGCCAGACCGAGGAGGCCATCAGCCCCTTCCTTAGCGATTAGGCTACCTTCCCCAGCCTTCATGCATGTCGAATCCAGTCTGTTGAAACCACCTATCAGGTCCGGGTGCTTGTTCATCGCCTCCCATATCCAGTCCTGGTCCTTCTCCCTGACGAGACCGGCGAACATCACCGCTAGCTCGTCCACCGTATTGGAAACCGTCGGCAGACCGCATCCATCCTTGGCGACCCTCTGGGGCTCCCAATCTGGCTTTCCCATTATGCCCCTTAGGACATCTAGGTACATCGGGAACCATGGCGAGTTGGGAAGGGTGTATCCAGCCCTGTTAATCCCCATCCTCCTGAGCGCCTTCAGCATGGCTGCATGCTCTCCCGAGCAGGTGTGGAACCATCTTCTGGGCCGCCTTACCTGCCTTCCGAATTGGATGAGGGGCACGTCTAGTGGGCACTGCATCAGACCCCACTCCGACTCTGTGAGCAGCGACTGCGCGGCAGCCACGTGCTCCGTATCGCCGTTGTGGGATGAGCAAGAAATCGCCTTCTGCTCCCAGCTTATGCCATCCGCCTCTAGCTCAGTGGCAAAGGTCTTCATCATCAGGGGCTTCATCATCGACCGCCCGTAGACCAGTACGTTCCCTCCGAATGAGTGTACGATCTCAGTTCCGTGCGACCACGAGATCGCCCCGTGAATGGTGTTCTCCGATACGTCAAGTCTACGGAAGTCGACCAGAGGCTCCCACTCTACATCGCGACCGGTGGCAATGCCCTCGAACTTCTCGCCTAGTGGATTGGTGGGGTAGACTGAGGATCCAGGTCTGCCCGGGGAAACGCTGGACGGCCTCGCGTCTCCTTCTTTGACCATTCAGGAACCCCCATTCACACGGGGTGCGACCTTGGTCATGAATGCCGCCATGTCCCTCATCACCCTCTCGCTGTCGTGGTTGAAGAAGTCGAACCAGCACATTATGCGGTCTTCGGAATGGAACCTCTGCGAGAGTTGTTCACTCACGCTTTCGACGCTTCCAATCACCGCGTTGTCAGTGGCTCTCTCTATCTTGCTAGGGTCGATAGTGCCTTCCAGGGCGCTCCAGTAAGTAGAAAGTGCGGATCGTGCCTCCTCCATGGCAGCGTTGTTCTGCTGTTCCCTTGTCAGGCCCTCCTCGTCGTTGACGAATACCATCACGGTTCGAGGCATCATTCCCCTGCTCCATGGCCCCCCATCTTCGTGGTAGCTCGCGCTCATGCGCTCATGCGTCTCCTCGATGATGTGCGGGGGGGTGATGCTGAGGTTGAAGACTTGCACAGGCCTGAATCTGTTGACTCTCTCCTGGAGGTTCGGGTCGTGACTCCCTATCACCAGATTCAGGAGCTCTCTCCGCCAGTCTTGGGGGATGGTCTTGATCTCCTCGAAGACATACCTGTTGCCTATCTCAATCGATTCCGGGGGCGAGTCCAGGCCACGCTCTTTTACTGCCGCGCTCTGAACCCTCTCCCAGTCTTGATCAGTCCTGAAGTTGGCTCTGGAAAGTACTGTACGGGGCACCGTATCGCTTGACACGACCTCGCCGTTCAGTAATCTGAGGAAGATCTCTGATGCCTCGGAGAAGATCTGGCCCCTGAGGGCTGGCCATGCTGCCTCCTCGATGTCATCACGAGGGACTATCCCGTACGGTCTGGCCATGAACTCGAAGCGACCAGCGGAGAATCCGATGTGGAGCTTCCTGCCCTCCTTTGGGTCGATGCCATGGAGTGCCAAGAATGAGCCGACCCTCTCTGCCTGAGCTATCGGACCGCCTGAGGCCAGAATGGACATCACAGCACTTCCAACGTCTATCCTTTTTGTCCTCGCGAACATCTCACGAGCCACTTGGAAGAAGTCTGTGCACAGCCCGACCTCCCCGGGGTAGTGGGGAACCACTGGATTGCGGTTTCCCTTCTGGACTTCCGTTGACAGGTGCGCTTGGGCCACCCAGCCCACGCCGAATCCAAGTTCGTCGGCAAGAACGACTTGGTCGAAGAAACTCGAGAACATCTCGCTCTCTGATGGTTTGAATCCGGTCGTGTCCGGAGTCTGGGAAATCGAGAAGAAAATATCGAACTCCATCGGATCCCTCAAATCGAGCGCATTCGTCCACCATCAACCGCTAGGCTGATTCCGCGAACCCCACTGCTGCTGGGCAGGCAGAGCCATGTCACTGCGGCAGCGGTTTCCATCGGGTCGATTAGGCGCTGGATCGGCACGCCGCTCATCCACCCTTCCTGCACGTCATCCACTGGCACGCCAGTTCGTTGGGAGATCGACTCTGCCAAGGACCCCAGCCTATCGGTATCAGTGAACCCAGGGAGGATGTTGTTGATTGTGATGCAAGGGGGGAGTTCTCGTGAGAGGGACTTGGCCCATGACGCCATCGCACCCCTCAGGGTGTTGGAGAGGCCGATGTTGTCTATTGGCTCCCTTACTGATGTGGAAATGATGTTCACTATTCGACCGGTCCCCTCTGACTCCATTGACGGAACTAGCGCCTTGGTGATCGTATGAGCTGCATGGAGGTGCCTCCGAAACGGTCCTTCGAAGTCTGCAAGATCGTTCTCCAGGAGCGGCCCCCCAGGGGGCCCTCCCGAGTTGTTCACAAGGATGTGTACGATGCCTAAATCAGAAACCGCTTCCACAACTGCATCTATGTCTTCCAGATCCAACTCAACGGCGCGGTGCCCCTCTCCATGCATCTGCCCGATCAACGAATCTAGATCTGCAGTAGTCCTCGCGCAGGCTATGACCCTAGCGCCAGCGCGAGCCAACATCAGTGCGCAAGAGCGCCCGATCCCTTTCGAGGCCCCGCAAACCAGAGCCGTCCTTCCCTCGAGGATGCCCTCGGCGAAAGGAAAATCGGATCCCGCAAGTTCGCTTCCCATCTAATCACCTAGTCAGAGTAGTGCGCATAAGTCTGGTCCCTAAGTTTCTGCCGGACGACTTCCAGGACTTCTTCTGGAGCATTTCGGAAGGTGGGATATCCCCCTTGGCCCTGCGGTCTCCTGATTTCGCCCCATTCCCCGTCCTCGTATGCCATCAACGCCTCCTTCATGAGGACGCCGGCGAGTACCAGGGTCTGGTAGCAGAGATCCTCGTATGTCACACCTCTCGTCACAGGGACCCCTCTCCTCATCAGAAGGTCACCGGTATCTACCCCGTTGTCGCAGAAGTGGGTGGATGATCCGATGGGTATGTCATGGTATACCGACCATGCCGGGGAAGCCGAACCACGGCATTCGGGGAGCAGTCCTGGATGGGAGTTAATCACGCCGTCGGATGGGAAGTCGAGTATCTCCCCCCTGATGATCCTAGTCCCGCCGAAGACGATTAGGTCGAGATCCCTGCCCTCCAAGTGGGGCATGACCTCAGGAGACTTGTGCACTGGTACGGAGACGACATCTATGCCGTGCTCAACGGCTTGCTCCTCAATCGTGCGGGCTATTGGATTGCCCTCCACCCTCTTGAGGAACTTCTCCCTCTCCTCATCCGCGACGCCCGAGTCCTCCTCGATTATGACATCTGGGACGAATCCCTCAGAGAGGATCTGACTCAGCATCTCCCTCCCGTAGGGGTGCTCCCTGAGGAGTAAATATGCGAACTTCGGTTTACCCATGTTACTGAACTTCGGAGGGGCCATTGATACCCTTAATTTTCGGTCAAATCACCCCAAATCGACCATCAGCGGCAAGGAAACACCTCCCCAACCTTCAAAATAGGGCTTTGGGTCGCTCGGCTCGCTATGTCAATGGTATACAACAGCAAGATGAAGGAAGCAATAAAGGCTGGCGGGTGCAACACCGCTGGAGACGCCACAGGCGCTCTGAACGCAGCAGTAGAGGCTGCAGTTGCATCAGCGGTGTCTCGATGCGGCTCTAACGGCCGAAAGACGATCCGCTCGCACGATATCGGAAGCGGAAGCTCAGATTCGGGCATGGTCGTAGCTAGCAGGGTCAAGGAGGCCTTCAAGGCACACGGCTGCAACACCGGTGGAGACGCAATGGGCGCAATGAACGCTCTAGCAGAGTCCGCTGTGTCCGACGCAGTGTCCAGAGCCCAGGCAAACGGCCGAAAGACCGTACGCGCAAGCGATTTCTAGACTTAGAATATCAAGTCTTAGAGAGAGATCGGGATTACCCGAACATAACCCCTAAGGGATGCTCCGACCGAGAAAACCGGAGCGTCCCTTAGGGGCCCAAAAACGATTCTACTGGCATCTGCCATTTCCCATGATGGCTGCAGCGCTAGAACCCCTCCAACGCATCAGCGTGAGGTAATCTGATAGTGCCGTTTCGATGGATTCACAAACTCCTGTATTCGCGAATCTTCATGACAAGCGCCCCCGAAGCGAAGGAGGCACCCTCGGGTGTGCAGGATGAACTGGTCCCGGAGAGGGTTGTTGACGGCCTCCCGACGATGTATTGCTTCGAGACCTGCCCGTTCTGCTTCAAGGTCAAGGCACTACTGGGGTCCAGGGGGATAGAGTACTCCAAGGTCGAGGTCGATCCCACTTTCAAGACGCAACTGAAATGGTCCAAATGGGGGAAGGTGCCCGTATTCGTCGATGCCGACGGGACTCAGGTGAACGACTCGAATCACATCCTACACTACATCGACTCGAATGGCACCGGGGCATTCCCGCGATTGGGGGATGATCCGGAGCAGGACAAGTGGATGGATTTCTCAAACAACGTCCTAGGGAAGTCAATCGTGGCGGTGATATACGCCTCGTACAGGACCTCCGTCCAGGCTCTCGACTATGTCACTAGGGTCGACAATTTCTCGTTCGGAAGCCGCTTGATCAACAAGTGGCTTGGGGGATTCATCATGCGCATGGTCGGGAAGAGCAGAGCGAAGATGTTCGAACTCCCTCCTCGCGAGAACCTCAAGCACCAACTGGACCTCATGTCCGAAGGCATACGGGGCTACTTCTTTGGGGGCAAAGAGCCGAACGGTGCAGATTTCTCCAACTTCGGGATCCTCCGATCGATGCAGGACCTGAATGGGTTCGACATTGTAGAGAGCCATCACGTCGTATCGGGATGGTATGCTAGGATGCAGCAAAACTCCGGTGTATTCTGAACGGCATTGCGAACCCGCCCATTCAGCCAGTAGACTCAATCACTGTGTGGTGGAAATTGCACACCTCGTCAAATTGATTCAACCACCTACAATTCACCATCAACTCGACTCCCCCCTCCGTCACCTTTCTGGTCACAACTACGTGCTGGGCCTCTTTGTTACAAGAAGGGCATCTCAGTACCACAATGTCCCCCGACCTCTTTACTAGTCTCCTTTCTCGGTCTTCCGCCTTCTGTTTCTTGATGCCCCTCTCCCTACGATAATATCTGGCGTAAACCTGGGAAGCGATGCTGCAGATTGCGACTATGGTGGAGAAATGAAATTCAATTTCTGCTGAAGATAATGGAAATGATTTCGACTGGATTATGGAGGCCCCATTGCCAATCAGTCCCCCAGACAGTATCCCAGACATGAGGATTGGAAGGGCTTGCCTCAAGTACATCCTGAATGTCAAAGTGAGGAAAGTTGTCGAGACCAGAAAGAAACCGGAAAGAAGGGAGTGGGAGATTTCTGGAATAAGGGGGAGTTCCACAACTAATTCTAGCAAATCGATACCTCTCTCGTACAACAGATATTCGTAGGTCAATACCACTGTGACTGGCGGGCCTAGGACCACTATGTAGTTCTCAGCAACTCGAGGCAATATGTAACCAAGGAATGAGCCAATCGCCACACATACCCACAGAATCACACTCGGTGAGATTTCGTTAGAAACGTAGGGATTAGAAATTACCAATTTAGAGGCCATGAAACCAATAAGAGCTCCAACAAATGCGAAGGCCCTGTAGATTCGAAGCCCCCTGGTGGGGAGGAAGGTTGGCCTAATCGTCATCCGTGCGGCCTGACGTACTGTTTGCCCTAGTGCCCCGGAACCCTTTGATTTAGAAGGAGCGGGTCCCGATGGCGGGGTCGGCTTTCTCCCATAGCTTGGTTCCCAGAAAAGATAGGCGCCGATGAAAACCATGAATGCCCCAGCGTAGAACTCCACGGAATCCCGTTAAGTGACTAAGTTATTACTGGCTTGGTAGCCTAGCGAAGGATCAGAAATCTCTGGAGGCCTTTACTGGCCCTATTGCCTCGACCTCCATCACCGATCCTTCTTTGATGGCTTCATTCCTCATTTCATTGAGGCCCTCTATTACGGCCTCGTAATCCTCTCTGCTAGGGAGGATAAAAAGAGACCCCTGGGTGAACTCATCGATCTCGAACCAAGTTACAGTTGAACCGCCGGGTGCTTCTGCTGCATCTAGAGATGCCTGCGCCTCCTTCCAATCATGCTTTTCTGGGTGCTTCCAAATTGTCATTACTGCATATCCCATACTCAGATGCCCCCTGGAACCATCATCTCGAGGACATCCCCGTTGCAGACTATTTCGATGTCTTCTGGGAGGTTGATTCCACCGGCCCCCCAGGAGGCGCTAACGGCCTCCCCGATTTTGGAATAATGATCGCTCTCTATGACTGCGTCCATAGTCTCCATGTCGGGCCAAATCGTCCCCGCAATGATTCTCTCTCCATCGGCAACCAAAGCCCCTCTAAGGCACCCGTTCTCCATTGCGTATTCTAGAAAGTTCTCCTTCCAGACTTTCACCATTTCTTCTGTAACATCATTGCCGCCAGTCTTGACGACCCAGTACCTTGCTATTGGCATGACCACACACTGATTCTAATCCGTATAACCATTCCGGATTATTTCTCATATCGGCGTTAATGGTGACCAAGAAATTCACCATACACGACTTTGGCGGTGCACCGGGCTTGAACGGTTCGGCTATCTTTGCCATAGAGGGGCATATAACGCACTGCCTCGCTCGGGGAGCGTGTCTGCGGCCTCAGACCTATGGGATGGTTTCCTCGGCGAGGTGGGTGTTGCTGCCTTCCAGGGGCTCATCGTGGGGGTGGTCACTGGTCTTGTTTTCAAAATGGCGACCAATTTGCTGAAGTGGTTCATCCTGATCGAATTCGCCCTGTTGAAGTGGCTCGAGTCGAGAGGGATAGTAGCCGTTGACTGGGAGAGGGTCACATTGGGGATGGTTGACATCGGCATCGATGCTACTGCCCAGAGCCAGTCAATCCTGGTATCAATATCAGAGATGGGGACCTTCGGCCTGGGATTCTTCGCTGGTTTCGCCGCCGTGGAGCGCTTCAAGCCGGAATAGCCCCGAGATTCTCTGAGCGACGCATCACACTCACTATCAACAATTACGGATTATGCCATAGGCGCAACAGTCTAGAATCCAAGATCGTCTAGGTTTACCTCGCTGTTCATGTTAACCCGGACTGGGAATGCGAGGCTCACGCCTCCCTCCTCAAACCTTCTGAGTATCTCTGTGACGAAGAACGACTTGGAGGGTCTCATCTTCCGCGCATTGTCTACGTAGTAGCGTATCTCCATAACTACTTCCTGATCACCGAAACCCCTCAGCACTACCTCTGGAGGCTTTGGTTTGCTCACGATGTCAGGGTGGTTCTGAGAGATATCGTTCACTATCTCCTCTGCCTTGGTGACGTTCGACCAGGTGGCAGTAAGGCCTAGCCTAATTCTGACTCTGAGCTCCATGTCGGAACTATGGCTGAAGTTTGCAACTGCGTCCTTCGTCAACAGCTTATTTGGAATGGTTAGTAGAACTCCGTCCGTTGACCTAACCCTGGTTGTCCTGAGTCCGATGTATGTGACATCACCCCACCTGGAGTATGTCCCACCCAAGCTCTTTGGCAACAATATCCTCTCGCCCTCCCTGAAAGGCCTGTCGATGATGATGAAGACCCCTGCGATCACGTTCTCCACTGTATCCTGAGCCGCAAAGGCAACAGCGAGTCCAACGAATCCTAGGCCTACCACCAAGCCTGTCACGTTTATGCCAAACTCGTCTGCAGCGGTCAGGATTACGAGAGCCCAGAGGCCAACTCCAGCAATCCTGTACAGGAAATTCTCGAGGCCCTCATCAAGGTCAACGTTGTCTAGCAGCTTCCTTAGGTATGCCTTGATTACTCCTATCAGTGGAACCCCGAGGGCAAGTATCAGTATGCCCGATGCCGGTCCGGCAGACAGGGAATCCGATAAGCACGATAGGTTCGGCTCTAGCCCTTGGGGGAAGTCATCGAGGCATCCCGACATGTGGTATCGTTAGAGAAGGCGGCACAATAGGGTACCTATCGTATCGCTCCTTACTTACATGCATCCATAGGGAAGCGGATGCCTACGAGTCCCACGGTTGGCTTGTCACGCATCCGTCATTCAGGGTCTTACCTTCAGACCCGTTGTTGCGGTCTTTGTAATAGAGGGGCATATCTACAAATCAATTTACATTGAATTCAGAATCTAGTTTGGAAATCATAGCCTCAATGTCCTCTAAAATTTCAAAAAGTGAATTATCCTTGGTGTACACCAAGAGTTTGCTTCCGCCGCCTGTTTCCTGGTATGCACATATTGCATCCAACTTTATTCTCGTCATTCCGCCCTCAGTCATTGCCTTTATCCAGCTTGTCATCAGGCCGGCCGCCACGTGAATGGGATTTAGTCTATACCCCTCGATTCTCACTCCTCATCGCGCGAGCATACACCTGCCTCCCCTATTACAAACGCATCATATTGGCACTTTATCAAGGGATAGGGGTGAAATCCGTAACCGCCTCTCTAACTATCGGGGCCACTACCTCAGCATACAACTCAATCGAAGCCATCAGCTGCTCATGTGGCATTCCACCATTGCTGTACTTCAAATCAAATCTAGAGGTACGGAGCAATTTTGAGTTTCGAATAATCTTCTCTGCCACAGTCTCAGGCGATCCTACGTACATCGAGCCTTCCGGGCCAACTCCAAACTCAAACTGTTCGTAAGTTACCGGTGGCCAGCCACGCTCCCGGCCAATTCTTCCAAACATCTCTCGATAATGAGGCCAAATCTCTGCTTTAGCCTGCTCGTCAGTCTCAGCAATATGCCCAGGGCTGTGTACAGAAATGGGGAGATTAGGCTGTCCAAACTGAGCCAGTGCTTTGTGGTATAGATCAACGAAAGGCGTGAAGCGAGATGGTTGACCTCCTATGATGGCAAGACAAAGAGGTATCCCATGTCTTGCAGCGCGGACTACTGACTCTGGACTCCCTCCCACCCCTATCCAAGAACGCAAGCTTCCACGTTCTGTTGTTGGGTACACTCTTTGCTTGTGTAAAGGTGTACGAATTGTCCCCTCCCAATCAAACTCATCTTCGTTTCTTAGTAAAGAGAAAATTTCCAACTTCTCTTCAAAGAGCCTTTCATAATCTTCCATCCTATGTCCAAAAAGAGGAAATGATTCGGTAAATGAACCACGACCGAGAATTACTTCGGCTCGTCCATTAGAGAGTGCGTCTAGAGTAGCAAATCTCTCGTAAACCCTAATTGGATCGTCAGAATTCAGTACTGTAACGGCTGTGCCAAGACGGATTCTTTCCGTTCTACTGGCAATTGCTCCTAGAACAACCTCTGGTGCCGTGACCGCAAAGTCGTCTCGGTGGTGCTCTCCAACACCAAAGAAATCCAAGCCTAATTTATCGGCCAGAACCGCCTCTTCAACGACGTTTCTCAGAACTACATGATGCTCTTCAAATTCCCCATCTGCAGCTCTTGTCACATCCCCAAAAGTGTTCAACCCAAGTTGAAACATAGAATTTTCATTTTGCAAATTGAACACCTTCAGTTAGATTTCTCTTCTTCGTAATTTCCTTCCCGTTCCTCAAGGTTCTTCGCTGCCTCAGCCTCCATCCAACCCAGATTCTAATCTCTCCTTGGTATGTATACTCCTGACCAACCACACGATTAGCAGGTCCCTTCGGTAGTTCATCCACGATTTTTGAATAAGGCCGCTGCCCTTGAACACTTTGAAACATCATATAGGCAGGTCGTGACTTCTCAATGGCCCCCTCCATGATGCATGCGTAATATTGGGTACCAATTGAGGGGGCCCTCGCCGAAATACAAGTCAATCTTTAGATAGAGGTGGTATGGGGTTGCGCCAATGCCTCATCAGTGGTTCGCCAGCGTTTGAGACTATTACATGCCCCAGGGGTGATGGAGATGGAACCCGCAACGATTATCGCGATCTTGCTGATACTATGCACGGCTTTCTTCTTCGCACCCCTAGGCCTGGGTGGGGGGGTCCTTTTCGTTCCGATCTTCCTTTACGTATTGGAGTGGGAAATGCGCCCGTCACTTATCAGTTCTCTAATCCTCGTTTTGATGGTATCTGTTGGGAGTAGGGCTGCGCACTCCAAGGGGGGTTATGCCGTAATGGAAATAGGCAAGTTTGCAATTGCACCTGCCATCATCGGTGCTGTCGGTGGTTCGATTATCGGAGCCTACCTGATTGAGTACGTGGGTGACTTCACAATCAAAATCGCTGCCGCGTCGCTGCTTCTTTGGGTGATTGTGCGCACTGTCAAGCAGTTGGCCGGAGAGTCCAATGGTACTGGGGCTGAGGCTATCGAACCTAGAGAGATTGAATCTGAAGTAATTACTAGGTACAGGATTCTGTGTCTGGGTGGGGGGGCAGCATCCGGTCTCCTAGGCATTGGGGGTGGGATGTTGTTTGTCACATTCCACCGCTCACTATTCACTTGGAAGGTTCACTATGCAGCTGGGACATCTTACGTCATCGAGACTTGGCTGGTTCCAGTTAGCATTCTCTCTCACTTAGTAATCGACAACTCCGGCAGGGAGTTATGGTCGGTAGTGGAACCATGGATGCTGTTTACCATGTTACTTGTTTTTGCCTCCGCCTGGATAGGAGCTAGAACAGCGATCAAAGCAATTCCCCAGCAGTTTCTGGCTTACCCTTTCTTATTGGCGCTTATGGTCACCCTCACTAGGTACTGCTTGGACATTTTTGGGGTTTCTCCAGTTTAACCGAAGTGGAGCACTCATCACACTGCCCTTTTATCCCCAGAAAAGCATCGCGAGGGCCGCCCCCAGCCATCCCTTTCTAAGGGCGATAATGAATGCCAAGAGTATGAATGAGCCATAACAAAAGTAGAGATCCACTGTATTGCTGATTTCTTTTTTCTATTCAATACTATCTCACTTAGCCATTTTAACTGATTTGCTGCTAAACCGCTGTTTCCCCGGGGAATGGACTTCCCACCATATCGGTTAGGAGAGCCAGTAAAGGACAAATGCAACGATCCCAACTATTACGGCAATATGCAAATTACTGAGACTAGAGGGTTCACCAGGGGGGCTGGATGGGGGGCTGAAGCCCATAAATCCGGGCCGATTGGCCTCCCTATGAAGGCTGCGGCATTATCCATAGTGGGTCAGTTGCTATTGACGTCATATGGCCGGTATTCCTGACAATGGCTATTCGACTTCGATGACATTGGTCGGAATGCCCATGGATTCCGCCTTCTCGATTACTATTCTGGTCCATTTGCTCGTAGGTGATGGCATTGCTAGGATGTGAGTGGCCGCAGCGAGGATCTTCTCAGTGAGGGTGTTGGGGGCCTCGCCCCTTTTCCTGTCGACCAAGCTCCTTAGTGGGTCATCCCACTCTTCGGAGAAGATTGCTATCGGTATGAGATTGTTGTCAGTCCAGCGCTCGGCCATGTAG
Organism: Methanobacteriota archaeon; assembly: GCA_014239955.1. GTDB lineage: Archaea > Thermoplasmatota > Poseidoniia > Poseidoniales > Thalassarchaeaceae > UBA36. The sequence continues at coordinate 74,770 of JAAZXW010000006.1, read as the reverse complement.
TCAACGCCGCTAGCCCCACCCACGATGATGAGGTCCGGGTAAGTGTTCTCGGAAATCCATTCTTCCAATGCCGACTCGAATATTTCGTAGTCGTAAAACCTGCTACTTCCTACAACTGCGAGATTGATGACGGACCCGTCGAGATTCAGGTCTTGCCCACCCAAGGTCTCGACGACTACCTGCCCAGACACTCGCTCCATCACTGGGCCATAGACGTGCCCATGAATAAATGCTGCTAATCATTCTGAAGACTAGGGAGTCACTCGGCTTCTATCGCGGGGGAAAAGGACAACTTCCCGCACATTGCCAGCGCCAGTCAGCACCATCAGCAACCTCGCGACTCCTAGCCCCCATCCTGCATGGGGGGGGGCTCCGTAGCGGAACCCATCCGTGTAGAATGTGAAATCAGTCGGATCTAGGTTGACATCCCTAAGATTCTGCTCCAAGACCTCAACTCGGTGCTCCCTTGCCCCTCCACTGGTCATTTCGTCCCGACCGAAGTTAAGATCGAAACCACGACTTAGCTGACCCCCATCGGACCCCTCTTCTCCTTCTTTGTGGTGGATGTAGAATGGCTTCATCGACATGGGCCACCGCGGGATGAAGTGGAACCCTGGGTGCTGGGCGGCTATGATGTCACAATGATGGCTCTCTATGTCGTCTCCCCATTGGATATCACCCCCTCCGGACTTGACAATCTCGATCGCCTCGCAGTATGGGATGCGAGGGAATGGCAACTCCGGAGCCTCAACTTTGACTGGATCCTTGCCTTGCGTTTCTCTGTACTCGTTCACGACGCCTATTAGTGACATGTCGTTTTGCGAGATATGACTCCAGATATGGTGGATCATCCTTTCCTGCACCCCCATGACGTCCTCGTCGTCCATCCATGCTCCCTCTATGTCGAATGATACGAACTCATTCAGGTGCCTGTAGGTATCGTGCTTCTCGGCTCGGAAGGCGGGGCCGATCTCGAAAACCCTCTCCAAACCTCCGAGCACCGCGAGTTGCTTGTACAGTTGGGGGCTCTGTGAGAGGTATGCACCCGTCTCGAAGTACTTCATCGGGAACAGATTGGTCCCACCTTCAGCGGCTGCGGCGATAATCTTGGGCGAGTTGATTTCATGAAAGCCCTCTGAAATCAAGTGTTCCCTCCCGTACTGTAGGACCTTGCTCCTGAGTTGGAACATGGCATTAACATGGGACCTCCTGAGGTCCAAGTGTCTGTTGTCTAGTCTCACGTCTAGCCCAACGTTGACCTCATCCGTGACCCCGACTGGAAGTGGTGTGTCAGCCTCTGCTAGAATGGCACCAGACTCAACGTTCACCTCGAACTCAGCAGGCGGCACTGGCTCTCCCTCTGCTACCTTTGGGGGGCGCTTTTTCGCGACCGTCCCTGTGACTTGGATAGTTGACTCCCTAGTAGCGGACTGGATGGCGTCGAAAAGGTCCGCGCGCATGTTGTCCTTCTTCAGGAAAGCCTGGATTCGACCGGTACCATCTCTGAGCATCAGGAAGCATATCGCACCCCTGCCCCTTACAGTCTCGGCATAACCTGCTACGGTGACCTCTGAACCCACCAGTGACTCACCACCGTCGACAACCTGGCCGATGGTATGCGTGCGATATGCTGTCGGCTTCCAGTTGGAACTGTCTCTCACAATGCCACGTGACGGTCTGTGCCTTTGAAAGGTTTTGAGTTCCCACTCATTCTTCTTCGCTTGCCACCTTGGCCGAAATGAGGATGAAAGCCGTATGGCCCATTGGCTGGTTTCCCGGCCTGACCCCCCCCTTGCTGGCTTTGGTCCATCTCCGCTCGATCATTTCCCCGCTCCATTCCACAATGAGGCCTAGGCCCTCGCTTGCCTCCCATGACTTCTCCAGTTGAACAGTGGTCGGGCAGTAGCAGGCGACTCGCCCCCCTATCCGGATGAGCGGTTCAATCTCTCCGATGACCTTCCACGGCTCAGCCATGTCGATAATAACTGCATCGAGGGAGTCGCAGACTCCTGACACCCTGTCGCCTATTTCCCCCAAGTCTCCTTCAATAAGATGCCATTCAGGGAATTCTGGGAGAACCTGTTCTAGCCTCTTCATGTTCGAAGCGCCGACCTCTGCATGTTCTACTCGGTTCTCTACAGATATCAGGGTCCCAGAACTACCTAGGACACTGGCAAGATGCATGGCCAGACCTCCCGATCCGTGACCGCCCTCTAGCACCTTGGACCCCACACCGATGCCCATCCATGAAACTAGGAAACCCGCATCCTTTGCTCCTATTACCTGAGCTCTACGAGACATGTTCCTCCTCGCCTCGGGTAGTCTGGGGCTAACTATCGATAGTGACTTCTGTCCTACGGTGATCCTGTCTCCCACTGAGAATCCTTCAAGCATTCTCTCAGCATCGAATCTCCCCAGCCCCTTCACCTTGACTTCTCCGGGAACCCTATGGACAAGGTATGCCCTGCCATCATCCTCCCTAAGTGCAACCCATTCGCCGATGCTCTCGCCCCATTCCAGCGGAATATGGGAGACGTTTCAAGTCATTCAATACACCAACGATTATTTCGCCCTTTAGGGCGAGGCGAATGATTATACTGACCATACCTTCTGAGAAATCGATGGCACCGGTCGTAAGACTACTTCTCCAGCCCTCTATCTGGGTCTGCATTCTCCTAGTCGCTGCCCCAATTTCCTCCATGATCAACACCCCCGAAGAGAGTAGTTTCCAGAGAATCGAGCTCGAACAGGAGACCGTCCCATGGTACGCCACAAGTCCAGGGCACACCGTCTTTGGGGAGTACGTCGGCGCTCATTGGTGCCCTCCCTGCATGGACAGCGCATCCCCCTCTCTAGACAATCTGAAGACATCAAATCCCGAGGAGTTTACGTTCGTGTCATTCTTCGAGTCCAGCAGCGGCGGATGGCCCAGTGATGGCCCGATTAACCGACAGACCCACATAATGCAGGCATCAACTGGTTATCCTACATTCTCATTCGCGGACCAGCAATCCGGCTCCTGCTACAAGGTCGGTGCCGGCGGCACCAACTACTACGACGGCGACTTTTCCAATGGCGGTTGCATGAATGCATCCACGAGCGACTTCCAGCTAGAAATCTCGATGTCACTAAACTCTAGCACAGATGAGGTTTCCATCACCCTGGAATCGATCTACGACGGACCCGATGCATCAGTGAATGTCTTCGTCTACGGCGCAGTGACTGAGAAGACCGGCGCCGATTCCTATGACAATGGTGTCAACCCCCACCACAACTGGAGAGGGTGGTTGCTTAACGACGACGACTCCGGTTTCCAGGAGTTGACCCTGACCCAGGGGGCATTGGAGTCTCACACATGGGTTGTCCCCCTGAGCCTAGTCAGGGCTGGTGGGGGGAACACGCAATGGGAGAACTTCTGGCCCGTATTTGCCCTGATGGATGGGCCTCACACTTCCTACAACGAGTTCTTGGTTGCGACTGACCCGGACATGGGTCCCTTGATCGACGTCGGCATCTTGGAATTCGAAGTAGAGAACACTAACCAGATGCCAGGATTCATTCCAGGGGACACACTGCAAATCTCCGCTAGGGTTTCCAACAATGGAGTCGAACCATACGCCGAGGGTGGGGACCTAGGAGTCTACCTGATCAGCGGCTCGGATGAAGTCTACCTCGGTGGACAGTCAATCGGGACCATCGGGGTAGCCGGCTCCTTCCTATTCCAGATGGATTTCGACACCTCTGACATTGAGGTCATCCCATCCGGCGTCTCAACGTTCAGGGCCAAACTCATCGATATGGGGTCCGATCGCAACTCTTCGAACAACGATGTCGACGACGTCGCACTACATGACATGCCTCCAACGGCATCCCAGCCAGCCGCGACTGGTACCACTACTTTCGAGCGGGGGGCCCAGGTCCAGTTCGAGAGTTCTGCTCTGTCTAACGACTTGGTTGATGACATCTTCACGATGTCTCCGCAGATGGAGTACTCTCAGTCTGGAACAGACGTATGGGAGTCCTCGTGGTTATCCGAGCCAGAGATCGTCGGCTCGGGGGCAAATGCGGTGTACGTCCACACCATCCAGACCCCGCCAAATGCAGATTCAGGCAAGTATGACACTAGGGTGATGTGGGAGGATGCAGCCGGCCAGCAGAGCGAATGGCTTGTGACAAGCGAGGCCTTCGAACTCAGCAATGCGCTACCAAGAGTAATGAGCAGCAGCGATGCTGGATTCGTCGGTATTCCCACCGTGAAGATCGACACCTCCGAGACGGTATCCCTGATGGGGCTGGTGAGGGATGCCGAGACTCCACTGTCAATGCTCTCGATCACCAGCACAGACCCAGAGTTCAAGGGGTGGAACTCAGCCACTTCTGAGATTACAGTTCTGTTTGATGCCATCCAGGACGACTCCCAAGGGAACCCAATTCCACAGGGGATTTTCATCTCCATCGACGACGGCGAGGATGTAAACACAGGGATGCTCCAGTTCAATGTGATTGAAAACGGTGCCCCCAGGTGGTCCCCAATACCCACCCAGGCAGTCTTCGAAGGCGGTTCCTCTAGTACGATTCTGACAGTATTCCTTTCAGACTCCGACGACGATGGGAATTCTCTGCCAGCATCCAGCCTCTCTCTTTCCATCGTCTCAAACAGTAACGAGGATCTGATTCATGTGTCCATCGATGGCCAAACCATCACTGCGATCACGGCCAACGGGGACGGCCACGGTGTGGCCGAGGTAGTGGTGATGGCAGATGACGGCGCAAAGTCTTCCCAGACCTCCGTCGTATTCTTCGTGATCAACGTGAATGATGCACCTCAGATCGATACCTCCAGCCTCGAGGGGATGACTATGAAATCCGGAGAGGCAGCTTCAGTTGGGATCTTGCCGCTGATGTCCGACATCGATGACCCAGATGACGAGATTTGGGTGGACGTTGACACCTCTGTTCCAGGCTCCGTCCAATTTGACCACGTCAACGGCGTCCTCAACATGCTCTGGGACGAGCCCGGGGAGCACACCGTAAAGCTCACTCTGATCGATAGTCATGGTGAGTGGAGCTCAACGCAGTTCATTGTGTCAATACTAGATGCAAAGACACTCACATGGCAAACAGACTTCGAGCAGGGCGATCTCGAGGTCCAACTCGAGGATTTTGAGATAGGGGCTGATCCAACTGTGACTCTTGTCAACGTGGGTGGAGTCGAACTCGTCCAGTCCGAAGTTCGATGGTCGATTTGCAACGGAATCGTGGGAATCTGCCATTCTGCAGGGGCTTCCGAGGGATTGGGTCCATTCCAGGTGATTTCTTCCGATGGAGGTGGGCTTTCGATAGGTGACTACCTCACTCTGTCAGTGAGGGCAGTTGATGACGATGGATGGGATAGGGAGACGCCCGAGCAGATGGATATCCTGGTGCCTACCACAAATGAACTCGAAACCGTGATCCCGGTTGTCGAAGAGGGTGGTGGGGCCGAGTCCGATCAGCAGTCCGGAGACGAAGATTCGCGACTCTCTGCATTGGAGATCGTATTCGGCATCCTGATCCTCATGCTCTTCGTCGGCGGAGGGACAATGGCCGGGCTGTATTTCTCAGGTGCAATCGGTAGCAGGGAGGGAGAAGCCTCCAAACCCTCGTATTCCCCTCAACAACATCATGCCCAGACACAGGAAGAGACTACTATCGACTTCGAGCAAGCGCAAGAAATCCATCCGCCTTTGCCAGAAGGAGGATTGCCCTCCGGATGGACCATGGAGCAATGGAAGTACTACGGCGAGCAGTGGCTTGAGAGGCAGAACTAGGAAAAACATCCCTTGTCTGCATAGACGCACCTTCAAGAAGGTGCCACTAGCAGGAAAGTCCCCGAGGGATAGCCATGGCAGAACAGGAGAGCCCGGAAGAAGAAGACCAGTCTACTTCCAAAGACCCCCTCGACTCATGGGAAGATGGCTCGGCATTCGGTGTCTCCGACGACTCGGACCCGGTTTGCGAAACCCCAGTCGAGGATTGGATTAAGGGCTTGGACATCAAGTCGACAGAGCAGGTCCCAATCCCACCCAAACTAGTCGACCAGGTAATCGGGCAGGAAGCAGCATCGATCGTGGTCAGGAAGGCATCGGAGCAGAGGAGGCACATGATCATGGTCGGAGAACCTGGCACTGGGAAGTCAATGCTTGCACGATCGATGACCGAGTTCCTCCCTCCCGAGCAGCTAGAGGACATTTTGGTCTACAGAAACCACGAGGACGAGAACGAACCGAAAGTTCGAACGGTCCCAGCAGGCAGGGGCTCGAGGCTCATCGCTGAGCGCAGAGCCCATGTACGCCAGCAGAGGGAGCGAACCAACAGGACCCTGCTCTTCATCGCCCTAGTAGTCGGCGCCGCTCTCCTGCTAGCGACCATTTCATCAGGAGAGATACTGACATTCATCTTCGGGTCGTTTATCCTGGTATTCGGCTACTTCTTCCTCAGGACTAGGCTCACCGCGGGCGACGAGTCCAACATCCCAAAGCTTCTGATCAAGCATGAGAGGAGTGACGAGCCACCCTTCATTGACGCTACAGGCAGCCTCGCAGGAGCACTGCTGGGCGACGTCAGGCACGACCCCTTCCAGTCAGGAGCCGATCTCGCAACCCCAGCACACGAGAGGGTCGAACCGGGAGCTGTCCACAGAGCCAACAAGGGTGTCCTTTACATCGACGAGATCAGGATGCTGAGGATGGAAGAGCAACAGGCGCTCCTAGTCGCGATGCAGGAGAGGGAACTATCGATAAGCGGGCGATCAGAGAGGTCTTCCGGGGCCCTGACGAAGTCAGAGCCAGTCCCAACTGACTTCATTTTGGTCGCAGCAGGAAATCTAGACAGTATCCAGAACATGCATCCGGCACTGAGGAGCAGAATCAGGGGCTATGGCTACGAGGTCTACGTCAATACCGACATGAAGGACACAGAGAGGAACAGGCGCAGACTGATCCGATTCATCGCACAGGAAGTCAGGAACGAGATGACCAAGAACACAGGCAAGTCAATTCCCCACTTCGACAAGCAGGCCATCTCCCTCATTCTAAAGGAGGCACAGAGGAGGAGCGGAAGAAGGGGCAAACTTTCCCTGAGACTTCGTGAACTAGGCGGCCTCGTTAGGATAGCGGGAGACTTGGCCGCTGAGGACTCCTCCACACTAACCCAGTCAAAGCATGTAGTTAGGGCCAGGGCAATCGCAAAACCACTCGAACAGCAAGTAGCCGACAGGTACCTGGAGAGGCAGTCCGAGTACTCAATGCTGGTCAACGAGGGGACCAGGGTGGGCAGGGTAAACGGCCTTGCGGTCCTAGGGGCCGATAACGGCCTCTCCGACTACTCCGGAGTGGTACTGCCGGTGGAGGCAATGGTCACTCCAACACAAGGGAGGTCCGGACAGGTCATCGCCACGGGGGGGCTCTCTGACTTGGCAAAGGAGAGCGTGACCAATATCAGCGCGGTGGTGAAGAAGCTCACCGGCAAAGACATCAGGGACTTCGACATCCACGTCCAGTTCCCAGGCACTCACAATGTGGACGGGGATAGCGCATCAATCACAATGGCCACGGCCATCATCAGCGCCTTTGAGGGCGTGCCGATAGATCAGAACCTGGCAATGACGGGCTCTCTGACCGTCCGGGGGGAAGTCCTCCCGATCGGCGGCGTCTCAGCCAAAATAGAGGCAGCAGCGAAGTCCGGAATAAAGCGTGTCGTGATCCCAAAGTCGAACATGAATGATGTCCTGATCGATGAGAAGTACGAGTCTCAGGTGGATATTCTGGCTGTCGATTCACTGGATGAGGTTCTCGAGTACGCACTTGTGGGCAAGGAGGAGAAGGTCAGCCTAGTGGAGAGGCTATCCAATGTTATCGACACAATCTCCACAGGAACCGACACGCAGCCATCCGCATGACTGCATACCAATTCTTGAAGTGCCACTTCTCGCACCGGAATCGGTAGCAATGCCTCCCAGACAACGCTCCCCAATGGGAATACTGTTCCTAGTTGTCCTAGTGGACATGCTCGGGTTGACTCTCGTAATCCCGTTCCTGACATACTTCGTACAGGACTTGGCATCAGCAGAGGGAATAGTCGACACGGGCGCTCGTGACCTTTGGGTTGGGGTAGTGATCGCCACGTACTCCCTCGCACAGTTCATCTCTACACCGATACTGGGGGCGATATCAGACCGACTGGGCAGGCGACCAGTCCTGATGTTCGGACTCGCTGCGAACTCGATCTTCTTCATCGTATTCGGCCTGTCGGGGAGTCTGGCAATGGCTGTAGCCGCCCGTTTCCTAGCCGGCGCTGGGAATGGCAACATCGCCGTGGCCAAGGCATACATCGGCGATATCAGCGAGGACAAGGAGGTAGCAGCGAGGATGGGCATGCTAGGGGCTGCTTTCGGCCTCGGGTTCATGATCGGCCCATTCGTCGGAGGGGTTCTATCTGACCCAGCCACAGGATTCGGCGGACCATTTGACAACCAGTTCTGGGCCGACTACCCCTACTTGCTTCCCTGCATCTTCTCCAGTGCCATGTCCTCGGTCGCACTTCTGCTGGCCTTCTTCAAACTCCCCGAGAGCCTCCCTCCCGAATCAAGGTCAGAGTCCCAGAAGTCACCAATCTCCCAACTCGGTGAGACGTTCTCGCGAATCACATCTGTGATGGGGATGCCGACCATCGCCTCACTGGTCAACGTGAACTTCCTGTTCCTAGTCGGATTCACCATGATGCATGGGACATTCATACTCTTCACATCCATGGGTCCGGAAAGCGGCGGACTCGGATGGAGCGAGAGGAACAACGGCTGGATATTCGCATTCGTAGGTCTTATCGGCGTCATCGTTCAGGGTGGGCTAATAAGGCCCCTAACTCGTAGGTTCAGCCTGAGGGGGATGATGGCAGTGGGAACCGCGCTCACTGGTTTGGGAATTTCAAGCATCCCGTATGCGTCGTCAGAGACCAGCTGGCTAATCTTCGTCTCCTGTGCCGGTTTCGCGATAGGCAACGGCGTCTTCATGCCAACTCAGAGCTCGCTGCTGACTTTCGCTACCAAGGACGGCGGTTATGAGCTAGGGACGATTATGGGGGCACAGGAGGGCTTGGGGGCTCTAGCCCGAATCATCGGTCCGTTCCTATCCGCAGTGATATGGGCGACCACAGTAGAGGGCACCGGACTTTGGTCCTACCACACCTGCTTCAGGGTCTCAGGGCTCTTCTTCCTAGCAGCACTACTACTCCAACTTCGGCTACGAACCTCTGAGGTTGGAAAAACACCTGCAGGAGGTGCCTAGTTTGACAGTCCCAGCAGTTGTCGCGCATGGTGGCGCTGGAGCGGGCCCGGAGAGGCTTGCAAACGTCGAGAGAGCCGTGGCAATCGCAGCGGGAATTCTTGAGTCGGGGGGGTCAGCCGTAGAAGCAGCCGTAGAGGCTTGTGTAGTTCTAGAGAATGACCCCGTCTTCAACGCCGGCACCGGGTCGGTCTTCAGGACGGACGGTTCAGTTCTTCTGGATGCATCCATACAGACCTCTGACGGCAGGATGGGGTTCGTTATCGCCATGGAAGATACACCCAATCCAATCAGGGTTGCAGCTGATCTTCTCGACGAGGAGATTAACGGTCTAACGGGTGTTTGGGCAAGGTTATGGGCGGATGACAAGGGCTTCGAGAAGGCTCCGGTCCAAGGGAGTCCCGCATTCAAGGAGGCTACTGACACGGTTGGCATAATCACAAGGGACCGGACTGGCTCAATTGCATCTGCAACAAGCACAGGGGGTTGTAGCGACAGGCCTCCAGGGAGGGTCGGTGATGTCCCGCTCCCGGGGTGCGGATTCTGGGTCCAAGAGGGAGTTGGCGTAGGTGCGACTGGGATTGGCGAGGCAATAACCAGAGGGATGCTCAGCTTCAGGGTGGCAGAGAGGATTCTGGGTGGGGAAGACATCGAGAAGTCGATTATGTGGGCACTAGACGAGTGCCTGGAGGATGGTGCCGAGGCCGGAGTCATCGCACTCGGTTCCGAGGGCACCGGGCACGGCCTAGCCAATAGCAAGAACATGCCATGGTCCTCGTGGATTGCAAGGAAGTAACCATTCCAACTTGGGATGCGCTTAAGGAGTGGCCTACGTTGGAAGACTCGGAGATGGGACCTTGTCAGATATCGATACTCGCATCAAGCAGATTGCCCATGTCCTCGGGCAACTAGACGACAACCAGGTCCCCCGCAACATCCGCTCAGCCTCAAAGGACGCCGTAGAGAAGTGGTTGCTCAATACCGCTAAGGACATGGACGTCAGACTGGGGATGACCGCTTCGATACTGGACGAAATTTTCAACGACCCCAATCTACCAGGGCACTACGGCCCGCTATGCCTGCAGCTACAAGCAGCCCTCGAGGAGATGCTGAATGAAGTCGCCCGCTCCTGAGAATTGAAGAGCCAGACCCCCTCAGTCACGCCGTTAGTCATGACCCAATGGACCAACCTCTCCTACGCCAACGTCGCCACCACCTCCCCAATTGCCCACCGCGTCTCCTCCGAGTGGGCGGAATCTCTGGCCAGGGGCGGTGCAGCAGAGTTCGATGGAGAGGCCGAGAAGGAGGGGATGATGCCGCTTAGGATGGCAGCCTCCAGGCTCCTCTCATGCGGAGTCGAGGACGTATGCGTCGGCTCAAGCGCGACCGAGCTACTTTGCTCACTGGCGTGGGCAATTTCCCCTCACGAGGGTTCTAACGTAGTCTCCAGCAGAGTGGCTTTCCCCTCCACGGTCTATCCGTGGGCAAGGGTTTCCGAGGCTAATGGTGCAGAGATCAGGCTCGCTGGTCACGATGACAACCTGTACACCAAACCATCCGATATCCTGTCTTTGATTGACGAGAAAACATCGGTTGTCACAGTATCGCACGTAGAGTATTCCAACGGGCAGAGATATGACCTGGGGAGGATCTCCGATGCCGCCCACTCCGTTGGCGCACTCTTTGTAGTCGATGCGACCCAGTCAATGGGCATGGTCCCTATCGACGCATACTCCACCAATGCGGACGTCATAGTCTCCTCTGGATACAAGTGGTTGAGGGGGACATACGGGGCAGCAGTAGGTTACATCTCCCCCTCAGTGGTTAGTAGCCTGAATCCCGGACTGATTGGATTCAGGAGCAACTCCGATCTCTGGGACCTCAGGGCAGACAGGCTTGTTCTGCCCGACGATGCGAGCAGGTTCGAGTACACCACCATCCACTTCGGAGCGGTACACGGGCTCGCTGCTGCGATAGATGAACTGGTTCAGATGGGGATGGATGAGGTTTGGAGGCACGATTTGGAACTAGTCGACTCCCTGGTTCGCGGTGTTCAGGACATAGGGGTGGAGGTTGCATCGCCAATGTCCGAGGAAGAGAGGAGCGCGATCGTCAGCCTGAGGCTCCCCAGCGGAATAAGCAGTGTTGAGGTTACCAATAGGCTGCAATCGGACTATTCCATCTTGGTCACCAGCAGATCGGGACTCTTGCGAGTCTCCCCACACATTGACAACAACCTCGAAGAGATCGACTCCCTAGTATCTGCCTTGGGGGAGATCCTGTCATAGGTAAGGTCCGAGAATCGCACCTGCGATAACGAACATCACCAGGGCAATTCCCCTGTCGATGATTTTCCACGCCTCTGGACTGTTCAGAACGTTGGACAGCCTCTTGGCCCCGTAACCGATCGAGAAGAAGAAGACGAACGACGCAGTCGCCGCTCCCACTCCGAATGCAACTCTCTCGTCACCGATGAACCCAGTCGATGCCCCCCCTATCAGCAGGAGAGTATCGAAGTAAACATGCGGGTTCAGGAAAGTGATAGCGAGCACGGTAGCCATGGTAGTGGACAAGCTTCCCTTTGTTTCCCCCTCTAGGTCAATCGCCTCGGGACTCATCGACGACTTGACTCTGAGGGCACCATAGCCCACTAGGAAGGAAGCAGCTGCGAAAGCAATCAGTGACTCGGCACCTTCGATGCTCGAAACCAATGCCCCAGCACCTAGTATCCCTGCTGTAATCAGGCCGGCATCAGCCAGGGAACAAGTGAGGCAGGTCGCGAAAATGTAAGATCTCTTCAGTCCCTGCCTCATGACGAAGGCATTTTGCGGACCTATAGCGAGAATGAGTCCCAAACTGAGGGCGAATCCTTCGAGTCCAGCAGCCCCGAGACTCATGCTCATGTCTGCCTGCGCTCTGAGGCCTTCTTCCTTAGGCGGTTGTACCCGCACTTCCTGCAGGATCTGGGTGGCTTGATTCCCCCGTGAGCTCGGTGAGTTGCGGAGCAGTTCATGCACACCCACTTGATCAGGAGCCTAGCTACTGCCTCAGGGTGCCTCTGTGCCATGTTATCGCGCGACCTACCCGACCTTCATAACCACTTCCCACGCATCCGGAGTAGCACGACTTGCTTCCAAAGCATTCAAACACCTCTTGCCGTGTTACTAGGCACGTTGCCTGCCAGCGTCGTGCTCGGTGCCCAATGGGGGGATGAGGGTAAGGGCAAGGCCATAGACCAACTAGCACCCAATTCCCAGTGGGCCGTCAGATTCCAGGGCGGCAATAACGCAGGGCACACCATTGTGGCTGGAGGCACTACCCTCAAGATGCACCTATTGCCATCGGGGATTACCTCTAGAGAATGTAATTTGGTCCTTGGCTGTGGCATGGTTGTCGACCCTTGGGTTCTGGATAGGGAGCTCAGGGAGTGGGCAGAGCTTACCGGAGAAAAACCAGAGGGCGAGAGGCTCTTCATCAGCGAGAGAGCCGCAGTAATCCTGCCCTTTCACCGATTATACGACTCAGCCGACAAGGTCGTCGGGACCACTGGCAGAGGGATAGGACCGGCTTACAGGGATCGAACCGAGAGAGTGGGTCTGAGGTTTGTGGACATCGGCCTCGTATTGGGACGGGACTCAGAGATAGCAAATATGGCCAGGAGGATGAACGACCAGCTGTCGACAGTCGGAGTGGATGAAAGGATAGATCCCGAGGTTCTCAACTCGAACCTAAGCTGGATTCACGAGCGCTTCTCAAGCGCTATCCGTGCGACCGGTGCCATGCTCGACAGCGCTCTAGCAAGCGGGGAGCAAGTGCTTCTAGAGGGTGCGCAAGGTGCCATGCTCGACATTGACCAAGGCACCTACCCATTCGTCACCTCATCGGTCACGTGCAGGGCTAACGCGACGCACGGGGCCGGGATCCACCCCGGTCACATCGACCAGTGCTATGGGATAACCAAGGCTTACACGACTCGCGTCGGAAACGGGCCATTCCCAACGGAGCTCTCTCTTGATGAGGGTCCGGGAAAGCAGATGTCAGTGGTCGGACACGAGTTTGGGACGACAACAGGCCGCCCGCGCAGGACCGGTTGGCTCGACGCCGTTGCATTGAACGAGAGTCAGAGACTCAATGGTTACACCGGTCTGGTCGTGACTAAGCTGGACGTCCTAGGGGGGCTTGACGAGCTGAAGATATGCACCGCATACGAGCTCGACGGCAAGAAGATATCACACCTGCCAGCCTCCTCGGAGGACATCAGCAGGTGCACACCGGTCTACGAGACACATCCAGGTTTCTCTGCGATGAATGAAGGGGAGTGGATCGAGATGGCCGAGGAATCTAGGAAAGGAGAGGGGATCGAGTCGCTACCGAGTGGCATCAGGGCATACCTTTCCAGAATCGAGGAGATCACCGGCGTACCCGTGGTCAGCGTCGGGGTGGGGCCGGATCGCCTGGCTTCCATAGCCAGCTCCGGAGGCCCATTCGACATCCACTTGTCCGAAGCAACCTTCTAATCGGCCCCCATTACCGCAGCCTCAATGGGATTCAAGTCTAGAGCTAAGAAGAGGAGAAACACAACAGCCGGGAAAGATGGCTCAGCGGAAGAGGAAAAGGCTGAATTCGTCGGAGAAGTTCCCTGCGATATCAAAGGATGCGACAACTGGGCAGACAAGAAGGCAGGAGGCAGGAAGATGGCATATGACAGGGCAGTTGAGGTCTGGGGCTCATCGGGCGTGTCTCGGAAGGTTCGCAAGATATCACTATGCAAGCCCTGCTACAGAACTTGGAAGAAGGAAAATAAGGGCCAACCAAAGGAGTGGGAGTAGTCCAGAACCCGACTGCGAAACTATGTTAGACGATTCGTCTTCCACAGTACCCTATGAGCCAACCAGTAAATGAGCCCATCATGGGATACGCACCGGGAAGCCCCGAGAGGGTAGCACTGCAGAACGAGATCGACAGGCAACTCGCCGAGGTCATCGAGATACCCTGCGTGATCAACGGGGAGATGATATTCACTGGCAATACCGTCACACAGGTGGTCCCTCACGACCACGGACACGTTCTCGCAAACGTCCACCTAGCAGGCAGAGATGAGATGGAAGCCGCATGCGAAGCAGCAGTGAACGCCCAGAAAGGATGGATCGACCTCGGTCTTGAGGGCAGGTGCGCGGTGTTCGAGAGGTGTGCAGACCTACTTGCCGGCGACTGGAGGATGCGAGTCAACGCATCGACTATGCTTAACCAGTCGAAGACCGCATTCCAGGCGGAGATAGACTCGGCTTGCGAGTTAATCGACTTCTGGAGGTTCAACTGCCACTATGCCCGGGGGTTCCATGACGACCTACAGCCATTGGTCTCACCTCCCGGAGTCGAGAACACCACCGAGATACGCCCGTTGGAGGGCTTCGTCCTATCCATCACCCCGTTCAACTTCACCAGCATCGCCGCCAACCTACCCAGCGCACCGGCCATAGTAGGGTGCACCTCGCTATGGAAGCCAAGCAGGAACTCGTACCACTCAAACTACGTGCTTATGCAGCTGATGATGGAGGCGGGACTCCCCGCGGGCGTAATCAACTTCCTACCAGGATCAGGGGCGGGAATCACCGAGGCAGCCCTCTCAAACCCCGACTTCGCAGGACTCCACTTCACCGGATCGACATCTACCTTTCAAGGACTATGGCAGGAGATTTCCAAGGCCCTACCATCACTTCGCTCGTATCCCAGGATAGTTGGCGAGACGGGAGGCAAGGACTTCGTGGTCGCGCACCCGGACTGTGACATGCAGGGACTTCTGGTCGCCCTCCTGAGGGGGTCGTTCGAATACCAGGGGCAGAAGTGCAGCGCTGCCAGTAGGGCATACATCCCCTCTTCAGTATGGAATTCCATCGGAGATGACCTTTGCTCGGAGGTTGGTAAGATCAAGATGGGGGATGCAAGAGACTTCTCCAACTTCATGACCGCAGTCATCGACCAGAGGGCATTCGACAAGATATCCGGATACATCGATCGAGCCAGAAGCGACGACTCCTGTGAGTTGGTAACAGGAGGGGGATACGATGACTCGAATGGCTGGTTCATCGAGCCGACCATCATCGTCACCAGCAATCCAGTATCTGAGACGATGTGCGAGGAGATCTTCGGCCCCGTCCTGACGATTTACGTATACCAGGACAATGACTTCGAGGCTGCACTGGAGTTGTGCAACACAGGATCCCCATACGCCCTCACCGGTTCCATCTTTGCCAACAAAGAGGAGGATGTTCAGAGGGCATTCGAGGTTCTCCGGTTCGCAGCCGGGAACTTCTACATCAACGACAAGCCCACTGGAGCCGTCGTCGCCCAACAGCCATTCGGCGGCGCAAGGGCGAGTGGCACCAACGACAAGGCTGGTGGCCCCCTCAACCTACTGAGGTGGGTCAGCCCCCGCTCGGTGAAGCGCACACTGGACATCCCTCAGGACTGGGGATACCCGTTCATGCAACCGGAGTGAGCATCGGGAAGGTTGAACTAATTCCTGCACAGTCGGCATTTCACTGGGGAGCAATTTGCTGAGAGGTCGCCTCCGGCGACGACCCAAGAACCTGATCTGGGTAATTCCAGCGGAGGAAGAGAAATGGACACCAACACCGCATACATCCTTACTTCTTGCATTCTGGCCGCCTTCGGATACATAGGCTTCCAAGCCGCTACTAGGGAAATCGACGATGACGCATTCCTGTCAGCAAGGGGGACGCAGGGATGGCAGGGAATCGGACTGAGCCTCTTCGCCTCTGGGATGGGGGTCTGGATCCTCCTATCCCCCTCCGAGGTAGCATACTACGGTGGATTCTGGGACGTGATGGGGTATGCCGCGTCATCCGTGACGCCATTCCTCCTATTGGCCTACGTGGGCCCGATGATCAGGGGCCGACTCCCGGACGGGATTACTCTCGCTGACTATGCGAGACATCGTTTGGGAAGGACCATGCAGGTCTATGTGGGAGTTATCTCGATACTCTACATGTTCACATTCCTCTTTGCGGAGTTCACTGCGATAGGTAAGGTGATGGATCACCTCTCGGGGATGGACCCGGTGATCTCCATGGCGATGGTGGGGGTCGTCACCGCTACATACACTGCCTATGGGGGGCTTCCCTCCTCCCTGGCAACTGACAGAATACAGGCATGGGTGATCGCACTGTTGGTGATGATGATTCTCATCGTCCTCCTGGGAGGGGATACGGGTCAGATGATTGACTATGCCCGGGCATACAACTCAGATGACGATTGGTCGTTGCTGGGTAGTGTGAGCTACATGGGGTCCTTCGAATCCGGTCTGGCGCTGGTCGTAGCAGTCACGGCAGCGGAGATGTTCTCACAGGGGAACTGGCAGAGGGTGTACGCCTCCAACAACGACGAGTCGCTGAGGAGAGGGGCATTCCTCGCCGCAGCCATGGTGTTCCCGTTGGTCTTCGCCATGGGTTTTCTGGGGACGGTGGCTGCTGGTCAAGGAGGCGTCGGAGACCCATCGATTGCATTCTTCTACGTGATAGACGAATCCAACTTCCTGGTGGCCTCAGTGCTCATCGTGCTTGTGGTGTCGCTGGTTTGCTCCAGCGCCGACACGCTTCAGAACGCCATAGTGGCCTCCTTCTCAAGAGACATCTCGGACGGGGCGTTGAGCCTGAAGTCATGCAGGGTGGCGACCATAGCGATGATCCCTATGGCAATCTACCTGGCATCGGGCCCCACGATCATCGGCTTCGAGTTCAACGCATTGAGTGTCTTCGGGATTTTCCTCTTTGCAGACATGCTCGCAGCAGCCACAGTATCCCCGGTTCTGATGACTCTCTGGAGGGGGGTCTCGTCGCGTGGTGCATTCCTGGGTTGCCTCGCCGGATTCTCCTCCGTGGCATTGTACGGATTGATCGAACCCCCAGTAGACTCACAGTTCTACATGTACATCATCCATCCAACGGGGGGGGCGGTCCCAGCGAGTGAGGGGGGCCTGGCCGATCTCTGGGCCTTCGGCTCTGCCATCATCGGTTCCGCAATTGCTACAGTAGTAGGTTCATACGCTCTACCCGACGAGTAACACCATGGTCGCGACACTTCGACCTTGGAGGCGTTTCTGGGCAGGGCCATGGTCACGTAGGGAGCTCCTCGGAGGTGGCATGTTCCCGCTCGAGGTCTTCGTGCTGGGCCTGTTGCTGGTCGCGGTCCCTTACTTCTCTACCAA
This sequence comes from Methanobacteriota archaeon, assembly GCA_014239955.1. Classification (GTDB taxonomy): domain Archaea; phylum Thermoplasmatota; class Poseidoniia; order Poseidoniales; family Thalassarchaeaceae; genus UBA36. Next base: position 57,223 of record JAAZXW010000006.1, on the reverse strand, counting down.
CAACATAGCAAGCATGTATCTGGATACGGCATGGGATCCAGAGATTGGACTCGATAGGGAGTTCCCAGTTGTGAACTGGATGATCCTCCCCTACGCGCTACTGTACATGTTCTACCCTGCAACTCTAATCCTATGTCCAAGAGATGAGAGGGGCCATGCCGAACTAGCCGTGGGGATGCAGACCCTGATCATGGTCACCGCCTTCTGTTGCACCATCTTCCTAGTTCTACATGCGGAGATAGACCTCCGCGACCAGATAGACTGGGACTCATTGAGCGGATGGGAACTGGTTCTGTTCGAGTTCATCCACTTCTCCGACAACCCCTGGAACGCGTGGCCGAGCCTCCACATAGTTCACTCATATTTTCTCGCACGCTTGATGACCCTGTGGGTGACTAGGGAGGGAAAGGAATCAAGGGCATGGCAAGTCTTCCTGATTTTGCTCTGGGTTGAGTGGGTGCTTCTGTGCATCAGTATCCTGACAACAAAGCAGCACTACCTATTCGATTTGGTTACCGGTATCGCAGTAGCCCAATTAGCATGGGTCGCGACCAAGCGAACCTTGGACGAAATCGATACCACTGGTGCGTTGGTATTCGCCGAGTCCTGTGGTTGGAATGACTAGTTGTAGACTATCGACAGCAGGGCATTAGCAGCCTTCTCGCAGGCATTCGCCACGTCATCCATCCTCTGTAGCACTCGATACATGTGTACTGCTGCCAAGGGGGAATCATCACCGTGGCTGAACACGTATGCAGCGGCCCTACTCTCGACCAAGTCAGTCTCGTGCTCTGCGAGATTAACTTCGTCGATCAACTCCCCCAGCCTTTCCCTTCCGGCCTTGGTGTAACCGGACAGTGCGACGTCCTTGAGCTGGGCGACTGCGTCTTCATAGAGTGCAGATGTCTTAGACACTGCCTCCGCCATTTCTTTGAGCATCTTCCTCGCTTCTTCATCAGTAAACAGCTCCCTAAATGATAGCTGCTCCGCCACGTTCTGCGCGTAGTCCGCTATTCTGTCTTGTCTCGATAACATGCGGAGTAACTCGTCACGACCCTGGAGGACTGAGATCTGCCCAGATCCAATCTTTCTGCGGATCTCGTTCTTTACGTCATCCGCCCGAAGTTCTGCTTCTACCGTAGCCGTGATATGAATTCCAGTTTCCTTGCCGTCTGCAGCTGCATTCACTGCACTGAGCATGTGACCCACCGTCTCCTCGACCGCCAAAGCGTGAGTGTGGAATAGTTCGAAGTGTGTAGGGGAGTTTCCATCCACACTCCCCGCATCGGATAACGCATCTTCTACGAATATCTCTCCATCACGAGTATTCCAAATCACATAGCCAACCACACCCAGTGCGATAGGAATGACAATGAGTAATTTGATTGGGTCCGATCCGATAGCGACGTAGAATACTATTGAACCAAATCCTGCTGCCGGGAGACTCGCCAACCAAGAGGCTATGATTTTTCCGAATACTCTGAAATCGACAGCTTTGGCACCACCCGCTAAACCAACTCCAACTACAGCCCCGACTAGGGTGTGAGTAGTGGAAACCGGTACAGCTAGGAAAGGCATTGAGAAGATTAGGACGGTCGTCGCACCGCCGAAGGTCGCAGCGAAACCCCGAGTAGGGGTGATATCGGTAATCTTGCTGCCAATAGTTTCCATTACTCTCCATCCCCAGGTCACTACGCCGATGACTATGCCCGCGCTTCCCAGAAGTACGAGCCAGGATGGTACGTCAGCCACCGCACCTAGTTTCCCATCGTTACTAGAAATGACCTGCCAAACAGCCGCCATCGGGCCGATTGCATTTGACCTATCATTGGCCCCGTGAGCGAAGGCGACGTAGGCAGCTGCGATGACTTGTAACCATACGAAAATCCTCTCAACCCCATGGAATCCATCATTCTCGCCCTTGAAGTCGTAGTTCCGTAGGACATAGGCAAGTGCAACTGAAGCGATGACTGATACGACTACCGCGAGGATAAGGCTGTTAACCGGGAACCATGCATTGGCTTCCATTGGGTTCCAGACCCCGTTCTCATTGGCGGGCAACCAATCTCCCTTTTCGAGGAAACCTTTTCTGTCGAGTCTGCTGAACAGCCCCTTTAGGGCCTTGAACTGGAGTGCCAGTCCAAGGACAAAGAATGTCGGAATTGCTAGAATCGGAGCCATCCAGCGTGCCCGGGCCTCAGGTTCGGGGGCTTCAAGGATTGTTTCCCTGATTATCCAGAAAGTGAAGAAAGCGAACAGCCCCCCCATCACTGGGCTAGCCACCCAAGACATAGTCACCTTCTCGACTACGCCCCAATCAATTAGAGACGCATCATGTTGAACCTCGAGGACTAGGCCAACTCCAACAATTCCACCGATAATGCTGTGAGTGGTGGACACAGGTAGGCCATACCTTGTCGCAGTGGTGAGCCACAGGGCAGCTGCCATCATGGCTGCAATGAATCCGTACATCAGATCATCAGAAATAGCGTCAACCATCTCACGATTATCGAAATCGACAACCAGGATTCCCTTTCGAACGGTGTCAGTGACTGCATCCCCTGCAATCATCGCCCCTGCAAACTCGAAGACAGCTGCGATGATTACTGCTTGTTTTAGGGTCAGAGCACGGGATCCGACAGAAGTCCCCATCGCATTGGCAACATCGTTGGCACCAATGTTCCATGCCATGTAGGCACAAACAGCTAGAGAAACAAACAGTACTAGCCACATCAATCCTGTGAGTTCCACAAACCTTGGCGATTCCATTGGAGTATTTGATAGAGAACTTTGGTAATCTATATATTAATCATTAGAATCGCAACGCCATGCCTATTGGCCCGGGGGAGCATGATGTGCGAAGACTGCAACTAACAGGTGGGGCAACATTCACTCTGAGTCTGCCCAAGCCATGGGTGATTGCAAACAATCTCTCTGCTCGTGACAGCATCCGCGTTGATTGGAGGACTAGTGGCGAATTGATGCTCTCTCCTTTGGATGATGCGGCCGAAAGAAGAACTGAAGTCACCATCCAAATTGATCGTCTCCCTGAGGGGGCGCTTTACGACCATCTCATGGGGGCATACATCTCAGGAGTGCAAGAGATACTCGTTCTTAGCGAGAGTCCGTTGGGCCGAAAAACTCGTGGCGTAATCCGACGCTTCCTGCGTTCAACCCGTGGTTTCGAAATAGGTGACCAGGATGACGTCAGCGCACGTCTAATCAGTCTCCTGAATGCCGGGGAACTCTCGCTGAACGCCAGCCTCAACAGGATGTACCTGCTACTTTCCTCACTCGTCAGGGACATCTTGGAAGTTCTGAGGGGCGGGGACGGAGAGATGATATCTGACCACGAAGAACGTGAGAGGGAAGTTGACGGCCTCCAGTATCTCATCGAGAGGCAGGTCGGGTCAATGCTCTCATCATCTCAGATCGTCAAGTCACTAGGCCTTAGTCGAAAACAGGGAGTGGAGCATGCTAACCTAGCCCGCTCCTTGGAGAGGATGATGGATCATGCGAATCAGATGGCAAAACTAACATTAGAGACAGAATCGAACCCGAAACTCTCACTAGAAGAAATGCCCCTATCAGTTCTCCCAATATGGCTAGATTCGATTAAGACCCTAATGATCAATTTGAGAGAACGAGACGCCCATCAGATCGAAGCCGCTCGAAACTCACTCAAAGCAGCCCAACTGGAACTAGAGAAACACGAGGAAGGCCTCTGGTCCGGGAAGCGCAAGGCAGCACCCTTGCTCTTCGAAGATAGGATATCCGAATCGACTCGAAGACTATGCGCCTATGCAAGAGATTTCGGCGAGATTTTGCTAAACATGCTTGCATACGACTCCATTAGGAGATACTGAGGCCCCAATCTGGCAATCATTACAACCCTATTTCTCCTCCGCTATTTTGTAGGATGTCAACAATTAGCACTGAGTTAAGGGAACGTCTATTCGTAATATGGTTGTACTCTCTGCTTTCGGCATAATGTTCGCTGTACTTTCATGGGCCCAAGAGGCAGAGTTGATTCCCCCTACCTCTGAGATGGGTGTAATGAAGGGGCCCTTGCCTTGCTTTCTGGACTAGTACTGTAGGGGCTGGTCGCGCATAACATGACTGGCGGTCCCGGGACAATTAGTCAATTAGCTCTCAACCACACTCTAATACGTCCCTTCCTTCCCCCAAATCTGCGCCAAGGCGCAATTATGGGGGTGGTGATTGATTGGCAAAAAGGGGAATACTGATTGCAGTAGAGGGCATGGACGGCTCGGGGAAGAGCACTCAAGCTAAGCTACTCTACCACTGGCTTCGAGCCAAGGGGCTACCCGTTTTCCATACTGAGTGGAACTCCAGCAAGATCGTGAAGGAGGCCACGAAGATCGGCAAGAACTCTCGACGTCTCATGCCAATTACATTCCACATGATTCACGCTGCCGACTTCGCCGATAGGTGGTCACAGCAGATAGAACCAGTCTTGGAGATAGGCGGCATCGTCATTTGCGACCGTTACAAGTACACTGCGATGGCGAGGGACGGGTCTCGAGAGGTTCCCCGCGAGGTTATCGAGGACACATACTCATTCGCCAGGGAGCCAGACCTTACTCTGTACTTCGACGTCCCTGTGGACGTCAGCTTCGATCGAATCGTCAAGGGAAGGCCCAAGCTGAAGTTCTACGAGGCCGGGATGGACATGGGGTGGACCACCGACCCATTCGAGTCTTACAGGATATTCCAAGGGAAGGTCTCTGAGATTTATGCGGGGCTCGTCGAGGATGGGCGAATCGTACGCCTGGATGCCCAGGGGTCAGTCTCAGAGGTTCAGTCGAGGGTGAGAGAAACCTTTGACAAGCACATCGACCTATCATCCACACAAGTTATCGATCAGTCCGACAGGCTCGCGCAGAATCTGAGCGAGTCGGACATTGACTGGCTTTCCTACTCGGGAGGTGACGGGCAATGAGTCACGTGGGGAAGCTTATCGTCATCGAGGGTCCCGACCACGTGGGTCGGACCCTCCATGTCAGGCTTCTCTCTGCCAGGTTGAAGGCAAATGGGATAGCCACTCACACAATTGGGTTGGCTCGTTCCGATCTGATGGGGGGTCTTGTCAAGTCACGAACCGCGGATATCCATCAGCTAAACTGGCGCACTAGGTCTCTCCTCTATGCCACGGACTTGCATGACCAGATCAAGCATGAGGCCGAACCCCTACTAGGTGCCGGATTCGTGGTCATCGCCGATCGCTACACTCTCACACCCAGGATCAGGGAGCAGGTTCGAGGGGGCGATGGGAGCTGGATAGATTCCCTCTACACGAATACTCCTGATCCCGATGCCATGATTGTCCTACACGCAGGGCCACGGCGACTCCTGAACCGTATCATGTTCGGTGAGAGACTGGAGGCTCTGAACCACTTCGAGGCCGGCATGGACCTGGCGCTATCGACGTCCATCACTTCCTCCTTCCTGCAGTACCAGAAGACCCTCAGGCAGAAGTTCCAGGAGTCCGGAAAGAAGGCCGGAGCGACACTGATCCCAACTAGGCACACCGTCGAAGAGGTCCATGACAGGATATGGGGATCAGTCATGCCCGTTGTAGAGCATATGCTCCAGCCGATAGGTGAGAACTAGCCCATAATTGCAGCTACAATTTCCGGTTGAGTCAGGTATGCGAAGAGTCCGATCCCAGCAAACATCATCATCCAAGAACCTGTTGCCTTCACAATCGATGAGTTCCTTCTGAGGGAGTCGATAAGCGCGCCTCTGCCCATCCCAACCAGAGCAGTCACCCCTATCATCAGGAGGGAGACCGAGAGCATAAGGCCCCCCATTCCCATGACAAGGGCGCCCTCTCCGACCACTGCCAGCCATGCCACGAAGGGGAAAACCGCAGCCGCCGTGCAGTCGACCGAAGCAGCGCTGTAACCGATGCCCCACAGGTACATGTTCCTTCGAGGGGTGAACCTCTCGTCGTCTTCCGTAGTCATGTGCCGGTCTAGTAGGCCCTGCACCCGGGCTAGGAAGTTCGAGGTCCATCCCATAAGCATCAACGCTCCGAGGAATATCAGGAGAAGCGAGATCCCCACGGCTATGTCATGCAGGATCCCTGACAGGCTCAGAACCCCATCCAGTCCGAAGATCACCACCCCTACAGTTCCGAAGAATGTGAGTTGCCCCAGTGCTGCGAATGCCCCTATCTCAAGAGGCCCGGGGATCCTTCCCCCTAGCTTCCCCGCCTCGCGGAGCTCGTCTTCCCTGACCCCGAGACTGAGGCAGTAGCTGATGTAGGATGGGAGTACTGGGAATGCGCAGGGTGAGAAGTAGACTAGGACCCCTAGGAAGAGCCCGATGATGAAGACCCCGGAGAATGACCTGTCTGCTTTCTCGATCCCGAATTTCAGATCCTCCGCATCTCCCTCGATCGCCCGCTCCACAGCTCTATCGAATGATGACCACCCGTCAAGCGGAGTTCCGGTCCCCTCCTTGGCTACCACGTATCCTTCGTGATCTATCACATACACAAGAGGGAGGTTCTGGGCAGCGAAATACTCTACCAAGTCTCCTCGAGATCCATCCTCTAGGAGAACTGCATCCGATGCACCGTTCGCCACAGGCCAACGCATGTGCTTGTCAGACGTCGAGCTCCCGAATGTCTCATTTATCCAGTCAAATGACTCGTACCCGTACCAAGATGCGATTGATAATGCCACGACCGGGTACTCCGAACCAGATTCTTGCCATGCGTCGAGTCTATCTTCGATATGCCCCTGGACGTAGTGGCAGTTTGCGCAGTCCACTGCCATGAAGTCGAGGATGACCACGTTTCCTCGTAATTCAGATAACCTTGCCGTGCCATCGTCTCCTGCAATGGAGTCATCTATCCCCGTCCTGTTCATGGTCATCACCTCGAAGTCAGGCACTCGTTCAACCTCGTCCGAGACTCCGTAAAGCGATGACGAGATGCCGAAAATCCCTAGCGACGCATAGGCTATCATACAGAACAGAACAATGCCAACCCCGAAGGCCTTCCAGGTGTCCCGCTCTTGCAATACCCCCATATCGATGCTCTCTGCCACGGGTTTCCGAGCCATCCGCCTCTTTTGACACCGGCGGGACCAGGATGCCCTACTGTCACCAATCTTATCCGCAGAAGATTGCTGGCAAATAGGCCGGGCTCGTGGTCTAGGGGTTATGACGTCGCCTTCACATGGCGAAGATCGCAGGTTCAATTCCTGCCGAGCCCACCATCAACCAAATCCGCCAGTAGGGAAGATGTCCCTATTCGCAATCGGTCACTACCTGATATTGACCCGTCTTCTTCGTTCACCAGGGCAATCAGCCTCTCCGCATCCTCTCTCTTCGAGATGCCACCCGAAATCTTCACCCCGGGATTTCCTTCGAAGGAAAGACAGTGCCTACTGACCTCTTCGGCCAGGATGGTCGCAGCCTCGTCACTACATCCGCCCCTCCTCCCCGTGCACGATTTGACGAAGTCAACTCCAGTCGACAGAGCCATCCTAGTCACTGCCCTGAGTTGCCTTTCCCCAAGTAATGGGGTTTCTATAATAACCTTCAGGATGCGTCCTTGGGCTGCCTCTCGCATGGCAATCAGCTTGGCCAACTCTAATTCTCCCGGGAATGAATCATCGCCCCTTGGCTCCAATACGCAGTCTATCTCATCCGCTCCCTTGGATACGGCTTCTTCCACAGCATCGAAGATCTCCTCAGGGGAATCACTACCTCGGGGAAAGTCCCCTGATACCAAGGCTATCGCAATCCCCTCATCTAGGTGATCTCTCACGAATCCAGCGTGTCTTGGGAATACGCAGACTGCCGCGGTCCGATACCTGTTCGCCAGTTCGCAGACCTTTGCCAAATCTCTCTCGCTGGCATCCATGTCCAGAAGCGTCAGATCTAGCAGATCGAGGATTCTCCTCGTTTCCATTGTGTCACTCATCCGTGACGACTCTCGAATCCTTCCATGAATGAAGCGAGGGCCTCCACGCTCTCGACGGGGCATCCGTTGTACAGGCTGGCCCTGATTCCCCCAACGCTACGGTGCCCCTTCAGGCCACCCATCCCGTTCTCCGCCGCTTCTGCGAGGAAAGTCGGTTCGAGGCTCTCATCAGTGAGCCTCCATGTGATATTCATCATCGATCTGGAGCCTTCTTCCGCATGGGGCCTCCAGAATTCACTTCCGTCCAGAACCCCATAAAGCAGTTTGGATTTCGCCACGTTCCGTTGGATCGCGCCTTCCAGGCCGCCATTCCTCTCGACCCAGGAGAGCACCTTGTCCAAGACGAAGATCCCGTAGGTGTTGGGCGTGTTGAACATCGACCCCTTGGAGATGTGGGTGTGGTAGTCCATCATGGTTGGAAGCCCCCCCTTCCTTCTGCTAGCAGCCCAGGGGGAGAGGATGACCACCGTCACTCCACTGGGTCCGAGGTTCTTCTGGGCCCCCGCGTAGATCAGGGCATGCTCGGAAACATCTAGCGGCGCCCCACAGATATCCGAGCTGGCATCTACGACCCTGGGCTTCCCTCCGCTATCTGGGATGTGGTGGAACTGGGTTCCTAAGAGCGTGTTGTTGGAGGTGTAGTGGAGGTACTCGGCATCCTCTCGGATCGAGTATTCATCGTCATTCGGAACTGACTTGAAACCGTTTTCGGAGCCATCCCAGGCCGCATTCCCGTCCCCGATCTTGTTTGACTCAGCCAGGGCCTTCTTGGCCCAAATGCCAGTCACTAGGAAGTCCGCCATGCCACCTTGGCTCATGAGGTTCAGTGCAGTCATGTAGAACTGGGTAGATGCACCCCCCTGGAGGAACAGGACCTCATACTCATCGGGGATTGAAAGTATCCTCCTCATCCTGTCCATGGCCGAGTCAATCACTTCCTGGAATGCTGGGCTCCTGTGGGAGACCTCCATCACTCCAAAGCCACTGCCGTTCAGATTGGGCAGTGACTCTGCAACCTCAGTCACCACTTCGAGAGGGAGAACAGCGGGACCGGCCCCGAAGTTGTGAATGCGACCCGCAGCCCCCACGTCCTTTCGGGGTCGTGGACGGTCTTTCAGGCCATCGGAGCAGCAATAGGGTTCATTTCTCGTTGTCAAGCCGGCGGTTTGTGCTACGCATTGGCCTGGTAATGCTTCAGGGGGCCCGTCACTCTCATATTTCCGCTCTCGAGAGGGCATCCAGAGAGACTGGGCACGACATCGAGGTGCATGAACTTAGGAAGTCCTCGGACCTAGACTCCGTCGAACTGCATGCTATTGTGATGCCTGGGGGCGAGTCGACAACCATGAGACTAACGGGAAACGATGCAATTTCCTCCCTCTTGCCTGCAATTTTCGAGTGGATAAGGGAGGACCAGAGACGACCTGTTCTGGGCACTTGTGCTGGAGCGATTCTCCTCGCAGAGCCCGGTGATGGGGGCGAACCCCTGATTGACGCTTCCGTCGAGAGGAACGGTTTCGGGTCACAAGCCGACTCATTCCAATCCGAGATTGAGGCCATTGCCCTAGGCAGGGAATTTCCTGGCGTCTTCATCCGAGCGCCTCGATTTGTCGAAACTGGTGACGGTGCACAGATAATGGCGAAACTGGGTGACGAGGTCGTGGGGGTTCGGACTCAGAATCGGATGGCACTCACTTTCCACCCAGAGCTATCACAGGACTCGGGTTTCCACGAATGGCTTCTGGAGACGACAGCCGAACAATGGGTGGAGACGTAGATGCTCTCCCTCCCACAGGTCCCAGATCTCGCCGAGGCACCCGACCTCTCTGACACGGAGGGGTGCATCCAGTGCCAGATGGGGAGCAAGCTAGTTCTGTTCATTACTGGAAACTGCCACTGGCAATGCGACTACTGCCCCCTCTCCGAGACCCGGCGCGATGTCGACTGGATGTTCGCCAATGAGAGGAGGTGCGAGACTTTCGATGAGGTCATAGAAGAGGCTCGCGCTATGAGGGCTACCGGAGCCGGGATTACGGGAGGGGACCCCCTGATGGCCAAGGAACGCACGCTAGAGGGAATATCCAGGCTCAAGTCCGAGTTCGGATCCGAATTTCACCTGCACATGTACACCAGTATACCCTTCCGTCCGGAAGTGGCCAGTGAATTCGCCGATGCAGGTCTGGACGAGATTCGATTCCATCTTCTCGGACTGGATTCGGAGAGGTATAGATCGACGATTTCGGCATGTTCCGAGGCCGGCATCCTCACTGGGGTTGAGATTCCTTGCGAGCCTGACAAGAGGGATGAGCTTCTCGCACTACTTGACGACCTCCGGACTTTCGAAATCTCATTTCTCAATCTGAACGAGCTCGAGATCACGGTCGGAAACCACGAGAACATGGAGTTGAGGGGGTTCAACCTCTCAACTGAGATAACGGCCGGGGCTGCCGGCTCGAACGAACTGGCTTACGAAATGAAGTCCCGGGTGTTGGCCGCTGAGCAGGGCCTTCCGGACCACTCCGACGGAATTACTCGCGAACCCTATGGCTTCCACCTGAAGTACTGCACATCCGTATTCAAGGATGCAGGGCAGCTAAGAAGACGCTTCCTCAGGAGAGGCGAGTCTGTCATCGCCCCCCACGAGGTCCTCACTGAGGATGGTACGCTGATCTTCGGAGCCATTGATGCTGATTCCGATTCCAAGGACGATTGGATAGACGAACTCGTTGATGAGACGGGCCTACCTCGTCGATTCCTCCTGTGGGACGAGCAGAATGAAAGAATCGAGATGCCCCTAGTTGTAGCCGAGGACATAGCCGAGGAAATCGAAGACCCCGTCTTCATGGTTGAGGTCCTCCCCACTCACGAAAGGCTAGAGGTCACCGTAGTCCGCCTGAATACTCCCGAGGACAATGGGATTGGTTCGGAATGAAGAACTCTGGCCATCGGTTTGAGGCATCGTGAATCTGATTCATACCTGCAAGACTAGGGATGGGTGGTTTTTTTTGCACAACCAAGGTGGCTGTTTGGCCTCTGAACACTCCTCAAGTTGATATGTCCTCGGCTCCCAATTGGTGGCGTGCCAGTTAGGAAGCCAGACTCGGAGAACTCCAAGGTCAACCCATACCGAAGGTTATCCGCATCCCAGGTCAATGCATGGAGGAAATGCCCCAGACTGTGGTACTACGGATGGATGATTCGTCTCAAGTCGCCCTTGCCACCTCAGATTCTGAGGGGCAATGCAGTCGAAGAATGCGTCTGCCGGGTCCTTCGGGAGTCACCGACCCTAATGGCCAGCGACTCCCGTTCCTCAATGGCCACCCCTCTTACCGATGATGGCTCCCCGGACTGGGACAGTCAGGACTTCTGGGTCGGCCCCGGACTCAGCCCTCAGCCCCGAGAATCGATCCCTAACGACCGGGAATCCGTCCAAGCATGGGCTACTGCTAGGGTGGATGCGCACTTCGACCGATGTTGGGAGTCTGCGATTAGCGACTGGGAATCTAGCCCGAACAGAGTCGGCTCCGCAGAAGAAGTGGACAAAGCGGAGGGGAGGCAGATGGTCGAATCTGCAATCTCCCTGCATCTAGACCAAGTGCAGGGATGCATCGACTGCAGTGGGGGTCCCGGCATCGATGAATGGAGGTCAGGGCATCGGCTTCACTGGCCAGCACCCGATGGTTTTCCTCGAGATTGGGGCAATCCGCACCCCGCAGCCGGAAGAGGCCCGATTACATGGGCCGAGGCATGGGAGGTCGCCCGGCCGTGGTTCGTCGACCCAGACGCCAAGTCGTTCACACAGACCAGCGCGCATCCTGGTGAGTGGTTTCAGGGGGAGTACGACCTCGTATACCGTTGGTCCGGGAAGCCCACTATCGTCGACCTGAAGGCCTCAGTGGGGAAGGGCGACAGGTCGGGCGACTACCTGGACCAACTCAGGATGTACGGCTGGCTGTGGTGGGAGACCCATGCTAGGGAAGAGGTGGTCGACGGGCTCGAGATTTGGTACCTGGGAACAGGCACGGTGAAGCAAGTTAGCCTCCCAACAGAGGAGGAGATGGACTCTCTGAACAACGAGCTAGAGCAACTCTACAAACAGATTCACGCCCAAGACCCAGATATCTCAATGTGCCCCCCGGAACCATCGCCACTGCGATTCTTCGACAGGGGCGGGATACCTGCTGAGACTCCAACCCACCCCAACGAGAGGGCCCGTTGTGTTCGTTGCGACTACAGAGGCATCTGCGAGGGCTCGGATTACGAGTTGAACCTCCCCTTAGAGAGCAGGATCGAGAAATTCGGGCATGCATGGCCAGTGACACCTATCGGGGAGATAGTCACCAGGACTAGCATCGTCGGCGACGTCATCGGCCTGCAAGGCCCAGAACTTCTGGATGACGGATCGATTAGCCTCCAGTTTACCCTCCAGGATGGTTATGACAGAGCACGCGTCAGACCCTCCAGGCAGGGCAATCCACGCAGCGTCACCAGGGGGATCTCCGAAGGCTCCCGTGTACGAGTGGACGAGGGGATGCCATCTATCTGGAGGGGCCAGCTACAGTTCGATCTGGACGAAAGATCGTCGGTATCCATTGCAACGGAGGATGATGTCGCTCCCGTGGTCGAGGTGGAGACCAGGGTCAGCGTAGTGGGCCGAGTGTGGTCCATCGACGCATATCCAGACGGGGCCAACGTACGCCGTTGGTCAATCACCCTGATGGACAAGACTGGTTCCGCCGCCTCCGTTGCCTTCAAGCAGTTCATCCCAGTATCGGCCGCTGCCATCTGCCGAGGGGATGAGATCGCAATACTGAACGGTGAGGTCGGCGAATGGGCCGGTAGGCCGCAGGTTCGGATTGGCCCAGGTGCCCGTGTCGTTATCCTCAGGCACTCCGAGGACACCACTGACTTCTGATGCCTACTGACTACTTGTCGGAAGGAAGGGGATCATCTGGGTCGCGAGTGCCTGAATATTCCTGGTCTGAATCCAAACGGAACCAGAACCATTGAAATCCAGAGTGAAGCCCTCTCCACCGAACAGGAAGGAACCAAGCCCCTTGATTTTGGTGACGTTGTAATGAAGGCCATCTGTAAATGCCACCACATGTCCGTTATCGATCTTGATGGGTTTGTCAGGCGTTACTTCGATCTTCTTCATAGCACCGTATGACGAATAGAAGACCTTGCCCGGGACGTCAGATGCCTCGGCCCTCAGGAAGAAGAAACCCTCCCTCGAGAAGAGAGCCTTCGACCCCTGAAACTTAGTTGAGGTTTCCACGTTGATGGAAGAAGCCATGAACGCCCCTCCTTGCATGAAGAAAGCCTGGCCCGGCGAAAGATCGAACGCCTCGATATCCCCGGGAGCAGATGGTGCCATGGAGATCCATCCTCCTGACGAACCAGCAGTGTATGTGTTTACGAAGAATGACTCACCGCCAAGCGCGCTCCTGACCATGCTCTTCATGAATCCGCCAAGACCACCGCCACCCCCCATGCCGGTCTTCATCTCCATCCCATTCGACTGGGCCACCATGGCCCCAGGCTCGACCTTGATCTGCTCACCCGGCGAGAGTTTCGCAGTCATTAGCGTGAAAGCAGGTCCGAATTCGTTTTCTATCTCCATGGATATGCGCCCAAATCCGGTGCCTATAGTTCTGCCTGACAACACCAAAGAAAGAAAAGTCGGCGGTTGGCGGAACTGCCATGGCGACCTTCTCACTGACTTTCAAACCCGGTGATTCCAGGGGTATGATCGTTGCAGTAGTCTGTTTGGTCATCGTTCTGACCGTCGACATTTTTACCGTCCCATTGCACTATGAGCAGTGGCAAACGAAAAACTGGGACAGGACACCGGGTACAGTCGATGACATCTACATCTGGGAGGATTGTGGTGGGGAGGATGGTTGCACCTACGGGCTGAAAGTCGACTATAGCTACGAGGTGGGTGGAATCGTATACGAAAGCGATCAGATTTCATTGGTAGATTGGGAAGACTCAACCGACTCCAGCCTCGGATGGAAGGAGGACTTCGAGAGGGAACATCCGCGCCTTTCCACTATTGATGTGTACGTAGACCCCAATAACCCCGGACGCAGCGTCCTAATTACTGGATTCTCCATCGGCTCTGGCGCAATCACAAACATAGTAATTCTCTCATGCTGCAACTTCTTCCTCCTTTTCCTCGGGCTAGGATCAGCTGGAAATGCAAACACCAGAATCAGGACCAGATTGGAGAAGATCGGCTTCGGATTCCCCCAGGCAGATTGGCTGGAGAACTCAGAGGGGCCAGAAGATCCACCTCAGGAATACCCGAGAGAGCAAACTGACGGTGGTTCCGAAACCACCGAGGAATCATCCGAGGAAGTAGGCTGGTGGGAAGAGGATGATGGCGCCGAGAGAGGGATTTGAACCCCCGCGTCCAATGGACAGTGGATTTCGAATCCACCGCAATACCGGGCTATGCGATCTCGGCAGCGAAACGTCCACCTGCGAATCAGACATAAGGCTGACCCGACCTCATGCCCTTCGTGATCATTCAAGTTGAGCACCTAGGAGGGTCCGTCCAGGTCGAATCAAGCAAACCCATTTCGGTCAGCGAGGTCCTTGAGAAGATGGGCGTCCCCCCATCTACCGTCCTCGCAGTCCACGGGGATACAATCATCCCACATACTTCGTTGATCAAGGGTGACACAACTCTGGAGTTGGTAGTGGTCTCGTCAGGCGGTTGAGAGGTCGCCTCCTACGAACTTGATATATCGCTGCTCCTCGTTCTCCTCGAACGGGTGTTGCCCCAGGTTCTGCTGGTAGGCGATCCCGATCCACGAGCCATCCGGGCTCAGGACCGTCTCGAAGAAGTCGTGCAGCGCATGGACGTCTCCAAGCTGCTCCTCGTAACCGGTCACCACATGCAATGGCTCCGGGTCTGCTATGGTGAAATCCCAGCTGTCGCCCTCAATCGGTGATTGCAGTGCCCCTGCGTACAGGAACCACTCCTCTCCTTCCACGTAGTCGCCATCCAGATCCCCATCATCGAAGTCCAGACCGTAGAATGCCAGTGAGACCATGTCTCCATCGCTGATGCTGACGAACGGGTACATCTGAATCCCATTGATGTGAGAGACGTTCCACGTGGACCAGTTCGTCCCGTGGTCGTATGAGATGGCGAACCTGATCTCCCATGGACCAGTGCTCCCGTTCGGACAGTCGGCCCACACCACTGCAACGGTCCCTCCCTCGTTGTTGTTGACAACAGGGTAGCCCTCGGGGCAATTGCCCTCTCTCGGCCCGACGTCGACGGGAGGTGCCCACGTCCCATCGCCGAAACCCGTCCCCCTGCCATACTCATCGCTGATTCTGACTATGACAGTGCCCGATTGGGTGTCCGCATTCTCCTGGGCGATGTACACGTACGATCCATGCCTTTGGCTGGATATCGTGCTCCATCCGCCGGGTACTGAGTAGCACTGCGAGAATGTGTTCCCGCCATCTTCAGAGTGGTAGTACCAGTACCTCCCCGAGTCACCGGTGCATTCGGGGGGGGACGCGCCAGAGTTGCCGAGGTAGTGGATGATACCATCCCCCTGGGCCGCAACCCAGGGTCGGTCATCTGCTGCCATGGTGTTCATCCTCTGGCAGATTCCCGTGGAGTATTCCGTCCCATGGTCTTCCAGAGTGTGCCACCAGTTGTCTTCCAGCGTAGTGTCTAGGTAGAACACCGTGTCCATCGCGTCTACGGAGATGTCACCCTCGTCCCCCAGGCACTCCGAACCTCCAGCCAGGTAGTTTGCGAAGAGCATGTTTCCAGGTGTAGGCCCGAAGTTCTCCCCATGCTCCCAGGTGGTCCCATTGTCGTATGAGGCCCAGAACCAAGATGCCCAGTAGTCCCAAGTCGTTTCCCTCCCATCCGTGCAGGCCCACCAGGGCCCGGGATCATCTGGGTCCAAGATTATCGGGATCGGTGAGTCTTCCCCTCCCCACCTAAGGTCCTTGTGCGCCGTGATGAACATGTTCCCATTGCTGGTGATTGAGATACTAGGCTCGTACCCGATTCCAAATTCAGGCAAGTCCTGCCCGTTGCCCTCGTCAATACATTCCTCGTGCCTGGGCATGTATACGCTTTGATCCCAAACGACAACGGCGTTCCTGCTTTCTTCGCCGCTGATAGATCCGGATTTGGGCGATGCCACAATCGATTGGAATGCTGCGATGATGATTATCGCAACTACCAGAATGGCTGCCGAGCCAGATTTGTACGTCATCAGAATTCGGCGACCCGCGGGCTCGTCGACAATCTCCGCATCGATAGGGCCCTGCTCGACCATGACACCGAGACGAGGCAACCCCTATTCACGCTGACCCAGTTTCATCGTTGCTTGGCCCGCTTCCTGGCTGCCTTCCGCCTTCGGAGCTTCTTCTTTCGCCACTTCCAGCGTTGCTTCCCTTGCTTCTTCCAAGCACGGGAACCTCTCTTCACTGTTAATCATCCTCCAGTTTGCGAGTCCTTCCGACCTGCCTCGCGTATATGAGCGATTCGTGATACACATCTAGATTAGGTGGTGGGCAATACAGGATTCGAACCCGTGTCACCGGCTTAGAAGGCCAGCATGATATCCAGACTACACCAATCGCCCGCGACCCTCTCCGGGAGTCCCACTTAGATGAACCCTCACTTCGTCTCGAACCTACTTGCACACTTCGGGCACCGTGTTGGCCTTGTCACCCTCCTTCTTTCCCAAGCGTGACCGCATTTGCCACAGATCCACTGCTCCTCGGGGAGTCCCTCCAGTACCTGTTCACGCAGTCTCATCAGGACCGGTGAATCCCTTAGCTTGGGCGCAGGGGCAATCTTGCCAACTATCTCTGCATGCAAACCATCGTGATCAAGAAGTCCAGCAGCATGTAGAAGTTCATGCGCTAGAGTATGACGGAATAGTGCGGTGTCTTTGATCAATATCGGGTTCATTGCAATGGTTACCGGGCCCGGTGGTACACCGAGCCTTCGCCTCCGGTAGATTTCGTGATGGTCGCATTCGAATCTTGTGAATCCCAGCCTCGACTCATCCTCCTCGAGCCACTTCAGTTCCAAATCCCTCCCGAGGTGTTCGACGAAGGGGGCATCCTCCCCCTCCAATTCCTTGGCCAGGTCTTCCAGCAATTCATCCGGAATTGCGGGCACGCTCCTGCCCCCTTCCTCACGTGACACATCAACCACTCTCCCACATCCTCCTTAAATGGGCGCCGCAGTTCGTCAGCCCACTGGGCGTGTGGCGCAGCTTGGAAGCGCGCTTCCTTGGCATGGAAGAGGCCCCGAGTTCAAATCTCGGCACGTCCACCATTACTCTTCGACTCTTAGGGAAAGGACCCATCATTTTTTCGATAATTAGTGGCTATCAAACCCCCTGATTGGCCAAAAGGCCCATTTTCTAGGGTGATACTAAATACACATCATAGTCTCAATGGAGCGATGAAGGTTAAAGCGAATGCTCTTCTTTTATGCACACTGATGATTGCATCGGCCCTGGCGGGTTGCGCTGGGGACGATGTGGAAAGGACGCTGACACAAGCTGACTGCGACGCAATCGGAGACGGTTACACGCTAGACAGCGGCAACAACGCATGTGTCCAGACCGTAACCGAAACTGTGACTGAGACAGTAACGGAGACCGTAACGGAGACTGTAGCAAAGGTCCCAGGATGTACCGACATGGCAGCAAACAACTACGATGCTGCTGCAGAGGAAAACGACAACTCCTGTGACTACGGAATGTCACAGGCAGCCATCATGACCGACTACGCGAGCAACCTCGCCGCCGACTCCGCTAACGAAAGCGCCCACTTCTCTTCGGCGCTTTACGAGCTTGAGAAGTCCAGAAAGTGCCGTGAGCAGGGATCAAACAACCCCTGCGAGATCGTCGAGATGTCCATCGGGGACGCTTCGACAATCGACCCAGGAGACGCATACGACTCCGCATCTGGAGACGTGATCGAACAGGTCTACGACACTCTGTACAGGTATGCTGGAGATGGCTCGGGTAACGCCATCATCGAGGCAAGGCTTGCAACAGGGTTCACTGTCAGTGCTGATAGCCTAACCTACACCTTCACTCTACGTGACGATGTGTACTTCAGCAACGGCGACAAGATGGAAGCCTCAGATGTCGTTTACTCGTGGTGCAGGGTCATTGGATACGCAGGGCCTGCAAGCCATGTAAACTGGATCCTAGACCAGTCATTCAACTGCAACGATGCAGACGGAAACCACGATGACAACGGTGGACTAAACCTCACGGTTATCAGTCCCACCTCTTTCTCCGTGACCCTGAAAGCCCCATCGTCTGCGTTCATCTCTACCATCGCCTACACCGTGGGCGCAGTGATCAACGCTGAGCTTTGCGAGGCTAACCGAGTTATCGAGTTGGATGCTGGTGGTAACGTCACATCTGACGACTACTGCCACAAATGGTTGGACGAGGGCCCATTCGGAGCCGGAACCAACGCATACCTGGTCCAGTCATGGGTCCGTGAGGACAGGATCGTCCTAACACCCAACTGGATGTACTGGGAGTCTGGCGACTTCAACATCAACAGGCACACCATGACCATCGTTACCGAGGCGTCAACCAGGCTACTAGCCTACACTGACGGCGAGGTCGACTTCGGTGGCATCAACATCGAGGACCTGGTGAACTTCTGCTACATCGACGAGAACAGCAACGGAGCACTTGACGCTGGAGAGGACGACGCCCTTGACGACAAGCCAAACGTGGCTAGCAAGGACGGGCACATCTGCACCTACAGGGAGACTTTCACAACGACCCTGTCGGCATTCAACCTCAACCCGAAGGTTCTGGACGCAGGAGAGGACAACACCAACACGGATGCAAACTCGTCCCTGGTGCTGAACCACGACTGCAGCGACGACGGAACCGCCCTTAACGACTGCAACGTCATGGAAACGGCAGCTGTGAGGGAGGCAATCTCCTACGCGTTCGACTACGACACGCACCGCAGGGTCACCTACGACAACTCCCTTGCACCTCAGTACGGGCCCATCCCAACGGGATTCCTGTACGCGGGAACCCAGTACGAGGTCTTCACATACAACTTGGCTAACGCCGAGGCAATCCTGGAGAACGCCGGATTCATCCGCCAGTACGACTGCACTTCGCTGACTCACGGTGGGGCTCCCACAGTGATTGCAGAGGGAGACAGGGACGGCACCGAGTGCCGCCTACCAAACATCCTGCGCGTCATGGCCAACGAGGGCAACGACTACCGAATTGCCATGGGCGGACAGCTTGAGGAAGCACTGGGGACCATCGGAGTTGCAACGTCCGGTGACGCAAAGTCCTGGCCAGAGTACCTCACGATGTACTACACCAGGACCTGGGACATCCGCTTCAGCGGATGGGCTCCTGACTACCTGGACCCAGACAACTACTGGTCGCCATTCGCAGGCAGCCATGACATCGGCGGTGACGCATATGGTACGGGATACCACAACGACGTCGTGGATACGCACCTGCTAACCGGCCGGACGTCCCAGGACGACGCCACGCGCGAGCAGGCGTACGTCGATGCCTTCGCGGCATGGGTGCTGGACCCCAACATGATCATCATCGGTCAGTACAACGGAATCGGCGTCAAGCACGACGACATCTGCTCTCCTGACTGGGTGGCCATCGGGTCCGCTCACTGGTTCGACTACGACAAGCTGCCAGAAGTTGACGGCGAACTAGTCGGAACCTGCTAGTAGAGAACCTGCAGGAAGAACGTAAGGCCGGCGGCAGACCCTTGGGAGTCTGCCGCCGAGCCGAAAATCTCTGAATCTAAATTCAGTTTGCAACTTTGCATTCGGTAACTGTCATAGGTCTCCTAACGGACCGGCGCCGGGGACTATCATGAGGTTGCACGAATTCGTCGTTCGCCGGCTCTTGCTCCTCATCCCGGTCATGATAGGCGTCGCGGTCTTCACCTTCGCAGTGGCGCAGATAATCCCCGGCGACCCAGCTGCCCTCCAATGCGGGGACAAATGCGGACTCATTGTCGGTTACACCGACGAAGGAGAGCCAATCACGGCACACCAAGCTAACCGCGAGAGGCTTAGGCTGGATGACCCAGTCAGCCTGCAGTTCGAGAGGTACATTACCGACCTAATCAACGGAGATTGGGGTGAGTCTCAGAAAAACGGCCGTCCGGTACTGGACATAATCAAGACCTCCGCCCCGGTAACGCTCGAGATGGCCTTCTTCTCGCTCATGATTGCCTATCCATTAGGGATCTTCCTGGGCATTATCAGCGCCGTGAGGCAGGACAGGATGTTCGACCACGTCTCCCGGTTCTTCGCCATCGCATTCGTCAGCCTCCCCATCTTCTGGTTCGCCATGCTCCTGCAGCTCTACTTCGCAACAGGACCTGAAGTGGGGGGAATATGCGACCCGATATTCGGCACGGAAGGAGGGTGCTTCCCTATATTCGACAGGCACCAGCAGAGCTACACATATCCCTTGGATGGTTACCACTCATTCTACCCAGAATCAGGTACTGGTTTCCATCTGATAGACAGTTGGTTCGTGACTGATGCAAAGCTAACAGAATTGCCCTCCGAGTTCGACACTAATCGGGAGTTGTTCATGGATACGTTGATCCATCTGGTGCTGCCATGCTCTGCCCTCGGGGTAGCATCCTCTGGCTCGCTACTCAGATACATGCGAGCCAGCCTACTGGAGGTGCTCCACGAGGATTACGTCAGAACTGCAAGGGCCAAGGGGCTCTCGGAGTTCAGGGTCGTGGTCGTGCACGCATGCAGGAACGCCATGGTCCCCATTGTCACCATCCTGGGATTCTCCATAGGGGGTGCGATTGGGGGGGCGGTGCTGACCGAGTCAGTTTTCGGCATCCACGGCATGGGGACCGTGGCCGTCTTGGGAATCCTGCAACTGGAATATCAAATCGTCATGGGAGTAACCTTACTCACTTCAGTGATTTTCCTGCTGTCTAATCTGATAGTGGACATCGCCTATGCAATTGTGGACCCGAGGGTGAGGCTAGAATGAGAGATTGGGGAGGAGGTCGAAAAGACCGAGAAGAGAGTCAGAAGCGACTCTTGGAATCTCTGTCCATGTCCATCAGCAACCTCGGACGAGGATGGAAGATATATCGTCGTTCACTACTAGCCATGCTCGGTCTACTGATGGTTTTGTCAGTCTCCATGGTCGCCATCTTCGCTGATGAGATAGCGGTCCAGCACCCATACAGGAATCTTACTGATACCGAGGACAAGTGGTCGAATAACCCTGACCAACAAGAGTCTCCTCCGTTCTCAGAGGAGTGCTCATTGCGCGAGCAGAAGATTACCACCAACCCTAGATCCCCTCTATTCTCTGAGACCGTCGTGGCAGAGTCCGCAAACAAAGTCAGTGGCTCGATTGCCTATGGATACTACACGGATGTCCTGTCTGTTACTGAGATCATCAAGATAGAGAATGATCGTGGCTATGACCAAGACATATCCCTAATCACGATCGACCCGAACAACTCCTCCCTTTTCGTGCTCTCTCCAGACTTGTATGGGAACTCCTCCCATTACAGCGGCGTGTGGGTGACCTACCTGTACGAAAACGAGGACATGAGCCACTGGTGGTTGCCTGAGGAATATGACACGTGCATCTTCGGAACCAACAAAGAAGGGCATGACGTGTTCAGCAAGGTGGTGTACGGGGCCCGAGTATCCCTCACCATCGGAATTACCGTGGCCACTCTAACTGTCACAATCGGGACCATCGTCGGAAGCATCAGCGGCTACTACGGGGGGAGGGTCGACGAGGTGATAATGAGAATATGCGACGTTTTCTTCGCAATCCCCGGACTAATCCTAGCGATGGCGTTCGTGGCTGCAATGCGGTCGGTCTCAAGCCTGACCTTTCCCGTTTGGTTGGGCATCCTCTTACCGGTCCTCATGCTGGCCTACTTCCTGAATTCTCATCTCTCCACAACCGTTCTGTCTGGCAACGATCAGGTCAGCGACCAAGCAATGGGGATGCTGATGGAGAACAGGTCCCTTCTGGTGGGCCTATTGGCCTTCCTATTCTTCGTGGGGTGGCTCCCCGCGTTCGCCTGGCCTGATTTCTTCGGAGTCTCTCACAGCAGGGGGTGGCGACTAATCTCCTCCTTGGTTGTGATCGTTCTTCTAGTGGGAATAATTCTGGCAGATAGGAGGTTCGTGCAGAAAAATAGCTTGGATGGGGCACTGAAGAGGATCGGTTCATCGTTCGACTGGACCAATCCCTGGAGGTACCTCAACTTCAGGACTGTCGTAGTGTTCATATCCATGGCCATTCTGTTCAAACTATCTGGAAACGAGGGGCCAGAAATCGTACTCATCAAGGACTTCGACAAACTATGGCAGGTGCAGTTCGCTCTGATATTCACCGGCTGGCCCGGGTATGCTAGGCTGATACGCGGACAGGTCCTATACGTCAAGGAGATGGCTTTCGTCGAGGCAGCCAAGAGCGTTGGGGCGCCCCCTAGCAGGATAATGTTCAGACACATCCTCCCCAATGCTTGGGCACCTCTACTTGTTGCCTTCACCTTGGATATCGGCGGGACCATCCTATCCGCATCCGGGCTATCCTTCCTCGGCTTGGGGGCAGCACCGTATACGGCAGAGTGGGGGCTGATGATATCCGAGAGCAGGGTCGCTTTCCAACGAGCCCCCCATATGATGTTATATCCGGGCTTAGCGATAGCCGTGACGGTGCTCGGTTTCAACCTACTTGGGGACGGCATTAGGGACGTGGTTGACCCGAAGAACAGGAGGTGATTGGATAGCTAGAGAAGTGCTGGAGATTCAGGGACTCAGAGTCCACTTCGACACCCTCGACGGATCAGTGGAGGCCCTAAACTCAGTTGATCTGAAGGTCGATGAGGGACAGATAATGGGACTAGTCGGCGAGTCTGGATGTGGAAAGTCAGTTACCTCATTGGTCTCCATAGGACTCGCAACCTGCGAGGTCGACGAAGGGAGCGTCAGATATCAGGGCGAGGAACTCCTGTTCAGGGATTCCCCTTCGAACAGTCGGATACAACAATTTACGGAGAAAATCACGGCATTTGGAGTCATGGCCACCATATTCTCATTCTTCGCTACTATCCTAGTAGAGCCCAATTTTTTCAGCTCCCTGTTCCTGTTTTTCTTAGCCATCACGATAACGTCATGGCTAGTGGGATTCTCGGCAAAGACCGAATCTCGCAAGCACCAGAGGTACATGAGATGGGTTAGGGGCAACGAGATCAGCATGATATTCCAAGAGCCAATGTCAGCTCTCAACCCCCTATACAAGGTGTCGAAGCAGATTTCTGAAGTAATGAGGGAGCACGATAGGCTAGTCGAAGCGGAAACCGCCAGAATCGAGCGAATCGGGCATGCCTTGCTGAGCCCAATCTCGATGGTCAGGAACTCCTTCTCTACAAATCCGCGTCAGTCGTTAGTGGCATTAGCGGCACTTTCATTCGTCTTCGCAGCACAGCTATCTGGTTCCAAGGATCAGATTCTAGATGTATTCTCGGCCCCGATCATTCTGTTCGCAGATCTATCAAGCTGGCTCTTGGCCTTCGGGACCGCTATATCCGGTTTTGATTTAATCAGCCTGTTTGGCGATACTATTGACTTGACAATCGCTCTGATCATGGTGTTCGTGAATCACATCTTCATTGTCGGCGGAATGGGTGCAATCTATGGATATGGTAAGTTCGCAGACGACTCCTCATTCTCCGATCTCTCTTTGTACATCCCCCATGCGATTGCTTCTTACCTGGCAATCTTCCTGATGATTTGGATGCCGCTATCCGGACTATCTGCGATTCTAGTGATATGCGCACTACTTGCTATCCCATTCATCATCTGGGCCGACTTCCTTAGGTTGGACCCAGCTCACATTAGGCAGGTCGAGGGCATCCTGGATGACGTCAGGATTCCCGACCCCAAGGCCGTCGCCAATATGTATCCACACGAACTTTCCGGAGGCATGAGGCAGAGGGTAATGATTGGGATGATGATGGCATGTGAGCCCAAGCTACTGATTGCCGACGAACCCACCACTGCTCTTGACGTTACAATCCAGGCTCAGATACTCAACCTAATGAAGGCCCTCCGAGATGAGAAGGGGACTGCAATCCTGCTGATCACTCATGACCTCGGAGTGATTGCAGAGATGTGCGATGACGTAACGGTGATGTACGCTGGCAGAGTAGTAGAGAAGGCCTCTGTTAGGGAGATTTTCTCCAACCCATTACACGCTTACACAAGAGGGCTAATCGCCTGCACTCCAAGCCTCGAGTCGGAAAGGGGATCAGTCCTTCCAGCAATACCCGGACAGGTTGCGAATCCCTCGGATTTCGTCTCTGGATGTCGTTTCTGCCAGAGAATGGAAAGGGAGGGCGAGACATTGGGTACTCGCCCCGAATTCTTGGAAGCAAGCGAGGGGCACTGGGTCGAGAGCTGCCCTATTTGCCTAGACGAGTCACAGGACAGGTGGGTGTGAGAAATGTCGGAGGGGCCATTAATCGAAATAAGGGGGATGAGGAAGTGGTTCCCGATCAAGCAAGGCATGATGTCTTCCGTCAGAAGCTACGTCCGGGCAGTAGACGGGGTCGATCTGGAAATTAATCGAGGAGAGACCCTCGGCGTGGTAGGCGAATCGGGCTGCGGCAAGACCACATTGGGGAGGGTCCTGATGGGACTAATACCAATCACAGAGGGGTCCGTGATTTATTCCGGCTCAGACATTCGTGAAATTCCAAACAAGGAGATAAGGAGGAAGATGCAGATAGTTTTCCAGGATCCCGGAGGTTCAATGAACCCAAGGATGTCAGTTCGTTCTATTGTCGGGGAGCCCCTGCAGGTCAATGGGCTGAGCGAAGGCGTGGAACTGACTCGGAGGGTCGAGGAACTCCTGGAATCGGTGGGCCTGAAGGGCGAACACATGACTCGCTTCCCTCACGAGTTCTCTGGGGGTCAAAAGCAGAGGATTGCTCTGGCAAGGGCCCTCTCACTTGACCCCGAGTTCATCCTTCTGGATGAACCCACCAGCGCACTGGACGTCTCGGTCCAGGCTCAGGTGCTCAACCTGCTTGAGAAGATCCAGAAAGAGAGGGGGCTCACATTCGTCTTCATCTCCCACGATCTCGCCGTCGTTAGGCACATCTCCGATCGTATCGCTGTGATGTACTTGGGCAAGGTCGTCGAATTGGCCGATTCGGATGAGATCTACCGCAACCCCCTCCATGCATACACGAAGGCCCTGATTTCCTCCATCCCCAGCCCAGACCCCGATGCAAGGAGCGATCAACCCCCCGTTGAGGGGGATGTGCCCTCGCCGGTCGACCCCCCTCCAGGATGTGCCTTCGGTCACCGCCTCCAGCATCCAGACTGGGAGAAGAGCACCAAAATAGATCTCTCTCTGAGAGAGGTTTCCCCAGGGCATTGGGTGCAGCCTTGCCCCTGCTGCACGGATGAACACGACGAGGGTCGGGACGCATACCATGAGCAGGAGGTTGTCGAGGGCGGCAATGGTTCCGAAGACGACCCCGATTGGGTAAGAGGGGAATGAATGCCGAGGAGCACCGGCAATCCCGATGATGAATCCGAGACTCCTCCATTCTACGACAGGAGGGAGGAGGCGGAGTCTTCCTTCTGGCGACTGAAGAAGGCATCAGACGCCTCACGGGAGAATCGTGTGAAGGCGGTCTTGGCCCAGGAGGAGGAGAGCCTACTAGCCACCCTTGGGAGGGTTGCCTACATCTCCGTATGCATATTGTTCGACGGCATCATTCTCACAGAAATTCCAGTAAGGATGGGCAAGACCGCTTTCTCTTGGATAATATTCCTGATCATACTATGGGCAGCTATCAGAATCCAGAGGCAGATATACGACAATTGGTTGGCGATAGACATTAGTCAGATTGACTTCGATCGACCCCGATAGGGAAGAGTTCCGAATCCACCCTTTCGAACCTCCTGAAAGAGGGGACGACCAGTCCAGCCATGGTCGTGAGGACCATGACCGATACAGCGACTGCAAATGTGGTTAGGACATTGGTCTCCTCGATCATCCAACCACCCATTAGCGGGGCAAAGGGGATGAAGATCAGAGAACCTATGGCATCCAGTGAGTTCACCCTCCCCCTTAGGTGCTGGTCAACGCTATCAGACATCGTGGTCCGCCAAATCACCCCCAAGGTCCCACCGAGAACCCCTTCTAGGAATACGAAAACGAGGATCAGCAGGAAGGGAATGGGCATCGCCCACATCAGCATGCACCAGGCTATCCCTCCGATGAGGACATAGAAAACAAGCCCCCGTAACTCTTTCGAGACCGGCCAAATGCCTCCAACGACGGAGCCGATCATCGCCCCACCAGCCCCAATCGCCCCGAAGATCCCGAATGCCTTAGCACCAAGGTCATTGTTCTGGATGATGAACGGTATGCCAATTTCGATCGCAGAGTCCCCAATGTGCCAAATCATGAACATCACGATTCCGGCAAATAGCCACGGTTGGGTCTTCACGAAGGACCATGCCTCGGTGACTTCTTCTCGGAGATTGCCACTCTCTTCCCTGTCAACAGGTATCTCAGCGATCGTCCAAAGTACTAATCCGCTGAATGCGAAAGTCAAAACATCCAGGATAAGACACACCTCAATACCCCAGGATGCAACCGAGAAACCACCAATCAGTGGCCCAAGCATCCACGCACCAGTCATAGCCACACCTCGGATTGCATTGGCTTGCGGCAGTAGTTCATCTTCAACCAGGTCCGGGATCAGAGCCCCTATCGCCGGAATTGAGAATGCCGTCGCAGCCCCGGTGAAGAAAACGACAACCAGTAGAGTTTTGATTTCTTCAAATCCTGCTACCAGCACGATTACTGCCAAGGTTACCATAAGGGCCTGAGCAATATCCGCCACAAGAGCCACCGTTCTTCTCGGCATCCGATCAACGACCATCCCACCATATAGGAGCAGGGGGAGGTGGCCGAGAAAATATGCAGTGAATATCATCCCGTATGCCTTTGGCCCACCGATTTGGGACACTGTCCAACCCATCCCAATAATGAAAATAGAGGTTCCAAGCTGGTTGACGCCATTGCCGATGACCAGTTTCCTGAAATCAGGGATCGCCCATGCATCCGACATCCCCATGAAAGCACTCTCGCGACTCATCCTATTCAATGTCTCATACCTAGGCCGAGAAGAAAATGTCCCTTGCGCAAGTGTTCAATCGAGTGGAATAATCCACTCGGGTCAATAAATATTATTCAAATGAATATTATTTTACCTGAGTATGTGTCAATTGTACATTAATTTATAATATAATAATGATAATAACCAAAATATCATCATATTATTAATCAAACGTTCAGACTATAAACTACCTTTACCCGGCCAAGGGATATGGCAACTAAGTCAAAATTGGAGTACATATGGCTGGATGGTTTTGAACCAACGCAAAGCATGAGGAGCAAGACAATGGTGGAGACAGATTTCTCCGGGAAACTGGATGACTGTAAGATGTGGTCATTCGACGGCAGCTCCACAAAACAAGCAGAGGGTGCATCATCAGATTGCCTCCTGAAGCCAGTAGCGATATATCCCGATCCAGATCGACTTAACGGATTTCTCGTGATGTGCGAGGTGTTCGATGCCGATGGCACTCCGCACCTCACTAACGGTCGCGCCACTATTGGGGATGATGATGATGACTTCTGGTTCGGTTACGAACAGGAGTACTTCCTATGGGATCCCGAGACGAATCTCCCACTGGGCTTCCCCAGTGATGCAACAGGCCAAGGACAGTTCTACTGCTCTGTGGGTGCTGAGAACGCACACGGCAGAGAGGTTATCGAGACTCACCTAGACATGTGCCTTGAAGCAGGAATCAATGTCGAGGGGATAAATGCAGAAGTGGCTGTCGGGCAATGGGAATTCCAGATATTCGCCAAGGGGGCAAAGAATGCCGGAGACGAGGTTTGGGTCGCCAGGTACTTGGCAGAGAGGAACGCCGAGAAGTACGGGCTTTCCATAGATTGGCACCCCAAGCCACTTGGGGCAACCGACTGGAACGGTTCTGGGATGCACGTCAACTTCTCAGACACCACTCTGAGGACTTGTGGCGACGAGGCGACATTCAACAAGGTCTGCGAGGAATTCGGGAAGAACATCAAGAAACACATGGATGTCTATGGTGCCCATAACGAACAGAGGCTAACCGGACTGCATGAGACGCAGTCAATCCACGAGTTCTCCTATGGTGTTTCAGATAGAGGTGCCTCGATCAGGATTCCAATCGGAACGGTCGAAGATGGGTGGTGCGGAAGGCTGGAAGACAGAAGACCCTCTTCAAACGGCGATCCATACAAGATTGGAGCCGTAGTGATATCCACAACCAAAGCCGCCTACAAATAGCCTAGCTTCCTAGATAGTACCAATCACGATTCATTGCTGCTCTCAGCAATTGAAACTACCTCGTCAGCGCATCCCCACGACAAAGTGACTCCAGCACCCCCATGCCCGTAGTTGTGGATCACTCGGACGCCGCCAATATTCTCTTCTTCCAGTCTAACTTCAGTCCTTGAAGGCCTCAGTCCAACAGCCCCCCCGACGATCTTGCTCCTATCCAATTCGGGCCAAATTGCCTCTACCTTGCTCAGAATCAAATCATTGTCCTCATCCCTAATTTCTAGGTCCCAATCATCTACTTGCGCTGTACCTCCGAGGACGGTTACGTCACTCCTTGGAATGGTGTATGTCAGAGTCTCTGGTTGCTGATCAAAATGTCCTATCCCCGGGTCCTGGTCGATGAAAATGACTTGACCCCTTGCTGGTTTGATTTCCATGTCATCGCATAGCTCTCTTGCACCTAGTCCAACGCAATTAACAATGACATCCCCCTCCAGATCTTGTAGGTTTTTGACAAATCCTTGCTTGAATACTCCCGCCTGCTCTTCGAACCTAGCCTTCAGCCATGGCATGTACAATGGCATCTCGATAACCGGTGCCCTGAACTCCCAACCGAAGACATACCCATCGGGAATTTCTCCCTCCTCCAGGATTCTGAATGCGGCTATTTCATCCTTCCATGGCGGCAGGTCAACAACCCCTCTCAGGTATTCTTGCCCATCCCTCATTTTCACGCCTGCTTCTGGAGATTCCTCACAAAGCTCCTCGAGAACGCTATAGGTCACAAGCCCCCAAGTGTCGGCTTTGTCTGCCGGCCTCACCAGAAAGGGATACCAAATTGCCGCGGCAACATCAGATACCGTCTCAGGACTGAACTTGTCCGATAAAATCTGAACGTCATGGCCACTCTCCAGGAGTCTAATCCCGGAAGACAGTCCAGATACCCCTGCTCCGACAATCGTGCAGCGCATGCCACCCGATATACGTCTGGCTTATGATTGACGTCTAGGAAAATACAACATCTTCCATCAGTCAATTTCTTCAGTCCCCCCCCCTTTCCACATGTATGCCAAAGGTCAGGCGCCCGAAGAAGGGGTGGGCCGTCCCAAAGGCTCGAAGACCAAGGCCAGTCCGATCCGCAGCCTCGAAAAAAAGGAGACTCCCACGCTGCCCATCCTGCGGTCAATGGAGCATGAAGAGGGACGAAGTCAGAAACGAGACTTTCTGTATCTCGTGCGGAGTAATCGGTTGATGCCAAACCCCAATATTGCCCCCCGTCTTCCACGGGACGCCACAGTGATGAGGAACCGCACCGGATGCTTCGGGCATCGCGAGTGATGGGCGATCTGAGTGGCACCGGGTGAGGGCATGCAAGACGAGAGGGTATTCATGGACCAGATGGGTCGAATGTATCGGATTAAGCACCCAGAGCCCCTAAGTGAACCGCCTAGCAATCTCAGGATAGCAAGAACCAGCAAGCCTTGGGGGGTTTACATCAGAATGTTGGGGACTGTTGTCCCTGCGTTCTTCTTGATGTATGTGCTACTTTTCCTAGTGATTGGGGCAATCAGCCTTGAACCCGGTTTGGTTCTAGTTTCTGGAATATGCAGCGCACCCTTGGTTTTCTTGATATTGAGTCTGCACAAACCACGGCTTGTCCACGTCCGTCTTGCGGTTCCAGATGCATCGGGTTCCGAAGCCCACGCACTTCCGGAGGGAGGGTCCCTGAGAACCCCGATGAAGACAAAACTAACTCGATTCCTGGTGAAAGACGACTCGATTCTGGATGTCCCCCCTAATAGGCAACTATGGGGGTTATTCGCTGCCATTGTTTCGGCTGGAATAGCTATCTCGATACTGATGCTGACAGTTTCTGAAGTCGGAGGGGTCATCCTTTTCCTACTTCTGGCAGTTCCAATATGGTTCGTCGGTTTCTCTCTCCCTGTTCTGGCATGGTGGGGGACTTCTAACAAGTTACTGGGACTGCCAACTAGGAGGAGGGATGCAGAGGCATGGCTGATGGCCGGAATGGCCTCCGCTTTCCCCGCATTCATCTTCAATTCGCTAATAGCCCCCGAGATCGTTCCTTTCGAAAAGGATCACTGGGCATACGAATTTTCTCTTCTTGCAGTCGGAGCACCCTTCTGTGAGGAGATTTTCAAGGCAATGGCGGTTGCCGTTTTCCTCCCATACATCACAGGCCCCAAGCATGGCTTCCAAGTCGGTTTCACAGTAGGACTTGGATTCGCATTGATTGAGAACTTCCAATACATCGGAATCTCGCTTCTTGACGGTGCACTCTCGGTCTCGATCACAATCTTGGTTAGGGGCATCGGATCGATTCCCGGTCATGCGGTCTGGACCGCGATTTCGGGAACCGCAATTGGTTGGATGGCCACTGACAAGGAACTCAAAGCAAGACTCTCGTGGAAAGCAAGATCAATGGCCATTTCCGCAATTGATATGGCAGAGGGAATGGGCATAGACACTGACGGGGATGGAGACCTCTCTGGCTTCGACGGTTTTCGTCCCACCCTTGAAGAGGCAATCAGCAAAGCATCCCTCGAAGAAATGGACGAAAGCGATCCATGGATAATCCTTGGAAATGATGCGGCGACGGTAGAAACAGGGACCAAACTGGGAATAGAAGACTTCTCCCTAACTTACGAAAAGATCCCGGTTTCACAGACCTTGAGGGGATTTCAGACTCCAAAGAAAATTACCGCGGCAATAGCACTCTCAATAGCAGGACACTCTTTCTGGAACGGCAGCTCATTCTTGTCATTCTATGCCCCAACGTGGCTCGGAATGGGCGAAGGGGGGGCGACATTGATAATGCTCTCATGGGTAATCTTCCTGATTTGCTCCGTTCTACTTGTTGCGAGAGGGGTAATCAGGGGAGTGAACTCTCTCGAGTAACCCAACTGCCTGAAAATTCGAGCTAATCCCGAAAACTACTCCGAATCTTTCATGACCGCAGTTGTGAACGACAACTCGTCAATATGGTAGAACTCGGTGCCGATCTCATCATCTCGCTTGCGCTTGTGGCGGGACTTCTGATAATCTCCATGACGAAGGATCTCCTCGACAAAGGCGGACTATTGGCAGCCTTAGTCGTCGGCCTTACCATCTCTCTACTGGGGCATTGGACATGGTTGGTCGTCCTAATGACATTCCTAATAGTCGGCTCGCTGGCAACCAAGTGGAGGTTCGAGGAGAAGGCCAGAATCTCAGCCGAGGAAGCCAACGACGGAGTCAGGGGATGGAAGAATGTCCTGGCTAATGGCGGAATGGCCAGTATCGTCGCCATCGGCCATTATTTCATCGGCGGCCATGAATGGTCATACTTCCTTCTTTGTTCAGCAGTTTCCGTGGCTGCTTCAGATACACTAGCCTCGGAGATAGGCAGCCTTGATCCCAGGACTCGAATTATCACGACCTTGGAGGCGGTCCCTGCAGGGACGAACGGGGGGATGTCGCCAACTGGGACTTTTGCTGCCTTCTATGGGGCCCTCCTAATCGCAGTAGTTTCCTCGATACTGGGAGCTATTAACGGAGACAGGATACCACTTGAAATCTTCTTCCCGGCAATAATATTGTTTGGATGGCTTGGGTGCCAAGTTGACTCCATACTGGGTGCCATTCTGGAGAACCGGGGATTCCTCGGAAAGCATAGCGTGAACTTCATTTCTACACTTTCTGGGTCCATGATGGCACTTTTCGTGGCAACGAGGTTCCTGTAGCATGGAGACGAAGGATTGAACATTCAGTTTGAGGCAGAAACTAATGGTGAACAAAATGCATTTACGAAGGGTGCCAATTTTCATCTCCGCAGTTCTCACAATTATCCTTGTGGCATCATCTCCCGGCATTGCCCAGAACCAAACCGCCTACGAGGGCCCTGGACTGGATTTCTCGTACCCAGATCAACACATGTTGTTCCTCAAAGGGGTCGAAGAAAATCAGTTTCTGGATAGGAACTGGACCACAGTCACGGGCCTCCCCTCCGGAAGTGTGTCATTTTCCAAGTCAAGCTCGTTCACCCTCCCCACCATTGTGGACGCTTTCTCTTCGCAAACTCAAGAACCGTTCAAGTTCGAGGGTAACATTTCTGTCAGACTATTCGCGTCCCTGGAGTCAGCCAGTAACATTTGCTCGATGTCAGACCTCCCAGTGGGGGGCCCACTCGGTTCAGAGACACAGTTCTCTATTTCCCTTACAATGGGGGGGGTATCTGCCATCTCTGGTGTTGATACCGAATCCATTGTTATGAGCAAGGATAGGACCGAACCTCACATCTTTGAGGTCAGAGCAGAAAATGTCAACATCTCAATGAATTCAGGAGAGGAAATACGGCTATCAATACAAGTTAGACACGAATGTGCAGTCTCCGGGACCTTGTGGTGGGGGACATATGATGCCAGAACAGGAGTGGTATTCGACGGGCACATCGTCGAGACAGAATTGGATGTGATAGTGGATCAGAATAGGATGGTAAGGATAGAGTTCACACCTTTCTCCCCGTGGGGGGTTACTGATTTTTCCACGCAGTCAATCGAGTTAGTTGGACCAATGCCGTGGTCGGAAATGAGGCATGGAAAACACTACGAAGATACTTGGGTCGACCACTTCGAGTCTCCTGACGGTTTCTCAAAGGGGGAGGGGAACAGAACCGTCCTCAATTGGATCACCGATCGTCCTCTATTGCCGGGGGACTACATGCTCGACGCATGTCTGATCCTTTCCGACCAAGATCCTGGTGAGACTTGCCACTCCTGGGTCCTTCTACGATTCAGCGTACCTGCTGACAAACCACCGATTCTAGGTTCTGCCGCCGCAGCCGCATCTGTCTTCATTGGCATGATTGCATGGGTGGGGGTTTCGATGAGGGGGGGCCAAATCCCATTACCCGCTTACGGTGCGATTTTACTCCTCGCCATTGCATCTTCTGTTTCTGCCCTCAGCCTTCCTGAGATTGACTCCGATAATTTTCGAGAGGGTGCTGCCGCACCAAATTTTATTCTCCTTTCCCATGATCCAGAATCTGGTGCAGAATCGTTGTCCGACCTATTGGACGACTCAGACGTAGCAGTGGTCGGGCTGTTCACCCCGGGCTCCCCTAATGCCAAGAGGCAGATGGCTGACTTCGAGTCAGCAGAGAAGGTTCTGGCCATTGATGGCCTGTCCGCGTCATTTGCTCAGATAGCAACCGGAGAAGATGTGAAGGCCTACGACTTGGATGATTTCTCATTGGAGATCAATGGCTCGTGGCCCTTACTACTCGATGATGGGACAGTTGGAAACTCCCTACCAAGTGGTCCGACCGATTCCGTGTTTGTCATCGACTCGTCCGGTTTCATTGCCGCTTGGTCTCCAGGTTCAATGTCTCCCTCGGACATTCAATCAGCTTCCGAAGGGGCATCCTTCGGTTCGGGCAAATCGCCCTTGGATTTGCTCTCAATGGTAGCAGGACTATCGCTCCTTCCTTTGCTGGTCCTTTCAATGCCCAGTGAGAAGAGGTACGAGGCTCCTGAAGAGGCTTTGATTCCCGGTGTTGGGATCTTCATGACCATGGGCGCTTCATCTTTCGGATTCTTGGCATGGGCCGCACCCATAGCAATACTCTCAGCACTCGGGCTAGGTTCTCATTGGATATTCCTCGAGATATTACTATCTATAATACTGGTTTATCATGGAGTTTCGATGGTGGCCCGGGGTAGAATTATCGAAATTGAGTACTTCTCTCGTTTCCTCCATTCACGAATGAGTCAGAAATACAGGGACTGGAGGGGGGGGAAGAGATTCTCCGAAGATGTCTACCTAGGATTATGGCTTGCTTGGCTTACTTGGATTTTCGACCCCTCGATGATTGCACAGGGTGTCGGTTCGATGGCTAGATCCGGCTTGCTTGGCACTGCCCTCTCCCCATTGATGCTAATTGGGTTTGGGATTTCAGCAGGGTTGGCTGTCTCTATATTGAGATCGCTACCCCTCTTGCTCGGAAAGTACACCGTAATCCTTGGTCTGCTTAGTGTCGGAGTCCGCCCTAGGGCATGGGGCGTTTCAGTCGCAATAATGGGGGTCTGGACGCTAATAAGTATCTCTATGGGGCCTTTGGCATCTTCTTTTTGACACATCTCTGGACCGAGAGCATCATAAGAGGGAAACCGTTGTCTCAACCACCCTTGGGGGTATAGTATAACCTGGTAGTACCGCGGGCTCCAGTTGCACGGGAATGACGACGAGGAGGTATTCTGATGGATTTGATGACCAACTGGAGCACCGACCCGTCGCAAACCGAGAGCGTGCGCGAGCCGGGTGCACGCTAAGCGGAAGAAACCCGCTGA
Organism: Methanobacteriota archaeon; assembly: GCA_014239955.1. Classification (GTDB taxonomy): domain Archaea; phylum Thermoplasmatota; class Poseidoniia; order Poseidoniales; family Thalassarchaeaceae; genus UBA36. Next base: position 22,459 of record JAAZXW010000006.1, on the reverse strand, counting down.
TCTGGGTTCAAATCCCAGTGCCCCCACCATATTCGCCCTTTAGCGAAGCGTCTCGTCCATGCTCTAATTTCGGTTGGATTGAAGACATACGCCTGTCCGCATCATGATGATGAATCGTTGTCCGATCGCTTTGGCACTGGTGGCCTTATTGATCTCGCCCCTGTCTGGTAGCATCGCTGCATCGAGCTCGAACATTTCTGATTCTCCAACTAATTTCAACGGTTCTCAACTGATTGAAACCAGTCACAGTGCCACAGTACCATCGCAGGCAGACATCTGGTGGGACTCCCAAGTTGAGTGGTGGGAGGTTTCGTCCCTCGACGAAGATAGGAATGGCATTCACGACTCATTACAGTCCTCAGCAGGTCCAGTAAATATCGGACTTTCATTCTCACGGGAAGTCTCCGATGAAGACAGACAGGTGCTGGAATCAATGGGTTTTGACATCCATCTAGAATTGCCTATCGTTGATGCAATCCTGTTGGGAGATACCGACGCCTCTCAGGTTGAGGAGCTCGCAGAACTAGACGGGGTGGTCATGGTGGAGAGGTATGGCTCACTCGTTTTCTACGGCGATGTGCAGACTCCGGCAGTGAAGGCTAGCAACTCCTCGGAGTATCCCCTTGGGGCTTGGGATCACGGGCTATCCGGGAAGGGCATAAATATCGCAATGGTTGATACTGGAGTCGATAACGAACATCCTGGTTTAGTAGGGAAGTTTGTAGCTGGATTTGATGCGGTATGCTACCTGCATAGCGACCCTCAATGCATCCTCGCCGGTGGTCGCGAGGATGATGGCTCCTTCGACCCAGATGACGGAAACCAGCATGGGACTGCTTGCATGGGGATGGCAAGTGCCACTGGCATGGAGGCCGATGGGACGCAATCCGGATTCTACGGCTCCGCACCAGAAGCCGGCCTCGTCGATGTCAGGATTGGTACTGATGTCGGCGCTGGTCCTTTCGAGAACTATTTGTTAGAGCAGGAGGCCTATGAATCAGCGATGAACGGCCTCCAGTGGATAATCGATCACAAGGATGATGCATGGGCCGGTGCTGATGAGGAAAGTCACGGTATCGACATAATTTCCTTGTCATGGGGGATTACCAGTCACGAAGACGGAGGGTCAGACGGATCCGATATGCACAGCCGAATATTGGACGAGGCAATGGAGGCAGGCATAGTAGTCTCAAACGCAGCTGGGAATGATGGGGAAAACAACGAAGGCCTTTCTGGGATGAGTGCCTCTTCTCTTTCAATAACCGTTGCCGCTACGGATGACAAGAACACGGTCAATAGGACAGATGACGAAATCGCAGGTTACTCATCCAGAGGTCCTAGGAAGGACAATGGCGATGGTAATCCAATCAATGAACTGATTCCGGAGATTAGTGCTCCGGGATCCGATATTGTCCAGGCCGAGGGGTGCGTCAGCAGCGGTTCTTGCAACAATTTTATCGGAGGGGATGCATCTCAGAACACCTACACCGGCAGAGGCAGCGGGACCTCCTATGCGACCCCATCAGTCAGTGGGGTTGTTGCTCTGGTATTAGAGGCAAATTCCAATCTCACCCCTCTTCAGATTAAGGAGGTTCTGAAGCACACCTCTGAGCTTAGAGGAGAGCCCAGTGCCCCTGAAGTTGATCCATACTGGAATAGGGAATTCGGCTATGGGATGATTGACGCACTGGCTGCAGTAGAACTAGCAATCTTTCTTCATGAGTCCGGACAAACCGAGTCAATAGATCCCAAACTACAGAACCACGGACTAAATTTCTCAAACGATGGGGCCATCAACATCACTGGCCATGCATGGGGGCAAGATGGCCCCATCGAAAGAGTGGATTTCAGGATCGATGACGGGACATGGAAAGAGGCTACCTACTCAAACTCCCCCGAAGAAATAGGGGCCCTGACCCCGTTCCTTTGGCACGTTCTTCTTGACCCAGAGAAACTCCCCCTCGGGCAACACATCGTGGAAGTCCATGCGGTGTCTGGGAGTTCGCACTCCCTTCCAGTCTTCTTCGAGGTAGTTGGATCAGGATCCGGCTCATCGGCCAATGGTATCCCCTCTGCAGTGGTCGGCCTAGTCGCACTTGTGGCCTCTGCCTGGATAGGTTCTCTGGTGCTAATCCGATACCGCTCAGATGATCAGATTGAGGGGTTGCTCTCCTCCCTCGGAAGACAGCAGAACCAAGTTATCGATGCCGAAATTATCGAATAATCTACTTCCAATCTGAAAATCCGAGTATTCTGAGCCGCCTTGTTAAAATCCTAGAACGCAAGTCCGCAGGTCATGGTGAGATTCTCCGACCGTTCAAACAGCATTCGTCCAACGGGGGTGAGGAGGATGTTCGATATGGCAGGAGACGATTCCGTGCAATTCGGTCTTGGTGAACCCGACTTTCAACCTCCTGACATTGCAATCGAGGCATTCACGCGTGCCATGAAGGATGGCAGAAACAAGTATACTACTACTGCAGGATTGCCCAAGCTCCGGCAAAAGATCGCAGAAATGTGGCATCACCGAATCCCAACTTTGGACGAATCAAATGTCTGCATCACCATGAGTGGGACGAATGCCCTACTGGACATCTTCCTAGCAATCGTAAATCCTGGTGACAAGGTGATGATGCCGGAGCCATACTTCCCACTGTATCCTCCCGATGTGGTAATCTGTGGGGGGGAGCCATCATTCTACCCGTGCAAATTCGAGAACGGTTTCGTACCCACTATCTCAGACTTGGAGGGGATCGTGGATGACAAAACGGTAGCAATCCTGTACAACTTCCCAAGCAACCCAACAGGCGGGAATGTGAATGAGGAGCAAAGGGACCAACTTGTCGAATTTGCGAGAGATAATGACCTATGGCTAATCACAGACGAGGTTTACGATCGAATTGTCTACGATGCTCCGCATGTCTCTTTCCTCGGGGCTGGTTACGACAAACTGGTGATGGTCCAATCATTCTCCAAGACATTCGCTATGACGGGTTGGAGGATCGGATACCTCCTATCTCCGGATCCCGGCTTGATGGGCGAACTAACCAAGATGCAATACTACGTAACGGCATGTTCTAACGATGCCATGCAGCATGCAGTCCTGGAAGCGCTCGAAAATTCCCCAAACTATCCCGAGGAAATGTGCGCCGAGTTCAAGGCTCGTCGGGATTTGATTTGTGAGAGGTTGAACTCAATGCCGGGAGTCTCATGTCACACCCCAACTGGTGCATTCTATGTTTTCCCGAAGGTTGAGGTACCGGGAATGAACAGTGAGGAAATTGCCCTAAAGCTTCTGGAGGGCGGTGTTCTTTGCTCACCAGGGACTGCATTTGGCGATGCGGGAGAGGGGCACCTAAGATTCGCTTACACAATTGGCAGAGAAGACATTTCCAGGGGGATGGACAGGGTTGAAAGAGTCCTGGGAGATCTTAGAGGATGAGGCCACGCCTCCATGTCCAAGAGAAAACCTAGTCGTCTCCGAAAATATCGAATGGTATGTCGATCATCCGACTCTCCTTCTCAGTATCCTCTTTGTCCAATCCGACATCTTCTTGCTCCTCCGGTATCTTCGCATTCGACTCTTCCAGAATGGGGTCCTCACCCCCCGACCCCAATTCCTTTGTCCTCAGCGATTCTAGGCCGGCTTCTTGCCCGAACATCCATTTGGGCATAGTCTGCGATCCACCCAATACGGAAATTGTGGTGAAGGTGGCCATAGGCAGAACGGAAATCGCCACGATGAAATCTAGGATCGCAGTTTCTGGCATTTCTGCTTCCGGCGCAATCATCTCTAGTACGATCCTCTCCAGTTGCATCTCATGCCACTGTTCGTAGTCCACGTTGAGGATGTCAAGAGAGAAGAGCAGCACTAATCTGGCCACTAGCCAATAGAGGAAGATCGGCAGAATCCAAGAGAGTCTTGACACCCTCCAAACAACATTTCTGAACATCGCCGCTATGCCCACGAGTTGCCATGAGACGATGGGGTGAACTCTGACTGCAATCCAGAGTGCAACCAGATAACCAGCCATGCCAAGATCGAAAGCCCGACTGGGTCTGATCATGGAATCAGGCACGCCTTCCATAATTGCTAGAGGGACTGCGATCAGAATCACCTGCATCGGGACAGCAAGTAGTTGAAGCCCGCCGTGGACCGCCATGAGGTCGTATTCACCATCACTCGTTTTCGTGTGCACTAGCTTCGCCATCTTGCCATAGGGGGTACCCTGCAGGTGCAGCCTCGCCCTATCCACCAATTCGGGATCGCCAGTTCTTGGGCTCAACCTGAGAAAAGACAGGAAACCCCCATTATTGGCAACGAAGAAGGGCCTAAAACCACCTACTACCAGTGCCAATGCTATGGAAATCACGCCATATGACAATCCTGCAGTGACTACCCAATGGACCAACTCCGTCCTGATGCTGACCTGCGCCGCTTCGTAGTCAACTTGGATCAGGTATGTTAGAGAGAAGAGGACTATGGGGGCCATTGTGATTTGCAAAATCACCAACAGAACTAGGGTCAACTGTTTGGGCACCTTCCCCCGCTCAGCCATATCATCTACGGTTCTGCATTGCACCATAAGCACTTCATTCAAAGCTGACTCGGCAAGGCTAGTTAGCGTACTGAAATCACCCCACCGTCACATCATGTCAAATGAACCACACTCCCCAACCTTCTTACACAGTTTAATTCCCCAATTTGGTGTCAATGAGTTCGATTCGGGCACTCCTTCTTTCCTCACTGCTCATTGCAGTGAGTCTTTCTAATGTCGCAATTCAGGCTCCCGATACCCCTTCAAAGCAATCAGAAGTAGGCCCCAAGAACAATCCTGTCGATTTCGAAGTTACAGGGATTGAGATTGGAAACTCAAGCTATTCTCCAAGAGTGTGGGATCAGCCTGACTCTAGCACACTCGAGTACATGGCCAAGGGAGAGTCAATTCAGGTAAATGTCACATTCCGTCAAGTGGGCGTCGACCCTTCACCAGTAACTGCAGACGCCAAACTAGAGATATGGCACCCCATTGGGACAATAATCCAAGAGTGGTCATTCAACATTACTCTGGCCGCCGGACAGTCGATCAGAATGCCCTTTGTCTGGACTCCCCCTATCGCTCATAGCACACTCAGCGACGATGGGTGGCTAACTGGTGGTGTGACATTCAGGGGGATTGTTGATGCTGGAATTGGAATCGATGGGGACGACTCAAATGACATCCTAGATCGGGATGTCCCCATAGCCTTCTGGTATGACCCTATGGAGAATGGTTTCTGCAATGATGAGGCCAATGAGGGCAAGTACTGCTCGAATAACGCAGTGCCTTTCGGAGAGCCCACGTGGTTCGCCGCCGGGTACACTGACGGCTATCAGCCTGACACAAACAACTTTCCAACTGGGACGTGGAGGATGGATAACCAGTCCAGCGCTACAGGCGATTGGCATTGGAAGGTCTCAGGTGAGAACGACCAGTATGCCTCGAACCGGTACGACAGACTCAGGTGGGCATGGCAACGATACAACTCGAACGACGGCTGCTCCGATCAGGTCTACGATGATAGCCATGGTTTGGGTAATGGCGAGCACGACCCCATTGTTTCCTCGATCCACGGGGCAAATCTATGCTTGGTGAAGGTGAATAGTCCGCTGCTATATTCGATTCAGATTGCAACTGACGCTTGGGGGCAAATGGGTGCTGGTGACACTATCATGCTCGAGACAGACTCTGGAGCAGGTGGGGGGGTAGAGTATCTGAACTACTCTTCTCGCAATATATCCACATCCGAGGGTGACTGGAATAGGCTAGTCTGGAATGCTACTGGGATGCACCAGAATGAAGGTTTCACTGTGTCCTTCCTTTTCCGTTCAAATTCCTCCTTTTCCGATGAGGGAATCAACATCGACTCATTCATCATTTTCGCTATAGAGCGCGGAGAGGAGTACACCTTGGACGCACAGTGCAACTTCCCCGACAATTTCGGCGGCACGACAGTCTATGACCCCGATTCCGAGGGCGGCAATACCATCTTGGTCGAAGCGGCTGACCCCAATCCCCCGTCTTTGCACTGCCGCATCTTCAACAAGGGTTACATCGACACCACCCTCAGATTCTTCACCGAGGTTTCAAACAGCTCTTGGATGTCCCAATTCCCCCTCAGGATCGACTCAAACAACTTCAATGACCACGATAACGAGGTTAAGACGAACACAATCAAGGCCAGGACATACACCAATGCCTGGTTCAACCTGACAATTCCTGACGGGGCTCCAGTTCAGGATCTGTTCTGGTACACGTGGGTCAATGATGGAATCCTCGGTTTCCAAGATACGAAGTACTACGTCGAACTTCCCGTTAGCGTCGAATCGACATATAGGATGACTCTGAAACAAGAGACACTAGCAAACCCAGCGGCAATAATACTGCCCGGAGGCAAAGCAAACGTTACGATGGACTTGAAGAATACAGGAAACCAGTACTCCTCGTGGAGCCTCGGGGGATTATTCCCCGATCCTTTGCTAGAAGGAAAACTTTCCACTGACAATGTAAAGTGGTACGAGGTCGCGGGAGACGAGGCCTCAACCATCAACATGCTTCCAGTTGAGGAGGCGTCCCTGAATGTGGAAGTTACCATCCCAGAGGGGATGGAGCCGGGAACATATGAGTTGAGACTCCTAGCAAACCCTAGCCTGCCAAATACATTCCAAGCCGTATCGACGATTTACATCGAGGTCCCGGTGAATCACGACTTAGCAATCGCACCGGTCAAGAATGCGTTGTTAGCTCCCGCGGACGGCCAGTTACAAACTGTCCAGGTCTTCCTGTTCAATTACGGAAATACAGAGGATACCTTCGACATCAGGGTGGATACTGATAACTGGAAGCTAGAAGCCAATATCAGTTCCGATGAAGTTACTTTGGAGTCAAATGGTGGGCAGATCACTCTTTCACTGATTCTACCCATGCCCGAAGGCGTAGAAAACGGGACTTACAGGGTTTCGATTATTGGTACCAGTCAATCGAATCCGAGCTACCAGTCAGTCTCCAATTTCTACCTCACGGTTCCAAAGACATATCTCGTAGAAGTAGAAGACAGGGACCTTTCCCAGGAGGTCTTCGCTGCAGGTACCGACCCAAGAACCCTCAAGTGGAAGATTTCCAACACAGGGAACGAGGACGACGCCTTCGAAATAGAGCTAGATCTTCCTTCAGACGTTACTGCCTTCGTAGCCGGGCTATCCAATGGCAGGACGCCATACATAGCCCCGGGAGAGGATTACAATCTCAGCGTCAGCTACTCTTTCGCTGCCGGTGTTGAGGGTCCTCGGATAATCAAACTCAAGGCCACTAGTATCGAATCAGAAAACTCCGCAGAGGGAGAAGCAAGATTCGAGGTGGGTACGGTCGGCTTCCTCCTAGTGCTCCCCTCATCTTCGCAGTCAAATGCGGCCGAAATATATGAATCAGGCGACGACTACATTCTAGTTTTCACCATTCGCAGCGCCCACCCAGAATTGGAACAGCAGATACGGGCGGATGTCGAGTTGGACAACCTCTGGACAGTCTACGATGCAAGAGTAGCCGAAGATGACCGGAACTTTGTTCTGGCTGCTGGGGGGAGTAGGAACGTCACCATCCATATTGATGTCAGGGACGAGAACCTGGAGAACCTTGCAGCCAACATTGTCGACTTCGGTGTCTCACTAGTCGTAATCAGTGATTTGGACACGACAACAAAGACGACCCAGATCACACTCTACAAGCCCGATCCAATTCCGGAAGGGACGGATGTCAAGGAAGTTGGTTGGCTCGCTGCAAACTTCGTTCTTGTTGCAGTTGGTATGGTGATTATGGGGGCGGTTCTCTTCTCCTCTTTCAGGGTCCTGAGAAGCGCTCGCGCTCCGCTGGAAGAGTACTCATCATTGGGGGACTACAGTATGACTGTCGAAGGATGGAGCGGGGAAAAGAAGGATACCAGCCAACTCCCATCGGCAGACGACATTGCCAACTCAATGTACGGTGGCTCGAAGGAGCTTTTTCAACAGTCACCACCTCCATCGAACCCCGTGGAACAACTATTTGAAGCCGTACAAGAATCAACCGGACCAACCATCCCAGAAGGAGGACTCCCAGAGGGGTGGACTATGGAGCAGTGGCAGTACTACGGAAAGCAGTGGCTTGAATCTCAGAAGGAAGAGTAGCCCCACGTAGGCTCGAAAGCCGATTGGGAGGCCTTATGACCCCCCCTCCGATGCCCCGTCCGTCGAACTAAGGCGAGTGATTGCATGTATAACGGACAACAACCAATCTTCATTCTGAAAGAGGGAACAACAAGGACTAGTGGGAAGGGGGCCCAGAGCAACAACATCGCCGCAGCCAAGGCAGTCGCCGACGCGGTGAGATCCACCTTGGGTCCGAAGGGCATGGACAAGATGCTCGTAGACTCAATGGGCGATGTTGTCATCACCAACGATGGCGCCACCATCCTAAAGGAGATGGATATCGAGCACCCGGCAGCCAAGATGATCATCGAAATCGCAAAGACGCAGGAGCAACACTGCTTCGATGGCACAACTAGTGCAGTAGTGATTGCAGGCGAACTTCTGAAGAGGAGCGAAGAGTTGGTGGATCAGAACGTCCATCCGACAGTCATCTGTGAGGGGTTCCGACTAGCCTCAGACAAGGCTGTCGAACTGATTGATACCCATGGGTCAGGAGTTGACCAGAAGATGCTCACAGAGGTCGCCAAGACAGCCCTGACAGGGAAGAGCACAGGTGCTGTGAAGGAATTCCTATCAGACATCAGCGTCAAGGCGGTACTCTCTGTTGCACAGGAAGACGCAGAGGGTGCAATGGTGGATTTGGATGATATCAAGGTTCAGAAGAAGCAAGGGGGCTCGATTAGGGACAGTACGCTGGTGGACGGCATCATTCTCGACAAAGAGAGGGTCCACAGTGGCATGCCTCGGAGCGTGACAAATGCGAAGATTGCACTTGTTAACTCGGCCATAGAGGTCAAGAAGACCGAGGTTGATGCGAAGATTCAGATTACTGATCCGAACATGCTTTCCCAGTTCCTCGATGAGGAGGAGCAGTTCTTGCGAAACCTGGTAGACAAGATTGTGGAAAGCGGGGCAAACACGGTAATCTGCCAGAAGGGGATCGATGACCTAGCGCAGCACTACATGTCTAAGTCGGGGATTTTTGCAATCCGAAGGGCGAAGAAGAGCGATATGGAGGCCCTATCGAAGGCTACTGGCGGCAGGATTGTGAACAACTTGGACGATCTCTCTGAAGGGGATCTCGGCATCGCTTCAAAGGTGGAGGAGAGGAAGATCGGGGACTCCGACATGGTGTTCGTGGAAGGGTGCCCACAAGCCAAGAGCGTCTCTGTCCTCCTAAGGGGGGGGACCGAACACGTGGTAGATGAGGTGAAGAGAGCCTTTGAGGATGCAATTGGTGTGGTCGCCGTGGCGCATGAGGATGGGGCCGTACTAACAGGCGGAGGTTCAGTAATCGCTGCACTTAGCAGAGATCTTAGATTATTCGCAGAGTCAACAGGAGGTAGGGAGCAGATGGCGATTGAGGCATTCTCCAGTGCCCTGGAGGTAATTCCAAGGACTCTCGCCGAAAATGCCGGGCTCGATCCCGTAAATACCATCATCGATCTGAGGAAGGCTCATTCCGAGGGCAAGTCAACATACGGGGTTAACGTATACCAGGGCGGTGTTGTGGACATGGCCAAGGCCAAGGTCTTCGAGCCTAGCCGTGTGGTCGAGCAGGCGATCCAGAGTGCTTCTGAGACTGCTGTGATGATTCTAAGGATCGATGATGTCATTTCCAGTAAGGGAGCGGGGCCAATGCCCGAAGACTTCGATGCAATGGACATGTGACCGGGCCAATTTTCGTCACTGTCAACACCTTGCCCGATGCGCATATTCAATAATCGGATTATGGTCGAGGTGAATACCCAGCCCAAGACTGGGTAGGTGATGTCTTGTCCGCCCCCCCTCTGTTGATACTCTTCGGATCCGAGTCAGGCAACTCAGAAGACCTGGCAAGCATAGCCGAGAAACAGGCGAAATCTCTAGGCCTGTCACCTTCGGTAAAGGGGATGGAAGAAATTGAAATTGGCGATCTAGACGGGGCCCAGAACGTCCTGATTTTTTGTAGCACGTGGGGAGAGGGCGAGATGCCCGACAACGCAGTTGACCTTTGGGAAGCAGCAAACGGCGACTCCCCTCCTTCATTGTCTGCCTGCAACTATGCAGTATGTGCACTGGGTGATACGAGCTACGAGTTCTTCTGCCAGTCAGGGAAGGACTGGGACGAATGGTTCGAGAAGCAGGGGGCAACCAGACTTCTCGATCGAGTCGACTGCGATGTTGAATACGACGACCCAGCTGCAGAATTCACCACCAATGCCTTGACACTCATCGCCTCTGCAGGAGTCGGAACGGGAGATCCCCAGGCAGTAGAGACACCCGTAGGATCCGAAGATTCATCGGAGGAAACCGGATCAGATGGAGCTCAAGATGAAACGGCAAGCGGTGATTTGGAAGGGCTAATTTCCTCAGGAGGCCGATCACTAGTGATACTATTCGGATCCCAATCTGGCAACTCCGAGGGACTCGCCGCGAAGATTTCGAAGGATGCAAAGTCATACGGCCTAGTAGGGGAGGTCCACGACATGGATGAATTCGACTTCAACTCCCTATCGGGGAAGAAGCGTGTGATGATCATCTGCTCCACTTGGGGGGAGGGAGAGATGCCCGACAACGCAGAGGATCTTTGGCAATTCGCAATCTCTGACTCAGCATCTCGGCTCGAAGGGACTCACTTCGCAATATGCGCACTAGGCGACACGAGCTACGAGTTCTTCTGCCAGTCCGGGAAGGACTGGGACGACCGTTTCGAAGGTCTCGGAGCGACTCGCATCATAGATCGCCTGGACTGTGACGTCGACTACGATGCACCTGCAGCGGAGTGGTCATTGGAAGCACTCCCGGCTCTCGCTGCAGTGGATAGCACCGGGAAATTCCACGAGGAAATGGTGGATTCGATCAAGATGTACGCGAGCGGCTCTTCAACTGGAGCAGAGGGGGATGATGGGTTCTCGCTACCCGAGATTAGATCCGAACCAGTACAGGTCGAGGTTAGTGTCTTCAGGTACGACCCCGAGACTTCCAGCACCGGCACGGACACGTGGATATGCTCACTGCCTGGACACATATCGGTCCTCGAAGTTCTGAGAACACTCAAGTCATCTCAGGACGGGTCTTTGACATTCCGTGACGGCTCAGCGGATGATTCGAACACCGCTATTTCGGTGAATGGCCGGCTGATATTGCCGGGACTGTCCCGAATCGATTCCGTCGCACCTATGAGGGAGGGGGCAATCTCTCTGAGAATCGAACCCCTTCCCGGATTCGAAGTAATCAGAGATCTAGCCATAGACCCATGGTCTCTTGAGAGGAAGAGGGAATCCAGCGATCCATGGATGGTCGCTGCCACAAGGGAAGGGGCCCACACCCCACAGGGGACAATGGGGACAATGGATCCAGCAGTAGCCGCGAGAATACACTCGATGAGGGACTTCGGTAGTCAGAACATACTCCATTCCAGCTCAGATGCTGTCCCTCACGCAAACGGATACCTGGGGCCGGCTGTCATCGCATCATCTTGGTCTAGGAGAAATGATCCTCGGACAGCTCCCTCCAAGGGGGGGGAAATAGACAGATTGCTATCCTCCCCTAATGGAATTAAGGCTGAGACCGACCTAGCTCCGATTAAGCGCCAATCCTCAGTACCAAGCGCTGTCTCCAAGGCCCTTTTGGAGGCAAAGAACTCGGTACTAACGGGAGACGGCTTCAACGGAAAGCACGGCAAGCACGTGTGGTGGTACACTTGGACGGTGAAGAGCAGTGGAACGGTCAACGACACAGTCATCTATCGCCAGGCATTGGGTCCATTCGGACTTCTCGGTAACCTCTTCTCAGGAGTAACTGCACGGATGGTCTTGGGATTCACCAGGACAGGTGGAAATGTGTTCAACGGAATGCTGGGGATGGTGGCTCCACCAGCAGGAATAGGAAAGATGCCCAAGCAGTTCAACTCATCGGTGGGCAATCATCACGAGGTCGTGGCAATTTTCAACGAGATGGATGGTAGATTCTGATGGCCATGAAGTACGCTTACCACCCTGGAAATATCGCTCACAGTAGTGCCACTGAAGTTTCACAGACTATGGAGCCCACCGCTCGTTCCCTGGGAATCGAGCTCTTCCCCATGGACGGGGCAACAAGTTGTGGCGCGGGAATTATCAGACAGGCCAACGACTTGCTGCAAGTAACTCTTAACGCACGAAACTTCGCAATCGCAGAATCGATGGGGATGGACATAATCACCCCATGCGCAGCCACGGCCGGAAACCTCAACGAGGACCTCTCCAGACTGAATGGCGACCCCATATTACTGGCCAAGACTAACGAAGTCCTCCAGCGCACTTCAGGACTCACCATGTCGGGAACGTTAAGCATACACCACCTCCTTCACGTAATTGTCGACGAGATAGGCCTGGACAAAGTCAGCGAGAAGGTCCGCAACCCAATAGACTTCCCAATTGCCGGATTCTACGGCCCCAACATGCAGCAGGAGGGTGCTTGCGGGGAAGACGATGTTTTCGATCCACAGTACCTGGAGCTCCTGATCAAAGCCTTGGGGGGGGAGCCTGTAATGTGGGAAAGCAGAACCCAAAGTGTGGGAGTCCCAGGTTTATTCTCGGAGGAGGCAACAGTTCTCCGACAAATCGCCTCAACCATCAATGACGCAAAGTCAGAAGGTGCGGCTATGATAGTTAGCGCATGTACCCTTTCCCACACCGCACTCGATATCTACCAGGGCAAGGCTAGCCGGGCGACCGGGCTATCTACAAACATCCCGGTAATCCACCTAACAGAGATGCTCGCATTCGCATTGGGCCACTACAACAACCGTCTAGCCCAACTCAGGACAAGGATAGCCGTAATCGGTGACTAGAACTGGTCAAGGCCAGTCTGCCCCGTAGGTCTGAAATTCCTCGGGGGTAGGTCTTCCCTGTGAGCTTCCTTAGCACCTTTGGCTGGGGTCGTATCGGCTCCCGAAAGGTCGCGCCTATGGCGTTCTCTGGCATCTGTTACGAATTCAGCAGCCGAGCAGATGCCACTTTCTGAGGATACCGAGAACCTCTCCAAGTTTGACAAATCTTTGTGGGGACTCCCTGGAAGCACCCTCGAGACCCTCCTTGCAGCCTTGTGCATGTACTCTTCCTTCCTCTTTGCCGAATCCTTAGCCCTTTCGTCCCTTGTTCCCTTGGCAACAAGGATGACCACTTCCCCTTGCCTCCTTCTCCCGGTCCTACCTCTCCTCTGAATGGTCCGTATTTCACTTGAGACTGGCTCATAGAATATGACGAGGTCTGCGCTGGGGATGTCCAGGCCTTCTTCCCCTACTGATGTGGCAACCAGCACGTTTGCTGACCCTGCTCTGAACTCGGAAAGTCTGCTTATCTGCTGCTTCGCTGTGAGCCCGCCAGAACCTGAGCGACTCGATTGTCCGATGAACTGGATTGCCCTTACTCCCTCGAGCTCTGAAAGCGCGCCTTCGAGGGCTTCAACTGTATCTCGATAGTTGGCGAAGACAATTACCCTGGACTCCGAGTCCCTTCTAATTCTCTCACGAACAAGCCTTCGGACTGCCCCAACCTTGGAGTGCACCTCATCCATAGTCCCTAGACTGTCCGTCAGCCTCCTGACCCTCCGATCCCTGAGGAAGTCCTTCGCAGATTTGCTCTTCCCCCCCTCATCTTCCATCCTTGATAGAAAATGCCTCGATGCAGCTATTCCCTGACAGAGTAGATGGTTAATCAGATGATGCAGCCTCATGGCCGTAGCAATCTGAGAGGACGACCTGAAACCGCTTTTATCACCTCTATTGATGGCTTCCTGAGCCCTTTCCATTGCATTCGAAAGACCCGCTTGATTAACCGCTCCCGGCATCACGTACCTACCACTCCTTCGCTCCCTGTCTACAATCCCCTCTTGCCAAATCCTGAATGGCTCTACGAGATCTCGGATTTCACTCGGAACCTCAACTCCCACTTCCTCAACATCTAGCTCTGATAGGAACTCTGCCACCATCGGATCATCCCTGGTACGCAGATGGATCTTCTTGATCCCCAGTCTCCTGCAAATCTCCTGAACTTTTTCCCTCCTCGAACCAGGGCTCGCTGTAGTGGCCAGTATCAATGGGTTCTCAGATTGAGAAATGTACATCTCAGCTACTTCGGCCATTGCATGCTCTCCGGTGCAGTGATGAGCCTCGTCGACAACAAGTAGGCTACAATCTTCCAATGAGAGAACCCCTTTTCTCACATCATTTCTCACCACCTGTGGCGTTGCAAAAACCAATTGTGAGCCACTCCAAAGTTCAGGTCTCTTAGAGGCAATTTGCTGCCCACTCAGCACAATCGGGCTCAATTCAGAAGCTTTGGAAAGAACAGGCAGGGCATTTTCCAGATGTTGATTCGAAAGGGCAACGGTAGGGGCGATAACCAATACCCAACCCTCGGTTCTCTCCAATCTCTCCACTATGGACATCCATGCCACTGCAGTCTTTCCAGCAGCAGTGGGGAGGATGAGAAGCATCGAACCAGCCATCGCATCGTCTATGGCCTGGAGTTGGTATGCCCTGGCCTGTACCATTTCCGAAACCAATCCTGGATGGTCAACATATGGGAACACGGACTCGGGCCTCCGGAGTCAGGGTTCAAAATCGTTGCATTGACAATATTCGTCCAATAACCCTGCAGGGGTGCGCATTTTCCATCCCGATTCGTTCAAATAGGGTATGTTTGTCGCAAGGCCGCTCACTGCGTGAGGTACCAGACACCAAAGGGCTCTGATTAGCATCCCACAAACCGCATCCGCATTCGCGAATCCGGCCCGGTGTCACGGTGCTTCCATAGCGCGGTTGGCCCGGCATTGGCCGCTTGCGGCCAATTTCGGAATACAGGAGGAAATGCAATGGCAGACCGATCCAAACCCCGCCGTGGTAGCATGGGCTATGGCCCTAGAAAGCGTGCAATCCGCCAATTCGCTAGAATCACCTCATGGCCAGAAACAGAGTCTTCCGAGGTCCGTATCCAAGGATTCGCAGGTTGGAAGGCCGGAATGACTCACATCATGATGAGGGACACCAACCCAAAATCAACCTCTGCAGGCCAGGAAGTTAGGAAGGCAGTCACCGTCGTCGAGGCCCCACCACTGAACGTTCTAGCTGTTAGGGGCTACAGGATGACTCCCTATGGGAAGCAAACGGCTGGCGAGGTTTGGGCCGACGTCTCCACAGACTCGCCCACTAACCTATTCCCACGTTTCGCAAACCAGACCCGAGGAGAAAGGGACGTAGAGGAGGGGAGGAAGCCAGCAACACGTGGTGGAAGAATCCCGAAGAGGACGTCTCAGCCATCTGAGGATGCAGTAAACTCCCTGAGGGACCAGGATCTTACCGAGGTTCGCCTGATTGTCTGCACTCAACCAGACCAAGTTAGGGGCATACCATCGAAGACTCCCGAGATAATGGAGATAGGGCTGAACGGAGGTGGCATAGATGCAAAACTCGACTGGGCAATGGAACGTCTCGGCGGGCAAATCGGTCTCGAAGACGTCTACGAAGTCGGACAAGAGGTCGACGTTGTCGGCGTTACCAAGGGGAAGGGGTGGCAAGGATCCATCAAGAGGTTCGGACTAAAGCTTCTGAGCCATAAGAACAGCAAGAGGAGACGTCAGGGCGGGAACATGGGCGACTTTGGAACTGGATACGTCAGGAAAACCATCAGACAAGCTGGCCAGGTCGGATACCACAAGAGAACCGAGCTCAACAAGAAAATCCTGAGAATCTCCAACCCCGAGGAATCAGAGATAACCCCCGCAGGAGGTTTCCTGAACTATGGGGAAGTCCGCAATCCATACATGATTATCCAAGGGAGCCTCCCGGGACCAGCAAAGAGGCTAATCAGGTTCAGAGACCCAACTCGTCCGAGGAAGACTCCCGGAGAGGTGGATGTGACCTACGTCAGTACTTCGAGCAAGCAGGGTGTGTGAAAATATGAAGACAAAGGCATACAATCTGGTCAACTCGGTAGCCCAAGAGGAGATGGATGCAGGTCTACTGGCAGAAACATACGCCGTGGAGGCCAAGGACGGCAAGTCCGTCGAACTTCCATCACCATTCACTTCACAGATCAGAGAGGACCTGGTCCGTTCTGCTGTCCATGCTTCTAGGGCCAACCGGAGGCAATCCTATGGTCACAGGGAACACGACGGAAAACGTGCACCACAACCAGGTATGAAACACTCCGTTGAATGGTGGGGGAAGGGTCGTGGAGTTTCCAGAATCATGAGGAAGGCAGGCCAGAGAACCGGTGCTCAGAACCCACATACCAGAGGTGGTAGAAGGGCACATGGGCCAAAGGTGGACAAGGAGTGGTCCCAGAAGATGAACTCCCGCGAGAGGAAGATCGCTCGCGACTCTGCCATCGCTGCGTCCTGCGACCCAAGCACAGTTTCTTCGCGAGGCCACAGGTTCGAGGAGGGCCTCAGATTCCCGATCATCATCGATGATTACATCGAGTCGAGAGACGGTTCGGACGAGAAGTACGACATCGAGTCAATACCTACCCAGAACTCTACTCGCAAGTTCGTAGCCATGATGGAGGGACTAGGCGTCTCCGCAGACTTGATCCGCTCCAAGAGCGGCAGGTCAATCAGGGCCGGCAAGGGCACAATGAGGGGGCGCAAGTACAGGACGCCAAAGAGCATCCTCCTGGTCGTAGCCCAGAAGGACGGACTGGAAAGGGCAGCTCGGAACATCCCAGGCGTGGATGTAGTTGCTGCCAAGGACCTGTGTGCCGAAGACATCGCACCCGGTGGAGACATGGGACGACTCACAGTATGGACGAAGTCCGCAATAGGGGCTCTGGAGTGATTGATGATGGACCCATATGACGTGATTATCATGCCTTGGATTACTGAGAAGACACTCGAAGCAAGAAGGGTCTCAGATCCAAATGGCGGCCACATGGAGAACAACAACAGGATCGAATTCATCGTCCGAAGAGAGGCCACAAAGAAGGACATCAAGGAGGCAATAGAGACTCTTCTCGAGGTCAAGGTCTCAAAGGTCAATGTTAGAATCAACAGAACTGGCAAGCATGCCAGCATCCGTCTCGCCGATGGATACGATGCAGAGGAGGCTGCGCTCAAACTCGGAGCGTTCTAGAAGGTGATTTCATGGGTAAGAGGACACGTTCACAGAGGCAGGGGTCAAGCCCCAAGAACCGAGTTTCTAGTCACAGGTTCCCTGCTGCCAATAGACTCCCGAGGGTCAACGGCGAGATTGCAGAGGTTATCGATCTGGTTCACAGCCCCGCTCACACTGCACCGCTAGCTAAGGTGAAGTTCGAGGACGGGGCAATCGCGCATTTGGGTGCGCCAGAGGGCGTTTCAGTGGGCCAGACAGTCGCATTCGGTGACAAGGTTTCCCTGAGGCCGGGCAACGTCACCACGCTAAGCCAGATTCCAGAGGGGACTCAGATTTGCAACCTCGAATTGCGCCCCGGAGACGGCGGCAAGATAGCAAGATCCGGAGGTAACTCCGCTATGATAGATACTAGGATGGGAGAATACGTCAGAGTCATACTACCAAGCGGACGCTCGAAGGATCTTCCTGCTCTATGCAGGGCGACCATTGGAGTCCTCGGCGGCCACGGCAGGACCGAGAAGCCCCTGATGAAGGCAGGTGCCGCTCACCACAGGGCCAGGGCACGAGGAAAGCAGTACCCCACAGTCAGCGGAGTCGCAATGAACCCCGTAGACCACCCTCATGGTGGTGGAAACCACCAGGCCGTCCACGGCCCCAGCTCCGTTAGCAGAAATTCACCACCCGGCCAGAAGGTTGGGAACATCGCACCTAGAAGGACGGGTCGTGGAAGGTCGAAGAAGGAGTAGATAATATGGCCAGGAAGAGGAAACAGTTCAGGACAGCCAAGATGGCGAGGCGTCAGGCGAGGAAGAGGCGTTCGAAGATCTCCGAGAGGAGGAAGAAGGAATTCCTTTGGAGGGGGTACACGATTGACGAGCTAAAGGACATCCCACTTTACCCATGGGGCAACAGTAGTGAACCCGAGAACGACGACTATGACCCAGATGCAATCTCAATCGCCACCCTGATGCCTTCAAGAGTCAAGAGATCATTACAGAGAGGACTAAACATCGAGTGCGAAAAACTACTCGATAACGTCAGGAAAAGCAATGGGAAGACTGTGAGAACCCATTGCAGAGGGATGTACATCCTGCCCGAGATGGTGGGTAAGAAAATAGGCGTCCATAATGGTCAGAAATTCGTCAATTTGGACATAACGCCACCAATGATTGGCCATGCATTGGGTGAATTCGCCGTTACTAGGAAGTCTGTAACGCACACCGGACCCGGTGTGGGTGCAACTAGATCTTCCCAGCACGTGGCACTAAAGTGAGGTGAGATGGATGAGTAGGAGAACCGGAAAGTCGCAGAGCGGATACACCCAGCTTCTCGAGGGTTCAAACCTGGTTTCGGCTAGGGCGGTAAACTTAGACTGCCATCACAAACACTGCTACCACATTGCCAAGGCCATCCGAGGGATGAACGCTGAATCCGCCAGGGATTACTTGGAAGACGTGGTCGACAAGAAGAGAGCAATTCCTTACAAGCGCAGATCCCGAAAGGGAAGGGGCGGCAATACAATGGCCGGGCACAGGAAGGGGAAGATGGGACCAGGAAAGTTCCCAAACAAGGCTTCCCGTGAATTCATCAAACTAATCAACGGCGCCATGGACAACGCAAGGCAGCGGTTCGATGACATCGATGCCGAGGACATGGTAATCACTCACGTCGCTGCTCATCGCGGACAAGTCGCCACAAATATGAGGCCTCGAGCAATGGGTCGGGCAACTCCCAGCAACCACTACCAGGTCAACCTGGAAATTTTCCTTGAGTACTTCGGAGACGATGACGAGGAAATTGGGGAAGAGGAGTTCTGAGGTGATCGCATGAAGGAGAACACGATTCAGAAGATGATTAACCGCAATGTCGAGAGGCAACTTGTCCGAGAGTACCTGCTCAAGGAGACTGAGAGGGCAGGCTTCGGCGGTCTAACCTTCACTAGGACCCCAGAGGGGACAAAGGTCACCTTGGTAGCCGAGCAAGTAGGGCGAGTCATAGGGAGAAAGGGCAAGGTCATCCACGACCTTCAACGCCGTCTACAGGAAGACTTCAACCTCACCAACCCCCAGCTTGAAGTGGAGGAGATTGAGGAAGCCCGAATCAATGCCCAGGTTATGGCCAGCAGACTCGCAAGCTCTCTCGAGAGGGGTTGGTTCTTCCGAAGAGCCGGACACAGCACCGTGCAGAACATAATGGATGCCGGTGCCAGGGGCTGCATCGTCACACTCAGCGGCAAGATTACTGGCGCTAGGCACCGCGTCGAGAAGTTCCAGAAGGGGCATATAAAGTACTGCGGCGAGACTGCTTTACAGTTGATGGATGTCGGATTCTCAACGGCAGTGAAGAAGCTCGGGACAGTAGGCTGCACTGTGAGAATTATGAGGCCAGGATCCAAGCTCCCACATGAGATAACAATCCATGAAAGAAGCGAGTCCGGACTGCCCGAACTAGTGGAGTCACCCGGATTCGTACCCCTGGATCTAGAGGAAGCCCTAGCGAGGGCAGCAATAAGGGAGGAGGAGTGAAATGTCACACGTCAACTCTAAGGAAATCGATGAGATGAACCAAGAGCAGCGTGAGATCACCCTGGTGGAACTCAGAGACGAGATGCTCCAACTAAGGGCTCAGCAGGCACTAGGTGGCTCTGCGTCCAATGCAGGAGCCTACAAGCAGACTCGAAGGAGCATTGCAAGGCTCCTCACGAAGATGAATCTGGAAAAGGAGGAATGATTTGGCGGGAATTTGTAACATGTGTGCACTTCCAGATGACCTATGCATTTGTCAGGAGATAGCCAAAGAACAGCAGAAGGCAGTGATTTCAGTGGTTAGGAGAAGGTATGGTAAGATGGTCACTATGGTAGAGGGAATAGAGGACACAGCAATCGACATAGGCCAACTGGCCAAGATCCTGAAGGGAGCATGCGCCAGTGGCGGCACGGTCAAGGGCCGGACAATCGAACTTCAAGGGGACCACAAGAAGAAGGCAGCCAAGGTGCTTGAGCAGAATGGCTACCAGGTGGAGGTGCGCTGAATGAGCCAGATGATCAACCTCCCTTGGCTCTCCAGGACTCTGGAGGTTATCGATTCAACCGACCCAACCCTAGTTGGCGTGTCAGGAATGGTGATGGACGAAACCAGGCGCACCATACGAGTCAACGCCGGAAGCAAAGACATCACAATTGCCAAGGACACAATCATATTCACCATCGAAGACGAGGAGATAGACGGCTCTGCCGTCGGTCAGAGGACAGAGGACAGAATCGGCAAGACATACAGGGGGTCCTGAAATGAGAGACATAGGTGTAGACGTCAATAAGCCCGAAGGAGATTGGGATGGAAGCAAGAACTGCCCGTTCTACGGCACGCTAAGGCTTCGTGGACAGATCATCAGCGGAGTTATCTCTTCACAGGGGATGACAGACACAGTTGTAGTGGAGAGAGAGGCTACTCGCTACATGACGAAGTTCGAGAGGTACGAGAAGCGCACTAGACGCTATTCAGCCCATCTTCCCACTTGCATAGGCGAGCTAAATCCTGGTGATAGAGTTCGCATCATGGAATGCAGGCCACTTTCCAAGACCGTGAAATTCTGCGTAATAGAGAAGGAGGCGAGCGAATGAAGGGGATTGCCGGCAGAGTGACATCCGGTCTGCTCACCCAGTCTCGATTGGAATGTGTCGACAACACAGGTGCAAAGGTAGTGCAACTGATCACCGTTCTGAAGAAGGGAGGGGTGGCCAGAAGGTACCCATCAGCAGGGGTTGGAGACATGATTAGGGTCACAGTCAGACGAGGCACCCCTGAGACGAGGCGCCAGATATTCACTGCAGTGATAGTACGCCAATCAAGGCCCTTCAGAAGGGTGGATGGGACGTGGGTACAGTTCGAGGACAACGCCTGCGTCATCACAAACGAGAAGGGAGACGTCCAGGGTTCCGATATCAAGGGGCCAATCAGCAGGGAAGCGGCCGAGAGATGGCCAAGGATAGCGGCTACGGCCAAACAGATTGTGTAGGTGATTAGAATGGTTAGCAAGAAAGCAGGAAAGCAGAGAATGTCCCAGAGGGATGCGCCTACTCACGTAAAGAGGAAGAGGATGCGAGCCCGCCTTATCTCCGATGATCCAGACCTCAGGCAGGTAAGATCAGTGACCATCAGGGTCGGGGACGAGGTCGAAGTGATCAGGGGGGACTTCAGCCATCCGAATAGCGTCAAGTCAGACTCCAGAGGAAAGAGGCTAGGACAGCCAAGGGGCAGGGCCGGCGTGAAGGCAAAGGTCGCGTCCATCGACACAAAGAGAGGCTTCATCTTCATCGATGGTCTGACTCAGGCTACGGCTGACGGCAAGGAAGAAGCCGTACCCGTCAACACATCAAACGTCATCGTGACAAAACTGTTCGAGGGCGATCCAGTACGAATCAAGAGGATCGTCGACAGATCCGTAGGGGGTGACTCCGAATGAGTAGAAGCCACCACAAGAGGCTCGTCATGCCAAGGACATGGCCACTTACCAGGAAGACCAACATCTGGGCGCAGAAGCCAAACCCAGGTGGTCACCAGATCGAGATGTGCATGCCACTTGGAATCATCCTCAGAGATGTCATAGGCGTGGCTCACAACATGAGGGAGGCGAATAGAATCCTCCACTCTCGAAGCGTCATGGTCGATGGAAATGTGGAGACTGACAGGGCTCGGGGGGTGGGTCTGATGGACGTTCTTACAGTCGGCGAAGAGAATTACCGATGCATCCTTGACACCAACGGAAAGCTACGATACAGGTCAATCCCAAAGAAGGCCGCAGGAAGCAAGATCTGCAGGGTCATGGGGAAGACCACCGTCAAGGGCGGCAAGACGCAGGTCCACCTGCACGATGGGAGGAACATGCTCATGGACAAGTCCCCAGACTACAAGACGGGGGACTCCCTAGTGATCTCCCTGCCAGGACAGGAGGTCTCCTCTCACATCAAGATGAAGAAGGGTGCAAAGGCATACTTGACCGGAGGGAGCCACATCGGCGAGACCTCCGTGATAAAGGATCAAGACGTCAAGAGATCATCGAAGCCAAACGAGACAATTTTCGAGGAATTCGGGACGATTACCGACTACGTTTTCATCATCGGAAAGGAGACCGACATACCACTGGAGGCTGAGTCATG
>JAAZXW010000008.1 GCA_014239955.1 Methanobacteriota archaeon | reverse complement strand
GAATGGATTACTTGCCACCCGACACGGGAGATAAGCAGCAGTATAAGGTTCTGAGTAGACTAGCCTCGGTTTCTCCATCGGGTTCTATGCCTCTTCAAGCTGTTACTAATGCCCTTTCACCAAGGATTAGCCGCGGTTCTCCAGTATTCATAATCAGCAGTTTAGAAGGGGATGGAACAACCCTACCAGCAATACGAAACTTATCAGGCAAAGGCCACGAAGTCATCATCCTCTCGCCAAGTAGCGTCGATCTCGAGAGGCTGGTCAGCAGAATCCCTAGAATGGCTTACGAGGTACTGAAGTTAGAGAGGCAGAATAGGCTAACTGCAGTCTCTGGCTATGGGGCAAAGGTGGTCGATTGGATGCCAGATGTTGAATTGTCACAGGCCTTGCTACAGTCCAGGGGGTGAAAGATTGGAAATTGGTGAAAAGAAAGCTGAAATTACCGAGACTCTCCACATTCCCGTTTTGAGGAGAAAGTGGCAAATCCTAGTTCTCCAGATTGCATCCACAGTCTCACTTATTCTCTTGTTGAAGAGGATGGGCGAGATTTATGGGCTATGCAGTGAACAGTTCATAATCGACAACAACGAAGAAACATGGTGCCCTTCCTATGAGCACACTAGGGGGCTAATGTGGCTTGACAACTTGAACGGACTGATGATTCCCGACTTCATTCTAGGCGTCGGACAGACTGGCACAATGTCCTTGCTCGGACCTCTGGCACTGTGCGCCTTCGCGACATTTTCAATCGAGCGTTTTTGGGCATCTTCGCAGGAGTTACAAACTAGGATCAAGAATGTCTCAGCAGCATTGCTAGGAGCTTGGGTGATTATCCCATTCTTGTTCGCATGGACAATTGCTACTTTCAAGCATGGACTGCACTTCCCTTGGAACAGCAATGACTCGATGAATCACATCGGGGATCTCTTCAATCCACTGGGCTTGGTGATGGAGCTGGTTTTCCTTGGGGTAGTCTTCGCTCCAGTCTTAATTGGCCTAATTGGGATATGGGGGTTATCTAAGAGATCTATTTCATGGGTCGTTGGTTACTACATCATCGTGATTGCATTCCATGCAGTTCTAACATTCGAGCCCATTGTTTCCGAGGTCGACGTAGGACTTAGGGCGCTTCCGACACAGATTGGAGAAGGAACAATGTTCGGGGGACTAGTATCCCCACTAGCCAGCACACTACTGGGAATCGCTATTCTGATGTTATTATTCATGGAATCGGGAATGGCTGCAATTGGCCATATGGAGTACGCTGCTTCCCTGCCTGAGGAGTCTAAGCGTGATCCAGAGTACATCAGGCAGTTCAACAATGTAGTGAACTCCCATCTCATCCAACTGATAGTCGTGGTCTCACTTGTTGGCATCACCACTGCTCTGGCACTGGCCTTCGACGACCTCATGATTTCAATAGTTGGAATCTTGGAGGGGACGCAGTGGACCGGGCAGGTGAAGGAGTCATTGGAGTTACAGATGACTTATGGTAAGGTAATCTCTGCAGGACTGTTCATTGCATCAGTAGCTGGATTGCGTTTTATCGTCCCATGGCAGACTGTATCTGGTTACGTTGAATCAGGGATTGCCAGACTACGCTCCGATTAGGCTCTGATACGGACATACAGCTTCCCTATCGAACTAGCGATAAGTGGGATGGCTATAATTAGTCCACAGGCAACTGCCGAAAACGATTTCTCCCCCAGTAAAGGCTCCAGTCCAGAAGCGATTTCTGGAGCGAGAATAATCCCAAAAATGGAGAGTACTATCAGTGAAAACCTGTCAACGGAGGGCGAGAAAATCTTGCTTCCTATCTCACTCCTCCCAGGCAAGGCCCCGGAGTCTTCCATGGTATTCCGGTCAGGAGAGTACGAATCAATTCACCGGAGGATGGGTTCAAGCCTATGCTGTGTGACGACTCACCATGAGCGGTGAAATCGAGGTCCAGTCATGCAGCAGATGCCGCTCCGATGCAATTGTCTTCCAAGCATACAGCGGTCAACACCTCTGCGGCCGGCATCTCTATTCTTCCATTCGCAAGAGAACGTCACGCGAACTTCGGCTTCAGTTGGATTTACCAAAAAACGCAACTAGGGACGATGGATCACCCTTCATTGTGCTCGTCGCTGTCTCTGGTGGCAAGGACTCAGCCGTACTACTCTCTATGATGGATGAGATCATTGGCAGTCGAAGGGACGTGGAATTGGTCGCAGGGTGTGTAGACGAGGGGATTGACGGATACCGCGCTCCATCTATGGAATTCGCAAGGAAGCTCGCAGAGTCAATTGATGTAAGATTCGAAACTCTGAGCTACGAGGAGATGGGATATGGCAGAATGGACGAGGTAGTACAGCTAATGCCGTCAATGGGGGAAATGCACACAGAGGCGAAGGGACTCATGCCTTGCTCGTTCTGCGGTGTCTTCCGTCGTCAGGGCCTCAATGCCCTAGCAGAAAAGATCGGAGCCAACGTAATGGCTCTGGGGCATAATCTGGATGACATGGCCCAGTCGATTCTGATGAACCTCCAGAAGGGAGAGATAGACAGATCGGTCAGGCTCGCACCTCACACAAATTCTCAGATAGAGGGCTTGGTTCCCAGGATAGTTCCTCTCAGATGGATCCCCGAACAGGAGATCCACGCCCACGCACTGTATGCGGACCTGCCGATCCACCATGGAGAGTGCCCTCATGCTCCGGGAGCAATGCGCCAGCAGAGTAGGTCAGTAGTAGCACGATTGGAGGAGTTGACTCCCGGAGCGCGACACGGCCTCCTGCACTCTCTGGACCAAATCAGAGAACTCCATTCCATGGCAAACCCAGATCTCAAGCACGAGGTTAACAACTGCACGGAATGCGGGGAGATTACCAGCCGGGAGGTCTGTCAGTCCTGCACAATGAGGGATTGGCTTGCTAATGCTTCCTAGTCCCATAGGTAGTTATCAGAAATTTTCCTACTCCAATGTATAGGGGTCCAAATTAGATGATGTTCCCGATCAACTCATCAATTTCCTGATCACGTCCGCAGTAGTAACACCTGACTTCCAATGGGTCCCGTGAGACTACTCGCATTCTCTGAGGCAGGGGCTCGCGGTTGTTCTTGGTGATGCAGTTCGAGAAAGAGCATCTTGCGATGTTTACCAGACCATCTCCCAGTTCCACTTTCATCTTCTCTGCAACTGCATGGTTCCTGATTATCGCTATGCTGGCAGCAGGCGCGATTAGCGCCAGCCTGTCTAGGTCCTCTTGGTCAAGCTCCCTGTCCTCGATCTTGAGCACGTCTTTTCTCCCAATCTTGTCGCTTGGAACGTTCATAACAAGGGAAACTGGAGTCGCCCTGTCAGCATCGATCCCCAGGATTCTGATTACTTGCATAGCGTATCCAGAGGGTATGTGGTCGACCACAGTCCCATTTCTAATCGCGGTTACTCTTCTCATCTCAGTCATTACTTCACCTTCTTCGGGACTTTCACGCCTAGGCTCCTGCACAGTAGTGACATCCTAGTAGGCACACCATTGAACGCTTGTTGAAAGTACCTAGCGAATTCGGTGGAGTCGACGTTGGGGGCTATCTCATCCACCCTAGGTAGTGGGTGCATGACAATCATCCCCTTCTTAGCACCCACCAGGTCGTTTGCCTCGATTTTGTATATCCCCGCTACCTTGGCGTACTCTTCCTCGTCAGGGAACCTCTCTTTCTGGATTCTCGTCATGTAGATGACGTCCGCTCCAGTAATTTGTTCATTCAGGGACTCCGTCTCAGTGACATCAGCCCCATGGGACCTCAAGTCAGAGACTATCTCCACCGGCATCTTCAGTGAGGTCGGGGAGACCAGTGTAAGGCTGGCGCCGAACCTCACAAGCGCGTGAGATAGACTGTGGGCCGTCCTTCCATATCTCAGATCACCCACTAGAACCACATTCAAACCATCCAGGGATTCATGAGCCTGTCGTATGGTGAATAGGTCCAGCATTGTCTGTGTAGGGTGGTTTCCTGCCCCATCACCAGCATTCAGTATCGGTATTCCGACGGCATCAGAGCTGTACTGCGCCGCACCCTGTCTAGGATGCCTGATTGCCGCTACGTCTGCATAGCCACTAATCATCTGCATCGTATAATACAGAGTCTCGCCCTTGGAGACAGAGGTGCCAACCGAGCTGAAGTTCAGGACCGAGCCACCGAGTCTCTTCATGGCGGTCTCGAATGACATTCGAGTCCTAGTAGAGTTCTCGAAGAACATATTTGCCAGAACCTTGCCTTGTAGCAGAGGCAGGATAATTTCCCCCTTGGCCACAGGAACTAGGCGCTCGGCATCATCCAGAACAGCAACGATATCTTCATTGCTCAGGTCATCCATAGTTACTAGGTTGCCCATGGCTCTCTGACTCTCGCGGATGCGCCGCTCTCATATGCCTTGTCATTGGCCGAATTCCTTGATTTCACCAAACCGGCGTCTTGATGAGTGATACTCCGCCCCCCAAGTTGCGATGATAATCAGCCGAACCCCTCTAAGAGTGTCCTTCTTTGGTGGTGGGACAGATATTGACGAGTTCTCGGTGGCAGCGCCATCTGGTGGCCTCGTGGTTTCTGCTGCAATAAACAAATATGTGTATGTCACGATCAACAGGAGATTCGATGACAGGATTAGAATCTCATATTCGTCCATGGAGGATGTCGATTCAGTATCCAAGATTCAGCATGGCTTAGTTAGGGAGGCTTTGCGACTAACTGGCATTGAATCAGGAGTTGAGATCACCACTATCGCAGACATACCTGGAAGAGGTACGGGACTTGGGTCTTCTTCATCGGTTACAGTTGGCCTTCTGAATGCAATGCATGCATTCCAAGGCAGAAAGACATCGAAGGAACAACTTGCCGAAGAGGCATGCAAGATTGAGATAGAAATTATGGGTGCCCCCATCGGGCGACAGGATCAGTACGCTGCCTCCTATGGTGGAGTCAACTCAATCAGATTTGGAAGAAAAGGAGTTTCTGTAGAACCAATGGAAATTGGAAATGATATGTTAGCCGAGATATCCAGTAATTTCACACTTGTTTTCACTGGTATGACTCGAAGTGCTAGTAAAGTTCTAGCCGAGGAATCGGAAGATGAGGGAGACAAGGGTAGAAGGATGCGCGAGATTCGAGATCATGCAGACCAGGCAGTAATGATGTTTCAAAACGGAGACCTCGATTCTCTCGGGGCTCTTCTGAATGATACTTGGATTGCCAAGAGAGGGATTTCATCGATGATTACGAATCCATCTATCGATGAACTATACGGGCGAGTCATGTCTTCCGGAGCAAAGGGTGCGAAGTTGTTAGGGGCTGGAAATGGCGGTTTTTTACTAGTCTACGGCGAAAATGGACTTAGAGAAACTCTACAAAGAGAACTTGGCCCAAATTTTCGGATATTCCCTCTGGAAATAGATTTCTCAGGTTCCAGAATAATCCATGGAACCTCATAGTGGTGAATAGATGTCCTTTCAAATGAGAAATTCCAGGACCGCCACAATCATCATTGTATCGTTACTTGTTTTCCTATTACCACTTCAAGAATCGACTAATCCACTAGGGGAACTCGCAACAACGCCTCACAATTCTAATTCGGAAAGCAACGTTCAAATCCAGGGGCAATCATTCCTCAACTTTACTGGCACAATATCTCCAAACTCACAAGTTAATGCCACATGGTTCTCAGAGGTCACAGTCCCCGAGAGTTATGGCACCGACCTGCTGGAAAACAGATCGATGGGACTACTATGGCAAATAGACGAACATCTTGGTAACTCAGATGGTTGGCTAGACTCCAATGAGTCTCAGGAATTCTCAGAACTAGTGGTCTCCTCGAGGACTTGGATCGACTCATCTTCTGGGGGCTGTTGTAGTTTCGACTACAACCCCATGGATGTAATTGGGCAGATGGAAATATATGTCACCCCCCCGGAAACAGGACTCATTAATCGAACCAATGGAAACTGTAGTTGGACCGAGTCAGCAAACATCTCAGGAGTATCTGATGGGAGGACTCTGAGGTTAATCGATATCCCAAGAGCAGGTGCTCTAATCGAGGAAGTTCCCCTACTAATACAACTGCCCGATGATTGGGAATTCAGGTACAGCCCAATGTCAGAGGTAGTTTCTGGTAGCCCTGGATTGTTCACAGTTAACCGTTCCAAGGCCCCGGTAGCTCACGACATCAGGATCACGATCACGCAGAATATGCCTCCAATTATCTCTGCTGCCAGAACTCCCTATTCATCTTCTACAATCTCCCTAGACAAAACATCGGCATTCTCAGCATCATGCACCGACAGCCCACTAGACACCCCTCAAATCCAATGGGCAGTAAGCAGGGAGGGCCAGGAAATCCGCACTTATCATAATTCATGGTTCGAAGTCGTCCCAGAGGAGATAGGATTCTCACATGGAGAAGTAATGAGCGTAAATGCCACTTGCACCGATTTCCACGGAGAATCTTCTCATTGGAACGATAATCCAACAATTGACGGGGTGAAACCAACCTGGAACGGCACTATAGCAGTGGGCAATTCCACCAAATCCCCCCTCGATCCGACAAACCCCAGTCTGATTCTGGCCCCAGCAGGTAGCACCCTTCGTTTCGAGGTAAATGGCTCAGATGATTCTTCGTCACCAGTCCTTCTGGAACTATACACCAACATCTCAGAAGGTTGGAGGCAATCAGGCATCTCTGAACAAACATTCGAATTCACAGCGAATCAGGGAATGGGGGTCAATGGGGCTTACATGGGGCTCAATGAGAGGCACTTAGAGAGGAATCCAACTTTACTCAACGTCGCTCTACTGGTTTCTGATGATGCTGGAAACACTGCTATCGGACAATGGGTCGTCAAGGTACTCGACTCAAATTCGCCAACTGTAATCCCCAGACTCTTCTCTAACGGAATTGAGGTGGAGGCAAGTGACAAGATCCATGAGAATGACGAATTACAACTCGATATATCACACTCTTTTGATGACCTAGACTCTATCGACAATGTCACATGGTCTATCTGGATGGATGGTAACGAAATTATCTGGGAGTTACAGAACTGGTCGGTCTCGGAGGCAATTATTATTCCGCCACTCACACAGGGCGCTCACGACATTGTCGTAAAGGCGACTGACTCCAAGGGGAACACCAGGGAGGAGACAGTTTCTATAACTGTACAGCCAAAGAGCGGGGCTCACATTAGTGTGGTAGAAGCAACTCTGTCTGAAGACTCCAATATCGGAGGTACTGCCATTCTGACAGTAATAGCTCAGAACGATGGAGCAGACCCAGCATTCGCTCGTGTTTGCCTTTCCGACATATGCGGAAGGTGGACTGAACAGCCCTTCGCAGCATCATTACAATCAGGATCGGGACAGGGAATCGTAGAATTCCAATTCGAGATGGAAAACGATAGCTTAGAAGGCCTGTATCTGAATTGGGACAGTGCATCAGCCGGAACCAATGGGCAGATTCCGATAGAAGTAGAACTTGATTCTGATGGCACAGAATATTCGTTCTACATTCTTGTATTATGCGTGATCATATCTTCGATGTATCTGTTTTATTCCATGACTCGAGCAGATGACCCAGAATAATCAGACCCCATTTCTGCCCATTGGACCGCATACATATTGACCCCCTCCTCATCTTCGTAATTCATGGTGATGCTTCCTGACTACCCGACCCGCGTCGTCGCAAAACATCGTGGTAGGGTCGATAGGGCAGCACTAATCTGTCAATTCTTACTAATCTCTATTGGGGCATGGTGGATTTTTTCGTCATTTGGGGATGAGGCATCTTCCCTCGGAAGGTTCGGTCCGGTAGCAATCTTATTCTCATCGGCTCTCATGATTCCTGATCTTGTCGAATTCGGCCCAATGCAAAGAACCAGAGTTTCCACTGCATGCTGCATTTCATGGCCCCCACTGCTAGCATTTGCTGAGGTAAATAGGAACGAGGGAGGTAATATGGAGGGGGTAATCCTCCTTGCTTTGGTATCTGCAGCACTCTATACATCATCTAGACGTATTCTTGGTTCGGATGTCAATTCCAGGAGATGGAGAGGTCTGATGACAACTTTCGGCTTTGGTCTGGCAATCCCGGTCGTGTTAAACAGCTTCAGCTCCGAGTCATTCCTCATCATCGGGACCTCAGCTCTGTTGACCACAATCCCGCCTCTTCTCACGAAGGACGGTCTCGAGGGAGAAAGGCGCGCCTTCTCCGAGCGGTTGAAAACTGCCGAGACCAGAATCTTGGAATTGCAGTCTGGAAACAGTCTTTTACAACAGCCAAATTCTCTCCTAAAGACTGCTAGAGAAGAGGGTTGGAAGGATCCTGATAAGGGAATAAAACTAGTTTCTGAGGCTGAGAGGGAGACTGAGCGGATACTCTCTTTCTTATCAGATATAGAGGAGGTCAAGGAGCAATCGATTAGAGCATTAGATCGTGCAGAGGCGATTACAGGTAATCCAGGAAGGGCGAGGATGATTTTCGATACCGCGCTAACTGAGATGGAGAACGGGTCTCTGAGGATTGCTGAGAAAAAGTTCAGAGAATCCAAATCCAAGGCCGAGAATTTAGAGTCTCACTGGCAAAACGCCAAAGACGCTATCGAGGTGGCGGAGAAGGCGATTTCAACGAACGACGGCCACTTGGTCCAAGGCCTCCTCTCCACGCTCGAGGATGCGAAGAAGGCCATGACGGATGAGGAACCGGAGTACGCTTTGGCAATTGTCTCTGAGATTCCCTCCCAGATGGGAGATGCCGAAGGACTAATGGAACGAGCTAGAATATCGTTAGAGGATGCCGAAAACGAGATCTCTTCCTCTGACTCCGACTCTATTGGTGAACTCCAACAGAGGCTCGAAGATGCAAACGAAGCACTAGAAGCTGGAAACGCTTCTCTGACAATAGGATTGGCAGATGGAATAACCAGGGCTCTTCGAAGGGAAGCCTCTGCCAAAACATCAGTTCAGAGGGCATTGAGGCAGAGGAAGAGCATCGTGGACGACATTCCATCTGGAGTAGCGGGCTCTGAGTGGAGGGTGAAGCTGGAAGCCATAGCATCAATGGCGGACGCCGGCAATTGGGTCGAGGCAGATGATTCGATGCAGATTCTGGTCTCAGAACTTGAGTCCCTCTCTTCCAGAGTGGCCGAGGCAAAGGAGATGCTAGACTTCCTTGAGGGTGACTGGAATAAGCTCAGGAATAGGCTGGATTCCTCTGGGATTTCTCCCAAAAATGAGATGAGAATGGAAGCCGAGAGTGCTCTGGTAGACTCGGGTAAGGCACTATCGGAAGGCAGGGTAGAATCATGCTTGGAACACTTGGGGAAGGCCGATTCAGCCATGGAAGCACTCCGACGGCTTGTATAGGGAAACCCCACGTTTGACCTCCACCGAGTCTCTCAATTACCACAACCTTCTCGCTGGAATCACGCGGACATGGTCTAGTGGTTATGACAGTAGGTTCCCAACCTGCTAACCCGGGTTCAACTCCCGGTGTCCGCACCACATCTCTCTATCCTTCGAGTCACAAATGACTCATACAGCCAATTTGTTTAAATCACAAATGACGATGATTCAACCTTATGGACCCAACACTGGACATGCAGGTTGCCGCGCTGATTTTCCTAGCCGGCACAAAGGGCCTCGTCACTGGTGCGGACACTGGTGACGTTGAGATAATGAGTGACAACGAGGAGCTGGACGAGCCAGCGCCAATTTCCCCACTTCGTAATCGAGCCCCCCACCCCCGTCCAAAACCGTCTGCGTTGGGGTAATGACCCACTGGTATCGTCAAATCTTCTAACCATGTCAGTCAAAGGCGAAGGCGGACACCGGGGCATTATGAATGGCGTTTCCGCTGTGCGTGTTCTTACCCTGTTCGCAATCGCCTCCTTGGCTGCTGGAGGTTGGCTGTATCATGATAATGAGGTTGGTCACTTTTCGGAGGAAACAAACAAATTAGATTTTAGTGACATGACTGCTGAATCAGCGGATTCAGACGATGAATCGGAAGGGGCACGAGCACCGGTTTCAGAATCTGAAGCCGACGATTCTACAAGCGAATTCTCGGACATGTCGTTCGGGTTGATTGCTGGAGGGGCAGGAACACTCGGCTCCCTCACAATCGCGGCAGTTGTTTCCGAGGCGTTTCGCGTGACTATCCTCGTTGCACTATTGGCTCCAATGCTTGCAATGCGAGGAAACGGTGACGATCTGCTGACTAGGGGGCGCATCCTTGGATATCTCGAGGCCAACGCCGGCATTCACTTCTCAGCACTGAGGGATGCACTCGGGCTTGCCAACGGAGTCACTGCGTACCACCTTCATCTGCTCGAATCCCAGGGAGAGGTTATCTCCTGGAGGGATGGAAAGCTCCGACGCTATGCCATCGCTTCACTTTCTCGCGAAGAGGTCGATGGAGTCAGGAACCCCCTCATAGGAACGCGCTTCGCCATACTGGAGGTCATCGCAAATTCTGGTAACGTTGGGATTCCTGGCATCGAAGTCAGGAAGAAACTGAAGATTTCACGGCAGCTCCTGAGTCACCACATTAGGGAATTACGCAACGTAGGAATGGTGGAGGCGGCCACTGAATCGAGACGCCCACCTTGGAGGGCCTCCAATGCAGGTCAGTCGGCCCTGTTGTCTTCCCGCAGTCTTTCGGGTTCTGAGGCAACAACTTGAGTCCGGACGATGAGACCTATTTGTCCAATCATCATACCAATTTCTTGATATGGGACTCGATTGCCCACAATTCCATGGACAACCGAACCAATAACGCAATTCTCATTCTTGTCGTGCTGCTGAGCGCAGGATGCCTCCAGGCAGTGGACGATGTAATCGAGGACATCGACCGGACGATAGACGCCCTCGAGGGTGACTACCCGCAACTGGAGATGCCCGAGCGTACTCGTTCCTCCCCAGCCCTGCACAACTACGATGCCTGCGACGCTCTTCTCGAGGACCTTAAGAGAGCGGTATACGATGAGATGGTAGTTAATCTGGATCAGCAGAGCTACTGGCACTGGGTCTCGGAACCTTGGATGATGCGGACGGATGACATCTTGTTTGCCGAAGCAACAATGGACGAGGACTCTACAGATTCCCCGGACTCGTCCGGAACCAGTGCAGACTCCGACTCTCGCGAGGGGGAGTTCTCAGGCACAAACAACCAGGAGTCCGGGGTCGACGAGGCCGACTTCCTCAAGACCGATGGATATCACATCTACATGCTAAACGGGCAACTACTGCTGATCATGGGGGTCCCGGAGTTTGGTAACCTGACTATGGAGTCCAATCTGACAATAGAGGGGAATCCAACCCAGATGATGATCGAGGGCGATAGGCTGGTCATCTCCTCCTCGATAAACTACTGGAACCTCCCAGCAGACAGCGATCTAAGGAAACTAATGGCCGAGGAGGTTACAGTAGATGGAGATAGCAAACCCTACACGTACATGAAGGTCCAGAGTCTAGTCAAGTACACTGTTGTGGATATCACCAATCGATCCTCCCCAGTCGTAGAGAAGGAGATGTACATCGAAGGCAACTATCACACAGCGAGGATGGTGGATGGGACAGTCCGATCAGTGACGCACCTGTGGACATACTTCGATGGAATAAGGAACTGGGTGGACCTCCCTGAGGATTACTGGTCAGAGGATGACTTGGACAAGAGGATGGATATCTGGAACGAGAGCGTAGAACAGACTGTCCTGTATAACGAGCAGATAATCTCGGCACTCACTCTCGATGACTTCGTTCCCCACATCTACGAGATGAAGGATGGAGAGATTTTCGCTCATCCTCTTACTTACGAGAAGTGTACAGAGTTCTCAGCCAGTGCAGACAGCGCAGGGAGGGGCTTCACGACGATAATGACGATACAGATGCTCAACGACGAGATTTCACTGGAGGTGGATCACATCACATCCTCCTGGGCCCATGTCTACTCATCCAAGGACACCCTAGTCCTAGCTGAGCCAGCCAACGATATCTGGTGGTTCTGGAGGAACTCAGACTGGGAGGACGCGACTAACATCCACTCGTTCGATATCAGTGATGCGAATCACACGACTTACATTGCTTCTGGTAGAGTAGAGGGGTCTGTCAACGACCAATTCTCGATTAGCGAGCACAACGGCGACATCAGGGTCGCATCAACCTCGGATAACTGGGGGATGTGGTGGAGAACAGCAGAGTTCGACGAGAATGGAGATCCGGTCTGGAGCGGCCCAACCAACCAAGTGACCATACTGACCGATGATGGAGAGGGACTTCTCGATCAAACGGGCTTCATCGGCGGAATTGCTGAGGGAGAGACGATCTGGAGTGCTAGATTCGTTGGAGACAGAGGCTATCTAGTGACTTTCATGAACATAGATCCACTATGGGTCCTCGACCTCTCAGACCCATCAAACCCAGTAATCTTGGGAGAGTTGGAGGTACCTGGAGTCTCAACCTATATCCACCCAGTGGATGAGAACACACTCCTGACAATAGGGATAGCACCAGGAGCAGATGGTCTAGGTCTGGACTGGTCGACGACCCAGGTTTCCCTCTTCGATGTCAGTGACACCAGCAAGCCCACACTTTCGGACTCACTTATGTTGACTCCAGGATACGCGGACGAAAACTGCGATGATATCAGGAACTGCGGCTGGTCATGGTCATACTCAGAGGCTACATACGAGCACAAGGCATTCACGTTCTGGGCTCCAGAGTCGCTATTGGCAGTGCCACTTTCCACTCACAGGTACGTCTACGACGAGATTGAGGTCGAAGGCAGAGTATACTCCCACTATGGCTACGAGTACGTCTCTATGCTGAAAATGATCAATGTCGATGTCGACAACGGGACTCTGACCAATCACGGGCAAGTTGAGCACTCGGAATTCTATAACGAGGAGGGATTGTCAAGTTGGTGGTCGGGAACAACTAGCATTCGCCGGTCGATATTCATGGGCGATTACGTCTACTCATTCTCCTCGGGAGGTGCAACAGTCCACAGAACTGCTGATCTCCAACTGATGGTGGAACTGGAGCTTCCCGGAAGCGAACCTTATGCATCTTATGTCGGGGATTCCGTTACAGTAGGTGAGCGTTCCGAAGGCGATTCTGCCCCTACCGAAACCTCAAGCTCCTCCCAGTAGAGCCCGGCTCTACCAGAAAAGCTCCCCTGTTCGGTCCCCCGACTTCTCGCTTGAAAACCATCCTCCCATCAACGAATGTGCTAACCGGCCACCCAGTGAGCCCCATCCCCTCGAAAGCACTCCAACCGACTCTGGTCCACGTTTCTGAGTCGGAAATACTCCTCTTGGATTCCATATCCACTAGAACCATGTCTGCATCGAACCCCTCTAGAAGCTCCCCCTTCCCCTCCATTCCGTAGACTTGGGCAGGACTCTCGCACATCCACCTAGCTACATCTGGGATCGAGCATTTCCCTTCTGATGCGTGAGTAAGCATCACTGGTAGTGATGTCTCGACACCTGGCATTCCCGAGTGAGCTTTAGGGAATCCCAATGCCTTGTTCTCTATGGTGTGAGGCGCATGATCTGTGGCTATGCAGTCAATCGTCCCGTCCTTCAGCCTCTTCCAGAGAGATTCCCTATCTTCCGTGTATCTGATGGGGGGATTCATGATCAGGCGGGTCCCCCTATCCTCTACATCGGCTTGGTCAAATGTAAGGTGTTGAGGGCAGACTTCCGTAGTCACGTGCTTGCTCTTGTTCTCAGCCAACCAGTCGGCTTCCAGCTTACTAGTCAGATGAAGCACATGGAGTCTGTGGGAATTTTCGTCTGCTAGTTTGCAAGCCCTCTTCGTAGCGATTAGAGCTGTCTCGCTGTCTCGCCATTCTGCATGTGCAGCGACATCGTTCCTCCCTTCGAATTGAGGCCTCCTCTCATTCAGCCTATCTTCGTCCTCAGCATGAACAGCGATAACTCCTGCTGTATTCGAGAAAATTTGTTCAAGGGCATCCTGTTCATTGACCAGAAGATCACCAGTGCTGCTCCCCATGAAGATCTTGATTCCACAGACTCCATCTACCGAAGTTGGGCTATGCGGAGTCCCAACTGCAGCTTGGAGCTCTGGCAGGTTATCCTGAGTAGCACCGATGAAGAAACCGTGGTGGGTAACGGCATTTCTAGAAGCCGAGGCTATCTTGGAACGCATAGCCACCATGCTAGTTGCGGAAGGTACGTTGTTCGGCATGTCCAAGAACGAAGTCACACCACCGGAAGCAGCAGCTTTGCTTCCGCTCCCAATATCCTCTTTCTCAGGTTGCCCAGGTTCTCTGAAGTGGACTTGAGGATCAATTGCCCCCGGCAGCAGCAGCAATCCTTCGGCCTCCACAACTACCTCTCCCTCCTTGGGAGTAAGCCCCCCCCCAGGGGCTACCGAATCGATCAATCCACCGAATGCACGGAGATCACCATCAACCAATCTACCTTGAAAAACCATCTCTGCGTTTCTAATCAGAAGCGACTGTTCCATGGCCCTCCTAGAGAGCCGGTGACTGAACGTTGAATACTGTTCGCATCAATAAAGTTGAGAAACCACATCAGTATGTGTAAAATAGGCCAGCCTTCAGCGAACGAATAGCGGGTTGGAGTAGTCAGGTTATCTCGTCGGGCTCATAACCCGGAGACCGATGGTTCAAATCCATCACCCGCTACCAGAATATAGAGTGAAAGTGAAAAATCGATTGACTGCTCTGATTCACCATGTATGAATACTTTCATAGAACTCCTAGGGGTCCTTCGTTTGTTCATATACCTCCGATTGAGAACAGGAGAATATTGGTGATTGGATGAGCGAAGAAACAGCGAGTGAGAAAGTGGCAGAAGAAGAGATAGTGATAGAAGTGGACGAACCCGAGCCGACGATAGAGGATTTACCGGGCGTAGGCCCAGCAACTGCCGAGAAACTTCGAGAGGCAGGGTTCGAGGATCTCTTAGCTATCGCTGTAATGAGTCCATCAGAACTATCCGAGCAGGCAGAGTTGGGAGAGGCGGTTTCAGCAAAGATCATTGCAGGTGCCAAGAAGCTAGCGAACATTGGCGGATTCGTCAGTGGTGCTGCACTTCTTGACAGGAGAAAGAGAGTACAGAAGCTGACATCCGGAGCATCATCTTTGGACGAGCTCCTCGGTGGCGGATTCGAGACTCAGGCAATAGTGGAGGTATTCGGTGAGTTTGGAAGCGGAAAGACCCAGATCGGGCATCAGCTGGCAGTAAACTGTATCCTAGGATTGGAGCAAGGCGGTCTTGACGGCGAGATTGTTTACATTGATACAGAGGACACATTCAGACCAGAGAGGATATCGCAGATGGCTAAGGGTGTGGGAATGGACCCCCAGGATGCACTCGATAGGATCCACGTTGCCAGAGCATACAACTCGGCTCATCAGATTCTTCTCGTTGATGAGATAAAGAGAATGGCGAAGAGTCTCGATGTCAGACTAATCATTGTTGACTCCCTAACCAGTCACTTCCGAGCTGAATACATCGGAAGAGGAATGTTGGCTACTAGGCAGCAGAAACTGAACCGGCACATGAAGGAGCTGAAGCAAGTTGCCGATGTGCATAACGCCATCGTCCTTGTGACAAACCAAGTCATGTCTAAGCCCGATTCGATGTGGGGGGATCCCACCAGAGCAATCGGGGGTCACATTGTGGCGCACGCCAGTACATTCCGCCTTTACCTCAGGAAGTCAAAGGGGGGCCGTAGAATAGCTCGCCTGATTGACAGCCCAAACCTTCCTGAGGGCGAGGCAGTCTTTACCGTGACATCCGAGGGTCTGCGCGATTAGCGTAGGCCCTGGGGTCCGAGAAGGCTACGTCGGTAGCTCGGATAGTGCAGTCTCAACGGTTCCCATCAGGGACATGAAATGCCCCTCATCGAAACCTAGTTTTAGATCAGCCGCCGAGAAGAGATCCGGCAAGGTTCTAGTATTGCCAAGAGACATAGCACTAGAATAGTCATCAAGCGCCTTTTGTGGGTCGCTCATTTGGGTCTTCCACAGTTGCAACGAACCAAGTTGTGCGATTCCGTATTCGATGTAATAGAATGGGACACCGAATAGATGCCCCTGCTGTTGCCATGACAACTCTCTGAAGTCCGTGTGACCAGTCCAATCCATGTCTGAGCCGAACTTGTCTCTTATTGACAGCCATACCTCGGCCCTTTCCTCTCTAGAATGTCCAGGGTTTGCATATATCCAATGTTGGAATGAATCAATGGTGGCTATCCAAGGTAACAGGAAGACTACTCCTTCTAGATGAGTCCTCCTTGCCCTCGCAGCCTCTTCTGAGTCGTAGAACTTGTCCCACCACGGTTGTGTCAGCAGTTCCATGGACATGGATGCTACCTCTGCGAACTCTATTGGATAATCCCTCTCGTCAATCAGTTCTAGATGCCCGCAGTAGAGGGAATGGAAAGCATGTCCAGCTTCATGAATCATCGTCTCTAAGTCGCCTTGAAGGCCTGCTGCATTCATGAAAATGAACGGTACCCTACTCTTCTCAAGGTAATACTGGTACCCCCCAGGAGCCTTTCCTTTCCTAGTATCTAGATCTAGGGTGCCCATCTCCACCAGTTTGTCGAACTTACCTCCAAGATCATTTGAGATTTCATGGAACATCTCAGATAATTTCTGAACCATTTCTTCTACTGTTTCGAATGGCTTTAGTGGGTCTCTCCCATGTATGTCTGGGCCCGAGCCCCCTTTCTCATTTACATCCCACGGGCATAATTCACTTATCCCAAGACCAACGCATCTGTTCTTGTTTATCTGTTTGAGAATGGGCATGCAAACCGACTCTACAGATTTGTGGAACTCTAGGCAATCACCTATGGTGTAGTCGAACCTATGCATTGCTCTGAACATATATTCTGTATAACTCTCGAAGCCTGCGTTGAGGGCCATTTGATGCCTGATTGAAATCAACTCATCGAAAATTTCAGACAACCTCTCATGATCCTCCATCCTCCTTGCAGTCATGGCCATCCATGCTGCTTGTCGTTTGGATCTGTCATTTGACTCGAGATATTTACTCATCTGGGGAAAAGTCATTTCCTCGCCATCGAACTCAACAGTCATCGCCCCATTAATCGTCTGTGATTCTGTAACAAGCTCTGTTTGCCTCACTCCCAAGGGGATGTTTTCTTTTCGGAAGATTTCGACGTCTGTCCTCATACCTCTAAGCATCAGGTCGTATCTGCTAGGAAGATCATCAACCGATGAGTGACTGACTATCCTTCTATTCAATGCATCCGAGAATTCAGATAACTTCGGTCTGACATTGCTCATGAATTCTAGGAAAGCCCCTTTCTTTTCCTCGCTCTCGGTATCGCAAGTCATCGCAATGTACAGTAATGCCCCTGTTTCCGAAATGTGCTCCGCAAGCTCAGAGGAGTTGGATATTAGACTCTCCAGACAGCTAGAACAATTCAAGTCCCTTTCAAGAAGTTCGTTAGTAACGGGCTCAAGATTGTCCCATGATGTGGCATCAAAGTCGTTTGGAACAAATCCACTTACCAAGGTCATCCCTCACTTCTTTACGGGCATGGGGCCTAGTGGAAGTGGACCTTGCTCCCGAGTCCACTTTGCACACTTCCATTCTTCTACGGCTGACACCACTTTCTCACGAATTTCTTCCAAATCAGGATGTTCTGGGTTGTTCTTCTCCACCCAGCAAGCGGTGCAATACCTTCTGCTCTCATGATTGAGGAAGTTCCCAGAAGTGCATGCAATGCCACAAACAGCGCATGATCCGAACCCGTAGAACTTTGGCATGTTACGAATTCCTGTCATGCCCCCTGTCTATCAACATGACTACAGAAACGACCTCATTTCAAATCGGAAAGGGCAATGTGACTCAGGAAGAAATCCTCGATTTCTGTGATACTTGACTCTCTTGGATAGTCTGAACCAATCCTCTCGAGTCCACTTGCTGATGGAGTCGGACGGCTTGGGACCAGCGATCCTCTTAGGTGTTCGATTAGTCTAATCGCCTCTTCTGTAGCATCGTTGTAACTTTCCAAGGGAATAGAGAATTCTCCGAATCCATCACCTATATCCCAATCAGGAAGCATGACTATCCATGCGCATCCGTCACCTACTGCAACACCAGCTCTCTCAAACGCCTTACTGATCTGTCGAGTTCCTGAGATCAGTCTTAGAAACTCTGCATCTGGGGTCTTCGCGACCATTTCATCGGAATCCTCACCCCTCCTAAGTGCATACCATGCTGTCCATAGGTGAACTTCACTAGCCGCTGCCTCATATGCCAACATCATCCACCTATTGCTTGATCTCCATTCGTTAATGATGGATACTACAGAGAAGACATTCTCGATGGGTTCCGCGAACTTGATGCCCCAGGCAGGGAACCATGGCACAGGGTGGCGTGCGTCCATGCTGCCCGATGCTGTTCTGTTGAAGAATTTGATTAGCGTGATCTTCTAACCGACTTACTGGCTGAATCCACTAGTTTATCCACCAATATGGGACTCCATCCTCTTAGATCCGATAGCCTAGATCTGTCCCTCTCGGTTATCAGAGAGACGTCAGATGCACTGGCTACGCCTAGGGTGTCCGACATTTCCCTAGCCCTTACTCTCCCAACTCCCTTGATTGCCACTAGCCCTAGGATGTCTGCTTTGCATCCGTACCTAACTCTTCGATGAACTTCGTCGATGGACTCGAACAATGTCTTGTGCGCTCCTCGATCTATTCTTGCTAGACCTTCGTCCTCGGATAGAATCCTGCGCATTGCATATAGGAGCCATTCGAGTAGCTCAACTCTGCTTCGTAAATCTCCGGCCTGGACTCCCCAATCATTCTCTATCGTCTCTAGTGAGTCTTCATCCATCCACGAATGAACTACTAGTGTACCCTTCATTCTCCGCTCTTCTTCGAGATCAACAGGAGTAGAAAGCAACTCCCTTTCGTGCCCATGTAGGGCTTCTTGAATGAAATCATAGTCGTTCTTCCTAGGCCACAGAGGAAGAAAATCAGGTGTACATGAAGCTAGATGGAGCAGGCTCAGTGGAGAAACCTGTCCAACTTTGTCTTCTCCGGAAACAATCCCCATCGCCTTTCTTAGGCCATCTTGAATGATTCTGCCAGAAATGGGGTTTAGGTAAAGCCTGGAAACTCTGGAACCCAAGGGTGTAGGGGAGTATGTCATCGCAGAAGGCTCTGGAAGAAAGGACTCGGATGGTTCATACATACTAGCCTTCTTGAAACCAAAAATTGCAGGC
This sequence comes from Methanobacteriota archaeon, assembly GCA_014239955.1. Lineage (GTDB taxonomy): Archaea > Thermoplasmatota > Poseidoniia > Poseidoniales > Thalassarchaeaceae > UBA36. The sequence goes on along the minus strand of JAAZXW010000008.1, from coordinate 5,771 downwards.
CCTCTTCTGGGAGCCAGCCTTCTTGTCAGCGGCTCTTCCTTGGGAATCAGATCCAATCCCGGAATTGCAGTTGCTGAGTTCGCCCATGAGGGCATCTCGTCTTGCCAACTTTCCTCCTCGACCTCTGTGGTTTTCATCTCCTTAATCCTCTTCTCGACTTGCTTGGACTCTCCAGCCCTATCTATCATCCCATTCTCACAGAGCCAGTGTAGAACATCGTCTGTTCTCATCTCAAGAGTCTCTGACTCCATCTGGCTTGCTAGGAATGTCTTCGAAAGGAATCTTGAGATGGCGTCTCTATCATTAATTCCTGCAGTCGCAACTATGGATAGAATGTGAGCAAGGAGGGCACCATCCTCCTCCGCGTTTTGAGCTCCTGGATTGGCCAGTTTAGAAGTGATATCCTCCGTCTCTCCTTTGAAGTAGAAATCGATTAGAGAAGCCTCGTCTTGCTTGCTCTTTGATACCAGAAAAGACTCTCCAAATTCGTCGAAACCAGGTCTTCCGGCCCGACCCATCATCTGTCTCACCTCCATTACAGGAAGAGGCATGCTTCTGGCAGCAACAGTGCTCCATCTTCTTGTGTCCCTGACCACAACCCTGCTGGCTGGCAGGTTCACTCCTTGGGCAAGAGTAGGAGTGGCAACTATGCACAACAGATTTCCAGACCTGAAACTCCCTTCGATGACCTTTCTTTGCGAAGAAGTAAGACCTGCATGATGAAAACCAACTCCTCCCCTTACTGCATTTTCTAGGGCCTTCACGGTGACTGAACCGTTCTCTCCTGTAGAAAGTGCATCTGCCATTGCATCCCATGAATCAGTAACTGATTTCGAGATTCCATGAATACCCGCCGCTACCTTAGATTTAACATGCTTAGAGAGCTATCTTGCTTCCTTCTGTGCCGATGATCTCGAAGCAACGAAAACTAGCATCTGTTTATTCATTTCAATCGTGTCGTCCAAAACGGAATGGAGGTTCTTTTGCGCTCCTCCTCCTAGACGCTTTGGCTCAGGCAAAGCAAAACCTCCCCCTGGGCTTTCGACGGAGTGGTATCTAAGGTCTAAACCAGTCAGAGTCCCAGAGTAGAGGGCAATTGGTCGCCAATCAGATTTTATTAGATCCGCTTCCAACCATTCTGACAATTCATCGGCATTCCCTACTGTGGCGGAGAGAGCCAGGATTTGAGCCCCCTCCACTCTATGTCGTATCCGAGACAGTAGTATCTCCAGTGTCGGACCTCTGTTTGGTTCTTGCAGTAGATGAAACTCGTCAGCAACCACTATTCCAATGTCATTCATCAGCGAAGGATTCGATCTTAGCATCGAGTCTAACTTCTCACTGGTGCATACCAGTACGTCAGAGCCTCCGACTAAATTATTCTCACTACTCCTGTCTCCAATTGCTAGTCCTACTTTCAGGCCAACGCTGCTGCAAATCTCACTCAATTCATCGAATTTTTCCGAAGCAAGAGCCTTGAGGGGAACGATGTATATCCCCCTCATTCCCTTCAAATCGTTAGCCAGTCTGTGTGCCATTGTGATGTGAGCAACAAGAGACTTCCCACTAGCCGTCGGTATCGCTAGCATCAGATTCCTTCCCTCAAGAGAACCGGGGAGTGCCATTGCCTGTGGGGGGAATAATTGACTGATGCCCCAATTTTCCTGTAGCATCTTCTTTAGACGGTTGTCGAATTCGAACTCCTCGAGTCCTACCATCTCGCCCCCGTCGTCCATAGGGGAACTTTGATTCGGCCGTTCTAAATGATGTCGTGTGCCGATCAGTTCCAACGGTGGAATGCAGGGTGACCTTCTTTCACTGCCACGAATAGACCTTCTCCAGTAGCACAAACCTTGTCATCCGCCGAAAGCGACATCATTACGCTGGCCCTGTCTTCTCCAATTTCGACTACTTTGCCCGTTACACGGAGGGTGCTCCTGAAAGGAGTAGGCCTTCTGAGCTTGATACTGTAGGAAGCAGTGACTGTGCAGGGTGGCTCGGAATCTCCTGATTGATCCATCAGAGCAATTGCTGCAGTCCAGTTCCCATGACAGTCAAGGAGGGTACCGATGATGCCCCCATTGACCATTCCGGGGAACGCTTGATGCTCTTCAGTCGGCGTGAACTCCATCTCAAGCCCATTTTTCCCTCTGAAAGATCTAATCTTCAGTCCATTACTGTTGGAAGGACCACAACCAAAACATATGCTGGATGGTGCATGAAGTTCCTGAACAGACTTCACATCCCCCCTCTCCATGACTATCGAAAACCCTCTTTGAAATTGAATATTCCCAATTTTGCCTTGCGCATTGTATTAATTCGCCAATCCCTCGGGCTAACAGTGAGCGAGGGCGATTCAGCCAAAGTTGGGCCACCCGCCAGTAGCAACGAAACGAAGCTCCCGCCGCGTGCAAAGAAGAGAAGATTCGCACCGATTAAGATAGCCAATCAGATTCCAATGAGGCGACGCAAGGAGATAGAAAAGGCTCTTGGAGAGGTTGGAGGGAGTCCCACAAAGTGGTCTCGTAACGAAGGTACGAAGAATCATGTATTCATGAGGAAGAGAATCAAACCCGGGACAATTAGGCACATGGAGTACGAGCTCCTCGATGTTGAGATCGGCGAGTCATGGCCCGTTCCAATCAGTGTGATTCATGGATCTCGCCCTGGCCCAGTCGTGACTCTCTTGGGTGCCATTCATGGTGACGAATTAGTCGGCCCCTTGGCTCTAACTTACCTCTGTGGCCCTAACTTCATGGGCCCAGAGAGAGTGATTGATGCGAGCGTTCTAGCTGGGACAATACGCATTGTTCCAATCGTCAACCTTCCTGGTTACAGGAGAATGATACGTGACTTCCCTGATGGCAGAGATCTGAACCGATGCTTTCCAGGGAAACCAGACAGCAATACTACTTCTAGAGTGGCCCACAAACTTTGGAGCAATCTCATATCCAGTAGCGACTATGTTGTCGATCTCCACTCAGCAGCGAAAGGGAGGACAAACATCCCACAGATTAGGGCTAATCTGGCCCATGCAAGTAGCAACCGAATTGCTAGATCCTTCGGGATCGAGACGATTCTGGATAGCGAAGGGCCTCGTGGATCGCTACGAAGGGTTACCAATCAGGAGGGCATTGCCTGCATCACCTACGAAGGAGGTGGATCGGACGAGGCGGACCCCGAGTCCGTTCAGATTGCCATGTACGGGATAATCAATCTTCTTAGGAGCCTGAGGATGCTACCGGGATATCCAAGTAAGCCTCGATTTAGGATTCTGGCTTCTGGCTCGGTATGGATAAGATCTGACCAAGGGGGGCTCCTAGATGTCCTTGCTCCTGCGGGGAGCTTCGTTGAGGAGGGAGAGATTGTTGCTACGATAACCGATCCGGAACTACCCGGGGCCCAACATGATGTCATTTCCCCTATCAGGGGGCTACTAATCAGCTCAGCTACGCATCCATTCGTCAACTCTGGTTCTCCAATTGGCCATCTTCTTCCAGTAAAGAGAGGAGTTTCAACTCTAAAGAAGAGGCTGGATGATGAGGGTTGCTTGATAATCAGTGGTTCTGATGGTGAGCCACCTTGGAGGGAGGATGAGGAAATTGAGGATATCGCCGTTTTCGGAGAGTGGTCTGGAGGATCCCCAGATGCGGAATGGGGCCCAGCTGGTTCCACTGACGAAGAGGAAGACAACTGAAACTAAAGCCCGTCCAAGTTACTCAGATGTATCCATCTTGCAACCTCTCGGAGACATTTTTCCGACTCAGGTACTAAGAATCCAAATAGCCACCAGTCGTGAAACATTTTCGGCCAAATATCTAGTCGTACATCAACTCCGTCTTTCGACGCCTTATCACACACTTGTCTACTATCGTCAAGTAAAATCTCCCTATCCCCAACTAGAATTAGCGTTCTCGGAAAACCTCCGAAGCTCCCATTGACCGGAGAGATCTCCGGAATCGACTTATCGATTTTATCAGGGACATAGTATCTAGCGTGATCTTCCGGAGCTACACGCGGGAACATCGGTTCAGAACTGGCCCTAGTGTTGTATGAATCAGAAGAACAGGTTAGATCGGTCCATGGTGAGAAAAGTACCGATGCATCAGGCATCTTTGCTCCATTGTCTCGAATCTTCATCATTAGTGCCAGACTTAATCCCCCCCCTGCCGAATCTCCTGCTAGAATAATCTCTGATTCAGGAAACCTTCTGGTAATGTCATTCCAAGCCTTCTGCACATCATCCAGTGCCGCTGGATAGGGGTGCTCTGGAGCTAATCTATACTCAATGCAGTATATCGATATTTTAGTGATCCTGGCAAAGTTCGACAATCCTAACCGATGAGTATTCTTCGATGAGCCCCAGCAGTACCCACCTCCATGTAGGTAAACGATGACTCTTCGGGAGTCTCTGTTTTTTTTAGGATGATAGATAACTCCTGGAACTCCACCGAATTCATCTTTCTCAGAAGTCACTCTTTGGATTGGGGAAGTCAGAAAACTAGAAACCGATGAAAGAGGATGAATTATCGAACGAATTGTTTTCGGAGTCGGGCGAAAAATTCGATATAGAAATTTGTTGGGCCGAAGAAATATCTCAGACACAAGAAAACTCCGAATGCTCATGGCGACTCGCGAATGGTGCTCCCAGCCATACACTTTGAATCCTTTATTCATAATCGATTTATATTATATTGAAATCATATTCGAATGACCACGATCTTTCGAATAATTGATCTGTTAGGAAAAACCATCAAATTGTTGAAGGAACTCATTTTTCTTGAGATAATCTTCGGAGTTATTTTCATCCTCGGTATGTTGTGGTACGTTGGAGACATTTATTGACTTCTTTGATGCTTCAGTTTTCGTCATCCGACCATGTAAAATCCGGCGCTGCTGGTAGTTCAACTCCCTTTTTCTCTGGTCGGATAGCCAACCTCTCAGGGCTCACGGCAAATTCCTCGAACGCTTCTTGTAACTCTCTTGCATGAGAGATCCTGGTCCCAAGGAGAACACCACCGCCAGCGAGCCCGATTAGCAGAACTATCACTCCAACTATGCCTGAAGGACTTGAAACTACAGAGAAGAACCGGTTTTCAGACTGCGGCTCAATCCACGTTGACACCATTATCTCCCATTCAATTTCTGTGTAGTAACCATCCTCAGAAATCACTGCTCTAATCTTCTGGATAGAGGTTCCTTCGTCACAGACCTGTACTTGGAGGTCGTTGAATACATTCTTGCAATCGATTGGCATTAGCATCATCAACTTTCCACCTTGGCTCGTATTCATTTCTAGAGAGTAACCACTCATCGACCAATCGATGTTTGGATCAATCGATGTTTGGATTCCAGACAGAGAGATACTGAAAGACTCGTTTGCCGAATCCCACACTATTGGGGTCGAATCGTATGAATTGGGACCATCATAGACCTCACCATTACTGAGAAATACAGTCCCACTGGATTTTTCATGGTTTGTAATGACCAGATCTAATCTGTTTACGAACTCGTCTTTTTCCTCGTCGCAGTTGTCGTCAATACCATTCCATTGCTCAGATGCACCAGGGTAAATGCTTCCTACTAGGTCGTTGCAGTCCTCATATTCATAGAATCCATCATTGTCCCTGTCATAGTCTGTGAAAACTGGACTTGAGAGTCCCCGAGAAACTTCAGTCCCGTCATCTATGCCATCTTGGTCACTGTCCGCTGAGTCGAACATAGTGCTGTAGTTGTGATATTCTGAGTAGTCAGATAAGCCATCTCCATCG
>JAAZXW010000010.1 GCA_014239955.1 Methanobacteriota archaeon | reverse complement strand
TTTGTCCCAGAGGAAGTCAGGCTCGAGGCCGGAATCGTCCCGGGGTTCGTCAGGATGAGCGTCGGGATAGAGGACGTCGAAGACCTGTGGTCCGACATCGACCAGGCTCTGAGAGCAAGCCAATTGTGAATGGGTGTTTGGCATGGACATGGCACTTCTGATTGCCACCCTTGTGTTCATCGTCCCGATGTGCATCAGCCCCGGACCCAATAACGTCCTATGCGCAGCCCATGGGTCCCAGCACGGATTCAAGGGTACGCTGACGCTAATCTCGGGCATGGCCGTCGGCTGGTCCGTCCTAGGGCTGTTTGTGGGCGGAGCTACCGTCTTCATCGAGGACAACCAGGAGTTCTTCGACATCCTGACCTACATCGGTGCTGGATACATCGCCTACCTTTCCTACAAAATCGCAACATCCGATCCATTGGACGAGGAGTCACAGGAGAAAGAGAGACTTGGCTTCTCTACTGGGGTAGCCATACAGTTCGTGAACGGCAAGGCATGGATTCACTTCCTCGTCCTAATGACCACCTTCGGATCGCTCTTCGGAGCTGGGTTCGCTGGAAAGGCAATGTTGGTGCTCTTCAATGTGGTCTTCGGACTTCCCGCCGTGATGTCATGGGCGGCGTTTGGAACCGTGTTGCGAAGGGCCTTCACCACTCCGAGTTCCGCTATCGCACTCAATAGGGCAATGGGAGCATCACTGTTCGCAGTGGCCGTTTGGATTGGCCTTCATTAATGGTGCAGAGGGCAGGATTCGAACCTGCGAAGCACTACGCACTGGGACCTCATCCCAGCCCCTTTGACCGCTCGGGTACCTCTGCTCGGGGCCGTTCTGTGCCGCCCTTCGTATTTCACGATGGCGAACTCGATACTCGGGGGGTTCCCGTCAGAACTCGATGCCGACCTTCTGTGCCATCGGGGGAATCTCCCCGGTCTTGGCGTAGTAGAACAGAGACGCCCTGTTCACCGACTCGACGGTGGTGAAGAACAGTACGGAAAGCCCGATTCCAAGCAAGACTATCACCACTGCCAACACACCTCCGGCTTCGCCGAGGAACATAAGGGGGAGAACTATCAACACCAATAGCAAGATGACAATGCCCTGGAGAATACCAGTTCCGATGTGGGAGCCAACGTCCTCCCCCCAGGTCTCCCTGAACAGTTTGGGGCTCTCTTTCATCCCGTCGAGGACCCCGGCCCTCTCTAGGACTAGAATCGGGACGATGAAGAAGGTCGCCATCCACCAGGCCACGCCGATAACGAACGTGGCCAGACCGGCCACGATTCGAAGCGGAAAGGGCGAATTACCATCGCGCGCAACCCCCTCTAGGACTTTCAGCAACATACCGACCGTACCGGAGATCACCCCCCAGACAAGTATCTGCGGGAGGCACTTCGTTGCCTGCTTGATTCCGTAGGAGAAGCTCGGATTGGTCCCGGCAGTGAGGCGCTCGTACGCGCTCGCGATAATCGCGGCGTTCCAGAAAACAGTGATTACGGATATGACGAGATAACCCACGAACGCCATACCCAGATGCGCGGCGGTGACTAGGTCCTCTTCCTGGGTCGTTGCGGATTCGGAATCGATTACTGCCTCGAGCCCAATGGATCCCGAAATGACCGCCACCGCAGTCACCATCGAGAAGACAGCCGAAAGGAGGGTGTAGACCATCAGTTCCGGGTCTGCCCTCACCACGGCCATGCCAAGTTTAGTCATCTTCCAGCCCCTTCCAATCCTTTGGAAGAAACCGATTCTGCTTCCAGGCGTACTCATCATCATGAGATGCCCTAATTATCTGATGTAATAACTGTGTTCACGGAATTTCCGGCGGAAACGATTGCTTCCTCAATGACCGAGGCGTACCATCTAGACCACCCAGGGCGATTCTCCTCGAGGATCCTCCCGATCTCACCCCCACTCGCAGGCTATCCCAGTCAAGCCCGCTGATCGTGAGTTCTCGCCCGTTGTTCCCGAGCTTACGCTGGTCTATTTCAGAGATATCCTAACTTCCACATGATCAGATATCCTATGGGAAGCAAGGGTAAGCAGATTGCAAAGGCCCTTCGGAAAGCCCTCCACAGACCATCCTCATCCCCCTCGGGGATGCTGTCCGCGACCACTACGACCAGCTCTTCGATCATTCCCGCTCCCGGTGACACGCTCATTGCCAACACCTCATTTCTCCGGACTGATAATGATGTTCACGGAATCGCCAATCGAGACCAGCCCCTCTTGCACTACTCGCGCCAGCCATCTCGACCAACCCTCTTCCTGCTCGTGGTCGACCCTGCCGAACCTCCTCTCCATGAACGACTCACCGATCTTTGAGCAGGGGGCACAGGGCTCGCTAAGCTCCAGAACCGCATCACCGATCTCCAATCTCATGCCGTCTTCCAGAGAGCTCCACTCGATGCCCCGGAGTGTGAGGTTCTCCCCGGTTGACCCCACTTCTATTGGATGCCCCTCTCCCTTCAGCTCCTCAATCCTCTCAAGGGAGAAGATGCAGACCGCCCTACCGGGATCCCCCCCCCGACTTTCTCGGAACACATTGAAATCACCCTCGACCCCGTTCTTGCTGACCTTGGCAGACCCCACGGAACTCTTGGGCACACCACCCGAACTGATGTTTATCGAGTGAACCAAACCATTCATCCCAAGACCTCGGAAAAATCTATCTCCACATTTAGCCTATCAACCATTTCCAAATATCTCCCTGAGAGTGTTTCGTCCGGCTCGCTCAGATTGTGCTTCCAGAATCTCCAGGCGGCTATTGAGAGAGTAGCAAATCGGTGAAGGAAGGGAAGTGAAGCGAGCTCCCCTTCGGTTAGCTTTCTGACACTCTGGTAACCATCGAACAGAGCCTTCCATCGACTCCATACCGGTTCTGCCCCGTCCCATCCGAATCCGACGCATGACATTGCCAGATCGAAAGCCATCGGCCCAATCCAAGCCTCTTCCAAATCGAGAATTGCAGATACTCCCCCCCCGCTCCCGATTACGTTGTCGGGGAACAAATCGCCATGGAGGACCCCCCGAGGGAGATTCGAGGGGAAACCACCCCTCAATTCAGCAATCTGAGAAGACAACATTTCGACAAAGGGATCGAACCCTCCCGTCTCGGAAGACAGCGAAATCACTTCATCAAAGAGATCGAAGCCCATTCTGTAATCCTCAGGAAAGCAATCTGCAACAGGAATGAGATGCATCCTTGCCTGAACCTCACCCAGTCTTCTCAGAGACCCATCGTCTAGCCCTAGGATCCCTCCGCTAACAAACGGAAGCAGAGTCCAGGCAACCCCATCCTTGATGGCCATTCGCTTTCCGTCATTGAGCATAATTGGAACGGTGGTCGGAATCCCGTTTTCGTGCAGATGAATATGGCAGTCAATGACCCTCCTGACCTTTTCAACCGTGTTTGCAGACCAGGCCTTTAGCACTAAGGAGGACCCATCCTTCAGGGAAAGACGCAGGTTGGTATTGGCCCACCCCCCTTCCAGCGGTGTAATCGACTCCAGATCGCCCAAACCAGCCCTCGAGACGAGCCATCCGGCATCAGCAAGTGAAACCAAGTCATTCGCTCCCATTCTCGGAACTGACTCCCATTCGACTCCGAATCTGGCTTTCCCAGTTCGAGTGATCGAAACCAGTCAAGCTACCGAATAATGCAAGCTCCTCGCATAATTCTTCACCGCACGTCAGATAATGCTGGTCACCCAATGGAACGTATCCTTCCTCCGTGCTCAATATTGGCAATCTGTAGATGTTCCAATCTCTCCTTTGCAGGAACTTCACGATTGGCGATTTGACGAATCTGGGAATCAGTGAGAAACCGAACATCACGATAGCCCCGACCACCGTGGTCTTGCGATTGCTTGAGGCCGAGTTAGCGTGTCTGTCCATCTTCACATCATAGTCCCATTCATCGATCCCGAGGAAGCCCTCGATCTCTCTGATTACCTCAATTGGCTCGGACCTCATCCTCGAGCTATCGATTATCGTGAACCTATCTAGGTCAAAATGCTCCAACCAATTCCTCATCGAAGTCCCATACATGGAGTCAACACGCAATGAATCGCCCAGCCAGGCCTTCTCGAAATCCCCCCAACTTCGGTTGTTTTCCTTGTCCTCGCTAGTGCTTCGAACCATGTTCCAGTGGCTCACGGTTCTGGCTACCGGCTCCCTTAGGCACAGAACAAACCGAGCCTCGGGGAAATTGGATTTTATCCTCCCAGGAGCAATGGGGCAGGCAAACGTGTGGACGGATCCGTCCATCTTCACTCCGTCCCCCGAAAAGAACTCGCTGTATTTGGGCCAGTCGGGCTCCCCCTCGTCCCTCACGAACGTACCTTTGTGCGTAGCGACAAAGTTCGGCTCCTTAGGTTCGGAAAGCGAGATCCCAGGATGCTGATCTAAGACATTTGACAACCAAGTTGTCCCGGCCTTTGGGGCGCCGACCAAGAAAACATCCACTCTCAACGCCTCCACTGTTCCGGTGGGGGCATATCATTTCACTTTCATCATGACTGAGCCGGTCTTTGGCAAGCATAGGCATAAAACGGACCATTCCCGCCTCTTGGATAACATGCTCATTCTGGAGATGCCGAGAGCGACCGGAGGACGATGAATGAAACTCTCCCTGAAGAACACGCGCCACTTCCTAAGGGACATGGCGAGGACCGTCATTAGAGGCGAACTGGACTCTCCGGATTTCATAATACTCGATGAAAAGGAAGTAATTTTTGCCAGTGTGGCAAAATCAGCATGCTCGTCGATCAAGACCTCCATCTGTGGCACACCACCCGAGGGCGTCAAGATACACCAACACACTTCCCACCTCTCCCACAGAAGAATTCCACAGAAGAAAGGCCAGTACTTCGTCTTCACAATTGTCCGAGATCCATATGAGAGACTGGCATCCTGCTATCGTGCCAAGTTCAACAGAGAAGACGAGTCGACATTCATTTTCTCGAACTATCTGTTTGGTTATCTGAAGAATCATGATTCTTTCGATGAGTTCGTGAGGAAGGTGTCAAAGATTCCCGATAAAATTAGTGACAGGCATTTCAGATCTCAACACAAGATAGTTTTCGCCTCTGGAAACAAGGTCGATTTCATAGGCAAATTCGAGAACCTCTCATCTGACTTTGAAGGGATTAGGACCAAGTACGGATTTGGAGAGCTACCAGTCTTGAACAAGTCGTCTGGAAGATCTGCAGCCGACTTATTCTCCGATGAGACCAGGGAAGCGGCATCAAGGAGATACAAGAAAGACTTCGAGTTGTTTGGATATTCCAACTGATGAGGTTTCACATCCAAGAATCGGTATTCTGCTTGATTTACGATTTCGTACTCCAATGTGAGCACAATCGTCAAGATTCTTATTACCGAACAACAAAAAATCAGCGACAATCCCCGAAGACAATGAATGGGCGCGCTATACGGCTCCTAGTCTCCAAGGCAGCCATGGTTAGAAACGGCGGAGCCGCCCGGGATCTCCTCCGCAACCTCCCTGCGCTGAGCAGAAAGTTCGAGGTGAAATTCTGCTGCCTTAACATTCTGGAAAGCCAACGCCAGCAAGTAGAATCCTTGGGCATAGAAGTTCTCTGCCCCGAGAACCAATGGGAGGTGAGGGGGGGGATCTGGAACGAGATTTCCGCGAAGCAAGACCGAACATCTGGGAAGGCATGGCAGAATCTCGAAGGCCTCAGTGAACTAATCGAGTGGGCTGACGCCATACACTTAGCCACCGGAGCAGGATCAATGGATTTCACCTCCATGGTCCCAAGCTCCAAGCCACTGCATCTTCACTTTCACGAGTCGAAGTCTGGGGTGTTCGATAGCGTGAGCCACCTCAATAGGGACGGTACAGGAACGTGGCGCGCACACGTGGTGCACACACTCCAGTCCTTCTATCACCGAGGGAGGATTATCTCGTCATTCCAAGGTTTCAAGCAGAACGAGAAATGGATCATCAGCGCCAATTCAAACTACTCCGCGGGCAGACTAATGGAGGAATACGGGATAAAGGGAGGAGTCCTATTCCCAGTAGTAGACCTATCCGAGTTCGATAGGGAGAACCCGGCAAACGACGACGAGATAGTCGATCGATTGAGAGAGTCAAATGACTCCGAATACGTCGTCTCCATTGGAAATATAAGCCGATTCAAGGGGGCCTTCGAAGCAGTCGAGCATCTAGTTGGATGCTCAGTCGATCTGGTCTGGGTGGGGGGCGGAAGCGAGCCTGAGAACCAAAGCCTAGTGGCATTTGGAAGAGAGCTGGGAGTCAACGTGCAGATCTTGTCGAACCTGGACAGCGTGGAGTTGGCCACTCTGATGAAGAGGTCGACTGCGGTAATAGGGCTGGCCAACGGGGAGGCATTCGGGCTAACCCCGATAGAATCCATGGCATTGGGGGTCCCTCCGATTTTTGTTGAAGAGGGAGGGTATCGAGACACCATAGTGGACGGCGTGAATGGAAGGCTGGTTGCTAGAGGGGATTTTGATGGTTGGAGAAAGGCGATAATGGAAGCAAGAGACTCCGAGACAAGGTCAAAGTGGGCTGAATCCGGGCTTTCTAGGATCGAGGAGCTCGGCCTCACACCCGAGAACTACGCCTCACAACTAGACGAAAGAATACGCTCCGTGATATGAGGAATCCAAAACCGATTCATTCATCTCTGAATCATCAGGACGCTCCAATGGGGAATCTGCGTGTACTTGCCGGGACTTTGGACTGCGAAGCAGATGTTATTGAGTGTTAGAAGGGCATTGGGGAGCAAGCCAGCAGAGCCGGTTTTCGTCCTGACCTACCACAAGGTCGCCACCGTCCTCTGCAGGAAGGTGCTAATGGCGTCCACCGAAAAAATTGGCTGGAGGTACAATAGCGAGGGGGGGATTGCGACAGGCATCGCAACGAAAACAGACCTCCTGCACGTTATCCACGGAACTGCATCGAATGATCTCTTGGATTCCGGAAGAAGGGGGATAAGGATAATCCGGGACCCAAGAGACGTGATTGTATCTGGTTTCCTTTACCACCAGAGATGCTCGGAGAAGTGGTGTACCAATTCCGATTTCTCTGATCCGGGCTACCCCCACCCACAGGTCCCCCTGCCCCTAGCACACAGCGATCTGCAGACTAGGGAGAATTTCGTGTCTCGACTAGGAGGCGTTTCCTATCAGGAGAAGATACGAGGACTCGGACAAGACGAGGGATTAATTTTCGAAATGGACGGATTCGCCAGGATCACCATTGACGAGATGGTCAATTGGAAGGAAAGCGACAACGTCATGACGATCAAGATGGAGGAGCTAGTCTCAGATTTCGACAAGTCGTTCGAGAAGCTATTCCGTTGGCTAGGAATGCCAGAGGTCTCAATCCCAATGTGCATGGAAATCGCCAGGAGCCACGACATGAACAGGATGCGAGAAGACCAAATCGCCTCGAATCCGCATATTTCTACGGGAAAGCTACGCAAGTGGAAGGAGTACTTCTCAAGCCAAGTCACGGAGGCATACAAGGAGAGATTCGGAGATGCCCACTTGACGCTGGGGTACGAGTAGTATTCCGATGCGGTTCCTGTGCGAGTAATTCAAGAATATCACCGCTCCCGCTAGTTTTGTGTTCGACCTCGCATCCACTCTGCTAGGGTCATTCCAGGACGACCTAGTCTCGGTTTTCGGAGATTCATTCGGATGGTTCGTCGGCCACGCTATCCTGTTGGTGACACTAGTGGCCTTGGTGGTCGCAATCAGGGAGAGGGACCACGTCATCAATCACTCAGGAATTGGGAGGAGCGAGGCACTGGACTTCGGGGCCTTCCTGTTGCTGACCCTCGCCCTCTTCTTCTTCTATGGCTCAGTGAGCGGATTTGCATTCGGCCCATCCTTGGCTGTTGGAGCAGCCTCGGCGCTGTTCCTTAGATGGGTGGTCACCATCCTAGGCTAGTGCTGTTAGTTGCCACAATTAGCATCAGATACTAGCCACGGCGGCGTCTCAAGAGCACCACAAGTGAAACGAACAGGACGGCTAGTCCCGCGCCACCCCCGATGAAGTACTTCTGATTCTCCTCCGTTACGCCTAGATCCTCTAGAATCGTGCCATTTACGTCGATTCCCACGGATGGAACCAACGTCTCCTTCTCATTGACTGTCAGAGTGAATGCGAAGTCGCTTGAGCACGACCACCCCGGATTGGTCGTCTCATCGACCACGATCAGGCAACCCTCCCACTTCTCCTGAAGGTTGGAAGGCGTAGTCAGCACGAAAACGCAGTTGACCGATCCCATCGGGTTCTGGATATTGCAATCGTCCTCGGACATGTCATTGAACCCTGATGGCCACATGCCTTCCTGCGTGCTGCCCTTCTCCAGAAGGTGGAGAGAGACCATCATACTGCTGTCCTCGTTGCTATCGCAACTATACGCCACGGAGAAGGTAACGTCATCGCCGGCCTCAGCGAAGATGGCCGAAGGACGGGACGAAGAACACGTGGTGTAGGGTAGCACCTCCACTTCGATTCCCTCTTCGTCCGAGAATCCAAAGACACTCACGGGAACCCCGTTCCACTCGGTTACGACAGCACTCAAGTTGACCTCGTATGTCCCTGCAGACTGCCCAGTTGGGGATGCTATCACGATCTGGAATGTCTCTGACTGGCCACCGCCGACGGTCACGCTCTCCGGACCGGCTGTATTCAGAACCCCGGATTGGTACGAGAGCTCCACGGTCTCGGCCCCAGAGGTCGGATTCGTCAACTCGCAACTAATCAGAGAACTGCCGACCCCACCGGAGAGATCTATCTCCGTCGAGTCATCGCACTCCAGATCAGCCTCCGGCAGGATCTGGGCCGAGCTGCTAGGGGTAATGCTGCAAACCAGTAGTAGACTGGTTACGAAAATGACCGAGAAAGGTCGAATTACCACGAATCCTCCTGACTCGTGACCATCATAGACATTCGTATGGTTTGCTATCGGACTTTTCGAATTGCCCCCTCAAAGCATTCATGTCAGCCACTCGTGCCGAAAGTAATCATGGACGAGGGACCGGGCAAGCCGAAGGTCGAAATCACATCCCAGAGCACGAAGGTGACTAGCGGCACTGATGTTCAGGAGAAGCTGATAGTAGCGGCTAGGGTTTTCTCAGATCTCCTGAAGCCCACTTACGGGCCTCGAGGCCTCGACAAGATGCTCTACAAGACCGATGGGACCACTGCTGTCACCAACGACGGAGCGAAGATCGTGGCCGAGCTATTGGTCAGACACCCGGCTGCGAAGATGATGGTGTCCATGGCCGAATCGCAGGAGGAGGACTGCGGCGACGGCGTCACCACTGCAATGCTTCTTTGCGGTTCTCTACTCATAGAGGCGAACAACCTCTTCAGAAAGGGATTGCACCCTCTCACGCTAGTTGAGGGGTACGAGATCTCCCTCCAGGCTGCAGTCTCACAGATTGACTCAGACGCATCCGTGACGGACGATGCAAAACTCCTGGCAGTAGCGGAAACATCCCTCCGTGGAAAGGTCGCAGAATCGGCCCTCGACGTCTTCTCCCCACTAATCGTAGAGGCGCTATCCACCGTCTACGAGAACCGAGGCGAAGCCTTGGCACAGCACGTCTCCATGTTCAAGACCGGAACGGGCGGGGTGAGGGACTCGCGTCTGGTCAAGGGCATCCTAATTCGACGGAGGGTGCTGATGAACGATCTCCCGAACGATATCAGAGACGCGAAAGTCATTTGCTTGGATGGCGACATCAAGATCAGGGAAATGGTCAGGGACACGGAACTGAAGATCACCAGTGCCGACGCCCTAGACTCGTTCATCGGAGCTGAGAGAGACAGAAAGGAGGAGATATTCCGAGGCATCCTCGAGTCAGGGGCAACAGTGGTTCTATGCTCCGGGGAGATAGACAAGGACATCCTGCATCTATTGTGCGATAGCGGTATCTTAGCGGTGGAGAAGCTAGACTCAACAGAACTGATCAACGCATCCGATGCAACTGGCTCGCGAATCATCGAGAACCCCCTCGACATCGAAGAGGCCGACATGGGCTTCTGCGGCCATGCTTCATGGATGAGGAAGCCATCTACAGACGAGGTGGAAGACGTAATCCGAATCGAGGATTGCCAGAACCCGGCTGTCGTCACAATCGAGTTAGGGGGCGCGGGAGAGACGGGAACGGAGGAGGTAATCCGAGGACTCCACGACTCACTCAGAGCAACCTCATTGGCATTGGGCGAGGACGTTCTTCCAGGAGCAGGCTCGACCCACAGCAGGATTGCCCACGCTGTTCGCGCTGCATCAGAGAACCAAGGTGGGAGGGAGAGGCTTGCAATGGAGGCATTCGCCAGAGCGATGGAGGCAATTCCCGCGACTCTCGTCGAGAACGCCGGAGGAGAATCACTGGACAGGATTCTAGAGCTCAGAGCCTCCTCACTGAGCGAGTCGCCGGTTGGTATTTCCCAAGACGGGAAGATTTGGGAAGTAGATGGAGTCTGGCATCCTAGGTCAGTAATCGAGAACTCCCTCGAGTCAGCCACAGAGACGGCAATGGGGATGCTGAGGATAGATCAGGTCATTTCCGCGAGAGGCGAATAGCCACCACGAACCTTCAAGCCCCCCTCACACGCGCATTCGTCATGGAGCGGCCCAGGGCGCTGATCAGCGTCTGGGACAAAACCGGGATAGAGGAACTGGCCGAATCCTTGAATTCGATGAATTGGGAGATACTCTCGACAGGAGGGACCGCCTCGAAGCTCAGGGACGCGGGAATCGATGTCAAGGACGTATCAGAGGTCACTGGGCACCCGGAGATCTTCGATGGCCGGGTGAAGACGCTCCATCCTGCTGTCCATGGGGGGATCCTGGTCAGACGGGACTCAGAACAGGATATGCAGAAGCTGTCCGAGCTTGGCTATGCTAGGATTGACCTCGTATGCGTCAACCTGTATCCCTTCGAGGCCACCGCAGCCCGAGACCCCCCAGTGAGCGACCAGGAGCTGATCGAGATGATCGACATCGGCGGTCCCACCATGGTCAGATCGGCAGCGAAGAATCATGCTGATGTCATAATCGTCACAGAACCCGAGCAGTATGGCTCGATTCTACAAGCACTTTCAGAATCCGGTGGAAATCCATCCGGCGTAGATTTGGAACTGAGGAAGGAGCTCGCGCTATCGGCATTCCAATCCACCGCAGCGTATGACAGCGCGGTTTCCAACGAGCTGTGGAGCAGATTCTCCGACAGCAGGATTCCCAACAGGATCCACTCATCCTCAGGGGAGGGCCGAGAACTGAGGTACGGGGAGAACCCCCACCAACTAGCATCGTTCTTTCCGGATTCAGGAACCCCATCGGGACTCTCAGCTGCAGTACAACACGGGGGGAAGCCACTCTCATACAACAACTACCTCGATCTGGATGCTGCCCTCAGGCTAGCGCGTTCCCTCTCACAGATTTGCGATTTCGCACCGCACTCCTGTGTGGCCATCAAGCACACAAACCCCTGTGGCGCTTCAGTTGCCGAGAGCCAGGCCTCCGCTTGGGAAAACGCACTGGCAAGCGACCCCGAGAGCGCATTCGGCTGCGTGATCGCATTCGACCAGGTAGTGGGGAAAGAAACCGCAGAATCAATCGGGAAGCACTTCTTCGAATGCATGATCGCCCCGGGTTACGAGCCCGAGGCATTGGAAATACTATCCCAAAGCAAGAACCGAAGAATGCTAACCCTGGAACCGCTTGGAGAATACCGTGAGGAACCAAAGATGCGCCAAGTGCAGGGGGGTTGGCTATCCCAGGTTCAAGGCCCCCCGAACATAGACTGGGACAATGCACGCTCCGTCACGCAAAACTCGCTTGACGAAGAGGGGCTCAATCTAGCACGGTTCGGGACCTCAGTCATCGCAGAAGTCCAGTCCAATGCGATCATTCTGGTTCGCAAGACGGAGAGAGGCTTTGCAACGGTGGGCGTCGGACCGGGACAGACGAGTCGAGTGGAGGCAGTGCGAATTGCTGCTAGGAGAGCCGGTGACAGAGCGCAGGGAGCGATGATGATCTCCGACGCCTTCTTCCCGTTCCGTGATGGTATCGACACGTCAAACGAGATTGGGGTTACCAGCGTAGTGCAACCAGGTGGCTCCATCCGCGACGATGAGGTAATTGAGGCCGCGAACGAGTATGGAATGGCAATGCTATTTACGGGGACTAGGTTATTCAGGCACTAGGACAACCCAATGGAATGGAAGAAAACCCTCTCGACCGGGGCTGCAGCAGGAGCTTCAGTCGGATTTTTAGTGTCGTTGAACGGGTTCTTTGGTATTGGCTACAGCTCCTTTGGGGGCTTTCTGGCATCAATCATCGCCTTCATCCTCCTGTCTGCATTTGGTGTCAAAACCATCTCGGAGAAGATTGGCTTTTGTGAACCCAGTTTGAAGCAACTGATTCTCGTATCCTTCCTCACGTTTGTTATTCCTGTATTCGGCCCAGCCCTTGGAGCAGGAAGTACAGGACCAGAATACGTGGGCGCACTAATTGTGTTTGGAGCCGTAGGCGGCCTTTTCTGGAGTACGCCCTTTGTCGGTTGGAGTTACTACAAGTCAGGCTGAATCCCTCGGTGACAACCATCATACGGCAGATTACGATGCCCCACTGTGACCAACCATTCAGGGGCTGTATCGAACTCCCACGAAGATCTAGTATCAGCCATTGGTAACACCCCACTAATCAGACTGAACAGGATCACTGAGGGTCTGGACAGGTCCTCCGTCTGGGTCAAGCTCGAGCGGTGCAACCCAGGTGGTTCGATAAAGGACAGAATCGGGTTGCAGATGGTACTCGATGCCGAGGAGAGGGGGCTCCTGAAGCCAGGCGGGACGATAGTGGAGGGCACTTCCGGCAACACCGGGATCGGGCTTGCGATGGTTGCAGCACAGAGGGGATACAGATGCATATTCACAATGGCGGACAAGATGAGCAAGGAGAAGGTGGATCTCCTAAGGGCCATGGGCGCTGAGGTTCATGTGTGCCCCACTGCTGTTGAGAAGGAGGACCCACGATCATACTACGAAGTCGCCGCCAGACTGGCACGCGAGATTCCCGGGGCATGGTATCCCGACCAATACTCGCACGAGGCAAACCCACTGGCTCACTATCTCTCGACCGGTCCGGAGATTTGGGAACAGACGGAGGGCAAGATCACCCATTTCGTAGCCACGATGGGAACGGGGGGAACGATATCCGGGACCTCCAAGGCACTGAAGGAGATCGCCGAGACAAATGGGTCCATGCCACCCACGATAGTTGGCGTCGATGCTGTCGGCTCCATTCTCAAACAATGGTTCGAAGAGGGGACTATGGGGGAGCCACAGACGTACAAGGTGGAGGGGTTCGGAGAGGACTTCATCCCATCCGCAACCGACTTCTCGATGATCGACGAAATACACCAGGTTGACGACGGGGAGTGCTTCCAGTGGGCAAGAGCCCTTGCCAGGAGAGAAGGCATGTTCTGTGGGGGGTCATGCGGAGGGTCGATCAAGGTGGCAATCGAAATCGCCAAGAGAGCAGAGGAAAATGGCGAGGAGGCGATGGTAGTCGCGATCCTTCCAGACTCAGGAAACCCATACTTGTCGAAGTTCTACAATGACGATTGGCTGAGGGAGAACGGCTGGGATCCCGAGGAATGGGACTGATCACACCTTCTCGAAGGCCTTCTCCAAGTCGGCAATCAGGTCATCGGCATCCTCTATGCCCACTGATAGTCTCACAAGGCCGTCCTCGAACCCCCTAGCAAGCCTCTCTTCGCGAGGGACCTCGGCGTGAGTCATGGTGGCAGGGTGAGTAATCATGGTCTCAACCGCCCCTAGGCTCTCAGCAAGAAGGCACAGCTCTACAGAGTTCATCAATTTCTTCCCGGCCTCCAGGCCATCTTCCAACTCGAAGGAGATCATCCCGCTGTAACCCTTCATCTGAGCCTTCGCAACTTCATGCATGGGGTGGGATTCCAATCCTGGGTAGACCACCTTCGAAACCTTGGGGTGGCTTTCCAGATACGTCGCAATCTTCTCGGCGTTCTCCCAGTGCCTCTGCATCCTGAGATGCAGGGTCTTGAGACCCATTATCACAAGCCAGCAATCGAAGGGACTCGGAACAGCGCCCACGCTCTTCTGGATGTACTTCAACCGCTCGAAAAGATCCGTACGATCGGTTATGATTACCCCGCCAATGATTTGGTTGTGGCCGCTCAGATACTTTGTAGTGCTGTGAAGGACCAAATCGGCCCCGTACTCCAGTGGCTTCAGGAAAACCGGGGTTGCGAAAGTGGTGTCCACCACGTATAGCAGATCATTGCCCTTCGCAATCTTGCCCACTGCCTCTAGATCTGTTACCTTGAGGAGGGGGTTGGTTGGCGTCTCTATCCAGATCATCTTCGTCTCGGGGCGTATAGCATCCTCAACATTCGAAGCCACCTGTGAGTCCACGTAGGTGAACTCAACTCCGTAGTTCGTCATGAGGTTGTTGAACAGCCTTGCAGTACCACCATACACGTCATCACAGCAGACTACGTGATCGCCTTGGCTGAGTAACTTCATGCAACTGTCGGCACTAGCCATTCCACTGGAGAAGGCAATCCCATGTTTCCCCCCTTCCAAGGCTGCCAAGTGATTCTCGAGGTCCTGCCTTGTGGGGTTGGAAGACCTGGTGTAGTCGAATCCCTTGTCCACCCCGATCTCCTCTAGGACGTAAGTCGCAGTCTGGTAAATCGGAGGGACTATCGCACCCGTCGTGGGGTCTGGCTTGCTTTTTCCTCTTACTGAGATTGTGTCGAAATCCATGTTACTCTGGCCTCTGGGTATTGGTCACCTGCAAAATAGTTTCAGTCAGACAATTTCCCTCGTTCGTACCTTTGATGCGACATACCACGCCCCCAAGATGCCCACGAGGATAATGGTAAGAGATCCGAATCCAGGGTCTGCACCATTCCAAGAGGACGGATCAGAGAACGTACCGTTCCCTAGTGTCGAAACATACCAAACGAAGATCGAGGAAGACGCAGCCATGAGGGAAATCATAGCAATAATTACAGATTTAGCGTGTCTTGGAACAGTCTTTCCAGTTGCATAGTACTCGAACATTGCAGAGCCAAAGAGGCGATTCGTCAGTGTCCACCTGAACATCCTCTCACTCGAGTAAGAGAATAGAAAGGCGGCAGGAACCGCCCACGAAACCGTCGGCCATCCCGGTACCCAGATACCAATGATGGCAAACCCAACAAATAGCAAGCCGATACCGAAATAAAACCGACTTAGAACAGGATTGCTAGATACGCAGTACCTCTCAACAATTTCGTCAATGCTCTCGATTCTCTCCATGAAATCTGTCTAATCGGTACTAATGCCGTCCTTTAAGTTGCATTACCGAAGACTCAAGCGAGAACTCCCCACCACAAGAGCATGGTAACTCCCTTCGTACTCCCACGCGTCGCTTCTCTTGACGATCCACTCAGATTAGCCGTACTGATCTCTGGCGGAGGATCTGGCCTGGACTCCCTGCTGAAATTCCAAGAATCAGAGCCCCGCTGCCATCGAACGGTTCTGGTTCTGGCAGACAGCGAAGGTGCTGCAGGGCTTGAACATGGGAGAAAGGCAGGAATTGCCTCCAAGGGAATCCCAATTCCCCCTGGGGTTGGAATCCCAGAACGCCGTTTGGCCCACGAAGCAATGGTGGAATCGCAACTCCAGTCATCTGATGCAGAGCTAGTAGTCCTCAGCGGCTACATGAGGATACTGACCCCTTCCTTCGTTGGGAATTGGAAGGGCAGGATAGTCAACGTCCATCCCTCCTTGCTACCAGATTTCCCTGGGGCCCATGCCCATCGCGACGTCCTCTCTTCGGGAGTAAGCACTACTGGCTGTACCGTGCACTTGGTGGACGAGGGAGTTGATACTGGGACTATTCTTGCGCAAAGGGAAGTACCAGTGCTACCAGAAGATAACGAGGAGACCCTCCAAGAAAGGGTCAAAGAAGTCGAGCATGTACTCTATCCAGAGGTAATCGATATGCTCTGCTCCGGTCAGTTTTCACTGTAGGTCTTCGGGCCTATTCACATTCAGAAGAACCGCAGGGTCCTCCACGAGTATCGAATGCTTGGTCTCCGTGAACTGGACTCGAAGGGGCCGCCTGTCGCCATCTATCATCTCGAGAACTGCCTCTGTTCGAATCAAAGACAGTAGTGGATGGCCCCTCTCCCCATCATGAGGCATGATGAGGCAATCGTCTTCCCCAAGCCTCTCTTGGAGAGAGACAAACAGATCCGAGGAGACCCAAGGATAGTCCACCGTGGCTAATTGGAGGAGCCCGTCTTCGCACTTCAGATCCAGCAGGGCCTCCTCTATTGCATCGATTGGACCTGCGTGCATTATTGAATCGAGAACCCACTCAATGTCCAGTTCTGTTCCGATGAGCGAACCATATTGCTCAACGTCTTCAGGTTCTGCTACTGCAATCCTAATCGGCTCTAGATTGGCAGCAGCGAGAGTGTTCGCCGCTCGCTCAATCATGGATACACCATCGATCTTGATTAGGGCCTTGTCCCGGCCCATCCTAGAGGACCTCCCCCCCGCTAGCAACAGCGAACGCATCCGTTTACCTCAGTTCGTCTAAACGCCTCAAAGCGTGATTTATTTCTTCCATCAGGTCCAATGCCCTGTTGATCAGCACCCCCCTGTCCTTTCTTGCAGTGGTCCCCACAAGCCACTCCATTAGTTGGGTTATGTCCTCGGCATCCCTCTTTATCGTCCACTCTAGGACCTCCTCTGCTACCGGGTCATCTGATGGCAGCAACCGCTCGACCATGACTACCAGAGGGGCTACCGACGAATTAGTACTACGGTATTCTCGCTGCGACTCTGTCTCTAATCCTGCCCAGAAGAGAATCTCCATCTGGCACCTTTACCAATACTAGTAGATTGATAACATCACTTCCAAGCTCTCTTCCCGCGTTAATGACGGCAAATGCTGAGATGAGCGCCAAGTGCGACTCTACGAGCCTGCCATCACACCAAGATTTCAGCAGCTCGTCACTTGGAACTTCGTGACCCGCTCGCAAGGCCTCCTCGATGCTAAGGAGCAGAGCCTCAGCCGGTTCTCTGGAGTTGATTGAGGAGGCTAGTACCACCCATGGATCGACCCCAACCCTCTCGTGATCCAAGTTGGCAAGAAGCAGTGCTGAGAGTGCGACGTCCTCTCTCCCGTGTCTCTTCCAGAGCAGGGGTATCAACTTCCACAGGGTTCGTTGGTCATCTCCTGCCTCAGTAATCAGCCACGATGCCACTCTCCTCAGAATTTCATCGGGAGTGCCCAGGTGGAAAGAGTATCCAGCGGAGGTACCGAGACGGTCCGTGCTTGACTTCATGATCATCGCCGGCACACCTATCGGGTAGGCTTCCCGGACAATTTTTGCTAGGCTTCGGTGTGATCTGTGGGACCTACGGGGTTGCTCCTCGAGGAAACCATCCAGAATGCGCTCGCCACTCATCTGAACTACTGCTTCCTAGAGAGTATTTTGACGCCATCGAAAATCTCTCGAAGATTATCTACCGAGTCATTGAGACGCATCCTGTATTCGTCGATAAAGGACCTGTGCACGATTTCTCCCAGCTGACGGTCCAGGCTCCTAGCTATCGCCCGGTGCTCGGCATCATCGATGGCGAACATCCTCCTGAGGTACGCAATTTGTGCCAAGACGTCATCCGACCGGTCTGTATGGATCAACATGGCTTCGAGAACCTGGCCATACACCAACCTCATCTCGCTCTTTTCAATCACGTCTCCGCCGATCAGCTCCTCCTCACCAGATAGAATAGCATCGTAGATCCTCTTGGGCTCATCTTCCCCCAGACTCAGTGCATGGGCAAGCTTCACCAGAATTCTCTTCTCTCCGCTTGATAACTGCCCGTCCCTCAAGGCGAGCCTCGATGAGTTCAAGAAAATCCTTGAACGGGCATTCTCAGCCCACGCCTCTTCTGCCACGCTACTCCATGGGTGGCATCTGCCTTAACGACTAGGTTTTAGGCCCAAAATTGGCCTCCAAGGCTAACAGGAGCATTCATGAAGCCCCCGTGCCCCGGATAGATTGCTAATCAGCCACTCCCGGGCGTCCTGCGCCCATTCGAACCCCCCCTGCCAAAATGGCGAAAACGGGGGCAAGACCCCGTTTGGGGCCGAAAAGCAAAGGAATTGAATAATATGTCAAGTGAAGGAAAATACGTAATACACGCAACAATTAGAGTCGATGGGACCGTAGCACGCAAAGACGTCGTCGGAGCCATATTCGGCCAGACCGAAGGACTCCTGGGAGAGGGTCTCCAACTTAGGAAACTCCAGAGAACAGGAAGAATTGGCCACGTGGATGTCAGTTTGAACAACCACAAAGGCCGCGTACAGGGTGCTATCGAAGTTTCATCTTCAATAGACCAAGTCAGCACTGCAGTAATCGGTGCAGCCCTGGAGACGATAGATAGGATCGGACCATGCAAAGCAGTGATCAAGGTCAAGGAGATCGAGAACATCAGGTCCGCCAAGAGGGACCATGTCATCGACAGGGCCAAGCAGCTTCTGCTGGGGATAGTAAACTCCGCCTCTGGCGAGTCGAAGAACATCCTCGACGAAGTCAGAGCCGTACTTACATTGGACACCGAGGTCGAATTCGAAGAGATGACCGCAGGACCAAACGTGAAAAACTCGGATGCAATAATCATTGTCGAAGGCAGGAACGACGTCCGGAACCTACTGAAGTTCGGGATTAACAATGCAATCGCCACTATGGGGTCGGGGGTCAAGCCACAGTTGGCAGAACTCGCTGCCAAGAAGAAGACGGTTACCGCATTCTTGGACGGAGACCGTGGGGGCAAGCTCCTCCTGATGGAAATCAGCGGAAAGCTGGGCAAGTCCCTGACACATGTCGCCTTCGCTCCTACGAGCAGGGAAGTCGAGCACCTCGAGGGCAAGGTAGTGACGAAGTGCCTTGGCCAGAAGGAAACGGCTTCAAAGGCAGTCTCCCGAATACAGACCGAGATTCAGAAGGACGACGACAAGGCCGTCGGAAAGGGAAAGCCATCATTGGAAGCCCCTGACGAGATCAAGGGCTGGGCACCTATGATGGATGGGCTAAAGGCCAATTACGCGGTAATAGTGCTCGCAGATGGAACGGGTTCCGACCCAGTGGGCGCCAAAGCCCTGGAAAACGCTCTCGGTGAATCCGACGGTGCTCAGGGGCTAGTCTTCTCGGGCAAGGTTACCAACAGAATCCACGAGCTCGCCTCGGGCGCGGGAATCAATGTCGTAGTAGGCAAGACCGTAGGCCCCCAATCCTTGAAGCTTGGAGTGCAAGCATACTCGGTAAAAGACCTAGAGTGAGTTTCAGAGACACGTTTCTGGCAGGGCAAAACCCTGCCAATAATGACCTCCTGAAGGGTATGCATAGCAGAAGCCATCAAAAGTCTCTCATGCCCGCTGGGATTGATGCAAGAGACCACCATGGCGATACTAACCCTCTATGGTGTTCTATCCATCACCCTATTCGCACTATGGATCAGGCATAAGTCGGTATTGAGACAGAGGAAGAGGCTCGCCTTGAAACTGGGGTCAATGAAGGGGAACCTGACCGAGACCTCCGAGAGACTGGACCTTCTCTCAAGGGGGGTTGACACGATTCTATCCGATGCCCCGGAGGTTCACGACCTTCTAGGGGTGCACAAGTCTCTGGAGGCCGCTGAGGCCCTTCTCTTCAACCAAGGAATCCCAGTTAGCAACAGCGAGTCTTGCGCCATTGCCAGCCATGCCGTCAAATCGTTGCTGAGTCACTACCCAGAAGACAGTGCAGAAGACGAGCGCAACATTGTCCAGGGACTGAAGCCACTCTCGAAGAGACTCACCGCCATCCTTACCGAAGCAGAGATGAAATCCGAGGACATCGAACTTTCCGCAGCCGAGCATCGTCGGGTGGGGGAGCTTTTCCACTCCGTAGAAAGGTTCGACTGGGCCGCGGATTGCTTCCAGAGGGCAAATGACTTGGACCCAGAAGACGAATCTGCACTGAGGTCACTTTCCGAGATCCAGAGGAAGAATGGAGACCTCGAGTCCCTTGACAGAACCCTCGAGAGGCTTCTAGCAATTGTCCCAGATGACATAGGTGTGCTCAACGAGCAGTCAGTGCTACTCGATAGCACAACCGACGAGAGACTCACCAGAAACAGAAAGAGGCTAGAAGCCCTAGGAGCCACGTCAACATCCTCAGAAGAGGAGGGCGAGCTATCCCAAATCGCGCAGAGAGCCAGAGACTCAGACGTTGGTGGCGCAAGCCCATCCAACACGGCACCAAGATTAATCGAGAAGGCAGCCAAGCAACTCCTTCTCGGGGAGTTCAGAGCAGCATTGGAATCGGTTGAGCAGGCAATCGAGAGCGATCGTAGCTTCGGACAGGCGTGGTCCCTGAAGGCACGGCTCGTTGCTGCGGATGGTGGGGCAATAAAGGACGCCCTGAAGTGCATTAGGCGAGCAAATGCATTGGGGGAGCACACAGTAATCCTCGAATCAGAGATTCTCGACAACGATGGGAGGACGGACGCTGCGATCGAGGTTCTCCAGGAGCACCTTTCCAGGACGCCAGGCGATGCCGAGGCCAGGGGCAGGCTGAGCCAACTCTGGTTGGCCAGCGGTGCGGCCGATTCCGCACGACAGACGCTCAGCGAAGCACCCGAGGAATCCTGGAGCTCCGCCAGTCTGCATGTGATGAAGGGCAGACTCAGCCTCGTTGAATCGGACAACCATCGTGATGAAACAGGGAAAATCGATCCACTACCCGTTATCGATGCCCTCGTCTCGTTTGACAGGGCAGTAGAAATCGATAGGGAATCCGGACTCGCTTGGTTCGGAAGGGCTAGGGCCTTGAGGTATCAGAAGGCCTTCGATGAGGCAGAAGTAGCCCTAGTACGGGCACGAAGACTGATCCCAGACCATCCATCGATTTCCCTCGAAGAAGCACAATTGTTCCTCGAAATGGGGGATTTGGAACAGGCCAATGCCCTAACTCTCGAGGCCACCACCATTCTGAAGGATAGCAAAACGGTCCCGTTTATCCGTGGAATAATCGCAGCGAGACACGGGCGCCTCGAGGAGGCCAGGAAGCTCTTCTCCCTGTGCCTTCAGATCGATCCCAATCATTCCAGAGCCAGACTCAACCGGTCATCTGCAGCCCTGCTTTGTGACGATCTGGCCATGGCCTTGGACGATGCCAACCGATTGGTCGAGGACTGCCCCAATCACGAACTGGGGCGATTGAGAAAATCGGAGATACTGATGAACCAAGGGGATTGGCCCAATGCCGAGTCCGAGCTACGCGAGCTTCTCAAGCTGAACAACAACCACTCGATGGGGCTTGTGCACTTGGGGACCTGCATGATTGCGATGGGCAAGTCAGAACAGGCAGAAAAACCACTAAACAAAGCGATTGAGACGAATCCAAGTCTATCCGAGGCGTGGTACCAGAGAGGTTTGCTGTACCTGGACTTCGGAAGGTCTGAGGAGGCGATGTCAGACTTTGAGGGAGCGATAAGGGTGAAGCCCCAGCACCTTGATGCCAGACTCAGAATCGCAGCCATCCTCCATGAGGGAAGAGATGCCGAGAAAGCAGCCTCTGCTTGGCGGAAGGTCCTCGACGTCGACCCACAGAACAGGCTCGCTAGAAGGAGACTGGAGGAGTGCAGAGGACAGATCACCTCCCGAAGAGGGACCCTCCTTCCAAAGGATTGAACAGCATTAACCCTGACGAGACGATATGCACCCTCAGCAGATGGTAGAACCGGGCACAAAGGCACCCGATTTCGAACTCCCGAACGCGAACGGAAACGCCGGAGGGGCGAGCCTCTCCCTCCAGGATGCATTGGGTGAGAATGGAGCCGTGGTCTTATTCACCTGCAACCATTGTCCATACGTGGTGGGCTCTGAGCCAAGGATAGAGAGTGCTGCGGGTGTGGCTAGGAAGAACGGCATCGGCTTCGTTGGAATAAACTCGAACGACCCCGTGAAGTACGAATCCGACTCATGGGACAACATGGCCAAGAGGGCGAATAAGGGTATGACGTACCCGTATCTCCACGATTCCTCGCAAGAAGTGGCTCTGGCTTACGGAGCCGAGAGAACACCGGAGTTCTACCTCCTGAACTCGGATTCGATCGTCGTCTACAGAGGTCGATTGGATGACTCCCCGAGGGACCCGTCCCATGCCACGACTTCCGAACTGGAGGACGCAATAGAGGAGCTGGCTACGGGAGTGACGGTCACTGTAACAAGGACCGAGAGTATAGGCTGCTCGGTGAAGTGGAAGGAATAGGTGCTCAATTTGGCAATGGGATTCCCTGCAAGGGCATTCTACACCGCAATGCGACTGGCCCCATCTGGAATCAGGATGCGAATGTGGAGGGGCCTCTACCAGAGGATGGCACGATCACAGACGGATCCAAGCTTCCGCTTCATGAACTACGGCTTCACAGACGAGGCAGAACTCCAACTCTCCGGGGGAGATGAGCCAGACAGGCTTTTCATCCAACTCTACAACATGAACATCAGGGACGTGGAGATAGAGGGCAAAGAGGTACTCGAGATCGGATCCGGCAGGGGCGGTGGAGCGAGTTGGATCGCAAGGACGTACAACCCTAAGTCCCTGTTGGCAGTAGACTACTCTGCAGAGGCAGTGCGACTCTCCCAAGGTTGGTTTGCCGCACAGGACAACCTGGAATTCAAGGAGGGCAACGCTCAGGACCTGTCCCTACCCGACGATTCCTTCGACATCGCATACAATGTGGAGTCATCCCACTGCTATGCGAACATCCCTGAATTCTTGAAGGAGGTCTTCAGAGTCCTGAGGCCAGGGGGAAAATTCTGCTGGACGGACATGCGCGACTCAAGGACCATGGAGAAGATGCACGGCCAGTTCCTGGAGACCGGATTCAGCATCGAGTCAAGGGCTGACGTGACCAAGAACGTGACCGATGCGTTGAACCTGATCGACGAGGAGCGGAGGGAGATGATTCGACAGAGCGCCCCAGCCTCTCTCAGGAAAAGCTTCGAGACCTTCGGGGGCGTTCCCGGGACGCCAATCTTCGAGGCTCTAAAATCTGGAAAAATCCAGTATTTCAGATACCTCCTCTGCAAACCAAGGTAGTTTGTCCATTGTCAACCCGTATTGCATAGTTATGCATAACGTAAGCATAACGCCGAGATTTTACTAAGCATAACAAGCATACTGCTACGCATAACTCGAACGGATCATTATGCATAGATATGCACAACACTCCCTAGTCTCAGTTTCGTTGTGAAACTGGAACAATTCATAGAAGTGGGCATCTTCGTCAATACGTGAGGCTGTTGGGCAGGTCCCAGAAGATTCCTCATGGGTCAGAGTAACTCTGAACGCTTACCACGATACTGGATACAACGACGCCTATGCCGATGATGTCTCTCTAGTAATCTCTCAGAACGTGTAAGTTCGTCACACTACAACCAATTTAGTACAATCAAATATCTACTGCATACTCCTTGAGAAGTTCCAACGGGACGATTTGCAGAGTCTCCTCGTGAGTAGCGGACATTACCACCGGGCAGGCTACACCTTCGACGGCAGCATCTTGCCATGTCTGTGCGCAGACGCACCACCTGTCACCCGGAGAGAGGCCTGGGAATCGATGTTCAGGCATTGGTGTAATCAGGTCATTTCCCTGGGAATTAGCGAACACCAGAAACTCCTGAGTAACAAGGCAACAAATGGTGTGCAAACTCCGGTCATTACGGTCAGTGTTACAGCATCCATCTCGATACCACCCAGTGAGCGGATCGGTGGAGCATGTATCCAACTCACCCCCAAGAACGTTGAATGATGGTAGCAATGATGTCAACAGAGGAATTGGGTAGATTAACCCATGGATGCAATCATTCGCCCTCCAACCAATCTGCGAGATGGGGCAACATATCGCCAGATCTGGTGACGACTCCCATGTGACCTCCAGGTACGTCGACAACTCGGGGTTGTAGGAGGCAGGGGAACAATTGAAGAAAGTCAGTCTCGGCCGCTAACCATGGCACAGAGAACTGCGGTGGTTACGGGCGCAACCGGCCAGGATGGCTCCTACTTGTCTGAGTTACTTCTTGACAAGGGCTACGACGTGCATGGCATGGTTCGGCGCACAAGCCAAGCCGCATTAGGCCGGAACCTGATTAGTCACTTAATCGGAAACCCAAACTTCCACATAATTAGCGGGGATCTTGCTGATCAGGGGTCCATCGAGAATGTGATCAAGGAAGTGGAACCGGACGAATTCTACAATCTCGGCGCTCAATCATTTGTTCCGGAATCATGGCGCTCACCTACCCACACCTCCGACATTACGGGATTAGGGGCACTCCGG
Organism: Methanobacteriota archaeon; assembly: GCA_014239955.1. GTDB lineage: Archaea > Thermoplasmatota > Poseidoniia > Poseidoniales > Thalassarchaeaceae > UBA36. The sequence goes on along the minus strand of JAAZXW010000010.1, from coordinate 3,332 downwards.
TGTCTGGAAGCAATCAGGATTCACCGCCCTGAATGTAAATTCTACCAAGCAGGTTCCAGTGAGCAATTCGGCAAGGTAGTAGAAACACCACAAGATGAGAATACCCCTTTCTACCCTCGATCGCCCTATGGTTGTGCCAAGGTTTTCGCTCACTACATTACAAAGAATTACAGAGAGTCATACGACCTACATGCAAGTACTGGAATCCTATTCAATCACGAGAGCCCAAGGAGGGGTATTGAATTTGTAACTAGGAAGGTAACGCTTTCTGCAGCGAGAATCTCCTCTGGTATCCAGGCATCAATGGAAATCGGTAACGTTGAGGCCAAAAGGGATTGGGGGTACGCTGGGGATTACGTGGAAATGATGTGGAAAATGACTCAGCGTGAAACTCCGGATGACTATGTAATTAGCACTGGGGAGACATACTCAGTAAAGGACATGATTGACCTTGCATTCGGAAGAGCCGGAATGGAATTGACTTGGTCGGGGGAGGGGATTGGGACTATTGCAACAGACCAGGATGGCAATGTCAGAGTAAAAACAAACCCGAGGTTCTTCAGACCAGCAGAGGTCGATATACTGGTTGGAAATTCAGAGAAAGCCTCTAGGGAATTAGGATGGACACCAAAGACTGATTTCAAGGAGTTGATCTTCATGATGGTGGACAACGATATGGAAATTGTCAGAACAGCAATCAAACATGGGGTAAACCCACCCGCGCCACTCCACTAATCAAATTGAAGAGCAGAAGGCTCCACTCACAGAATACTCAGCAGGTACAGAAAACCCAGAAAGGCGTGTAGCAAAGCCAGCACCCCCACCACGTCACTGATCCTCCCATGGACTTCCTTCGTCCTGGCGAATCTCTCTCCGGAGTCTTTCTGAGACTTCGTCTTCCTCCCTAGATTCCAGACGTAGATCATCAGGCTCAGGCCGATCAGTCCTGTGGCACCGTGGAGTCCTGGGACCATGTAGATGGATGCATCGCCATGATCGATAATGCCCCGAGCTGCGTTGGATGCGAACGCAAGACCGACTATCGACACGCTTGCTATGGCGATCCTATCCCCCATGGATTCGTGTTCCACAAGGGCCGTACTCCTCTCTTCCCCCCTCATGAGGGAGGATTTGCCCCTCCACGCCTTTTGCCGGAAGAATAGCCAAATCAGGAGAAGTGCGGCAAGGGGGTGGGAGATGATTACCGCTAGCCTGACGAAATCCACGGACATTGGAATGGAGCGAGAGACTTAGATTTGGCTAATTTTGGATACCGTCTCACGGGCATTAGTACTGTTCTAGGACGAGTTCGGTTTGAGTCGAGCTGATGTCCCCCGGAGCAGCGAGCCACATTCGATCCAGCAAATCCCTGAGAGCCACCGTATCGTCAACGTGAACCACGGCAACCAAGTCCGCATCGCCGCTTATTTCGTACACACACTCGACTCCCGACCAACCGGAGAACTCTCCAGCAAGCGAGCCTATCTCAGTACCCGAGCCCACCTTGAGGCGAATCAGGGCAGTCAGTCCGATGCCAGACTCGCGAACGGTGTAGCCCCTGATCACCCCCTCGTCCTCGAGCCTCTTGACCCGAGTCCTAACCGTCCTCTCGGTGACGCCGACACCTTTGGCGATCTCGACGTATGGTGCTCTGGCGGATTCTCTAAGGAATGACAGGATGGACCTGTCAAGCGAATCGACATTACGCATCGGATCCTCCGAAAAACATACAACTTATGGATATTTCTTGATGTTTGTCATTGTTTATTGGATGAAACTTACCATATTACAGTCACCCTCCTCTCAGAAATTATTGGTTGCGTTCAAATGGGATGGCTTACACTGCATCTCCATGAGCCAGGAGGAGGCCATCTCCCAACTCAGGATTCAGGAGTACCTAGATGACGTATCCGGACTCGACATCCCTCATTCGCATTCACAGTGGTATCACATCGACGTTGCATCTCTGTTGAACAGTACGAGAATAGAGGGCCACGAACTCGATCCAACCACCGGGTCATCACTGATATTCCTCCCCAGGAGCGTGATGCTCTGCTGCCCAAAGTCTGGACGGATTCATCATTACCCCAAGCACCTCCTGCATTGTTTCGTTGATGACAATCGCTCCAAGTCCAATGAGGCGGACGGAGTACTAATGAGGGCCGAGCTATTCTCCATATCCCCCAACGAGGAGCAACTCTGTTGGGAGTGCTGCTGCAGGTCGGAACTGGAAGTCCCGGAGATTCAAAGCAAGGTTTCTCGATGGCTTAGCTGGCTGAACACATAGAGGAGACAGCGCTACCTTGAGAAGTCAGGGTCCCGTGGGGGGGCCAATGGGTGCCGCTATCAGCGACATCTTCGCTAGGGCGATTCTTGACTCCAGAGGCAACCCAACAGTGGAAGTTGACTGCTATGTCGATGGCTCACTGAGAGGCAGAGCAGCAGTACCATCCGGAGCGAGCACCGGGACACACGAAGCAGTCGAATTGAGAGACGGCGGGAACAGGTGGATGGGCAAGGGAGTCCAAGTTGCCGTCAACAACGTGAACGGCCCGATTCGCGAGGCACTCATAGGGATCGATCCCGCTAATCAGGATGAAATCGACTCCATCCTAATCGAACTGGATGGTTCGGCGAACAAGGGGTTATTGGGTGCCAATGCCACTCTAGGGACCTCCCTCTCATGCCTCAGGGCAGCAGCCCAGGGCGAACTATGGAACCACATCTGCAAGGATGGCGAATCGAGTCTGCCAGTCCCAATGATGAACATCCTGAACGGGGGGGCTCACGCCGAAACTAACGTCGATGTCCAGGAGTTCATGGTCGTCCCACATGGTTTCGACGACTTCTCCGAGGCCCTCCGAGCAGGAGTCGAGATCTATCACGCACTCAAGTCCACTCTCAAGCAAGAAGGACTGCTTGGGGGTGTCGGCGACGAAGGCGGATTCGCACCGAACCTCCTCAGAAACGAGGAGGGACTCAGGCTGGTACTCGACGCAATAGAGAGGTCTGGTTACTCTCCGGGCCAGCAGGTCTCAATTGCCCTGGACGTTGCAGCCCAGGAGTTCTTTGACGGCACGCACTACCATATGGACGGAACCGGGATTTCGGGGGCGGATCTCGGGCGGATATACTCGAAGTGGCTGGATGACTACCCAATTGTCTCTATCGAGGATCCCTTCGGGGAGGACGACTGGGACTCATGGGTGGACTTCACCTCCCGTGAAGGGCATAGAGTGCAGATTGTCGGTGATGACCTGTATGTGACCAACCCTAAGCGCCTCGAGAAGGGAATCGCCCTCGGGGCGTCAAATGCGATTCTAATCAAACTC
>JAAZXW010000016.1 GCA_014239955.1 Methanobacteriota archaeon | reverse complement strand
TGGCCCTGACCCTGTCCTTGGCCCTGACCCTGTCCTTGGCCCTGTCCTTGGCCCTGTCCTTGGCCCTGACCCTGTCCTTGGCCCTGACCCTGTCCTTGGCCCTGACCCTGTCCTTGGCCCTGACCCTGTCCTTGGCCCTGTCCTTGGCCCTGTCCTTGGCCCTGTCCTTGGCCTTGGCCGTCCTCTCCTTCGCCACCGCCTTCGGTGCCGCCGTCCCCGGATCCTTCGCCTTGGAAGTCGGGATCGTATGCGTCGGGTATCCCGTCGCCATCCGAATCCGATGCGGCTCCGTCATTGGGGTCGTTTGGATAGGGGTCGTTAGCGTCATTCGTACCGTCGCCGTCAGTATCTGCGTTGTTTGGGTTGGTTCCTGCTTGGTACTCTTCCAGGTTGTCGAGGCCATCCCCATCGGGATCGGCGCCTCCATCACTGGCGGAGAGTGGGTTGAGGCCGTAGTTGACCTCCCAACCGTCTGGCATTCCGTCGTTGTCGGTATCTGCGTTGTTCATGTCTGTGCCAGCACTCTGCTCCTCTGCGTTGGTCAGTCCGTCCCCGTCCCAATCGGCTCCTCCGTCGGAGGGGTCCAAGGGGTCTGATCCATCGGCTCCTACACCGGTCGAACCGGCCATTAGCACTAGGAGCAGTGCTGTAATCACACTAGTTTTTTTCTGATATTTCATTGTAAATTCACTTCCTGATTTTCCGTTAATCCAACGAGTATGGGATGACTGATGGGAGCGAGTCTAGACACGTGTTCGAAACTGCAATAACGCTATACTGCGCGTCATTACTGATCTTTCCGAACTCTCGTATTACTGTCCTGACTCCTCCTTTTTCTGTCATCCAATCTCACTGGCTTTCTCAGGGAACCCTCTGTTCCCTCTGGCTCCGGAGAGGCCGGTTACGTATTTCAAGGGTTCCTGTGCCGGTTTCAGGGGGTTATCCTCGAAAGTTCGGCTATGAACCTGGTCGTCCCCATGAAATGCAGCACTGGAACGATTAGAGAAGACAGTGCGAGAACTCCGAAGAACAGCCCCGACCAGAGCTCTATCCCTCGACCGATCGAGAGGAATAGGAACCACCCAATTAGGACGGAGACCCATGGAAGATGCCTCCTAGTGTATAGGGAAAGCCTTGCATTGAGAATCTCGTCAGAGTAGAACTGAGGAGTGTCCTCTGGGTCGGCCAGACCGTGCTCTACGCCACAGCGAGAGCAGACCTGGTACCTCGGTCCGTTACCCGTGATGAATTGGGCCTGGGGGTAGTTCTGCTTACACATCCTGCAGACTGGCATGACGCTCGTTCCTACCAGAGGATGATTGTCCTTCAAGGCTGCGGTCTTCGGCACTAGCTCAGTCGTCATCGATGGCGTCATCCAGGAATGACACGTCGATATCCTCTGATTCTTCCTCGACGAGATCGTCGGCTAGGTCATTTAGGCCCTCTAGGCCGATCTCCTCGGTTTCCGAGTCGAGGAGGTCCCCCACAGACACGTCAGGATCCCACCATTCCTCCTCGGTGGCATCTTCCATGGGGAGTTCGGGGGCCTGTCCCTGTGGTTCGTCCCCATCATCTAGAGATGGCCTGAGAATTGAGCTTGAGGCGATTTCCTCCTCCTCTGAAATCCCCATGGCCTCTCGGGTCATCTCCTCCTCCATCTCGACCTCCTGGGTCCCCATCTCCCATGGCTGTGGTGCCGCCTTCTCCCGGGGCCTGATAATCAGAGCCGCGCCGAGGATTACCATTATGGCGGAAACCATCATTATGACGGTGTTGAGATCTCCTTCCACCAATTGGTCGAACCAAGACTCGTCACCTGCTCCCGGGCCATCGGGAGACCCCCCGGGAGTCATCTCAGAGAGCGGGTAGACCCTGATCGAGTCCACGGAAAGCCTGTGGACATCCCCATCGAAGGCGACTACTGTGAGCCAGTAGGGGGTCGATGAGCTGACGGGCGTGGGGCCGATTGAGTCGAATGAAGCGTTCGAGGTGACCGAAGACGAGACAGCGATGGCATCCCTAGTGTCAGAGAACTGCATCGTGCTAGCGTATACGGTGTAGGACCCCACCTGCGAGTCATCCGAATCAGCCCACAGGACCTCGATTCTAGAGCCTGAGGCATCCCAGTATGCCATGATCTCGGTGACCTCGGGGAGATGCATCCCGGGGTCCTGGGAATTCTCATCGACTGGGCTGATCATTGACGTCTCGAGATCATCGAGCCATGCGTTCCCCGAGGTGTCTACTGAAACCACTGCCACCCAGATTGACACGTCAGGCTGTATCCCCTCCCCGCTAGAAAGGGTTTCCAGAAGGACCTGCCCCCACTCCGTCCTGTCTAGCACCAAGGCTGGCTCGAGTCCCTCGGTGCTGTCGAAGGGAACGCCTGCGACTGCGAAGATCTGGTATTCTGCGATATCGGGGGAGGAACTTGCTAGGAATGAGACGAGGACCCCATCTCCGGAGTCCGGTGACCTGTCCTCCAGAGTTGGTGCTGGAATCCTCTCTGGTGGGAACAGGTCGCCTCTGTTGTCTATGGGAGTCACCAGAGCCATGTGGTCGCTCAAGTCTGAGAGAATAACGTTCCCCGCAATATCGTGGATTGTCACCGTTACGTACAGGGGTATGTCTGGAGATATCCCCGATGGCGATAGGCCATCGGCCTCTGTCCCATACAGGGCCGTGGACAGGGTCACCTCAAGACGGGGGGAGTTGCCAATCTGCCTCTGGTCGATTGTCACAAGGTTGCAAGAGCCACTTGTATCGCAGGCTAGGCTCACATCGGTCAAATCGTTCAGAGGGAAGTCTGACACCCACACCGTGTAGTGGCTGAAGTCATCTGCCATGGTCCTGTCCCAGCTTACATCGATTGCTGTGCCGTCATCGTCGGGATGGTCCCAGGCCTGCAGACCGGAAACCATGTCGGGAGGCGTGAATTCCGAAGAGTCTAGCTCCGAGTAGCTGGCGGTTTCCACCACTAGGACCTCGTCGACGTTCTGGTTGCCCCAGTCGTCAACTGCAACAACTCCGATCCAGTATACCACGTCGTTATCCAGCGATGAGTTACCTATTGAGTCGATCACGACCTCTTCAGTGGTGCAGTCGGTTACGAACTGTGCGACGGGCCATCCGTCTACGGATGTAGGTGCCGTCCATCCCGAGGCAGGGAGGATGTAGATTACGTGGAAGGAGCAATCCTCCTCCTGGTTAGGTTCCCAGGACACGACTATCCTGCCTCCCTCATCGTTGGGGGCGTCACTGGCGGCGGTCCCGGTTATCGGTGCAGGTGCTATCCCGTCATTGAGTCCCCCTGCTGTGACGACCGGGCCTACCACCGTCGCGTTCGCTGGATCGAATTGCCCGGACTCGTCGACACAGACAATGGCGAACCAGTAGGGTACGTTTCCGTCTAGTTCGAGAACGGACGAGTTACCTGCGGCGAAGGCGAAGTCAATGGGGTTCGAGAGGGCCATGGCACTGGTAATCTCTTGCTGTACTGCCCAAATCCTGGTTAGCTGGGGGTCCAGTTCCTGACAAGCGGGCCACTCGGCGGTGACTGTCCCGGGAATCCCCCCGGAGACTGGTTGCACGTCCAGCCACTCTGGAGGCGATGGGGTCTCGTCCGTGGGTGTCGCGTTTCCTTCCCATGATACGGGGTCGCCAAGGCTTCCGTCGGGATACTCAATCGTTATCGCAGCCCTGTACTGCCGCTGGTCGGAGAGGGGGGCCTCGGAGCCATTGCTGTTTCCAGTGGTGAAGACTGCTGTGGTCTGAGACCAATAGGGAACTCTCTGGTACGATGGCATGTTCTGGAGGTCTTCCTTGGAGGGAGTCCACTGGGTGTTGTCCGTGGAGTCCCACAGGTAAACCCTGTAAGCTGACCAAGCCGAATCCTGAGCAGGAAGCCATGATGCGTGCAGCACGCCGCCGCCGTCGTTGGGCCTGTCGTAGAGGCTCGTCATGACCGTTGGCGCCTCTAGTCGCTCCCAGTCGTAGGAGACTCTGATCTTGATTCGTCCATCGAGAGGAGACTGCATTTGGAGGTGAACCGTGGATGATATGGACCCCGGCGGAGTGTTGAAGATTGCAGTCTGGAATGACTCCTCGATCCCGGGGTCTAGTGCTGCTAGGTCCCAACTCCCTGTATAGTTGAGATTGGTCGACTTTGCCCAGACCCAAGATCCCCTCTCGGGGGACGAGAAGGTCAGTGAACCGGGGTAAAGAAGTAATTCGGATGAGTTCGCTTGGTTTTGGTCGATTGGTATCGAAACCGGGGATTCGTGGGAGACCAGGGTAGTTGACATTCCCGGTCTGGTGCTGTCAGTGATGTCGAGCGTAATATCTGCGAATATTGCATTAAGGGGGTAGGCCCTCCTCTGATTCTCCCTAGGAACCTCCCTTAGGGTCTCCATCGGCTTGTAGATATGGAGTCCGTCTTCCCCGAGTACTGCTAGTCCCATCCATGAATCGGCATCGCCGGCTATCGCACCCGGCATCTCACCAATCATGACGACTTCGTGGCCCCCAGTCGCCCTGATTACGGTGATCTTGCTCGCCGAAATGACAGCGAGGTGAGTACCATCCGATATGAGATCAATGATGGGCCATGCCTGCAGGTCGACCCCACCCGGTCCGGCCTCCATGGCTATGGAGGACCCATTCCAGTGTACTAGGGGTTGGTTTGAAGTTGCGATGTGGACGCCCCAGAGGTCCGATTCTACGGCACTGACGTCATTGCTAGGAATCATGTCGATGTTGTATGTCCCGTTGGAGCTGTCTGTGGAGAGGTCCCATGCAGAGACCCCAGGCCTAGTCGCTCCCTGGCCGTTGTGCGAGATGAATATGGCAGAATCGTGATGCAAGGTAACCATGGAACCGGTGGATGAGTCGTTGAAAGTCCTGGATACCGAGTCTGCATAGACTATCCCTGATACGAAGTCCCCGACCAAACCGTCAGCCCTTCCGATTGTCCCCACGACTCCGAGGTTCTGATCGAGGACGATCAGGCCGGATGGCCCCCCTACGAGAACCGTACCATTGCCAAGTACGGGTGCTGATGGCACGAAGAGGTGGTTCGAGATTGGAGTGGGGAGTCCATCGATCGTGGTAATCGGATCGTCCCAATCGTACTTTGTTTGGTTCCAAAGACCAATCCCGCCATGAGTGGAAATGAGAATGTGCTCACCGTATTCCACGAAATCTGTGACGATATTGCTCGGGAGGCCCGCCAACAGGCTGCCTTGGCCCCACGAGCGGGAGTCGGGATCAAATGTCTGGAATCCGGCAGAGCTCCCATCCGAGCCCATCAGACCGATGAACATGTGCTCACCGTCATGGAACATGCCGTCCATCTGGTTGTGAAGCGCGGGAGGAGTCCGTTGGAGAGCCCTCTGGGTTAGGTTGAAGGAGAAAAGGCCGTTTCCAACCGTTGTGACCCAAATCTCCTGCTCTACTAGCATGATTTCGTTGATAGACTCCGAGAGTGCATCGAAGCCATACTGCCAGTTTACCGAACCATTGTCTAGTAACTCGCCCTGGAGTACAGTGGTTGATAGGTATGAGTACTCTGAGGAGCCGACTGTGACCCAAACGTGAGTCTCGTTGGAAATCATCTCGTGAACGACGCCCGAGGGGAGTCCGACCAACTCGTCGAATCCACCCTCGATAAGCCCCGTGCTGTCAAGCCTGTCTACCCTGTTGATTCCAGAGAGGTCTCCAGATCTGCCTATGGCATAGGACCTAGAGCTCCCTGTGGGAACTCTGACTATGGAACACGAGTCCATTCCCAGACCAATAACATTTCCAGAAGTGGCTGATGAGCCAGAGGTGATGACTCGAGTAACCCCCCCACTTCCCTCATAATGGGAAACCAATAGTAGATCGTCATCGTAAAGCATACCGCCCGGGAAGACTGGATCCTCGGAGACGCCCATATCCGGGGTGAGGGTGGCGAGGAAGTTGTTAGAGGAGTAGTCGAATCGATCGATGCCGACGTTGTCCGTATCGAAGCCAACGTACATTATTTCGTTCTCTTCATCGCAAGCGAGGGCTCGAACGTCATTGTCGGCCATGTTTGAGTTATCGTTAGTAATGGGGGATAACCACTCTTCTGTGATTCCATCACCATCATGGTCTCCGAGGTCGAATCGGGCAATCCCCCCTCCTACGGCCCACCACTGCCACGGGGGTGGGTCGAACCCGATTGCTACGTGTACGATGTCGTGGCAAAGCAAGATGTCGGCACCATATCCATCAGGAATATCGTTGGTATCGACAGCCCAAGTTGTCCAGTTGCTGTTGTTTCCTGACAGCCTCATCAGATGCCCATCGTTTCCGTTGCCGGATGCTGTCCAGAGATCGTCATCAACTACTTTCAAGGAGTAGAAGTCCAGTTCCGATTCGGAAGGAAGACCGCCTCCAGGGAGCCATGAGGGGAGCCATGACTCATTGACTGGATTCCAGCGCAGTATTCCATTCATACTGGCGAAGAGGTACTCTCCTTGGTACTCAACCATGCCCCTGATCCTTCCATCAACATCGTTCCATTGGTTCAGCAGAGTCATGTTTGAGGCAGAGAATCGTCTGAGGATGTTGTCTCCGTATGCAACCCACATCTCACATGAGGTGTTTAGTGGGAAGCAGTCGCCTAGGTATTGGGCATTCACCCTGCCTACATCGCCAATCGTCTGTAGATCGTCCTCCCAGTCATCAGAGGTGGTGTTCCACCTCAGAATAGTCCCCATATCCCCTGATTCCCACCATGAGGAGGTCTCCACGACGCTGATCCATACCTCATCGCCAATTTGGTTCATTCCATGGATGACTCCGTTGAATCCTAGGCGTTGTCCAGCATCTATTGTCGATAGAGTCGAATTGTTGTTCAGGTTGATCCTAGAGACCCCATCCCTAGTGTTCCATGGATTTCCTCGCTGGGGCGAGTAGTACATCACTTCTCCAACAATCAGTATCTCTGCTGGGGAGTAGTTCGGAAGGGTTGGCCCGTCTTGGTTCGCGCCCCTGCTCCACTGGATCAGAGTCGTTTCGTTGACCAGATTAATCAAAGTGAGCCCGAAATCTCCCCCAGCCCACATCGTCCCCGCTTCTGTCCCCTCGATCATGACAGTCACATCGTCATCATTCAGAATCCCCTGGGAACCGTCCCACGGTGTGAGCCATGATCCCGATGAGAGGTTGAATCGGGCGATTCCTAGATTCTCGAACCCGAGATAGAGTATTTCTCCGAACTTGAGGGTGCGTGCCCTCTCGGTGTCGTCACCTGCGGTCCAAACCTCCACGACGGTACCGTTTGATGTGTTGATGACCGCAGCACCCTCGGTGGTTCCAGCATAGAGGAGGTCTGATCCAATTGGAACCACTGAAATGACGAACCTGGAAGGCATGCCGTCTCCCTGGCCCCCTCCTCCACCACCGTTTCCTCCTGATGTCCAGCAGTCCTCGAGTGTGAACTGGGATTGTGGATTATTGACATCGGGCCAGTTCCACATGCAAGCTCCCCTGTTCGTGCCTGCATAGACGCCATTAGCATCGCTGGTGACATCATAGAACTCGAAGGGGTCGTTGTTCCAACCGGGAATGCTAGTTGGGAGCAAATCCCATGTCGAGCCGTCCCATCGAGCCAGCCCACCGTTTGCATTCGCACCCGAGTTCTGTACTTCGGAGCCGACCAGCAACCCGCCGTAGAAATCCAGAGATAGTGTGTTGACGTCCTCATCGGGGATGCCGTTCGGATCGTCAGGGGTCCAGAGGTCGAGGATGTCGCTTGTCAATCTGTCAATAAGGAGTATCCCCAGGCCAGGGAGACCGAGGTAGATTACCTCCCCATCAACTGCAACTGGTGTGGAGTCGAGGTTATCCATACCGAGAGACTGCCACGATCCGATGATTGCTGGGGTGCTGAGTTCTATCCTCATCACTCCGGCTTCCTCTGTTGCGATGTACGCGATTCCGAATCTGGTTGCGATATCTCTGATTCTATCTGAGTCCAACCCTTCTGACTCCGAGTATGTCTCGATGATATTGTTGGAATCGGTCGAATAGAGCGATATTCCCGCATCCAGATGCCCGATGACAAGAGTTTCTGTATTGGAGTCGTATGCCAAACTTGTGACCGAGTTGGAATTCAGGCCTTGGATCGTTTCGAAGTAGGCCCCATCCACATTGCTCAGCCTGTGCACGCCACTGCTAGTGGTGCCGACCCAGACCCAACCGTCTTCGTCCTGGACTATTGATGTGATATCGCCCGGTTCGAGCTGTGAAGTAAGACTGTCTGCGATATCGATGGGTTCCTTCCAGAGGTTGTCTCCCTTGTCCATCATGTCGATAACACTGCCCGATGCTATCCAGAACTCTCCCGCTTCTCCGTCGTCAATGATTACAGTAACCTGAGCATCATCAATCGAGGGGCTGCTGACTAGTGGGAACGATCCGTCCGAGCTGTCCTCTAAGACTCGCCCGAAAGTGCCAGATGAGTCCCCGATTATTGCCATAGATGCTGAAGGGGACCTGGCTAGGCCTCCGGGCCACGCGCTAATGCTAGAGGCGGTTTCTGACAATCCCAAGTCTGCCAATTGAACGTCTGAACTGAATAGAAGTACATCGGTATCGTACGGTTGTACCTGCTGATCTCCAAGAATGAAGAGCCATCCAGGAGTAACAGCCAGACCGATTATACTGTCGGAAGACAACCAGTTCGATGAAGTCCACGAAGGAATCCACGAGGTGGAGGACAGGTCGAACCTATCGATTCCCGAGTCAGACGTGGCGATGTAGAGGATGTCTTCCGAAACTGCGATGTCTGCGATTGAGTTGCCTGAAAGAAAGGTTGAATCGTCCCATACGAGGTTCCTTTCCACTACCAGGGAAGTTGGGTCACTTGATGAGACGTTGTATTCGATGACACGGACGCCGTGCTCCTGGGTGGCTAGGAATAGTTTCCTCCCTTCGATGGAGATTTCAACGGGAGTCTCAACCTGCGAGGATGTGCAGAATTCCAGTGACTTCCAAAGTGCCCCCTTAGACGGCATTAGATAGTGCAGATTGCACTCAGAGGCCCCCCATAAAACGCCGAAGACGTCTACGCCCATTGCCAGAATTGGGTCGGAGAGGGAAGTGTTGGTTTCGACAGGGAAATCCGCCAAGGGGACAGAATCGGATAGCCCCATTGCCGTGACGTTGCCCTCGGCATCTCCAACGTATAGCAGGTCTCTGTTTGGGTCAGAGACGATTGCGCGACCTGCGATGTTGGGAATTATGTCAATAATGCGCTTGTTTGCATTGTCATCTAACTGAAGCAGGTCATCGTCAACGAGAATATACATCCTTCCGTCTATCGGGTTGTACGTACTTCCGTGAATTGAAACCTCAATCGGGCTGAAGGATAGTTTTGGATCGACAGGACGGAGTGCCTCGATAACCAAATCTGTGATCTCTATGCCCGTGGGGATTTGCCAAGAAGCGTCGCTGATTGTATTGGGCTTCAATGACGCGTCCAAGATTCCGCCGACCAGGGTTGGTGGATTCTCAGCAAAACTGTTTTGCCTCCCCAAATCCCCTCTTCCGCTCCAGTCTAGAACACTTGTCTGCGTATCCATTACTGCAATTTGTGGTTGATTGGCCCAATATCCGTCGCTTCCGTTCACGGCGATCTCTAGAGTAAGGTTGTCAATGACCGCGCCGGGTGCGAACTCCAAGATAAGGTCCGCCAATGCAGGTGTCCCATTGGCAGCATCAGCACCTGTGGCATCCAAGACTAGCCATCCTGTGTCGTTGCTACCGTTTACCCCCCATGACTTTCCTGTGGCTTCGTCCCTAGTGCTGGAGTCCTGTGACTGCAGATCAAGATTTGACGAAAGGGATGGATTTGCACCCCAAGGAAGCAAAATCATCAGAACAATTAGTCCAATTGCCTTGACCTTGTCTCCCTCAGTCTTATCCATTTCTCTTCACCTTACACTGACAGTGGGTGCAAAACCATATCATAATCTAACCCAAATGCTCTGAATTCTTCGCAATAAGCCGCAAAAGGTAAGTTTGCGGGTTTCGGATGATCCCTAATTATTGCTCTAGCATACATTGGATGAAGCATGTCCCTCATTGTGCAATTTATGAAGGGTAGGGATGGTCGTCCGCGACTTGCTCACAGCATTGACGAATCGTTAGAGGCAAAACAAGAGAAACAAGGCCATATTGGCCGATAATCCAACAATTGGCAATAGGATAGCATCAAAGGAGATGGTTGGTCCAGCACCATCCGAGGTGCTAGAGTGAGCAACAAGCAACTGCGCGAAGACTCGTTAAATTACCATTCGTCGGAACCACCGGGAAAGGTGACGGTCGTACCCACGAAGCCTCATGGAACCCAGAGGGACCTTTCTCTAGCCTACTCCCCGGGAGTAGCATACCCTTGCGAAGAAATAAGGGACAACCCTGATGACGCGTACCGATATACCTCCAAAGGCAACCTAGTTGCTGTGATTAGCAACGGAACCGCGGTCCTGGGGCTAGGGGACATCGGGGCTCTAGCAAGCAAGCCTGTGATGGAGGGAAAGGGGCTTCTGTTCAAGGCATTCGCCGATATTGACGTGTTCGACATCGAAGTAGATAGGACAGACGTAGACCAGTTTGTCGAAGCGGTCAAGGCGATTGCCCCTACCTTCGGCGGAATTAATCTCGAAGACATTGGTGCCCCGGAGTGCTTCGAGATCGAGAAGCGTTTGGTTGAAGAATTGGATATTCCAGTTATGCATGACGACCAGCACGGTACGGCAATCATCTCGGGGGCTGCTCTGCTGAACGGTCTAGAAGTCGTCGGGAAGAAGATTGGGGATGTTAATGTGGTGATACTGGGCGCAGGTGCTTCGGCAATCTCATGTGCGAAGCACTACGTTAGGCTGGGTGTCAAGCCCGATAATCTAATTATGCTAGATTCCAAGGGAATTTTGACCTCAAAGAGAATGGCTGATGGGGAGCTAAACGAATACAAATCTGAGTTTGCAAGGGATATTGATGAGGGTGGTATCGGGGATGCTCTGGAAGGAGCTGATGTATTCCTTGGACTATCCAAAGGAGGCTTGGTTTCGCCAGAAATGGTTGTTTCTATGGCGGAAAATCCCCTAATTTTTGCTCTAGCAAACCCTGATCCGGAGATTACCCCTGAGCAAGTTGCTAGCGTTCGAGATGACGCAATCGTAGCAACCGGCAGATCGGATTACCCCAATCAGATAAACAACGTCCTTGGATTCCCATACATCTTCCGCGGTGCTCTAGACGTCAGAGCAAGTGAAATTACGGAAGGAATGAAGATGGCAGCCACCAAAGCACTGGCTAAACTCGCAAAGGAGCCAGTACCCGATGATGTCTCATCTGCATATGGCGGGGAGCAGATGTCATTCGGCCCAGACTACCTGATTCCAAAGCCCTTCGATGCCAGGGTTCTGATTTGGGAGGCCTCTGCGGTTGCTGAAGCCGCTGTGAATGAGGGGGTTGCCAGAATATCAAAGCAAGATTTCGATTTGGACAACTACATGGAGAAATTGGAGGCCAGACTCGGCCTAACAAGGTCAATAATGAGAAGGGTGATCAACCAGGCCAAGAGGGATCAGAAGAGGATTGTTTTCTGCGAAGGAGAGGACCCTACCATAGTCAAGGCTGCCTCTCAGTGTATTACCGAGAGGATTTGTGTCCCAATTCTTCTCGGTCAGAAGAAGAGGATTGAAACGGTCAAGGATGAGTTGGGTTTGGAATTTGACTGCGAAATCATAGACGTGAGATATGACGATAGGAGGAGAGGCAGCTATGCTGACGAATTGCATCGATTGCGAGGTAGAAGAGGCATGACCAAGGACGATGCTGTCAGAGAACTGAGGTCAACAACTTTCTTTGCACCTATGATGGTCAGGATGGGAGATGCGGATGGGTATCTGGGCGGAGTATCCCACCAGTACCCAGATATCGTGAAACCCTGCTTGCAGGTAATCGGTCCGGATCCGAATTCACATCGAATTGTAGGCATGTACATGATGACGGTAAATGGCCAATTGATGTTCATCGGAGATGCTACGATCAACATTTATCCAGATGCCAGGACCTTGGCAGAGATTGCGGTACAGACTGCTAAGGTGGCTAGGAGGTTTGGGGTCAAGCCGAAGGTGGCTATGCTGTCATTCTCCAACTTCGGAACTTCTGCAGAAATGAGAACGGACCGTATCGAAGAGGCAATAGGAATCGTTAGAGAAATTGAGCCTGATTTGGTTATTGATGGTCCGATGCAAGCCGATACGGCTCTGGTTCCAGAGATTCAACAAGACTACCCATTCATGTCCTTCGATGGTCCCGCCAACGTCCTAATTTGTCCCAATCTTGCTTCGGCAAATATCGCATACAAGCTTCTGCAGAGAGTAGCGGGGGCAGAGATGACTGGCCCCATATTGGAGGGCCTCTCGAGACCGGCCCATGTTCTGCAGCGCAGGGACAGCGCCAGAGACGTTGTTCACATGGCTGCAATTTGCGCAGTCGATGCTCAGAGGGCAACCAAGCAGAGACTAATCGACTAGATTGGTTTAGGGCCGGCACTCAGTACTTCCTCTGAGCATCCCTGAGCGTACTGCTCAAAGTTCTCGATGAACATCTGAGCGAGTAGATTGGCCACGTTATCGTATCGATCCCCATCCTCCCAAGTACTCCTGGGCTGAAGGATTCTATCGGGGACTCCCTCACAGGTGGTGGGGATTTCGAAACCGAATCTCTCGTCTTTGACGAAGACAACGTCCCCTAGATCCCCATTGATTGCGGCATTGAGCAGACTCCTGGTCCAGCTAATCTTGATGCGGCTGCTCGCATCCGCTCCACCGGCAATCCAACCGGTGTTGATCAACCAGCACTTGGCGTTGTTCTCTCTGATCTTTTTCGATAGTAAATCGGCATACGTACTTGGATGCCTAGGCATAAATGGGGCTCCGAAGCATGTCGAGAACGTTGCTTGGGGTTCTGTGACCCCAATCTCCGTTCCTGCGACCTTTGCGGTGTATCCGGACATGAAGTGGTATGCAGCCTGCTCGGGGCTTAGCTTGGACAGAGGGGGTAGGACTCCGAAGGCATCGCAAGTTAGGAAAACGACATTATTCGGGTTCCCGGCCATGGAATCTGGGGTTCGGTTCTCTATGAACTCAATGGGGTATGAGCCCCTAGTGTTCTGAGTCAGTGACCCATTGTCAAAGTCAGGAGTTCCGTCTGCATTCAATACGACATTCTCAAGAATTGAGCCACGCATCTTAGTGGTAGCGAAGATTGCGGGTTCGTCCTCTTCGGATAGTCGAATCAGTTTTGCATAGCATCCTCCTTCAAAGTTGAAGACTCCATTGTCTGACCATCCGTGCTCATCATCCCCCACGAGAGCTCGATTCGGATCTGCTGACAGGGTGGTCTTCCCTGTTCCAGAGAGACCGAAGAACAGTGCTGAGTCGTTTCCATTGGTATTGGCTGAGCAGTGCATTGGGAGTAGTCCCTTGGTCGGGAGAATATGGTTCATTATTGTGAAGATTGCCTTCTTTATCTCCCCAGCATAATGGGTTCCGCCAATGATCACGAGACCCCTGTTGAGGGCAATGATGACGAAGGCCTCAGAATTGACGCCGTCACTCATGCTGGACTTCAACTCAGGGGCATGAAGGATGGTAAACTCAGGCATGTGGGATTGAAGTTCGTCATTCGAAGCGCGAACGAACATGTTGTGCATGAAAGCTGCGTGCCATGCCTTCTCTGTAACTAGTCTGACTGGCATCCTGTAGTCTGGATCGGCTCCGCAGTAAGCATCTTTGACGAACAGGTTCTCTGCGGAGTTAAGATATGCCTGAGTCTTGGCTAGAAGCCTCTCAAAAACGGCTGGTGCAGTGGGCCTATTCACTTCCCCCCACCATACTTCCTCTGCCATTCCAGCCTCATCAACGATGAATCTGTCATTTGGTGAACGCCCTGTTCGCTCACCCGTTACTGCAAGGAGTACCGAGTCGGCGGTTAGTCTAGCCTCTCCAAGTTCGACTGCTTTTGTGTGGAGTTCTTCGGAATCATTGTTCCAGTGGACCCTCCCGCACGGCTCCAAGCCATGCTGAGACAATTCTACTGTCCTTCCCTGAGAGGAACTCTGCACCCAACTTCCCCTGTTGTTCCGAGTAGCATCAAGTCTTCAAGCATTACGGCTCGGAGAATAATTTCTCCCGATCATTAACGTTTCAATCGAGCCCCATTAGGGGATGTGATTATGCAATACATGCTCTGTTGCGGGACGATGGCAGATGATGATGCTCCAGACAAGATCATCCGAGAAAGGGAGTTCAAGCTTCCATCGGGAATAGCCATTGGAAACATCCATTTCTCTACAGAAGAGGAGCCAGAGGGGTCTTCCGATGTAGAATCTGAGGATATGGATGATGCTATTGGGGACATCTTCGATCCCTTCTCGGAGCCTAGTGGGGACTCACCGGGCACGATTAGGAAAGATGGCAATGTGGATAATCCGCCAGAAAAAGACCTTGTTTCTCAGATTGCGATAGAGGGCGAAGAGAGAGTTAACTGGGTAATCATGGTCTCAATGATTGTCCTGTACAGTGCGATTAGCATACAAATTGGGAGGACTTTTGATTCCGTTGTTGGAACTATGTTGCTCATTTCACTAGCAGCTTTAGGATTTGGCTTTGGGGAAATCTGGGTCCCAAAGGATGGAATGAAGTTGCTGGGAGTAACTTGGGTCATCATTTCAATGAAGGTCCTATATGGTCTTGCAATAGAACTCAGACATTGGGAAATCATCGGAGATGATCTGTCTCTCGGAGTGGTTTTGTTGCTCTTGGTTGGAGGTAATATTTACGTCGCTTACAGGCATGACCACGATGCTATAGCCGCTCAATCCACTCTTGTTCTGCTTGCCATCGGTTCGACTGCTGGGACAGAGTTTGGAGAGGCGGGAGTTGCTGGTATGATCCTGGTGGCAACGATAATTTTCCATGGAATTGCTCTAAACAGAAATTCTGGCAACCTAGCCTCGCTCGGGATAGCGTCATCAAATCTATGGATAGGCATGCATGCGGTTACTTCCCGTTTTTCGGTTGGTCCTCTGGATGTGCTGCCTATTGAGGGGCCATTGCTACTTTTCTTACTGCTAATGGTTGTGACATCGATGAACGCATACATGGTCACGAAATTCGCCAAGGAGGAGAACTGGTTTTCGAAGGGTTTCGAGACATTGGGCTTGGGAAAACCTGGGCTGTGGGGAGTCTCCATATCACTCGGCATGATTGGGGCATTTCTGGCCGTTGCTTCGAATAGAGAGGACTTGGGTTATGCATTGGGGATGGTCACCTTCCTTGGGGGGGCATTTGGAGGGTCTTATCTTGTCGTCAGAGGTGTGGAGTCTAGGAGAGTGTATTCGCCGCTAGTCATTTCCGCAACGATACTGACGATTATTCTGCTATATGGGGAGTTGGTCAGAGAAACTCTCGGCGTATCCCCATACCAAGTCTTCACTCTGGTTGGGGCTTCCACCACAGTGGCAATAATACTCAGGGACCAGAATATTGTTACTGACAGGGTGCTTTGGATTGGCTCGGTTGTCATTTTGGCGATATTGGTACTGCTTGTGCCGACTGGATCCTCCTCAGACGGAGATGGCGGATTCGTGCTTTTGGGGGTCCTCTCGGTCCTCCACATTGGAACTGCTTCTCTGGCAATAAAGAGGAGTTCGCCCTCTCTCTCGGGGGTGACTGTGCTTCTCCCCTGGTCGTGGATTCTGGTTGAGAAACTTGTTGAAGAGACTGTGCGCACGGTCATGCTGGCAAATGATATGGCGGATTATAATGGGGTCATTCACCTCGAAACCACGCCTCTGGGGATTTATCTTGGATTGGCATCAGTCCTTCTTTTCGTAGTGAACTCAAGGATGGGGGTGTCTGGGGTAAATCTGGCATCTGGTTTCCTTGGCATCACTGAGATTTCTGCTACTATCAGAGACTCCGGCCTACTCAATCTTTGGAGCATAGGGCTCTGGTTGCCAATGGTAACAATTCTTCTATTGGCGCAATTTGGTGGTTTCACTACTGTTTCTCTGGTGGTGTTACTTGCACTGTTGTCAGGATTGCACATTACAAGTTTTATTCAAGGCCTCAGAAGTGGGAATGAAGATGGAATTGTAATGATATTAGCACTGACTTTCTTGGTCATCCAATGGAGGCATGGACTTGACGAGGCGATGATTGTTCTGATGTGCATTTCAGTTGCTTCGATTCTACACTTCGGGAAAGACTCCATCTTCAGCCTTGGAATAGGGATGATGTCGATCCCAATGCTTGTCTTTAGCACTGGCAGAGAATCTACAAATGAGTTGCCGACTCCGGATTGGCTCTACGAATTGAATGGTGGTTCATTCATTGATTCGTTACCAGAAACCGAAGCATTCGCTCTGTTGAGTAGCGTGGTGATGGTTGCAGTATTCCTACCAAGAATTGAGACGATGGAGACTATTCTGAAGCCAGCATCCTCGGCATTGATCCTAATAGTCATCACAAATGTACTCACAATGGGATCGAACGATATTCTACTTCAGACTGCGTCCGCGATTTTGTTTGTGGGAACTTCAATTTGGCTTATATCGAAGGGAGAGATTAGGTCAGAGTTGCGGACAATAGCAAAGAGGGATTCAATTGTGAGTATGGTTACTGAGGGCTCGATTTCGCCAAGTGGGTCACTGTCTACTTACCAACCCAAAGTAGCAGAGATGGGAGAGCTTCGCAGGAAGAAGAGAGAGTTGTCCGATACGGATGATGTGGCCGAGCTTCTGACATCTGAGATCACTCACACGCCGGTTGTAGGGCTCGTCGTTCTAGCGATTGTGATCGCCAGTTCAGCCCTGAGTTCGGCTATTGGCTCAGGGCCATTGATTCTGGTTGCTTCGGGGACTTTCTGCTGCATCATCGTTTTCCTGATAAGGAACCGAACTAGAGGGCTAGAGTTAGAAATGCCTCACTTTCTTGGAATGGAGATGCCGATTGCACTGACAATAGCCGGTGTATGCATGATTCTGGTATCGGGACATGTTTTCCCACCTAATGGCAGTCCGCACAAGTTGCTAGACATGGCTGTTGCCTCTGTACTGGTGTTGGTTCTATTGATGATCTCCCTGTTACATCAGAAGAATCTTCTAGACAGGATTTCTATCGCTATTGACTGGTTTATTCTCCCTCTATTGTTGGCTCGTCTGGTGGCGGTTGCATTGGGGGGGGCTCTTCCCCCTCCAATGCTGGTGGATCCCTTCGACGGCGATCAATTAGAATGGACTGGTCCGTGGTTGCTTCTGGAATCTATTCTAGTCCTGTGTGTATTGGTTGGTTTCTGGGTGGATGAGAAAAAGAAATCCCTGGGGAGGGAGAATAGGGACAGTGGCATTGGGATTGGATCTCGTTGTTTGGCGATTGTGATGATGTCTTTCGGGCCTGCTGGTCTGCTTGCTGCTTCTAGTGCCTGTTTCCGCAGTATTAGGAATTCCCAACCATCGGGCCTCGGGGTTACCCTTCCTGCTGGAGTTCTAGCTTGTTATACTCTCTTGGTTTGGAATGAATCATTGCTGGATTCTTTCGGCGAACTGGTTCTTCTTCTTGGAGTGGTGATTATGGTGACTTGTGCAATCTCCGTCCCGCTTAATCTGGAGAAGTGGACTGTTACTCTGGCAGTTGATGGTCATTTGTTCGTAATCTCGGGGGCAATCTTAGTGGGGATGGTGGGTGGGTTGGAGCTCCCGATACTTCTGATATTGATGTCGACCACGGTATGGGTTGTCGGTATCCTGCAACTTAGGAAGGCGTTGAGGATTTGGGGCCTTGCAGATCTAATCGCGGCTCTCCTCTGCTCGTTTGTATTTGCTTCCAAGGGAGTAGACCAGTACGACATTTTGCTAGGGATGACTGCTTTGGCATTGGAGTTGGGGATCATTGCTTGGCTCGGATTATCAAATCAGGATGAGTTGCGCGGGGACTAGTCCTGAAGTGCCAACGTTGATGACAGGCGGGCAATTCTACAGTCTCGTGACGAGGTCGTGGATATCGGACACCCCTGACGAGGTTGAGCATCCCCCCATACCTCTAGGACTAAACAAGATGGCCGTACCAAGGGCGGCACTAGTCCTGTCAGTAATCACTGGATTGGGCCTGTTAGTGTCCACCATATGGGTGGGCCTATCGGCAAAGGTATTCCTAGAGGATATAGAAGCATCTTTCGGGACTACCGATGTCGAAATTCTGAAGGAAGACGGGCGTTGGTTATGGGAAGTTGGGTTGCTTTTTGACACGTGTTCCCCCAGGGAAGATGACTGGCAGTGGCCGGATTCCCTTGCAGAACAAGATGATGTTTTTCTTCTCCCGGGAGAGCTCCGTTGTGACTGGCAGCATCAGGGGGAAGGGGATTCTGCGAGCATAGTGGTTCACAATAGAGGAAATCAGACTCTCAATCTTGTGTTGGAGATTAGTGGAGGGGGAGTAGTCTTCGCTGCAAATAGTCAACCATATGTAATAATCAATGAGTTGGGCGCGAATGACAGCACCATTATGCAAATTGACCTAATTGAGTCGGTATCTGAGCGTGAGATTAGCGTTACAGCCACTCACATTTCTGTTCTTCAAGCCCAAGTTAGATTGGATGTCAGCATCTTTCAGGGGACTGAGAGCAGGGACATCCACATCCAAGACGGTGATTCTGTGGAAGTTCACTATACGGTATGGGATGCAGATACGGGTGAAGAGTTAGATGACGGTGTTTGGGTGGAAACTGCTGGGGAACCAGTGGGTTCGATCGAAGGTTTTGGTTGGTCGGCGATAGGCCTTGATATCGACAATGACAGGGGGGGCGGTTTTCCACTTATTGATACTGGGACATCTCACGTGACACTCCTCCCACCGCCAATAGCATATGGAAATAGCGAAGGTCACGAACTAGAGGAGACTTGGCTGAGATTCGAATTGAAGTTGGAGAGAGCGCCAATCTCTGAGTAATTGTCGCGAAAGTGACTTGACTAAGTCCCAACGGGAATGGCCATGGAAGGGGAGGAGCATGTGCCCATCATTCCATCAAAGAGGGGGGTGACCAATGCGAAAAAGAAGATCAAACCAGAGGCTTCCAGAAAGGGTGAGCCTACATTCTTCATGAACGAGGGGATGAAGAGTCTATCCACCCCGTGGTCTGTTGCTTCCATCAGGGCCGGACAGATTGACCCTCTTTCCCTACCTGCGGGAGTGATACTTGACGCAGCTGTTGGCTCAGGGGTTCAACTGATCGCTTTCTCGAAGATCCTGAAGAGGCCGGCACTAGGCATTGAATTGGACAAGGAGGTAGCCAAGCTGTGTGCTGCAAATATGCAACTCAACTCTGAAGGGGAAGTGCAACGCTCGCTAGACCGGGTTTTAGTGGGAGATGGTCGTGCTGCTGAATCTGCAATTGAAACCTACTGGGCCAGCCTAAGGGATGCTGGTACTCGGGCCCACCCCCCAATAGCAATGCTTCACCTTGATCCAGCTAGGCCAAGGGATGCGCAGAACCACAGCCTTGACGAGATGGAGCCAAATATCAAGGAGGTTCTGAAGGCATGGAGCACCCGTTTACAGATCGGTCCCAAGGGTCCGGCGGTGCTGCTGGATCTATCCCCTAGACTGGATACTGTACAACGAGCCATGATCGATGGCATCCTTGAGACGACCTTCCCCGGGGCTTCATGGACATGGGAGTGGCTTAGTAGGGGGGGTGGAAGAATTGACAGGCTCTCGATCTGGATTGGTTCTCTTTCATCGAATAGTTCGAAAAGATGCATCAGAGTTGGGAGGAAGAATATCATTTCAAGCATCGAAGGAGAGGGAGCAGGGGCTAACACATCTCCATTCAATAGCGTACTGGAAATCCCTCGGGGGGCCTACTTGACGATAGTTGATCCCGTGCTAATAGAGAGCGGCCTCCAAAACTCCTGGCACAACAAGGCAGTTGCGAGTGGAACTGGATCATCTTGGGTTAGAACAGAAGGAAGGAGGCCGATCCTAATCCATACTGATGAGATCTCGGAAGACGATGAGGTTCGGGGATTCGTTGTAGCTACCGGACGAATTGTGCAACACCGACTCTCCGCCCCGGAATTGAATACCATTGACCAAGTTGCATCATCTGTTGCGAAGAAGGGAATTTCGAATATCACCCTTAGATGCAGTCTGGACCCAGAAACACATCCAACCCTCCAGAGGAGGATTACTAGGGAGTTGAAGGGCGTTGAAGGTACAAAGGGTTTCATGGTTGACATGGATCTGCAACGTCCCACTGGAACTCAGAAGCTGTATGTCGTTTGCAAGGAGTAGGGCACTACAAGAAAATGAACATGTCCAATCGGTTCAAATAGGGACTGTAGTTCGCGAGGATGCCCAAAAGGCCACCGAAAGGTGAACACGGGGGAACCGTAATGCCGAAAGTGAACGAAGCAGAACTTGGAGATGACTTCTCTTACATCGTCAGAATTGCTGACACTGACATTGATGGATTGAAACCCATTACGTATGGACTTGCATCCGTCAAGGGCGTTGGAATTAGAACTTCAATGATGATTTGTAGGCTGTCTGGCATAGATGGTAACAGACTAGGTGGCCATCTTTCCACTGATGAACAGGATCAACTCAGGAAGGCTATCGACGATTACGCGACCAATGTTCCTTGGTGGATGGTAAATCGGCAGAGGGATTTGGAATCGAATGAAGATGCCCATATTATTGCTAACGAAGTGAGCATGACCAAGGACGATGATGTGGCGAGGCTCGCTGAGATCAAGACTTTCCGTGGAATGAGGCACAGGAGCGGCCACAAGGTCAGAGGCCAGAGACTCAGGTCAAATGGTCGAAGGGGCTCTGCACTGGGCGTCCAGAGGAAGAAGTGAGGTGAGA
>JAAZXW010000022.1 GCA_014239955.1 Methanobacteriota archaeon | reverse complement strand
TTGCCTCTGGGCCAGGGTCAGTGACCGTTTCCGGGGGTAGCTCCGAGAGTTTCGAGATCGAGATTAGGTCTGATACCAGATCTCCCCCCCTCACACAAATTATCACTATTTATGCCGAGGTGACCGAGGCAGGTGGCTTCCCGGTTAGCGGGACAAGTCAGGGAAAGACCGTCGAAGTGACGATCGTTGTTCTGGAATACATGTTTTGCAACTACGACTTCGGTCAAAATGGATTGCTCATCAGTTCTGGAAAGCAAATATCCTTCTCATCGGACATTGACTGCTCGACAAACATCTATGGGAATGACGAGGGGATCCAGTTCCAAGCCATAGTTCTCCCAGAAGGGACGGGTTCCCTGCCAAGAGGTTTTGATGACGTCAGCGAGACTTGCCAGCCTATCAGGCTCTACAACGTATCCTGTGATTTTGAATTTGAAACCTCGCTACTGCTATTCAACTCGTGGGAAGGGTGCATCGAAATCATCGAAGTCGGCGAGATGACTCCCGATGCATGCTCAGGAAACGAATCGATCAGTCTAGAGGTCGCCGCCATGACTGACGTTATTTCCCAAGCACAGAAATACCCATTGATTTTCATTATTATCATTTTTTCCTCAGTCATTGGATTAGCAATTAGACGCCATAGGAACAGAGACTAGTTACTGCTCCTCGTGAGTCTAGACCCTAGATATCTATCGCATTGCCATCGGCATCACAGGTCCTAGTGAAAGGAGAAGCCCCCCAATTCACAGGATTCTCGTTACATATCGAACCATCTATCCAAGTCGTGTAATGCCATATGTTCATCCAATCGAATAAGGTCTCATTCGTTACGATGGCGTTTTGCAGGTCAGCGAATGTCAAGTCCATTCCATGGTGAAGTTCAGCATCGGTCAAATCAGCGTTATGGAATACGAAGCCTGTGTAGTCTCCCCTCAAAAGAGAGTTTGTGAAGTTGCAGTAGCCGACCCAGTAGCCGCAGGTCGCTTCTCTGAATACTCCATGGAGGGTGCTATTCTGGAAATCGCCACCAATGCTGGACTGTGTGAAGTCGGCATTCCAGAAGTAAGCCTCCCTGAAGTCGCCGAAGATGAGAGACCTCTGAAAGTTCGTATGTGCGAAAGAGGCCCCGATAGCTACCACCTGTGACATGTGGATATCCTCCAAATTAGCCCAATTCGCATCGACCCCGGTTAAATTGGTCGTCCACATGAGTGTATCCGAGAGATCGGCGCGCACCAGTGAGGAGTTGACGAGCACCGCTCCCTGCAGGTTCGCATATCTGTAATCCGTGTAGTTCATCCCAGCACCTTCGAGGTTACTGTTCAACATCGAAGTGTGACTCATAACTGCATAGTCCAGCGTCGCCCCACTGAGGTCGGCATACTGGATGCTGGCTCCCCTGAGATTTATTCCCGTGAGGTCAAGACCACTCAGATCCATGCCGTTAAGATTCGCACCGACGCAATAGCCCCAAGGAGCTAGCTCGCAATCAGGCAGGATGACAGTACCATCCGTCCCGTCCTGTCCGTCGGAACCGTCCTGTCCGTCGGAACCGTCCTGGCCGTCTGCTCCGTCCTGTCCATCGGCCCCATCTGTTCCATTCTCGCCCGAATCGCCCTTCGGTCCGGATTCCCCAGTTTCCCCCTGGGGGCCTTCATCTCCGACTTCTCCTTGTAATCCCTGAGGGCCTGTCAAATCGACGTACAGCCATCCCGAGTCTTGGGTGCAAGCGTAGAACAGAGAGACCGAGGAGACGTAGTAAAGCCTACCCAAGGTGGATGAGTCACAGGTTGGTAGATCATCCATTGAGTCGACGTAGTACGAATTCCACTCTTCCAACTCAACTTCTTCTCGGTCTTCCTCGACATCAGTCCCTGCACATCCGGGTGCGAGGAACAAAACGGCGAGAGTCACTGCTAGGGCTCTTCTATCCATAGCCCGGATTAAGACCACTAGGTCATATTCATTGTGCTCAGAGGGGGCCCGTTTGAGGGGTGGTCTCTCGTGGGTCCGGACTCACTTTCGCTCCTGTTAAGGGAAAGTTCAAACGGCTTTTCGTTTCTCGCGCACCATGGCCAAGAGCAGAGAGATAAACGGACTACAACGCGTTACTATTGACACCAAACGGATGCAAGCTAATGGAGGCCGACTACAACGAATGGAGGCCGTTGCTATCGGCACTGAAGGGATAGGTCCGAGCATCACCCAAGTAGCTTCGGTCATCAAGCAGAACGGGAACAAGGCGACGTGCAACAACGTCGACATATGGGTCAGCCTGCTCAAAGGGGCCTCCGTCCATGGCCCTCGAGACTTCACCGAGGAGGCGATTGCTCGCTTCGTCGGGCTCACCATGAGTGAGATCGAGCACGGCCGGCTCACTGCCTCGAGCAGCGTGATGCGCCAGTGCCACGAGCTCTGGAGGATAATCAGGGAGTCCGGGGTCGGTGATGACACCCACGAAAAGGTCAGGGGGAAGCTCTACGAGGCGATGAAGCTGCTTGGCCTGCCCGTGCGGCACACTGAGCCCTACTGCGCAGATGACATCGTCCTGATGCTCCACACCTTGGATTGCTGGGTCGCTGACCGATCCTCGGCACCGTCCCTCAACGGGCATGGGAGTGGGGAGCGCAGGCGCCCACCGAGCCTCCCCCAGCTCCTGAGGCTTCGGGCCCTCGTCGCGCTCTGTGCAGCGACCGGGCCTCGAATCTCGGCGCTTCGCTCCCTAGGGATTCGTGATTTGGACCTAGATGGGGGAGTTCTTCACTACTCTGAGGAGAAGGGGAGGATCTTCGTGGAGACCCATACCGCGAGGGTCTCCGAATTCGTGGTGGAGAGGGTTCGGCCCTGGGTCGAGTGGCTGGACGCTAACAGGCCCTGGGAGACGCACCTCGCATCGCGTTTGAGGGGCTCGGAACCAGGCGCGGTGAACGAGACGAGCCTCACTAGGCCCTTGCGCCATTTGTGCGTGCATCTCGGCATCCTCGAGGAATCAGGGGATGACAAGGTGAAGGAGAGGTGCGGCTTCCATCGATTCAGGTCCTCCATCGCCGTCTACGCCTTCGAAGAGGGGATCCCCCCCCACGTGGTCGCGAGGGCCCTCTCCCAGCGCGACTTGGGCCAGGTCGCTTCGGAGGTCTACGGGCGTCGTGCTCACGACACCCTCGCCGACCAAGGCAGAGCGCCCCTGCAGAGGATGTTGGAGACCCTGCTGGGCGAACCGGGCGGCGGGGAGGACTCGCTGGACGCGCTTCGAGTCTACTTCGAGACGATGGAGGGGCTCGGTGGGACGGATTGGAGGAGTCATCGCGAGGAGGCCGACATCCCCGGTTCGGTCGCTCACACCAACTTCGTGATGGACGCGGCCATGAACATGACCGCGGAATTCCCGACGGACTACCACGCCATGGAGGCTGGTCTCACAGTGGCGCCGACAGCAGGACTCGAACCTGCGACCTGTGGATTAACAGTCCACCGCTCCACCAACTAAGCTATGTCGGCCTGACTCGGGGCAGGGCACATCATTCATCAAAGAATCGGATTACTCCCACTCAATTGTTCCCGGTGGTTTGTGTGTGATGTCATAGACGACTCGGTTCACTTGCCCCTTGAGGGAATTGGTAATCTCGGTGCTAATTTCCGCAAGTATTTCGTGGGAAATGGGAGAGTATCGTGCACTCATCCCATCCAGGCTTGTTACTGCTCTGACGACGATGGTCTCTCCGTGGACCCTGACATCCCCGTGGACGCCGACGCTCCTGACAGGGAGCAGTGCAGCGAAGTACTGCCACGGCAAGTCGCATCGCCCCAGTGATGCAGCCTCTCGAATCCTAGTCTCAACGATGTGACAAGCCTCTCTGCAGGATTCGACCCTCTCAGGGGTGACCTCTCCGAGAACTCGGACCGCAAGCCCTGGACCAGGGAATGGTTGCCTCTCGCTGGATTGTATGCCAAGCTCCCTTGCCATTTCTCTTACTTCGTCTTTGTAGAACTCCCGAAGTGGTTCCACGATGGTCATGCCGACGTCATCGGGAAGGCCCCCTACGTTGTGGTGCGACTTGATCACGTCCCTCTCCCCTCCACCGGACTCTATCCAGTCGGGAGCGATCGTCCCCTGTACGAGGTACTTCGCACCGCACTCCCCTTGCTCCTCTTCGAAGACTCTGATGAACTGCTCTCCGATGACCTTGCGTTTCGCCTCGGGATCAGTTACCCCTTCCAGATTCTGGAAGAACCTCTCTGAGGCGTTCACGACCTTGAGTTCGATTCCCATCTCGGAGAACATCTCGGAGACCTCTTTTGACTCTCCTTTCCGCATTAATCCTGTATCGACGTAGACGCAGTGAAGCAGGCTCCCTACTGCCTTGTGGGCGAGAACCGCCGCAACGGAGCTGTCAATTCCCCCTGAGCAGGCGATGATCGCGGTGTCATCTATCTGGGAGTTCAGGGCTTCTATAGCCTCATCGACCAGAATCTGGGTCTGCATTAGCGAATCACCCTTGGATAGATTGATCGTCTGCAATTACCTTCTGAGTCATGTCGGATCTGAATTCTGAATAAGCCGCAGCTAGGGATTCATCGCTGGTCGCGAGTATCTGCACTGCGAGCGCTCCGGCATTGTCTCCACGATCTACCCCGACTGTAGCGACGGGCATCCCCGGTGGCATCTGAACGATGGACAGCAGCGAGTCAAGGGGAACCTTGCCCCCTACTGGGACCCCGATTACCGGCTTATTTGTCATCGAAGCTACTACCCCGGGGAGGGCTGCGGCTACACCAGCCATTCCGATGAAGACCTTGCACCCATCTGACTCCGCATTCTCTACTATCCCCTCTAGGTACTTTGGCGCACGATGGGCCGATGCAACCCGTATTTCGTAGGTTACCTCGAATCTGTCGAGCACGCTCCGGCACTTTTCGGCTATAGGCAAATCCGACTTCGAGCCAAGAATCACGCAGATGTCCATGCGACTACGGCCAGTGGGCGGTTCAAATGCCTGCCGTTGTGCTGGCCTATTCCTCCTCCGAGGTAGGAAGGAGTGAGCCTGGCCATTCCCTTCCCACTACTTCGAGAGGATGGGTCAGCAATTCCGCTAGTCCGGATTCCGCTGAAGGGCGCTCATGGAAGGGGTCTTGGACGAAGCCGGATCTGTGGACAAAGGCCAGAGACAAGAAGTCGTGTCCCGATCGGGAGGAGCCTGAAAGGACGACTGCCCCATTTGGTAAATCGACGCTTGCAAGCCTCTTCCGTGACCATTTTGCCGAGGAAATCTCCCATGGAGGCCCCAGTTCGCCGCTCCAATCGTCCGGCTCAATGGGGAGGAGGAACCTGGCAGGAGGGGTCATCATCGCTTCTTGCACTAGTTGAACGGTGCGGACGTAAGCCACCCAGTACATCGCATATGACAGCCAGCCGATTCTCGGGTCAATGGAGAGGTGCAAGGGGAAAACGGCAGAGGCTAGGGCCAGTGAGACCCAATCTACAGGCAACGAAAGAAGAGACTCCTCGGACATTGGTTGTGCATTCCTCGCGAATAATATTGGCAGAAACACCAACCCCCAAGAGATGGAGAAGAAGAACATGGAAGTAACCTGGTCGTCAGGGGTCCTCCCCGGTATTGCGAGTGGTATTGCGGACAGAAACAGGAAAAGTGGCGCCCATGCCAATGGTCGGAGAAGGGGCCAAACCAATGGCCGCATCCTCTGTCTGCACCATCCGAAGTTGCCAATCCTGGGAGTGGTGCTGACCCATGGGAGCGGAGGGGGCAGTTCACCGGCTCTGAAGTCAGGAGGTGCTTCGTCCGATTTTTTCCACCACCCTGGCTCACCTAGAAGCCAGTGACGGTCCAAGCTCGCCTCCATGCCCCCCGGAGGCGGCTTTGAGGTATAATTCGCTAGTCCTCGGAATCAGTGATTGGATGCCTGAGTATCAGCTTCCGGGCGGCCCACACCTCATCGACTCTCTTCACGGGAGTAGTGTGGGGCGCAGATGTCACGATTTCGGGATCCTCAGAGAGGATCGCATGGAAGTCGGCAGCGAACTTGTCCAAGACCTCCTTCGATTCGGTTTCTGTTGGCTCGATCATTAGGCACTCGGGGACGATCTGTGGGAAGTACAGGGTCGGGGACATGTACCCGTAGTCTAGGAGCCGCTTGGCGATGTCCTTGCCGGACACGCCGTTCACTTCCTTCACGGGACTCATGGAGAGGGTGAACTCGTGCATCACGAGATCGGCCTGGGCTCCTTCCACAGGCATGCAGTGAATCTTCGCAGCCACATCTGGATCGGGGTTCATGATCCTGTTCCTCAGGTAGTTGGAGTTCAGTACGGCGTACTCGCTCATCCTCTCGAGCTCGCAGCCGTATCTCCTGTAGAAGGCCCATGCCCTGACTACCGCCCCTGCGTTCCCGTTCCACTGCTGCACCTTGCCGATGCTCATCTCCCCGACATCCTCCCAGAAGTACCAGTAACCGTCCCCCACCACGCCTGTTGGGTCTCCCTCGTCCGATTCCCTCCGAGAAGCCATGGGGGTCGGCAGGAACTGTGAGAGGTGACCCTTCACACCTATTGGTCCGCTTCCGGGGCCTCCGCCGCCATGAGGCTGGCTGAACGTCTTGTGGAGGTTGTAGTGGACGGCATCGAAGCCCATCCTACCGGGGTCAGTCTTCCCGATTATTGCATTGAAGTTGGCACCGTCATAGTACATCTGCCCCCCGGCTTCGTGCACAATCCTGGAAGCCTCTACGATACTTGTCTCGAATAGGCCCAAGGTAGACGGATTGGTGATCATCATCGCAGCCGTATCAGGGCCAACGGCAGCCTTCAGGGCCTCGATGTCCAGCCTTCCATCCGAAGCACTGGGTATCTCCACTACCTGATAGCCGCACATGGATGCCGAGGCGGGATTCGTCCCATGGGCGGAGTCGGGGACGATCACCTTGTCCCTGTTGCTTTCTCCGTTTGACCTGTGATACTCCTGTATGCATCGAATCGCTGTGAACTCACCTTGGGCACCGGCTACTGGTTGCAGGGTGACTGCATCCATGCCCGAGCATATCGCGAGCATCTCTTGCATCTCATAGAATATTGAGAGGAGCCCCTGGACTTGGGAGTCTTCCTGGAGGGGGTGGATTCGGTCTATTCCCGGCATCAGGGCAATTCGCTCGTTTACCCGGGGGTTGTGCTTCATCGTGCACGAACCCAGTGGGTAGAATCCAGTGTCTATCCCAAACGTCTTCTGTGAGAGCCCGGTATAGTGGCGAACCAGTTCCGGTTCACTTGCCCTTGGCCAATTGGGGAGGTGCCTCCTACGGAGTCTTTCAGGGATCGTACCGGAGGGTGTGTTGATTGGTTCTGGCTGCGACCACCCAGTCCCTGGGGCACCGCGGAAATCAAAGACGGTGCTCATCTGGAAGCCCCTCCAATCCAATTCCCGAGGGCATCGGTCAGCGCAGAGATGTCAGCCTCAGTTGTCCCCTCATCACAACCGATTAGGAGACAGTCTGACATCTCTGCCCACCAATTTCCTAGGTTTAGTCCGCCTAGCACTCCTGCGGAGTCCATGCTCTCGAGTGCCTCCTTGGCTGGGCCCGGTATTCTGACTGCGAACTCCCTGAAGAAGAACCCCTCTGGATTGACTAGCTCGACCCCCGGGATGGAGGTGACTGCGCCAAGTGCCGCAATCGTGGAAGAGTGGACTCTAGTTGCAAGCTTCTCGAGGCCCTCGGGACCCAGCAATGCCATGTGCATGGCTCCCATGAGTGCGATCAACGTCTCGTTGGAGCAGATGTTTGATGTCGCCCTATGTCTGCGAATGTGCTGTTCCCGGGTAGAGAGGGTCAGAGTGTATGCAGTCTGCCCTTCGGAGTCTATGCTCTGCCCAACAATCCTCCCGGGCATCAGCCTCAGAAATTCTTTGGAGCATGCGAAGAGCCCGTAGATTGGGCCACCGGCAGTTGGGCCGATTCCGAATGGCTGGCCCTCTCCAACTACAATGTCTGCCCCCCATGATCCGGGAGGCTCGATGACCCCCAGGGAAACTGCGTCCACCCCTACAATCAGGGCCGTCAACTCCCCGATCGCCTCTCTGAGATCCATTAGCCCCTCGTCGAGGAGCCCCAGTGCGTTCGGTTGCTCGACATAGACCGCACAGGAACCTGCAGCAGAGGCGGCGGCTTCCAGATCGAGAGTGCCATCCTCGTTGTGAGGCAATGTATGGAGGTCGATTCCAACTCCTTGGGTATAGTTCTCAATGACTGACAGTCTGTGAGGGGGGACTAGTTCGGAGATGTAGACCGAACTAGGTTGTGAGGCCTTCTTCGACTTAACTCGGACTGCGCAAGTTATTGCCTCTGCAGCAGAAGTGCTCGCATCGTACATTGAGACATTGGAGATAGGCAGACCTACCAATTCTGAGACCATCGTCTGGAACTCCCACATGGCTTGAAGCATCCCCTGGCTGACCTCTGGTTGATATGGGGTGTATGATGTTAGGAACTCCCCCCTAGTAGCCAACATCGGGACCATAGTGGGGACGAAGTTTCTGGCCAGTCCGGCTGAGATGAACGAGGGCCTGGAGTCAAGGTGCACATTTGCACCCAAAAGCCTCCTTGCATCTTCTAGAATCTGCTCCTCTGACTGTGGTTGAGGTAGGGGGAGGGGCCCTTCCCTCCTAACCCCCTCTGGGATGTTGGCAAATAGCTCGTCCATAGAGGACAAACCTAACGCCCCTAGCATCTCTGACTCTCTTCCAAGATTGGGGATTTGGTCAACCATTGGCTCGCCTCTGAATAGATTGCGTGCTAGGAGGAATTCAATGGTTTCTCATAGAGGTGCTCCCTACAATCACACAGTATATTACCTGTCAGGAGATACGGTCAAGCATGAAGGTTGCAGTTTCAGCCGCAGATGGTTTCGTTGCCCCCTACATCATGGAGATGCTTGGGGGCTCGGCCGTCCCCATCCCGGACGATAAGCTGGATGACCCTACTGCCCTTGACGCGCTTCTGACTCCCTGCACAACCCTCATCCACATCAACTCGCGACCAGTTGACACATCCGTTGCAAGAGATGACAGAGAGTCACTGATCATCATGAGAGAGAAGGCCAGACCGATCCTCGATGCGGTTGACAGGCACGGTTCGCTGCACATGATCATCATAGGGACGCTCAGGGTACACCCACAATGGGAACCGGGGGAGGATTACTACGGATTCGACTCCACCCTTGCTCCTAGGGATGTGGCAGCCGAGGGGCAATTGTGGATTGAGGAGAATTCCCTAGAGAGGGCCGAATCTGAGCGTCCCGTCAGTGTGATCAGGGCCTCCAATGTCCAAGGGGTGCCCCTCTCTGGACCACCAGGAAACGGAATATTGCACAAATGGGCCTTCGAAAGCCAGATGGGGTGGATAAATGTCCCCGGTGATGGGTCCCAAGTCAAGGACATGGTCCACGTACAGGACCTCGTAAGGGTCGTTGATGCGGTTCTGAGAAGCCCTCCCCCTACGAGGGAGAGCTTCGCAGTGGGTTCCGGGAAGGCGATTCCTATGTCGGATCTAGCAGAACTGTACAAGGATAGGACAGGTTGTGAGATCGAGCTCAATCAAAGCGACAGGGAGGAAGTCTGGGGGGTTGTTGACGCGTGGTTCCTAGAGGACAGATGTGGATTCCGGCCATCGATCAGCCTTGAGGAGATGGTCGAGGAGTCGTTCGAGGCCGCGGGTTAGATCGCTTCCAGAATAATTCGCCGCCTCACTGCATTCCAGTCGGAGATTGTGACGGAGATTTCGCCTTCGAAACCAGCCTTGAACTGGCTTGTATCTGAGTCAGAAGGAAGGCGAATTTCAATCTCCCCAATTTCTCCTGCCACGGCAATTAGAGTACTCCCGCCTCTGAAATCATCCGAGAGGCCGATCCCGAAAGTCCTCCCAATGGAGTTGACCCTGATCTGGATGTTTCCGGAATTTCCTGATAGGGATTCTTTGAGGGCATTTCTCTCACTAATTGTCCGCGTGCCTTCGAAGCCTGAGATTGCTGATTCGATGCTGAACGAGCCCCGAGCTGAGGCTGCCGGTGGCTCTGGCTCGGGCTCTGGGGCTGCCGGTGGCTCTGGCTCGGGCTCTGGGGCTGCCGGTGGCTCTGGCTCGGGCTCTGGTCTTGAATCCGAGGGAGGGGGTAGATTTTCGCTTGTACTTGAGGCGATGGCGCCGATGGCTCCCCCTGCTCCAACACCGGCTGCAATCGTAGAAGGGCTTGGGGAATTCTCCCTGAGTCGTCCCCCCATAGCTGCCATCTTCCGATCCCAAACCTCCCTAGCGGGTGCGCGCATGAAAACCGGAAGTTCCTCGCTCTTCCTCTCGAAGGCAGTGTTTGCCATCTCAATCGCCTCATCGGTGGATATGTCTCCGCTCGAAACCTGCTCCTCGAAGTATCTCGAAGCAGCATCAATCTCCTGCATCAAGTTGCCAAGTTCCCCGCCATCGCCCATTGACTCGGGATTCTGAGGTGGTGCGTGGTCTTCCGTGGGTCCGGCTTCTTGTCCGATTGTCGACAGGGTGAGCTTTCCAACTCCGACCCATCTCCTAACTCCTAGGGGGATAGAGCCATCATTGGGTGCTCGCGTCCATCCGCCCCTGTACCAGTCATTGCCGCCATTCTGGTCGCGGTCGTCCAGATTCCAAGAAGCGGCGCTTCCGGAATCCGAAGAGAATGCGTACAAGATGCAGCCATTCTGGTTCCTGAAGTGTGGCTTACCATTGATTTGCTTGTCCTGCTGCGAGTAGGTTCCGTTGAATCGATCATCTGAATGCCCATCTATCCTGATTGACTGACCTTCGGAGAAACTTTGTGAAACGCCAGAATCGACTATTGAGAGCAGTTCGTCTAATTCCAGTGAACCGGATGAGTCGCCATCAAGGGCACCGAAGATTGTGTTTACAATCGCCTGAGGCGCGGTTTGTCCCGTGATGGACCTGAGTGCGTTCTCGAACTCGGACTTGGATAGAGTCCCGTCCCCGTCCGAGTCGAACTTCGAAAAGAGCGTCTCCGCGGTATATCCCCTCTCCCTCAGGATCTCTTGCAGGTTCTTGATCGCAATTGCCTCAATGTTTGTCTTCACGCACTCACTTCCAGTGACCCTCTGAGGAGGTTCTGGAAATGAGTGTTGTCGCTGCATGGTTTCATTTTTCGAGAGGTGGAAATGCGAATAGATAATTTGTCTACAACGATGGGGACGGCCGTGGCAACTGGGTGGGAGCCAGAGAAACTTAGCGATGCGGATGTCGTGGACGGGGAGGCATACCATAGGGCACTATACCACAATGGAAATACAAATGAACCCGTAAATTGGCACAAAAATTCTGTCGGGAAACTGATTGAGACCGCCATGCCACACATCGTAGATGGTTCGTTGGTTGTCGACTATGGAAGCGGAACGGGCGGTTCGGCGATAGAGCTGTTGAAGTCCCTGGACGAGCGAGGGATGAAAATCGAACTAGTACTCATCGACCCACTGGTCTCATGGTTCTCCAAGGCCAGGGAACTGCTTGGCGGAAGAGATGACGTGCACTTCGAGTTGTCAATTGAGAATGACAGCTCTGGGAGAACCTCATTCAGAAGATTAGAGGACATCCTGGACGGAAGATAGGCGGATGTGATAATCTCATCCTCCACACTGCACCTAATTCCTGCAAAAACAATTGGGAACTTGGTGGGCCAGTTTGCCGGTAGCCTCACTGAAGATGGGACATTTATAT
>JAAZXW010000018.1 GCA_014239955.1 Methanobacteriota archaeon | reverse complement strand
TGAGGTCGGGCAATGTACAGCGTGAGCATCGTGTCCTGCAAGAATTCTCATTTCTTTCTTAGTGACCCACCCGCAATGAGCACATACAGTAGTTCCATCTGTGAAGTAATCTAGTGAGTCTAGATATTCGATGGGATACATTCCAGTTTCAGCATGGCAGTCGGCCACTTCCTTTCGAGTTTCAGAGGTGTGAATTTGAAGTGTGCATTCAGTTTTCTTTGCCAAATCAGATGCCTTGTGTAGGATTTCTTCATCGCAAACATAAACGGAGTGTGTTCCAATACCGTACTCAATCCTTCCAGGTCTTGGCCCTTCTCCTTTGATTAGTGATTCCATATGTCGAAGTGCATCTCCTGAACCTTCCTCAAAGTTAGGTGTCAAGCCATCTGTAACCGGGCCGCAAAGAATTGCTCTTACCCCAGATTCTGCCAATGTATTACCAATTGTCTCGGTGTGAAAATACATATCACAGGCGAAAGTAGTTCCTGTTGCAATCATTTCTGCCGCAGCCGCTCTAGTTCCTATTTCAATAAGTTCAGGTGTGAGATTTTTTTCGACAGGAAATATGGATTTTTCCAACCATTCCATTAGTGGTAATCCTTCACCCATCCCTCTGTTTAGAGTCATAGCGAGATGTGTGTGCCAGTTTTGGAAAGACCGTGTAATCAATCGGTTACTACCATCAATAGTCTCAATTACATCTTCGTCGCCTTTGCTAGTGCTGTAACTACCATTGGAATTGAGGATGAAATCGCCACGCTGAGTGACTCCATCATGATCGATTAGCCACGCATCCGTAATGCGTCGCCCCTCCTCGCCCATGGAGTTGCGAGTTGTTCACTCGACAAGAATGAGTTGGTTCCCATCCCTTTCATTTTCTGTCATAAATTGGATGAAATATCTTGCTCGTGCTCCTTGATCAAGAGTTATTTCACTACGGTCTCCATATCGACTCATTAGATTAATCCGAGAAGGATTATGTTGTTCTTCTGTACAGTTCTCAAACTCACTAGGTTCCTGATCTGGTCTATCACTTTCGTATGCATTTGCAGTGCAATTAATTACTTCCTCACACCAAATATAACAATCGTAAGGAGTTTCACAAATGAAATCTCCAGTTCTGAAACACTCCTCATTTGGTATGACCCAATTATCAGTCCATGTTGTTGCACGTGACAGATCAGAGCTTGATTCAGGGTCTTCGTGGAATTGATGTGTATGGTAGAGTCCTAGGAAGTGTCCTAATTCGTGACTTGGAACCGGACTTGTAGCGAATGAGGAAGCGCGTACTGTACTGATATAATATTCACGAGAATACCATGGAAACATGCTGTATTGCCCCCATCCCGTACTCTGCATGACAATGTTAACGTTAGAAGGATTGTAGTGTTCTTTGAATTCGTCTCCCAGTTGTGAAACTTGGACCTGATCTCCAAAGTCTATACCAGTATCTGTGGAATTATTGATATTTTCAGGCTTTTCATCATCGGTATTTTCATCATCTGAGTTATCATGAATATCGGGGAATGCTTCATCAATCCAGATTATTTCATCAAGCACAAAGTTGATTCCAAATGGGTTGTAAACCGAGTTGATTAGTTCCACCCCGGTATCAATAGAAGTCTCATTGATTAGCCATTCAATACCATCATTGTCCCGATAAACAAAGATTGTCATGGCTAGTGTTTTTGATGGTCCCGAATCACAATTTAGTCCTGGATATGGAATCTCCTCAGAAATTTCGTGCCAATACTCCTGCTCTGTACAATCGAATTCAGTCGAGCTATCTCGTGATAAGCATCCACTAAAAGAAGCAGCAATCATAACAATCAGCAAGGTCATTGCCTGAACTCTACTTGAACCAAGCATAATTGCGGATGGGGGTATATTGTATCAATTTGGTTACAAACTAATTATTCACTACACAAATGGCTGAGAGCTTACTAATCACATTACCAGCAGCATCTACTAAGCTTGCTTCAACTCTATCATCAACATGCATTTTCCCTACTCCTTTTGGTGTTCCAGTCCAAATCAAGTCTCCAGGAGTGAGGTCATACCAATCCTTGAGATGTTCAATCAGTTCAGCAACGCTGTGAATCATTAGTGAAGTTGAATCATCCTGCCGCATTTCTTCATTAACCGATAAACTGACTTGCATTATTGTATCATTGTAAGGAGCCCATGTGCCAAGTACTCCACTACCTCTGAATGCCTTTCCTTCTGTCCAAGGCCAGCGCTTATCTTTGGCATGACTCTGTCTAGTTCGATTAGTTGTATCACAACCAACACACATCGCTTCAGGCTCTAAATTAGGACCTAGACGAATTACCATCTCAACCTCATGATCAATATGCTCATCAGCACGTAAAAGTTCGATGAAATTGTTCCCATTTTCATCTGCTTCAACGTGTGCACTGGCAGGTTTTAGAAAGAATCGAGGATACTCATAGGACACGTCTCCGCCAATTTCTTTTGCATGTCCGGCATAGTTACGAAAGCAGCACCAACCCAATCCCATGACTAATCCTATCCTATTCGGGAATTAATTCAATCGCTCACTCAATTTCTTTTCCGAGATAAGTGATTTGCGATGCAGTAGGCCCAGCACCGCCGGAGTCAGTATCATACTCGCAATCAGCGACAGCCCAATCATCGCGGCGCAGAATAGTCCGAAGGTGGAGAAGAACCCCATCTTTGACTGATTGATGACCATGAATCCGGCGATGTCCGATATGGCGGAGCCGAAGAGGGCTAGGCCGGAGGCGCCACCCACGGCTGCTAGTGAGATGTGGGGTGTTGCTCCCTTCTCACGTTCCTCGCGGTAGCGCTCTATGAAGTGTATCACGTAGTCTATGCCCACTCCGAGGGACATCGCTGCGATGGCCACGGTAACCATGTTGAGCCCGTATCCGGCCAACTCGACCATAGCATACAACCAGATTATCACAACGAAGATGGGGCCGGTGGTTATTGCTGCGACGAAGAACGGAGCGGTGCCCCATAGTATGGATAGGAATAGTGCGAGGACCGAGAAGAAGACCAGATATGTTGTTCCGAGCATAAGGTAGGTAATCACCCCAGTTATTGCCACAGTCGCCCCCACCCTTCTAGCGAAGGCGGGGCGGTCTTGCATCCCCTCCTGCCATCGCTGTCGCACGGAGGTCTCCTCACGGAAGCCCCACCAGAGAGTGATAGTGCACATCAAAACACCCAGCAGAAGCGTGCTCTGCATCTCATCCTGCATCGAGTCTGCAGCGACGAACCTGACTACTGGCTCACCAGTGGGTATCGCCCATGTCACAGGGTACTCTTCATCAGCCGACGAGATGTCGCTCTGAATCCTCATAGAATTCCGAGATAGCTCCTGTAGTGGGGCCATGTCATCCTCCAATTGTGCCAGAGCAGGCTCGACTAGGGCGAACTGCTCGGGGCTAGATATCCCAAAGCGGATTGACGCTCGAGGATATATGGGGGTCTCACCAGATACAGTTAACCACGGGCTTTCGTAGTCGATCTGTCCCACTACCTGGATGTACTCAGCAACCAGTGAGGGCGCCATCGGCGGGTACCCCCCGCTCTCTGGGACTCCTCGGGTCAGGGTGAATCCGTAGAGGAAGACGAGACATTCCCTATCGTTCAGAGAGGGCAGACCGAAGAAGTCCTTGTTGCAGCCCATCCCTCCATCTTCTGCAGATGAGTCCCACCCTGCTGCGTCGAAGGGTGTACTGTTCCAAGCCATCGACGCCTTAGTGAGGGCGAGTATACTATCAATTGCGATAATCTCGACCTTTCCGGTGGGAAGACGGGTTAGTTGGTCCGAGTCTCCGGGTTCATGCGAGTTAGCGTTGTTGCGAAACTCCCCGATAGCGGCTATCACCTTCGGATTCGCCATATCTCCCTCAAGAAGGATGTAACCCGGTTCGCCTTCATCGCTGAAGCGCTCGTTCACCAGAGCAATTCCCACCGCAAGGTCGGACTCACTCTCAATGAAGTCCTCGACTTGGAAGTTCCCTTCGAGCGAGAGCATCATCGGTATTGCAACTGCGGTTATCAGGATGGCCAACACGGCCACGACTGGGGCGTATCTGGCTGAATTTGTGGTGACTGCAGCCAGCCAGGACTCGGGGATCATGTGGATGATGTCCTCCTTCTCATCCTGCAGCTTACCTCTCGACTCCATCAACAGGTCGAAGTCGTAGCGCACCAGTGGAACCCAGAGGCCGGTGAGGACGAAAGCCGCGAACACCCCGAGGCCGGCCTCTATGCCGAAGGAGCGTAGTGCGGCTATGTTGGAAGTCATGTTGGCCATGAAAGCGACGATGGTAGTAGTGGATGTGAGTAGGATGGCCCGACCAACTCTGCTCACGGAAGTTCGGGCCGCCTGTTCGGGACTGGCTCCTCCTCTCCTCTCCTCTTTGTATCTATGAAGTGCGTGCAGACTGTCGTCTATGCCCAAAGCTAGAACGAGAATAGGCAGGAGGTTGGAGAACTGCGAGCGGAAAATCACCTCTGTTCCAAATCTCTGGCCTAGGATGATAGCCCATCCTATGAGCCCCTGCATCCACATCAGCGCCAGTGCTAAACCGACTAAGACTATGGCAACATCAGACGCCCTCCTTAGACTGAGCCACAGCAGTACGGAAACCACCAGTGCCATGATTCCAATCAGATAGGCACTGGAAAGCAGCTCCCGGTTTATCTCGACGTTGACCCCCTCTGCAAACATCAGAGTGACAACCATATCATCTGAGGTTCTCAGGTCCTCCTCGAGTGCCAAGTAGAGCCATTCCATGGAGCAGAGCTCTTCCCCGGCCTGCGCTCTCTGTCGACACTCTTCCACCGAGTTATGGATTGGCTTTGTCTCGACTGTGACCCCGTCCCACTCGTATCCAGATGAGGCGTCTGAGCTCGAGTTCAACCATGAGAATGACCAACCGTTGCTCTGCATAGCCTCCCTGTCGAAGTTGATGAGTAGCCAAGCGGAAGACGCCGACCAGCGCCCAGGGCCCCACTCATCGGCTGCGATGCTCCCGTCAGCGAGCAATTGGTGGTTATAGGGTCCAATCACCGGGCTTGATGGGTCGGGGGTGAATCCGCGGTCCTTGGACAGCAGTCTGAGGAAGACGCCATGACTGTGATTTGCCATTTTGTGCGCAGCTAGGTCAATGTGCGCTTGGGTGAGGTTTTCGTCATCGAAGGTTAGACATTCCAGCACGCCGCAGTCGTCCCAGTCAGTAGACGCAGGTGTCATCATCAGTGTATCTGGGTCGACCCTCGGGCTGGTCAGTGCTGACTCGCCCGACATGAATGACCTGAAGTCGTTGGCCAAATCGAGTATCCCGACTACTGGCTCGCCGGTGATTTGGGAGGCGAAGGAGAGGTAGAATTCGGAGATCTCGTGTTCCCTTAAGAACTCGGCCTTGACGTCGATTTCCCTGAGCACGGTGAGATTGAGCACCCCTCCCTTGGGGTCGCTAACACCGCCACCGTGGCCGTTGTAGCCGGCAATCATCGTGACGTCGGAGTCTGGTTGGCCAAAGTAGGCCGGATCTCGGATAAAGATCCCGAATGCCTCAACCCCCCCTGCCGACGAGAACTCCTCCATCAGCACCGCGTCAGCATCGAGCTCAGGCGACTCGAGGTCGTAGGACTCTATGTCTATCGGACTCAGCGTGGCCGAGATTCCCGGAAGCATCAGCAGGGACAGCAGGATGATGGCGACGTGCACTTGCCTACGTCTCGGAACGAGGAAATCTGCGACGTGGGCGAAGTCGCGCATGCTGAGAGCCGTGGAAGACGGGTATTTGACAGGTTTTGTGAGGATGGTACTTTCAATAGTTCCCATCATTAATTCATAGTCCCGCATCCGACAGACGTTTGACTGCATCAAGTTGTTCATCTGTGAAAGATTTAGTTTCCTTCAACACAAATTCAATGTCTAGAGGCCCTCCATCGTGACCGTGCCCGGCTAATCGTCTTCGGTCTCCAATTCTAGTTCCTTCAGGGATGTCAATCTGCACTCGCTTACCAAGAGGGGTCGTGATGCGCACTTTACCTCCTAATATCATAGAAGAATACGTCACTGGTACTTCTTGGACAAGTTTCCCTC
Source organism: Methanobacteriota archaeon (assembly GCA_014239955.1). Classification (GTDB taxonomy): domain Archaea; phylum Thermoplasmatota; class Poseidoniia; order Poseidoniales; family Thalassarchaeaceae; genus UBA36. Next base: position 1,081 of record JAAZXW010000018.1, on the reverse strand, counting down.
CTTCCCATCTCCGACCCTCTTCTGCATCTAGCCTAATGGTAATCTGTAAATCGCCTGGTTCTCCTTGTGGGTGTTCGTGCCCCATCTTCTTCAACCTCAATTGTTGTCCATGCTCTGCATTAGCGGGGACAGTCACAGTAATGGTCGAGGATCTTGTTTCAACACCCTTTGAGTTACATTGTTGACAACGCCTCCGGCTTCTGTATGATTCTCCTTTGCATTTTGAGCATATGCGAAGTCGGCTGTGGCCGAATTCGACTTTTGTTCCCGAAATCGCCTGCGACAGAGTGATATCGATACCCGCGCTGATGTCAGGTCCTCGTGCTGCCTGAGTTGGTTCTTGAGAGATCGAGCGAGGATTTCTGGAACTTTGTTCAAATCGCCCATCTCCTCTTCCTCCCATGAATTGATTCAATATTTCGGAGAAATCGAATCCCCCACTTGGGCCTCCGCCTCCAAATCCTCCACGGAATGGATTTCCACCACGAGAGAACATTTCCTCCATTCGGCGTTGTTGGTCGTATTCCTTACGAGCCGAAGCAGTGCCAATCTGTTCATAAGATGATTGAATAGATTTGAATTGCTCTTCAGCAGCCGCATCACCGGGATTGCGATCTGGATGATATTGCCGAGCTAATTTGCGATATGAGCGCTTAATTTCAGCATCTGTGGCATCCTTTGAGACCCCGAGCACGCGGTACGGGTCGTCAGCCATCGGACTCTCTGTGGGCGAGGAGACATTTGAGATTGACCAATCTCATTGCGGATGAACAGATGGTCAAATTGATACATAATATACGATTCAACGAAGTTGTGAAAGATCAACTGACTGACTTAGAGAGGTCTACAGAGTCTTGTGTCCTCCGTTTTGCAGATGGTAATTCTTTCCGAATTGATTACATCGAACTTCGCCTCAATTGTCCCTGTGCCAATTGCAATCCTCGTCAATCAAATGAACAACGGCTTATTGAGTTCCGTGAAGAAATCATGCGCTTACAATTAGTCAAACCGAAGGTCGAACTTGTGGGTCGTTATGGGATGAGGTTTTCTTGGCCGACTGGCTGCTCCAGCGGAATCTATT
>JAAZXW010000020.1 GCA_014239955.1 Methanobacteriota archaeon | reverse complement strand
TTCCCCTTGCTGCATATCTGCTATACGTAGGGCAGATGGTAATACGGAATCCGAGTGCAATCAATGAATTCTGGCTCAACTTCGGAAACGAAGATTGAGCAAATTATTGCAGAAACTTTCTATTCTCTCTGGTTGATTCATACTGAGCAACTTTGCTAGGGTCTCCTCCCATTTGTATATGCTCAATTGTGTTCCAATGGTGCTCATGCTTTGCTAATTCTTCAGTCAAATTCCCTAACTTGCAAAGTCTCCTGATTATCTCAGCCAATTTGTGTGCGAAGGGCCAGTCACCGTAGTGAATATCTGTGGCCATGAAGAGGAGTTCCATTGCATCCGAGACGGCTTCTGCATACTTGCCCTCGGATTCAAGAAATTCGATATGAGACATTTCTTCCTTGGCCCAAGAGCCGGATGCTGGCTGCTGCTTTTCACATTCAGGACACTTGCCAAATTCATCTTCCTCATCTCCGAAGATGTGGGTGCAGTCGATGCATTGAACTGTGAACACAGTAGCAAATAAAATCCGTTTCTATTGAATCTTTCACTGACTATGTGATAATGACGAACTCCCATCCTCTGTCCATCTCGGTGATTTCTGGTGGCTGTAGTCCGAGTCTCTTCAGTAGGGTTGGTATGTCGTGGAGCGACTCGGGGTCGTCACCAGTCAATCTGATGGTTGTTCCTTGGGGATTTTCTCGTATGGCTTTTCTGGCCCTATGGACTGGAATGGGACACCTGAGGCCAATCACATCGACCGTTATCGTTTCGTCTGACAAATCAATTCCTCAATTGGGGAGACATTTTCTGAGTGTCCGGATCCAATCTCCTTCGGCAGTTGCAATCGCCATAAGTTCCTCCACACCCCTCTCCCAGTGGGCCTTCAGAACTCCTCTCCAATCCTCGTAGCTGTCAGGTGACTGGTGCCTCATGGCAAGCGCCATCCACAAAGGGATTTCATCCTTGAAGAGCGTCTTTCCCCTGATGTGCTTGGGGCTGCTCTCCTCAATGTTGCTTTTCTCGTAATCGTTCGGTCTTGGAACCCATTGTGGGTCGACCTTTCCCGAAGCCATTGAGAGTGCCATTCCTAGGCGTGATACGTGGTCCTCGGATGACTGCGACATAGATGCAAGTAGCTTGAGGCGGGAGTGCGTCAGAGGGTGGCTCTGCAGGGTTGTGGAGGATAGTTTCTCTATTGCTTCCATCTCATGCCCCTCCGAAAAATGATTCAAGGTCCGATGTGATGGCCTCCACGGAGTTCTCAGATACCTCTCGAACTAGTATCTGGGCACCTAGGACTCCAGATTCAGCCAGTTCCTCGAACAAGCCCCCAGCTAAGTCGTCGCTTGTCGCCAGAACCACTACCTGTTGTGACAACTGGGGGTAGAATCTTGTCACGGACCAGCTCTTGTGCTCGCTATCCATCCGAGACGTGGGTGTGTCGATGATTACAGGGAGTGGGAGTGCCCATTCGGTGGATGCCCTCCTTAGGGCGAATACCAAGGCCAATCCAACGTGCTGTCTTTCGGTTGCGGATAGGTCTCTGTCGAGCCAGTTGCCTTCGAAACCCCTCATCGAGAGGCTGGTGTAGTAGTCATTGGTGTCTATGGAAATGCTCTGGAGTCTTCCGGATTTCCTCGAGAGGAGTTCGAAGCCTTCCCTAAAGGACGATTCCAATGGTTCTGCGAAGGACCTTCTGACGTTCTGCGTAACGAGCTCCGTCAGCCGTATTAGGTCGTCTATCCTCGATATTCTCCTGTTGAGTAGCGAATCGGAGTTCTCCCTCTGCCTAATCTCATCGATTCTTTTCTCAATGTCTCTGATGTTGGTCTCCTGTTGGGAAATCTCCCCCTTCAACAGGGCGGTTTCAGCCTGCATTGACCCCATTTCCTTTGCCAGCTCCTTGAGCTCTTCCGCCTTGTCAGAAATGCCCATGCCCGCTGTGGCCATTTTGAGTTCTCTTTCGGTGTTCTCGAAGTCCAGTAGCCTGGAAACCGCCTCCTCGGCACATTCGGTTATCCTTTTGCTCGCATCACTCATGCCGAGTTCGGCGTGCCTCGTTACTAGCTTCTCTATCGATAACATATCGAGCTTGGAGACGGGGCTGTCGACCTCCTCCTCCTTGCTCGACTCTACAATCCTCGAGCCGGTCCTAACCAATTTGTCTGTGGTTCTACTACCCACGTCGCTCTCTTCTATTACCGAATTCAAGAATTCCATGTGCTCTTCTGCCTTCTG
>JAAZXW010000017.1 GCA_014239955.1 Methanobacteriota archaeon | reverse complement strand
CTTTCCTCAGTGTCGTACACTGTCAGCGACCCTCCTGCTCCCTCGACACATCCGTGAGCGGCTTACAGATGAACCCAACGGTCAGTGAAATGAGGAGTTAACAGCGAATCTCATAGGGCAAGCATCATGTCTGTGATTCGACTCGAATTGATTGTGAGCGACGTCGAGGCGTTGAAGCGAGAGGCTGGCATAGCCGCATGTGATTTCATTGAAAATGGCATGAAGTTGGGTTTGGGAACCGGTTCAACTGTGCGATATACAGTGATTGAAATTGGTCGTAGGATGAATGAAGAAAATCTCTCAGTAGTTGGAGTCCCAACTAGCGAATCAACTCGGGAACTCGCCGAAAGCCTAGATATCCCACTTGTTTCTCTGGCCGATGCCGGAGTTCTTGATTTGGTAATCGATGGAGCCGATGAATTTGATTCTGATTTTTCACTAATCAAAGGAGGTGGTGGTGCTCTGACTCGTGAAAAAATAGTAGCCCAGTCAAGTAAAGGCATGGTCGTTGTGGCCGATGACCGTAAACAAGTGCAAACACTTGGTGCCTTCGATCTTCCAATTGAGGTACTTCCCTTTGAGTGGCAGCGCACTGCTTCCCGTGTGGCTGAAATTTGTTCTGGCAATGTGGCAATTAGAGGGGGGCAAGATCCCTTTGTTACTGACAACGGTGGTTACATTCTAGACTGTTCTTTCGGGCCTTCAATTTCTAATCCTAGTGACTTAGAGTCTGCTCTTTTGGATATTGCAGGCGTAGTCGAAGTAGGTCTTTTCGTAGACATATGTGATGCAGTAGTAATGGCCTCCTCTGGTGGCGTTGTGACTTTGGTTAATCCAACTGGCCGTTTGAGCTAAACATCAAGCGTGACCGTTCCGATTAAAGAGGGGGGCCAAGTCGGCGGGCTGGGTCTGTAGCTTAGTCAGGTAGAGCACCCGGCTCTTAACCGGGCGGTCGCGGGTTCGAACCCCGTCAGACCCGCCACATTTCCCTCTCCTCCTGACTTTAGTGTGAGGGCTTTGATATGGAAGGAGTCAGTCGATAGGCTGGGGTTAGCATGACCAAGGACACATGGATAGGAGATGTCCGAGCCGGCAACTATGACGGTGAGGAAGTTGAACTTAAGGGATGGATACACCGGTCCCGTGGTTCAAATAAAATCCGTTTTGTAGTTCTTCGAGACTCCACAGGGACCGTCCAGTGTGTAGTCAAGCGAGACTCGGTCGGTGACGCGATATTCGATGCAATGAAAGACGCTTTGATTGAATCTAGTGTAATTATTTGTGGTTTGGTCCAACCTACAGATAGGGAACATGGACATGAGGTTCAAGTCAGTAGTGCTACAGTTGTCGGGCCCGTAAATCCAGAGCGCCCTTTTCCAATCACCGAATCAGCCATGGCTGAAGCAGATGGAGGCGAAACAGAGTTCCTCCTCGATAATCGTCATCTCTACCTTAGAACGGGACGCATGACTACGATGTTGAAGTTGCGTTCTACTGTATTTGGTGCAATACATCAGTATTTCCGAGATCGTGATTTCATAGAATACCAAGCACCAAATTTTGTTGCCGGAGCGGTTGAAGGTGGAAGCACACTATTCGAGGTTCCATACTTTGGTCGCAAGGCATACTTGACCCAGTCTTGGCAACTCTATGCGGAGGCTGCCATGCCTGCTCTTGAGAGGCTATACACAATGGCACCATCATTTCGTGCGGAGAAGAGTCGAACAAGACGCCATTTGACTGAATTCTGGCATGCCGAGATGGAAATTGCATGGGCTTCAAACGCTGATGTTATGGAACATGGAGAAGGTGTAGTCCGACATATTGCTAAGTCTCTTCTAGAAGAGCGTGAAACTGAGTTAGAAAGTCTTGGACGAGACTTAGATCTAATTGCACGATACGCTGATAATCCATATCCAAGAATGAGATATGACGAGGCTGTTGAGACTCTCCAAGGTATGGGTGTGGGGATTGAATGGGGTCAAGATTTAGATTACTCAAAGGAGAAAGTCCTGACTGAGGATTTCGACGTCCCACACTTCCTCACTCACTATCCTAGAATTGCTAAACCATTCTATCACCGCCCTGACCCTGATGACCCCAAATATGTTTTGTGTCATGATCTTCTAGCGCCTGAGGGATATGGTGAGATTATTGGTGGTGGTGAGCGGACTTGGTCTGAAGATAAGATCCTTGAGAGAATCGATGAGGAAGGTACACCACACGAGCCATACGAATTTTACATAGATGTGCGCCGCTATGGTGGAGTTCCACACGGTGGCTTCGGATTGGGAGTTGACCGTGTATGTGCATGGCTAGGCGGGGCTGATCATATCCGTGAAACCATACCTTTCCCGCGTGATTCAAGGCGAGTCACTCCTTGATTGCACCATTCAACATATTTCGACACTTAAGGTGTCG
>JAAZXW010000014.1 GCA_014239955.1 Methanobacteriota archaeon | reverse complement strand
GATGGTAAGTGAAAGAGCTGAGATCTTGATATTGTCAGGAACATCCATGATACACATGAAGTCTTTTTCCCCGTAACACCAGTAATATGCTTCAAGAGTTCCACCCAATGATTTTGCAATCTTGGCGGCCTCATCTCTACGAGCTGTTCCTCCATCTTTTAGGAGTCCAGCAACGCCTTTAGTCGTATAACTTCCCGAGTACATGAATTTGGGCATAAATTTCGCATTGATAATTGATATATTAATAATTGTGGGGGGTTTTCTGGCGTTCTAATAGGGTACCCAACTTACTGCCCGCGATAAGATGGAACTTTACTAGTCAGTACACGCCGGAGTGCTCCTGCATCCTTCCGTACCAGCCACCCACGACCTGATGGCTCTCGACTATATCGAATCCATTCAGGCCCTGCATCGACCGAAGAATTCCGAAGTTGGCGTAGTCGGCCCCGTTAGGCTCTTCCTCTCCGAAGAAGTCTCCCTCAATCCCCTTGGACATCTCGTCCAGTTGGTACTGGAGGTTCTCACGGGGTGGGAGCTCGAACATCTTTGCTCTACTCTTGCCTACCATGCGCATGATGAAGCCCCCTAGCCACTTGTTAATCAGGCGGCTGCCAAACGAGAAGTTGTCAACCCTAGTCACGTAATCGAGGGCCTGTATGGAGGTCCTGTACGAGGTGTAAATCACTGCAACGATGGACTTCCCTAGGATATTGTTGGAGAAGTTCATCCACCGGTCCTGCTCGGGGTCCTCACCCATTCGCGGGAACGATCCTGAGTCATTGGAATCGATGTAGTGGAGGATGTAGTTCGAGTCGGTCACCTGGGTGCCATCGACGTCGACGAATACTGGCACCATGCCCCAGTCAGACCACTTCAACTGCGTCTTGAAAGTAGGGTCGACCTCGACCTTAGAGTACTCGATGCCCCTAGAGCCCAGGAGAGCCTTGACCTTGAAGCAGAATGGGCAGGTCTCGAAGCAGTACATCGTCGGGAGGCCGTCAACCACCCTTTCGGGAACCAGAGCCTCCTGCACTCCCGAAGTCGGTTTCTTCTCAACGGGGACCTCTGTCACGGCAATGCGTCATAACTAGCACTTGTCAATCCATCGAATCAATGGGTGTCTACTTAGACACATGTGATAGGCTAGCCTATCGAAGGACGCACTGAAAGCCCTTTGAAATTCAATATTCGTTTCAATGGGTAATCGGATAGACCCATGCGAATTATCCATAACCGATTATTCGATTCTAAAATTCGTTTCTGCGTCACCTGCTTGACCTGATCAAATCTCCTCAATAATCAACTCAGCCAATTGAATCAGTTCGAAGAAACTCTCAAAATCCATCTATTGCACGGAACCTCATGGGAGTTTACGAACTAATGATGAAGGCAATGGAAGAAAGGGATGTGTCGCATTACACAAAGGTATTCCACGATGATTACGAATTCGTCCGCCACCAATCTGGGACCACTATGAATAAGACTCAGATGAGCGAGATGATGGTCAGTATGATGGCAAACACAAAAGTTGTGATTACCGAACCAAGATG
>JAAZXW010000019.1 GCA_014239955.1 Methanobacteriota archaeon | reverse complement strand
CTACTTCGATGTCGTCTCTTCCCAACCTCCTGGTGCAGCAGCTGGGAAGGGTGGGGTTGTTCGCCCATTAAAGGGGATAGTGAGATGGGTTTAGACCGTCGTGAGACAGGTTTGTTGCTTTGTGGTTGAGGCGTATCAGGTGCCTGATCGGAAGGGCCCTTTAGTACGAGAGGAACGAGGGCTCGGGGCCACTAGTTTACCAGTTGTCCGGCAGGGCAATGCTGGGTAGCCACGCCCTATGTGGATAAGAGCTGAAAGCATCTAAGCTCGAAGTCATCCGAAAGACGACGCATCTCAGGGGACTCGTAGAAGACGAGTTTGATAGACAGCGGGTGTAAGCACCGAGGTTCGCCGAGGTGTTCAGCCCAGCTGCACTAACCCCCCGAGCATCTAAATTTCAATTTCGAGGTACACATTAGTGTGAGTCTCTGTCCAAAAGAGCATATCAATTCGCATTCGAAGGAAGAGTTGTGCACGGCCATAGCGGAGGGGCCCTACCCGGTCCCATATCGAACCCGGAAGTCAAGCCCTCCTGCGTCGATTCCGGTACTGTGGTGCGCAAGCCCACGGGAAAGATCGTCGCTGTGCCACTCTTCTTTCACATATCCCCGCAACACAAATTAACCACAGACGTTAGTCAATGCAAGGAGGTAGTGCATGCCAATTTCCACAGGTGACATTCTCGGCCACTCCCAAGTCGGGGTTTACCTCAGTGTAATCGGAGATGTCCTTTTCATCCCAAGAACTCTGGAAGAAGAAATCGCAGAGGAGGTTGAGTCGGCTTTTGACATGGAGGCACATAGGCTTTCGATAGGAGGTTCGGCATTACTGGGGAGCCTGGTGCGCGGGAATAGGAAGGGCATTGCTGTAGCCGACATAGCAACTCAGGGAGACTTGGACGAACTGTCTAGCTTTGGTGACGTAGTCATAATGGAGAGCGGAGTTAATGCTGCAGGGAACCTCATCGAGTGCAATGACAACGGTGCTGTCGTAAGCCCTACCATTCCAGAAGCAGGAGCCGAGATTATTTCTGATGTATTGGGGGTGAAGACCATCCGGTCCGAAGTTGCCGGCCACAGGACCGTTGGAAGCATGATCGTGGCAAATAACAAGGGTGTACTGACACATCCTGATGTGAAGACTTCAGAAGTAGAGGCAATCGAATCCGCCTTGGGCGTCCCTGTGATGGTGGGTACCGTGACATTCGGTTCTCCTTTCGTTGGAGCAGGTTGCTGTGCTAGTGACAGCCATGCACTTGTTGGCTCAGGCTCTACCGGTCCCGAGTTGAATAGGATAGAAGACGCACTTGGGATTATTTAACTCCGAAGTAAGAGTAATCCACAATATTTTTGTCTATGCTGGAAAAAAACCAGGGGGCACTCCACCTCTAAACTGCGGTGGGAGCTACGTGATCATCATTTTTTGTTCCAGAACTCCTCACTCTGGACCACACCTCTTCCATTAATCGGTCATGACACCCTTTGCAATAATTGTACCTCTTATACGCTTCCCTGAATGAGTAGGCCTTCTTTCCACTCGAAACAAGGTATCCCTTGGGCGATAGTCTGCTAACAAGAGACGACTTATCACCACAATCTTCGAAATCACAAATTGGCATCAATTCTCACCTTCCAATATATTTGATATTTCCAACAATGGCATATTTGCCTCGACCCTCTCTCCAGGCTTACACATAATCTTCTTGACACGTCCGTCAATGGCGGCCTTAATCTCATTTTGCATCTTCATTGCCTCTAGGACAATCACGACACTTCCAGCCTCAACTTCTTCCCCCTCCGATGCTAATATTGCGACAATTTTGCCCGGAATTGCAGAAGCAACAATCCCCGAACCCGAGGTTCCGCTACTCTTTGCCACTCGTCTTTCCTTAGTGGGTTTCCTTGAACTCCCTTCTACCTCGACAGTGTAGGTTTTGCCTCCAATCGAAACCTCCCAGTTGCCTTCTCCGAACTCAATTTCTACTTCGAACTCTTCTCCATCGACAGTGATCTTCCTCTTTTCAGACAAATTATCACCTCTTTGTGCTCCTAACAGTTCTTGCCTTCATCAAAGGGGCCTTGCCCAAGGCCATTCTCCTATGGGAAATAGACCAAGAATTCCCCTCATCCCTCCCTATCGAGGGCTCGATCGATTCGCCAAACTCGTTCTCGAGTAGAACCGATGAAATTACGGCTGCAATAATCCTCATCTCTTTTTCTTCACCCATAGATCTCACAACGGAATATTCCCATGCTTCTTTTCCGGGCGTGGCTCTTCCTTTTCCAGAATCGCCCCTAATGCCTTCACAAGAACGGCTCGTGTTTCCGATGGCCTGATTACATCATCCAGATATCCTAGGGCAGCTGCCTTGTATGGATTCGCAAAGGTCTCCTCGTAGTCATCTTCGAGCCTCTCTCGTTCTTGTTCGGGATTTCTTGAATTCTCAATTCTCCTTCTATGGATGATGTGTACAGCACCCCTGGCTCCCATTACGGCAAGCTCTGCAGATGGCCAAGCGATGTTGTAATCGCCGCGAATATGTTTGGAAGACATCACATCATATGCCCCGCCATATGCCTTTCTCGTAATGACAGTAAGTTTCGGGACGGTTGCCTCGGCAAAGGCATAGAGAAGTTTGGCCCCGTGCCTGATGATTCCACCCCACTCTTGACTGGCTCCCGGAAGAAAACCAGGGACATCAACAAATGTCAGCAGGGGGATGTTAAAGGCATCGCAAAAACGAACAAACCTTGCAGCCTTAACAGACGCGTCTATATCCAGACAGCCTGCTAAATGCATTGGTTGATTCGCCACGATTCCAATTGATTGGCCGCCAAGTCTACCTAGGCCAATAATGATATTTGGAGCAAAACCATCTTGAATCTCCAAGAAACTTCCAGAGTCCAGGACATCTTCGATTACATCCGACATGTCATAGGGCCGACTCGGGTCTTCCGGGACTAGAGAGTCGAGTGTTTCGCATTTTCGTCCTAGTGGGTCTTTGCATTTCACGATAGGCGCCTTTTGTAGGTTGTTTGAAGGGATGAGTCCAACCAATTCCCTGACTATCTCCAATGCGCCATTGTCGTCCTTTGCTGTAAAGTGGGTTACGCCTGACTTCGTGGCATGGGTGGATGCCCCCCCAAGGTCTTCAAAACCAACTTCCTCATTCGTTACTGTCTTGATTACTTCTGGTCCAGTAATGAACATGTGCGACGTGCCCTCTACCATAACCACGAAATCAGTGATTGCAGGGGAGTACACTGCACCACCAGCACACGGTCCCATGATTACAGAGATCTGGGGGATGACTCCGCTAGACCTTACATTTCTAAAGAAAATCTCTGCATACGAACCTAGGCTTGCAACCCCTTCCTGTATCCTTGCCCCACCGCTGTCATTCAATCCGATTACTGGGGCTCCTGTCTTTACAGCCATATCTAGAATCTTGCAGATCTTCAAGCCATGCATTTCACCAAGAGAACCACCGTAAACGGTGAAGTCCTGAGCAAAGCAGTAAACAAGCCTACCATCGATAGTGCCATGGCCACAAACCACACCATCCCCCGGAATCACGTTTCTATCCATGTCGAAGTCTCTACACCGATGTTCAACCAATGCATCAACTTCGGTGAATGAGTTGGAATCAAGTAATCCCTCTATCCGCTCCCTAGCAGTCATCTTTCCTTTGGCATGCTGTGCTGAAATCCGTTTCTGCCCCCCACCAGATTGCGACTTAGCCTTTCGGCGTCTTAGGTCGTCAATCTTGTCGGAGTTTCCACTCATGGTGCGCGATGGGAATAGGCCGCCCATGAGCATTCCTAAAGAGAGAAAGAATTTCTTGTCCGGTTGCTTGAAGTCATATTGCCATTTGCAACTTATTGAAACATGCGAGTTGTAATTGCTAAACCAGGTCTAGATGGACACGACCGAGGGGCTAAGGTCATTGCTAGAGCACTCAGAGATGGTGGCCACGACGTAATCTATACTGGACTCAGAAAAACCCCGTCTGATATTGTTAGGATTGTAAATGACGAAGACGCAGAAGTTCTCGGACTGTCCACTCTTTCCGGGGCCCATGACACACTGATTCCGAAGATTTGCGATGGCCTCCGGGCCGACGGGCTAGGAAACGTCATCGTTTTCGCAGGAGGGATCATCCCTGGGCGTGATCTCGAACTTCTTTACAAATCGGGCGTGAAGGCTGTTTTTGGACCAGGAACCACAACTTCAGATGTTTTGAGTTTCTTGGATGAAGCCCTGCTCAGAAAACAAAACAAACATCCAATCGGAGTCGGAGACGATTTGGGGTGGCACTGGAATTGAGCAACATCATGCAACTCTTAGAATTAGCAATATCAGGAGATAGAAGAAGCCTGTCCAGACTTATGACGAAGATCGCCGAGTCTCCACAGATTCCTCAATTTCAGTCTGAATCAAGTTGGACCTTGGGCGTCACAGGCCCCCCTGGGGCTGGCAAATCAACACTCATAGGGCAGATGGTGAAGCATTGGGTTTCCGTGGGGGAGAGTGTAGCAGTACTGGCCCTTGACCCAACCTCGCCAATCACGGGTGGCTCGTTTCTCGCTGATAGAATTAGAATGGGGGGCGACGACTTAGGGGAAACCGTGTTCGTCAGATCAATAGCCTCTGGAAATAGCCCCGGGGGGATTTCTCCACGTATTTGGCCGATGTGCCAGGCCCTATCCCTCTGTGGCTGGACTCGAATCGTGATCGAGACTGTTGGCTCAGGCCAATCCGAGTTTCGAATTGCCGCATTGGCCGATCGGATTCTTCTAGTGGACGGCCCAGACAGGGGGGACATCATTCAGGCAGAGAAGGCAGGTATTCTAGAACTGGCTGATGTGATTGCAGTAAACAAATCAGATTTGCCCGGAGCCGTTTCGTCGGCTCAGAGCATCCGAACATCACTAGCTCTTTCTGGAGATGACAGCCGAGAGGTTCTGCTTGTCTCAGCCCTAGAGGGAGAGGGTATCGAGAAATTGATTTCAACCATTGAGTCTTGTGAACCAAGGTCTGAAAGAAATGAGATGATAATGAGGGAGAGGCTGATATCTGAATGGGACTCGCTGTTAGTTACTCACCCAGAAATAGATGAAATAATCGCCAAACTATGTATCGGTTCTATAACTGTGAATGAGGCGATTCACATCCTGAGTTCATCTATAGTCCAAAGTAGGGAATGATATGGCTGACCAAGCAAGTGACCTCTTCGTTGATCATGTCGAGCATTCAATAGGCGGCATGGGAGGGCATGCTTTCAGGCGCTTGACTCATGTTTCCATGGCCTCGATCCCGTATCTCTACTATGTACACGGAGAGAGTATCTCGTCATACTTCTCACTGCAATCCAGAGAGTTCGTCAGTGCCATCTGCATACTAATTCTCGTTATCGAGGCTGTTCGACTCAGGACCGGAATTGTGGTAGTAGGTCAAAGGGAATACGAATCTAGACAGATTTCCGCTCTAGCATGGGGTGCATTGGCAGTAGCGCTTGCACTACTGATTGCCCCAGACGGGAGTAAGGAGGGGATGCAAGCCGGGATATATGGGGCTCCAATTATACTTGGGATGACTCTAGTCGATCCTGTCATGGGCGAAGTCAAGAGGGTAAAGCAAGATATCAGAGCAGCCGTCATTGCTGGAATTATTATTTCTTATTCAGTCTGGCTTGGTTGTCATTTCTGGCTTGGTACTGATATCATTGCTGCAGTGTTGTTGGCCCCACTAACTGTGTTGGGTGAGATTCCTTCAACCAAATTGATAGATGATAATGCAACTATGGTTCTTCTCCCGCTTGGCGGGCTAGTCTTACTTCTGCCATTCTTGTGATTCCACTCCCGTCATGTTTACATCCTAATTTCCGACCCCACAGATGAGAATATGGGGGAACACGAGTCAAACACGCCAGAGACTACTGCTGACAATGCAGTAGAACCACCTTCTCCCGAGTTGTGGGATTCTCCTTTGGGGCAGAGCACATACATGTTCATATGGGCCCTCGCCTCGTTGGCTTCATTCGCAATTTTCTTCAAGTATTTCTAGAGCCAACGAGCCCCTTCTCTACGGCTAGGAGTGCTGACTTCCTCGAAGTCCCCCCAGGCCCACTGTACCCGCCAATCGTCCCATCTGAACGAATGACTCTGTGACAGGGTACGGAGATTGGCTGAGGGTTGGCAGCACAGGCATTCGCCACAGCCCTAGAAGATCTAGGATTCCCAATCGACTCGGCTATGTCCTTGTACGTCCTAGTCTCTCCCGATGGGATCTTTCTGATCTCATCCCAGACCATTCTCTGGAAGGAGGTTCCTTGAAAGTCAGGAGTTATTTCTTCGCCCATTCCTCTATTTCCGTTTCTTCCATGCCAACGATTTCGTAGTTTGATGGGAATAGGGCTATTGCGACTCCAGTCACTATACAAGCGATGCCAAACCAGAAAGATCCTCTGATCATCAACTCCATTCCTATTGCGAATAGGATTAGTCCACCTAGGTTGGAAACCCACACTAGCGTCTTGAACGTAGAAAGAGAAACTCCACTTGCCCTCTTGGTTCTATGAGGCCCGAACTCCGCCCCGAATCTCACTGGATCGTCATCCTTCATTTTCTCACCTGTCGATCATGATGATGGCATTGGTCGGGCAAGCGAGGACGCAAATTTTGCAACCCGTGCATGGGTCTCTCAGTATCCTTGCCTTCCTGTTGACCTCCACATCCATGATGGGGCTGGCTAGAGGGGTGTCATAGAGCTCAATTGCATCGTCTTCGCACACTATGGTGCATTGGTCACATCCAATGCATAGCTCCTCCTTGACCCAAGCAACCGTGTCCTCTCCGCCCTTCAGCAAGACCTCCTCCTCAGCCCTCACGGAGTTCAGTTGCACCCTGATTCTGGACTGCTCCACAGCCCTCCTCTTCAGGACGTCACCAACCTTGGTCATGATATCTCCTTTCTAATCCATAGAGCCGACCCTTATCATAGTGAGTTTGATTGGTGTTCTCCCTTCCCGTGTTTCATGGGCGTGCCCGAATCAAACTGGTGGGCAGATCCCATGGTGTGGCTGGGACTCCTGCAAGGGGGTTCCATATGGCTCGTGATGGCAATCTACCTGAGCGTTCCAGCAGCTTGGATTTCACTGGCATGTGGTGGTCTAATCGGATTCTTCCTCTACTTGGTGGCACTGGGTTACGAGGACTACAGGTTCGCCAAGGCAACCGTATGGGGCGTGGTGATAAATACGGCCCTGTCATCGTTCTCAGCATTGTTCGCATTCATACGGTGACTTTCTCTGTCTCGTCGCCCTCGTAATTGGTATTGCTTTCCCTAGTTCCGCGACTCTTCTATCTGCCTGGCAAGGAAGCTGACTACGTCTAGAATCTCGAAGTCGTGACGTGGGTCCCCCTCGAACTTCAGGCACTCGAAGTGAGCCACGCACTTCGGGCACGACGTGAGCATTATGTCCGCCCCCGTCGCTCTAACCTCGTCGAACCTCTGGACCCTGAGTGACCTGCTGTTCTCGTTACAGGACATCATGCTGGAGACGCCACAGCATAGCGCGTCCTCGCCCGTGTGTTCCATTTCAACGAGTTTGACTCCATCTACGGAGCCAACGAGGTCACGGGGCTCGTCGTAGATGTTCATCTGCCTCCCGAGCCGGCATGGGTCGTGGTAGGTCACGGTGACCTCGTCATTGGTCTTGAGATCCATGTCGAAGCCCTTCTCGATTAGGAACTCAGTGGTGTGCATGACCTTCATGTCGTCTAGCTCGTAGTCTAGGGCGAATGTCCTGAAGCACTCTGCGCACGATGTCACGAGTGTCTCGATGCCACTCTCCCCCAGCTTCTTCTGGTTGTACGTCTTGAGCTTCTCGAACACCTCATTCATCCCCTGCCACTTTTGATCGTGACCGCAGCACTTCAGGAAGTCCCTGCCGAGGTAGGTGACTTCCTCTCCCATCTCCTCGAAAATCGTGAATGCCGATGTCGTTGTATCACCCAGGTCCATGCTCCCCTTGTTCACATGGCTGAACACCATCTCCTGGTCGATGTAGTCGACGCAGCCTGGATAGTAGCCAATGCTGGAGTCTAGAGGGTAGTCCTCCACTGGGATGAATGAGTCATCCGCATCCTCCTCGGCCTCTGCAGCAAGTACTGCTTGCAGGACGGTATGGGGGATCTCCGTCGCGGGAGGCCCTCCCACTACGAGGTTCCTCCTGATGTCGATGTATGAGTCATAGTCCACCAGCTGTGGGCAGGCATTCGTGCAGGCTGTGCACGTCAGGCAGGAGTAGAGCGGCACTCCGTCGTCTTCGTTGTTCCAAGTGTTGTAGATTATGTTGAGCTTGTCACCTGCATTGAAAAGCCTGACAGGGCATGCATCATCGCATAGGTCGCATCCGTAGCACTTGTTCATCTCCCACTCGTAGCCGCGAGCCATGCTCCTTAGCATCACGAAAACGAGTGCACCCACTCCTAAGCAAGGAATGAACATGGAGTAGATTAACTTCGCATCTAGGCTCTTGGGGTTCTTTTTGAACGTTGGATTCGCCATTGACATGGCAGACAATTCCTCGTCACTGTGGCTTACTTCGGACCTGATTAAGGCAGTACCGTCTTCGGCGAGCAGAAGTGGCTGGTATGCGACGGCAGAGAAGTCAGAGATCATCGTGACGCTATCGTTCACCCCCTCGGAGGTGGTGGTGAACGTCACTGTGTATGAAGCAGCAGAGTCGAGATATATGGTCCCTGAGTCACAGGACGAACCGCTGGTCATCCAGAGGGTCTCTCCTGCTTCATCGGTCAGCACTAGGCTCTGGGTGTGTATTCCTGCACCACGCACGGTAGTCCTGAAGTTGCAGCCGACGTCAGTTGGCACGCTGGGGACTCCCAGATCCTCGACTTCGAAGTGTATTGACTCGGAGATCTCGACCGGGGAGCCGTCTTGGAGTCCTTGGTAGATGACGTCATTGGCGCCTATATTCCTAGAGGTCTGTGTATCAGCATGCCCATTGGCCCCACTGAAGTCCAGAATCTTGCCCCGAGTCGGTTGGAAATTACCCCATTTTACCCAATGCATTGTCGGGAGGACGCACCAGTCAGTATGTTCAGTGCCCTCTTCCATGGATTCCCAGATGGCCAGAGAGCTAGTCTGTTCGTATGGCAGACAATCATCCTCCCACTCCTCCCACATCGGGCCCTTTTCAGTGTGGATCAGGGTATCTCCGGGTTGCCCTCTAATCCCGTCCAGCTCGACTAGCTTTGCGTCATACTGGTACTCCCAGAAACCCATCGTCCCCAGTCCTCGCTGGTTCCAGAAACCATTCTCGTATACCGGCCACGTCACAGTACACAGAAGTAAGGTGGTGACCAAGGACCCAACAGCCACCTGCCTACCGAGAATTGGCGTTAGTCGTGACCCCATGGGTCCGACCATGAATTTCCTAATGGAGAAATAGAGTAGCGTGAAGACGAAGACTCCAGTGAGAACCCAAGGGACCGCATTGAAGACGTCAGCAGTCCACGGCGCTTGAGTGCCGCAATTGAACCCACCATGAGCGCTCGACCAACAATGGTCGGTACGATTCTTCGCATACATCTCGAGGAAGATATTGATCGAGAAGACTGAGATGAACCAGACATGTGCCAGATACACGGCTCCTGCCGTAGCGAACCACGGGTCCTCGACACCCCTCTTCTCTCTCTTCCCAATGATGAATGGTGGCAGCGCTAGGATCCCGACAGGTAATCCTGTGATCATCGCTCCCCAGACGCCCGCATTCCAGGAGATAACTGGCTGTCCGAAGAATGCACCTATTGGTCCAGCGGGAATGGCGAATTGAGGTAGGTATTCCCCCCATCTCAGGTATCCGTATGAGAACAGGACGTACCAGTCCGGGAAAACGAAACCAGCCTGTGCGTAGGGGTCTGCGGCATTGTGCAATGGAGGCGGGATGATCCACGAGTAGAATGCGATTACCATTACTATGGCTGCGAAGATAATGGTGTCTCTGAGGACTTCAGTGGGCCAGAATGCATGCCCAGTGAAAACTCTCTTCCTCTCTTCTTCCGCTCCGAGCAACTGCTCCTTCTCGCTGATATATGTGTCAGCGATCCTGCCAAATCTCTCCATCATCCCCATTGATTCACCTCAGTGCGGCTCCGCAATCCCCTGTACCCAGACGATGAAGAGATGAGTCAGTATGAGTACCGTCACGATTAGCGGCAGCACGAATACGTGGAGGAAGTACATCCTCACCACAGTCTGTCCAGTAAGTGTGGTCCCACCGAACATTGCACTTGCGACCCACTCCCCAACCAGCGGGGTAGCCATTGCCATGTTTATCCCAATGGTTGCGGCACCGAACGCTAGGCTGTCCCAAGGGAGCAGGTATCCTGAGTAACCGAAGAAAATCGAGAAGAACATCAATGCCACCCCAATAAGCCAGTTAAGCTCTCTCGGGTTCCTGTAAGCCCCTGTGAAGTAGACCCTACACATGTGGAGGAAGACAGCAGCAACGAAGAAGTGTGTTCCCCAGTGATGTATCGATCTGATGATATACCCGAAAGGCAACTCTAGCATAATGAACTCCATCGATGCATAGGCAGGCGTCGGGTCCGAATTCAGGTCCCCGCCCGGAACGTAGTAGAATCCTAGAATCGTACCAGTGATGACGAGGATTATGAATGCGATGAAAGAAATTCCACCCAGGCAGTAGAGTGGGTACCAGTACCAGATTATCCTGAGCTTGTACTTCTCGGCATGAGTGAGTGGCATTTGCCTGTGCATGCTGTAGTAAGAGTCCCTGCTCATCCCCCAGTAGTCCTGGATTCTGAATCTGGTGTCTAGCCATGAGAAAGCCCAGAGGAACAGCTTCTCAGCTAGGCCCATGCTGCCCGCATTCGTCTCCACCGCTCTCAGGATGTCTTTCCTTGGGAGGTCGTCACGCTCTCTCCTCAGGGTGAATGCGACGATAACAACGACGACCGCGATGAAAATCCATAGGAACCAGAATTGTATCATTATTTTCACCTACCCGCAGAATGTGTACCAGTCCATGAAGTCCGGAAGCGCCTCGATGGTTCCGCCATTCACCGAGAATGGAATCAATGGCATCCCATAGGGTGCCGGCCCACCAGTCTTCTTGACCCCAATGAAATCAAACTCTTTCCCATTGGACCTGTTCCTCGCCGTGTTCTTCTCTATCACCGTGTGGTCGTACCTGCTAGAGTGGCAAATGCAGAAAGATTTGTTTCCGCTTGAGTCAGTCCCTCCGGGTAGCCAACTATCAGCCGTGAAGTCATTGTTGACGAGTTGCCAACCGGGGATGCAGCAGAGGTGCGGGCATCTTGCAAACACGATGATCATGTTGTCATGAATGTTAAGCGACGCGTACTCTTCCTTTTCCTCAATCTCGTATCCCGATCCAACATAAGCGCCCCCTGAAGTGTATCCGTCCATCATCTGGAATCGCGGGGAGTCGGCTTCTAATGGCTTGTTCTTATTCTCCTCGTGAGGGACGTAGGTTGCAATGATCGGTAATCCAGACCATAGTCCGGCAGCTCCCGCCATTCCTGTGTTGGAATTCGCAGATTCGTCCATGAATGCCTGAATCGTCATTGGTTGTTTGTCCATGTTGTTGTACCAGACGTCTGACCCCTTCGGGACGTAGAACTTGATAGATGAGTCCGAAGTGCTACTTCCTTCCTGCCCCATTAGGAATGAGGCAAACCCAACGCTCCCCAAGGAAGCCGTTGTGATCAAGCCAGCAGCCGTGTTGAATGACAGCCTCATGAACTCCCTCCTATCTATGGCACCGCTCCTCTCATGCTCCCCATCCTTCTGTGAGCCAACTGGACGCAATTTGAATTTCCTTGCCATACTCATACCTCGTATTTTTTCCAAGAGTTTGTATCATGGCTTGTGATGTACTTGTTCCTGCGATGCTTGACAATTACCACATCAGGTAGAACATATTTCAAGTACACTATACCCATGATGATGAGAGTTAACATAGTCATTGCAAGGTTGAATGAGAGCAACTGCTGATCCCAGTTGTTGAACAGGCCGTAAGCCAAGGCACCAGCCCAATAGAGAGTCCACATTATCCCCCATAGCCCAACTAGAATGATTAGCCATGAATCTCCAGAAGGAGCGAGACTGGCTCTGACGATAGTACCGGGATTAACCTCATTGAAAACTCCGTGATCAACAGCTGCAGCAAATGACTCTTCGGTCAGTGAAACATCTTCTAGAGCCACCCTAGCGTCTTCGACGCTCACTTCTCCAGACTTTACTTGTCGAAGAAGCCTCATCACGATGTCGTCTTTCATAGTTGATCACCCCTCCTTAGATGCTTTATTCTTAGCCTAAGCAGATTACTTCTTCCCTTGTAATGCGTGGAGAATCCATATCTTAGGAAGAGGCCGCAGAACAAGATGACTAGCATAACTGCTCCGAATCCCAGAAGTCCTAGCCAGTGGGCCAGAAGCTTTGCCCCCATGTGGTGGAGGTCTGTGTGACCTTCCATAGGAGCTGGGGGGGTGATGTCCCCATTGCCCGAGAAAACCGTCTTTGTTCGGCCATTGTCCTCGCCCTCGTCAACACTGGTCGTAAGGCGGTTCCAGCGGTCTAGGCTGGAGGGAGCCATATCTCCATTTACTGAATTTCCAGCAATTGTGAAGTCTACCGTACCCGAACCCTCAGCCGGGCTAGTCCATTTGAACATCCACGACCTGTCCGCGGTACTTGAACCGGTATCGGTGTGAGTGAGGGTCGACGCATCATCTTCCCAATTCTGGACTAGGGACTCGAAACCCTCGGACGGGCCCAAAGATCCCAAACTCACTCTCATTGAGAACCCTCCAGTATATGATTCCAGATTTGCATCTGGGCCACCTATTAGCTGTAATTTCATTTCATATGCCGTATCCGGGGCATAGTGGAAAGGCATGCCATCCAAGATTACGGTTACGGAATTGTCTGGCTCTTCGGCGTGACAAGTGCAACCAGCCAGGGAAACATCCCCCTGTCCGTTAGCGTTTCCACCGATTCCTGAGTGCAATGCCTCACCCGACCCAGCAACGAAAACCGTGACCAGTATTAGGGCCAATATCTTTTGTCGAGATGCCATCTTTCGTTCACCTAGCATCTGCTAATATTGCACCCGAAAAAAAACGGGGATATTAACGTTCCACCTCGGCCCCTAAGGGGCCGAACATAACAGAGCCCATTAGGAAAAAAAACCAAACACTTGTTCTTTGAGTGGGGACACATGGGAGCGCCACAGTGGAAGAACATATACGAACTCAGTTCCGACCAAATTAACAAACTAGGGGAAGCGGAGGACAAAATGGAATCTATGGAGATCAATGAGGCTGAGAGTATACTTTTGGGTTTGCTTGACAAAGATAAGAACTGTATCCCTGTGTTGAATATTCTGGGTCACCTTCATGGCCGATATCTATCTGACTTCGAAACATCAATTGAGTACTATGACAAGGTCCTACAACTCGAGCCAGACAACTCATGGGCCCGAGACGAGAGGCGGAGATACAGGCGTTATGTTACCTATGACTAGAACAGAATAATCTAGTCAGTCGTTTGCGGGGCAACATGGAGCAAGGCTCGATTCTGATAGTCGGAGTCGGAGGAATAGGTTGCCAGTGGTCCGGAGGGGCCCACGACAAATGTCAGCAACTCTCTGAACTACTGATGGTCGATGCCGACGAGTCGTCCTTTACTTCCGATCACGAAGCCCACTGCCTCCACTTGGATGCAAGTGGCAGTGCGAGGGGTGCTGCCGCTTTGCCAAACCTCGCTGCTCACCGGCTAAACGAAGGTATTGCAAACATCTCGGGACTACTAAAGAAATCCGAACTTGTGATTCTCCTCACTGCATTGGGCGGAGGCACAGGATCTGGCGCCTCTGCAGAAATCGCCGCTAGATCGAGAGAGGCGGGAAGCTTGGTAATTAGCATAGTCGGAATGCCGTTTGTAGAACAACCACTCAGATGCGCTATTGCAGAGAAAGCACTCCCCCCTATAGAGAATAACTCTGACTTGTGCATCCGCGTTAGCCTCGAGAGACTTGCATGGCAGGCCCGTCATCGTGACTCTGACTGGAAACTAGGATCAGAATGGATTGGGGAGCTAATTGAGGGGCTTGTTACGACTCTAGCCAGAGTTGGAAAGATGAATCTTGATCTGATGGATCTCAGGACTGTCGTGGGAAGGCCGGGAAATGCGACCCTAATTGTTGGAAACGGCACTACAGATGATCCTGACGAGGTCGTAAGAATGGCTCGAAACTCTCCCTTGTCCGAGATTTCAGTTGACGGCGCCAAGGGTTGCCTGATCCAAGTTGAGGGGGGGCCAGACATGACTCTTGGAACTCTCAACAGGGTCTCTGAGGCATTTGTTTCGACTCTAGACAATGATTGCCAGGTAATCCTCGGCGCCAGAGCGAGTGAAGATATGGCTGGAAGACTTCGTTTAGTGGCTGTAGTGAGTGGTCTCTAATCCAATAGTTCGACTACATCTTCATCCTCATTGAGTCGCCTTTCGGTATCAATTTGATTTCCTATGTTCTGAGCTTCAACTGTGGTGGATTGGAGCACTTGGGGGGGTATTTCTTCCTCAGTATCTGGTATTCCGACCCATGAAATCGATACTGGCAATATTGCCATCATGACCAAAGCAGTAATTGCATGTCCGATAGCAGTGGTCGTCAGAAGGCTACCCTCAGATAGTGCAGTCAGTGAGGCAATACTACCGGCATAAGTGAACCCGAAACCAATCCCCCAGAAGATTGCCGATTGCCCCTGGAAGATTCGCCAACCACTCTTTTTTCCCTTGTTGGACATTGACCATACGGCCAGAAGAATCGAGATTGACATAAGACACCCCTCTTCAATAAGCATCCCTCCGGTGGATTGCTCAGTCGTAAGTGGGCTCCTTCTCAATGCACCAAGAAGGTGCCAACACGCTGTAATGAATATGAGGAAAAATGCCATATCCAAAGCAACCCCATCGGCACCTTGCCTCTCCCTCGCTCTCTTCGTATAACGGTCTAATGCAGTGCCCAATAATGCGATAATGACGAGGAAAAGAAGCCAAACAATATTTACAGACAACTTTGCGTTACGGGGGTCTTCTGTTCCGTATCCGAACCACCAAACGAGAGGCGTGAAAACAATAACCGCTATTCCCGATCGGACGAGAGAAATTAATCCGCCAGTCTTGCTATTTCTCGGGGCCTTCTGCACCTTCCTAGCATAAACGACCCAACCGAATGTCAACGAAATTCCTTGGAAAACAGACATCGCAATAAACAACATCGCTAGAAATAGCTTCACTTTGTCCAGGTTATCGTTCCCTAAAGCAAAGTTCGACAGAATCCAAACTACGCCGGCAACCACCAAAACTGGCAATATTCTTGCAAATCCAAATATCCAGAATTTTCTGTTTAGTATACCTGTTTCGTTGTGTCCCGAATTAAATATCCATTCTCCAAAACGACTAGGGGCAATCAATGCAGCAAAGAAGTAAGATATTGAAAGTGACAGAAATATGACGCCACCCTGAGCCCCGGAACCAAATAAGTCTATTTTCATAGCAATGTAAAGAAACCCAGAAAATACCACTAGGGAAATTAGGTGTGGCAGGGTAGAGGGATTTGAGAAAACTCTTATCATAGTGCTAGAATCAGATGAGTCACTTGAGGGCACATCTCCCATAAGTCCCCGTAAACCCACCATTGGTTAAGGTAAACCCCCTCGGAGTAGCATGCCGAAGCCGAAAAAGGCTGCTCGAGGAAAACACCGGTGGGTCGCCTTTAGAGTTGAAAAAAAAATGAATAGAACCAAATTGAAACAGTTCCTAATGCCCTGTTTTGATGGTTATGTATGGAGGCTATTCGATGTTTTTGAGGCCGAGGTAGCTACCCTTGCAATTCTCAAGATTCAACTAGGGGATTACCAACAAGTCCTTTCCCTGATCAACAATAGTGAGGAAATGGAGACCTTAACCAGTTCCGGAAAGATAAGGCTGGTTAGGCAACGCCTAAACTCATTGCTGGGGAATGATCCATCCAATTCCGTCTAATTCCCTGAGTACTACTGATTCCTCGATTCCAACCGCCTCTAACTCCCCGTTTATGTTCAATCCAGTAGGCCTAAGCAACTCGCCATTCAGGGTTGCCTGAACTCCTTTGGAAAGAGACCTAGAAATCGCTTCCCAAGATATTCGGGCAAGACTCTCCTGAGTTGGCACCGCAATCTTTCCATTGTTCTCGAAGATAGATGAAATTCCTCTGTCAATTCTGAGAAACACTTCGGAAGCATCAATGGAACCGATGGTCTCTTCCCAACCCGAAGCTGACACATCACCTTTCACAAAACTATTCCTATTGGCCCCGACGCCCGCTCTAATCCTATCACTATTCGATGATTCCAGAAGAACGCCACCCATCTTCTTACCATGTCCATCGACAATGTCATTTGGCCATTTCATATTCGCACCCAATGCGTCCGATACCACAGCACCAATACTCGTCTGAATGAGCCCAGGTGCGAAATTTTCGAGTAAATCCATGTCAAGATTCCAAGTTGCAAAGACCCCTCCTTCTTCTGAAATCCACTCAGATTTCCTCCTTCCTCTGCCATTGGTTTGACTCTTTGAGGATACTCTCTGCCATCCATCTCGGGGCAGTCTCTCAGCCTCTGCCATTGTAGAGGTGCACGAATCCAATACAGTAGCTCCAACTCCTGACCCCGTTCGCCAGAAAGCGATAACTTCGATTTTCTCAGCACCATATCGTTCGGCCTTCAGCGAGCGCCAAGACCAACCCATTTTTTCCCAGTCAAGAACTCTGCTGCTCCCTTTCGGATCAGTCCTCATTACTAGGACTACCATGACTCTATCGCACAAAGTAGTGCTATTATTCTCCAGGGTTTGTAGGAGCGCACCCCCCCAACCGCCTTGGGGGATGTCAGACAATGCCGCCTCTTCCATTTTTTCGAGTAATCCGGGATGTTCCTCTTCCTCATCTAAGTAAGGAAGATTCCAAACTATCAAGTCAGTGCTTTCTGAGATTGGTATTTCTTCCCCGATACCGGATTCCATAACGCAGACTTTGCTCGAAAGGCCATTCGCCTCCAGGTTCCCCCTTGTACAAGCGACTGCGAATGGATTAACATCGCAAGCGGTAACTTCCCAACCTAGGCTCGTAAGAACAATCGTAACCAATCCCGACCCACATCCGATCTCTAGAGCCTTGCCACCAGTCTTGGCAGGCATCTCTGAAACAGCACGGCAAAGCATCTCAGTGTCTTCCTTGGGCGGGTAAACGGTTTGTGAGGAAAATACCTCCCACTCGCCTACCCCATCAAGAGTGAAGTTCACACGCCCCATCGATATTTTCAATCGGAACCGAGACAAAATTGTTGCGATTCTCCCTTCATTACAATTTGACAACCTTTATGTCGTAAGTCATTGAAGGGGCGCCAGTACCGGCTTCCCCCGGTACCTCTCGCAACTTTGCGGGAGTGACGCTATGCGTAAGCCTTTAGAAGGGTCCTAGGGTCGCAGGATGGCCCAGCATCAGCCATGGGCCTGTAGCTTAGTCAGGTAGAGCGCCGGGCTTTTAACCCGGTGGCCGGGGGTTCGAATCCCCTCAGGCCCGCCTGATAGCTTCTCAGGCCCACGCTTTTCTGGGCCGGGGGAAGAAACATGGCAGTAAAGAGCTCAACAAAAAAGAGACTGATAGAGCTAGGAATTCCAGAGGATCAGGCACACAAGTTGGCTGATGACGCAAACCTGGATACGATCAAGAGAATGTCTAGGGAACAAGTCGCGAAGAAAGTTGACTTGGAAGAGGGTGTTTCCGAACTAGATCACATAATGGGCGTAATTAGTGAGCACGTCGGATCTAGAAAGAGGAGCAAGAGTAACCGAATCACAATCTCAAGGAAGGCTCTTTTGGACGAAGACATACCTATGGGTGATTACCGATTTAATGTCCTCAACCACTTCCTAGTCCCTCACCATGAATTGGTCCCCATCGAATCTGAGGCAGAAGTATTGGAGCCATGGGATCTTACAACTGATGATGCCTTTGGGACTGGCAGACTTGCTAAGGAACTGCTTCCCAAGATTTTGATTACCGATCCCGCAATTCAAGTGATTAAGGAGATTGAAGAATCAGAGAACGATGAATTACCAGCCGGTTGGCTTGCAAATAGGGTGGTCAAGGTCATTCGTTACAGCCGTTCTGCTGGAAATTCAGTAGCATTTCGCTTAATTGTGGAAAGTGCATAAATTTGGAGGTGTAAAAGTGAAAGAGATTGTTGAGAGTTATTTCAAACAGAGAAGCCTAGTCAACCATCAGCTTGCTTCGTACAATGACTGTATCCCGGTCGGCGACGGAAAGGAAAGCCGGATGGAGAGGATCGTCAGAAATATCACGATAGGAAGTGATGAGGCGGTAGAAGATGATGAGGGGGGCCTAGTAAAACTAGATCTTCTTGACAAGGAGATTATCGTTCGTCTGAAAAACCTTCGATTAGGGAAGCCTACGATAAAGGAAGCAAATGGGGCCGAGCACCATGCAACTCCAATGGAATGCAGACTGCGGAAGCTGACATATTTCTCGCCTGTATATCTCGACTTCAAGATTTTCCGCGATGATTTGCCACCTTCTCCAGGTACTGAGATGGGCTTCCAAGAAGAGACAGGTGTACACATCGGAAACCTCCCTATTATGGTCAGATCGGCGAGATGCAATTTGAACCATAACCATGTAGACGAGAATAGACGACTGTCCCCAGAGACCTCTGGAGAAGATTCTGAGAGATACACCCAACTACTGAGGAAGTCCGGCGAGGATCCACTGGACCCCGGTGGATACTTCATCATCAACGGCACTGAAAGGGTGCTAATCTCTATGGAAGATCTTGCCCCTAACAGGGTCACCGTCGAGAAGAACAAGAAGTACGCTCACGAGACTCAGGTTGCGAAGATCTTCTCTCAAAAGGACGGTGTTAGAAAACCGCTCAATGTAGAAAAGAGAAGGGATGGAATGCTGATGGTCAAGATTCCAAGCGCTGGAACGACACCTATTCCGCTGGTTCTGCTTATGAGGGCTCTCGGGGTGGAAAACGACAGAGAGATATTTGCATCTATTGCTGGACCCCCAGAGGCAATGAAGTACACAGTAGCTAATCTAAACGATGTCAGAGATAACGAGGAATACGGCGTTGACACGTCCGAAGAGGCTTTGGCTTGGCTTGAGAAGAAGTTCGCAGCCGGCCAGCAGAAGGAGTATCGAGAATCTAGAATACAGAATCTGCTCGACAACGAACTACTCCCTCACCTTGGACAAAACACGGATAACAGGGAGAAGAAAGCAATTTTCCTTGGGCGTATCGCCAGACAGGTTCTTGAAATGGCAATAAAGAACAAGGATCCGAACGATAAGGACCACTATGCAAACAAGCGTGTTAGACTGGCAGGTGATCTCATTGAGGACCTTTTCAGAGTGAGCCTTCAGCAGCTTGCCAGGGACCTGAAGTATCAGTTAGAGAGGCACCATAATCGAAAGAGAGAGCTCAGAATCTCTTCTTGCCTGCGGCCAGACGTCTTGACAACTAAGATTATGCACGCACTAGCAACAGGAAATTGGGTTGGGGGGAGATCAGGAGTGAGCCAGCTTCTTGACAGGACGACATATCTTTCTGCACTCTCGCACATGAGGAGGGTGACAAGCCCACTTGTTAGGAGCCAACCTCACTTCGAGGCAAGAGACTTACACCCGACTCAATGGGGCAGACTCTGCCCCAACGAAACTCCGGAAGGTCAGAACTGTGGACTCGTTAAGAATGCAGCACAAATGATTGACGTCTCCGAGGAAGTCCCCGAAAACGATGTCAAGGCACTGCTCAAGGAAGCCGGAGTCAACGATAACCCAGATGGTTGGGCCGATGGTTCGCGTATTCACGTCAATGGAGATATTTTTGGCCTCCACAAGAGGCCCCATAAGCTCGTCAGCCAGTTCAAGAGGAGGAGGCGTTCTGGCAGGATTAGACCAGAGGTAAGCATCAGGCACGATCTCGAGAACCGTGATGTTTACATCAATACGGATAGGGGCAGAATGCTCCGGCCACTTCTGATAATTGATCACGGAAGCCTTCAGATTACTAAGATGCACCTCGAGGGTCTAAGTTCCGGAGAAATATCATTCTCCGACCTAGTTTCTGGAGGCGTAGTTGAGTGGGTAGATGCAGAGGAGGAAGAAGACCTTCTCATTGCCCCACGGCCATTCGACCTGCCATCCTTTTCCCCGAAGAACAATCGTCCAATTAATCCTGCAATGGTGGATTGGACCAACTTGGGCGAGCATGGGATTTCCCATGCCCATATTTCCGCAGAAGTCAAGATGCCTAATGGTGGAACGAAGATTGAGAAGTTCAAGGTTCCACTTAACTACTACCAAGAAAACATAGATGCTCTGAAGAGAAAGGAAAAGAAGGCCCACACCGTCCTTGTTTACACCCACGTAGAGATTGACCCCCAGTTGATAATGGGAGTCTGCGCATCGTTGGTGCCCTATCCAGAGCACAATTCAACTCCCAGGGTAACGGGCGGAACTGCGATGGTAAAGCAGAGCCTCGGCGTGGCCAGTGCAAACTTCCGCCTCAGGCCAGATACACGTGCTCACGTGATGCATTATCCCCAGCGTTCAATTGTTGGTACTAGGGCAATGACATCAACCAAATTCGACCAGAGGCCAGGCGGGCAGAATTACGTCGTAGCAATAGTCAGTCATCACGGTTACAACATGCAGGATGCCGTGATAATGAACAGGGCTTCAGTGGAAAGGGCCCTCGGTAGATCAGCATTCATCAGGACATATAATGCAGAAAACAAGAGATTCCCCGGAGGCCAAGAGGAGAAGATAGAGATACCCGGAACCGGCCTAGATGAGATAAAAGGACTCAAATCGTGGGACTCATATTCCCACTTAGAAAGAGACGGACTACCTGTCCCTGAAGTAGAGTTAACCAGCCAAGAGGGAGGGAGGGGGATACTTGTCGGCAAGACAAGTCCACCAAGATTCCTCGAGGAGTCGCATGGCGCATTCCTACAGGCCCAAGAGAGGAGAGAATCATCGATGATGGTCAGACATGGGGAGCAGGGATGGGTGGACAATGTCTTCGTCACTGAGTCTCTAGATTCAGGCAGACTAGTGCGAATCACGCTGCGAACTAACAAGATACCCGAACTTGGAGACAAGTTTGCTAGCCGCCACGGCCAGAAGGGAATCATCGGAAGACTAGTGGAGCAGGAGGATATGCCTTTCACGGAAGACGGCGTAATTCCAGACCTCCTAATCAATCCTCACGCCATCCCGTCTAGGATGACAGTAGCTCACGTATTGGAGATGATAGGTGGCAAGGTCGGCGCAATGGATGGAAGGCGGATTGACGGCACCGCATTCACCGGTGAGAAGGAGGAGTCACTTCGTTCAGGCCTACTTAGGAACGGCCTCAGGCACACTGGCAGGGAGTCAATGATTAACGGAGAAACAGGCGAGAGCTTCCCAGTCGAAACATTCGTCGGAGTAATTTACTACCAGAGGCTGCACCACCTGGTTAGCAGCAAACTTCACGCACGAAGCAGGGGTAGGGTGCAGATCCTCACTAGACAGCCAACTGAAGGTAGGGCCCGACAAGGCGGACTCAGATTCGGTGAAATGGAGAGGGACTGCCTCATTTCCCATGGGGCATCGATGGTAATCAAAGACAGACTACTCGATGAGTCGGATGGTTGGAATCTCATGGTCTGCAACACCCCTCGGTGTGGCCATATTGCATATTACGACTGGAAGAGGAGGACAACTATCTGCCCCGTGTGCGGCGATAGATCCGATGTCCACTCGGTCCAAACATCTTACGCCTTCAAGTTGCTTTTGGATGAGATGAAGAGTCTTGGAGTGGCTATGAGACTAGAACTGGAGGATAGAAGATGAGTGCCCGCGATGCAGCCAAGATACCAAAGAGGATCGACTCGATTAGATTCACATTGATGGATCCTAATGAGATTCGGAAGATGTCTTCCGTCGAGGTCAAGACCGCTGATACCTACAAGGATGATGGTCACGCATTCAAACAGGGCCTAATGGATCCAAAGATGGGCGTCATAGACCCCGGAATCAGGTGTGAAACCTGTGGCAACAAGCACGAGGAGTGCCCCAGTCACTTTGGCCACATAGCTCTTGAACTTCCAGTTATGCATATCGGCTTTACCGGCCTGATCAAGACTTGCTTGAAAACTACTTGCAACTCATGCAGCAAGGCGTTATTGCTGGATGCACCTGAGTCTCACCCGATAGACCCAGAGAAGTCTGAACAAGATTACTACAGGGACCGTGTTAACGATATTATTCTGAAGCACGGTGTTGGCGGCAGAGAGTTCAAGAAGATTATCAAGGACGTTGAGAATCTTTGCGCTGGGCCCAAGAGGGCAATATGCATGCACTGTGGAGCAGAACAGGGCAAGATTGTACTGGATAAGCCTACGACCTTCAAAGAGAAGAAGACCGACAAGGGCGAGCACAAGTTGAATGCGAGAGACATCAGAGAATGGCTTGAGAAGATACCCGACGAACATCTTATCTTCGTTGGGATGGAGAAGGATGTCAGCAGGCCAGAATGGACCATAATGAAGGTCCTACCAGTCCCCCCAATAACTGTACGCCCGTCTATCACACTAGAGAGTGGGGACAGATCAGAAGACGATTTGACGCACAAGCTGGTAGACGTCCTCAGAATTAATCAGAGACTTCGTGAGAATCGTGACTCTGGTGCACCCCAACTGATCGTGGAAGATCTTTGGGAACTTCTCCAGTATCACTGCACAACATACTTCGACAATCAGACAAGCGGAATTCCACCAGCAAGGCACCGATCTGGCCGGCCACTCAAGACTCTCTCCCAGAGGCTAAAGGGAAAAGAAGGCAGGTTCAGGAGCAACCTGTCCGGTAAGAGGGTGAACTTCTGTGCCAGAACAGTAATCAGCCCCGACCCAAATCTCGGAATCAACGAAGTGGGAGTCCCCGTAAAGACTGCTAAGGAACTAACTGTGCCCATCAGGGCTACAAGCAGAAACCGAGAACAACTGAGGCAGATGATACTTCGGGGTCCCGACGTTCACCCAGGTGTGAACTATATAATCAGGGGCGACAGATTCAGAGTAAGAATAACTGACCGAACCAAGTACATCTGGGCGGGTTTCAGATGCTTGAACCCAGATTGTCATTCAGGTAGTGAAGAGGAACCATACATGGGTTACAGGCCAGATTTGAATGGCGTCCTCCCTGCACCAAATTTCCTTCCCGGACTTGTGTTAAAAGAGCAAATGCGGAGAGATCCAATGACAGACGAATTGGTTCCCGAATGGAGCGTTCATCTGGAGCGAACACTCTCGAACCTTAGGGGAGAGGGTGAAGATGGTAAGCCATTGGCCGAAGATGACCCTAGTGCGGCTATACACTATCGGTGGAAGTGGGAGGTAAATAACCCGGAAGAGTACCTCCCAGAACATCTAGAGGTCAAATGCCCTCACTGTGGCAGCCCAGAGGTCGAGGACGAGCACGGCAACATCTACCCCACTGAAACAGAAGACAGGCTAAGCACATATGACAGGGAAGGAAACCCCCGTCCTGGAGTTGTAGTGGAGCGTCACCTAATAGATGGAGATGTGACTATCTTCAATCGTCAACCATCCCTCCATCGGATGTCCATGCTTGTGCACGAAATCAGAGTCATGGAAGGGAAAACATTCAGATTCAATCTCGCAGATTGTACTCCCTATAACGCAGATTTCGATGGAGACGAGATGAATCTCCACGTAATACAGAGCGAGGAAGCCAGAGCCGAGGCTAGAATTCTGATGAGGGTCCAAGAGCATATCATTTCCCCTAGGTACGGTGGTAGCGTAATCGGTGGAATTCACGACCACATCACTGGTGCCTACCTTCTTACCCATGGCGAGGCGTTCCTTCCAATGCATGTAGCAATGGATGTCCTGAGTTCAATTGGATGGGAGGGTGATCTTCCAGAAATCGTTGAAAGGAACGGGCAGGCGGGATTCCTTGGTAATCAGATCTTCAGTCTTTTAGTAAGCGGAGGATTCAGTCTTAACTTCAAGAATCGTGCAGGAGAAGACGTCGAAGTAGCTCACTCTACGGGTGACGTTTCTGGATCAATAGACAAGAGAGGAATTGGGGCCGAAGACGGACGTCTACTGGATGCAGTAGTTCAGACACACGGGACTGATGTGGGAGCAGATTTCATCAATAAGATGACAAAGATGACAATTGCTATTTGCACATCCATGGGTTTCACAACTGGAATCGATGATGAGGACCTACCCCCCGAGGCAAAGGTAGAGATAGAGCAAATTAACACCAAGGCAAGCATCGACGTAGATTCCGAGTTAGAGAAATTCGGCAAGGATGGTAGGAAATACGAGGCTAGGCCTGGTAGAACCCCTCATGAAACTCTCGAGGAGAACATTCTCACAATTTTGGATACTGCAAAGGGCGAAACAGGCAACGTTGCGAAGGCACATTTGGGTGGAGATAACTCAGCCGTTTTGATGGCCACTTCCGGTGCCCGTGGGTCAATGGACAATCTAGCCATGATGGCTGGATCAATTGGCCAGCCTAAGGTCAGGGGAAAGAGGCTCGAGAGGGGATATCAAGACCGTGTACTCTCTCACTTCCCAAGGAAGGTCAAGGGGTCCAAGGAGAAGGGCTTCGTTTCTTCATCTTTCAAGAGAGGCCTAGAGCCAACCGAGTTCTTCATGCTGTCCGTCTCGGGCAGGGAGTCTCTAGTCGATACGGCGGTAAGAACAAGCAAGTCTGGCTATATGCAAAGAAGACTGATTAATGCAATGGACGATCTAAAGGTCTCAAAGGACAAAATGGCCTCTGTAAGGAACACTGCGAACCGTATCATCCAATTCGAATATGGTGAAGATGGGACTGATCCAGCTAGGAGCCGGAAAGGCGATCCGTTCGATGTAAATCAGGTTCTCAACGACGCTTTAGGGGGTGCTAAGTGATGGTCGTTAAGAGTGCAACAAAGAAGAAATTGATGGACCTCGGAATAGAGGAAGAGTACGCCCACAAGCTTGCCGACGATCGTAAGTGGGATGACGTAAAGGGACTTTCACCGGGCCAGATTGCCCAGATTTGCGGTATAGACTCAGGGACATCTCAGAGGATTTATGATGTCATGGCCAGCTCTGTCAAATCTTCCAGGGCCTCTTCTGCTGGTTCAGAGAAGACAATAGTCAGAAGGAGAGCTGTTTCTAGGCGGCGAAGAACCACTCGATCACTTCCTTTGCAGGATTATGACTACGATACCAAGATGGAGCAACTTATCCGAGACATAGACTACGAGGATGAGATGTTCATTCAGCTAAATAACGCTGCAGAAAAAATTGACTCAAACATGGCTCCAAAAATGATTGACCAACTAGTCAAGGGCCTCCATAGCAGGGGCGAGAAGAAACTGACTAATGCAAAGGCAAAGAAGATCGTTCAATCTGCAAACAAGTTCTACCTCGATTCAAAGGTAGTACCTCACGAAGCCGTTGGCATAACAACAGCGCAATCAATTGGCGAACCCGGTACACAGATGACAATGCGTACTTTCCACTATGCAGGTGTAGCAACTGTCAACGTCACCCAAGGTCTTCCTAGGATTATCGAGATAGTGGACGCCAGAAAGGTTCCCAAGACACCAACTATGATAATTTACATGGATGAGAATACTTCCAAGGGTAAGCCACTAAGGACCAATGAAAAACTAGTCAGGAATTTAGCAGCCTCAATCGAGACAACAACGGCCATAGACATTGCTACGATTGATGTTGATGTGGCTCAGAGGAACATTGTCCTGCAATTGAACAATAGCAATATGCGTCTGAAGAAGATGACCGGAGCCGAGGTGAGAGACAAACTATCCCGTGCACTCAGACTCTATGTTCAAGCCGATAACGAGGTTCGCCCCAAGTCGCTCAGAATTATCCCTGGCGTTTCAAAGGAAGAAGATCTGGCAGATCTATCATCAGACCCACCTACCTACACTGCGCTTCTTCAGTTAGAAGACAAGATCAAGAAACTACGTTTGAAGGGCCTCCCTGGAATCAGTAGGGCAACCGTGCAGGGTCCAATGTCGGAAACCGGCGAGTACTACATCTCTACTATAGGATCTAACCTTGCAAAGGTAAGTGAGTTCGATGGCGTGGATCGGTCACGAACATATACTAACAATATCAACGAGATTCATGACTACTTGGGAATTGAAGCTGCCCGTCAAGCCATAATTAACGAAGCGTGGGACACTCTGGAAGGGGCCGGTCTGGATGTAGATGTTCGCCACCTCATCATGGTATCGGATGTTATGACAACCGGTGGCGAAGTTAGAGCCATAGGTCGGCATGGGGTCAGTGGAACCAAGCACTCAATCCTTGCCCGTTCAGCATTCGAGGTTACTGTGACCCATCTTTTGAAGGCCGGAGTAATCGGCGAGAGGGACTCGCTATCTGGCGTAACTGAGAACATTATCGTCGGTCAACCAGTCGCTTTGGGAACTGGGAGCGTAGAGTTGTTCTACATTCCCGATGAAAATAATTGAGGGGAGAGAATGGACATTGCTAGACAATTAAAGCAGGGAATAAATACTGGAGACATTGTTTTCGGACAACGTCAGACATCATCCGAATGTTTCAAGGGGAGCGCGAAGATGGTTCTCGTTGCAGCTAATTGCCCGGAATCCTTCATCGATGAATTAAGGAATTCACACCCATCAGTACCAGTTCACCAAGTTACAATGGTTAACAGACAACTCGGTGCAGCCTGCGGAAAACCATTCCCAGTAAGCTCACTTTGCATTTTAGATCCAGGGCAGAGCGATTTGCTTCAAATCGCCCCGAACCTTTGACGCAATAATAAGGCCCGAGAAACCAAATCTTGGGTTCTCTTCAAAGACAGGTCCTTCGGTCTGCACCCATGGAAGGGGCGCTGCGAGACCTCCTAAGGGCGAAAGCAGTCAACCTCAGAAATCATGAATTAGCAAACGACACTCACGGTTTCACTTCCATGGGGGTGGCAGCTTCCATCCCAGACTTAGAAATTCATTCCAATGGCGTTTCCATTTGGCATGCTCCTGCTGGGATTTTACCGATCACTAGGAGCGAGATAATTAGGTTTGGAATGGATGCCCCCAGTGGATTAAACCTCATTCTCAGTGAGCGCCCAGTTCAATCAGATTGCCACTCCGTAGACTCTTTTTATTTTCAGATACTTGGTCCTGAGGAGATTTCATTGTGGATTGGGAGGGCTGTACTCTCCGGTGACTTGATTGCTACTGCTAGGGAGGAAGAGATCCAAGGTAATTTCGAACAGATTAGCCACAGCCCAGACAATGATGGAACACTAGTGTTGAAACCACTGATTGAGATCAAATCTTGGACAACTCAGCGAGGTATGGATGGATTTTCATTCTCACCGCTACTTCTGGTCGCTCGTCTATGGACCGTATTGGGGGATTTACAAGGGCCTAATGGAGAAAGCGAATCGGGTAAATGGACGATTCTCGAGGACCCTTGGTCACAAACTATCGCATTATTGGAGGATGTTCAGAAACTTCAGAGGGCCCCGATTCTAAGAACAATAGAGCCACAGAGTGACAATTGGCTAACTGAGGACAGACTCAACGAAGAATTAGCTAAGGTCATCGGGCAAAGGAGAAGGGGAAAATCCGGAGAGACAACACTCTCGGGCTCTGTTCGAAGCATGCTTCTCCAGAAATGGCCGTTGAATTCCGATAGGGCAAATATCAGCCATGCCATGATACTAATTCCAGGGTGGGCTATCCACTTAGAAACCGAAAAGATCTTGCATGGAAGGAACGGCCGTCTTTACGATTACTAATTCCTCTGAAGAAGCATCATGTCCTCATCAGAGAGGGTCTGCCCTTCCATCAACCTCGACATTAGATCAGATACATCCACCCTCTCCGATTCTCGCTCCTTATTTGCCCCAGTTAACTTCAGAATATCTTGCATAGAATGGATACACCTGATGGAGATGATGTATTTGTTATGTAAATTATCTGCATCGCCTTTTGTCGTTGTTAGCCCAAGGTGTTCTGAATTTGCCAGCCCTCTGAGTTTGTCCACTTCGTTCGATAGCTCCATCATCAGGGAATGCGCCTCTTCTGATTTCTCCGACGCATCGGTAACTGCGTCATGTGCTCTTTGTTGCCTCTTCTCTGCCTGCTTAACTTCCTTCAAAACCGAGGAGCTACTTGCTTCCTCTTCCTGTTTTAGTTTTTTGAACTCGGCCTGCAATCTCTTCATCGTTGAAAAGAAATCCTTCTCTTTGCTAGGGCCAATCTGACCTGTTTGATGGCGCCATTCTAGTTTATTCATTTGCTCTCTGATTGTCCGAGAGCTACCTCCATTTCTCTTCTTACCTGAGTCACGATCATTATTCTCAGCAGAGCTTCTTAGCTTAGCTCTAATTTCTTTGAGTTCGATCGTCTTCTCGAGCCTGATCTTCCTTAATTCTGCTACTTTGCTATTCGCCTCATTCCGCAATATTTTCTGTTTCTGAACTTCGGCAATTAATTCCTTAACCTGGCGGTTGATTTCATTGCGCTTGTCCAACTGGCCCCTTACTTTCACGTTGAGATCGTCACGCCGGTTTTTGAAATCATTTAGCTTATCGCTTACTGACTCAGTTTTGGCCCCGAAAACTGATCCAATATTCGATTGATTGAGCTCCAACGACGTCCCTCTGGCATTTCCAATTTGGGCTTCCATTTAAGGGATACCGAATTTCCAAGTAGTTACTCTCTTCTGCTGGCAACTCTTCCTTGTCTACTTCCTTTTCTAGAAACGCCTATTCTTCTCATCTTCTTTCTAGTGTTGACTCCAACAGTTGCCTTTTCCTTGACATCCTTATTTGTTTCGGAAATCGATGAAAAACCACCAGACTCCAACAACGCGCCCAACTCCTCAGTGCTCAGAGATCCACCCTTGGCGGCTATTCCTCGAATATCTTCTATGCTTGAAACGCCCCCCCTACCTGATGAAATCCGAGAGAATTTCTCTATTCTCTTCAGTTCCTTTCGTTCTTTCTTTATATCAACCTTCAGGGTTTCAATTTTTATATCGATGGAAGAAATTCTTTTACTAACCCTACTGATCTCTTTCCTGCTAACTCTGTCCCCTCCAATCTCTGCACTGTCTTTGAGTTCCGATACGACCTTGTCTGCCTCTTCCTTATTCTGATCTAATTTAGTGGAAATCTTCCTCATTTCACTAACTTTGGAAATGTAACCAGAATGGGCATTCTCTGCTTCCCTCTTTTTCTTAATTGATGATTGAATCTCAAAGAACCGACTGAATGCGGATAGCTCTGGATTGAGCATTGGAACCGAAGTCAAATCATTATCGATAATTGTCAGAGAGCTGTATGTCTCATTCAACCATTCTTCAAGTATTTTTGACGGTGGCGGCACGCATTTGTTGATTGCATCCCTCATTTCTCTATGTCGTTGCGCCGCCTTTCTCGAAACATGAAATTCTCCGAGTAACTTTTTCCTTCCCGAACCAGAGTTTTCAAAACCAACAATTGCTGATCTCAATGACTTCACAATGTGAATCTGCTCCTTTCGCTCAGATTGCAATTCCCTAATTTGCCCCTCGAAAGAACGAAACAAAACCTTCTTTTCGTTGATAATCCTGCTAATTCCATCAGCATCAATTTTCTCAAGATCACTCCACTTGTTTTCACTAGGAGCTTCACTCATTCCTTTTCACCCGCCGATTTTTCCTTTTTGGATGTTTTACGAGACTTCTTTGCAAATGAAGAAAGACCGCCCCCATCTACTGTCTTTTTGGCCTTTAGGAGGTCTCGGAAACCAGGTCCAATTTCTCCAAAACCACTCTCTAATCTTTTTTCCCAGTGCGCAATCGCCTTATCACTCTGAGAGAGTAACTCTTTCGCACGGTCTAGTTGACTCTTCACTTCCTTCAATTCTTGAGACGCTTCAGACAACTTCTGATACAATGGTTGTGCCTTTGATACGGACTCGATCATCTTGGCGTGGGACTTATCCGCTTTCTTGAAGAGTTCAGACATTTTTCTGTTTTTTTCCAGGTAGATTGACATCTCCGGATTCGAGTCCTTTCTATCTCTGACCCATTTATCATTCTCTGAAATTAAAGCCCTCCTCTTGTCCAGAAGTTTCCTTTCTGATTTCTGATCAAGGGCCGATGTCTGAATCTTGTCCTCTATTTCCTCAATCTGCTCAAGCAACTTCTTCTTCTTCCACTTAGGATCTAGGCTGATCATCCCTCCGGATTTTATCAGTTCCTCTCTAATTTCTTTAACCTCTGGAATCAATACTCTGGTACTCTTCTGACAGAGATCCCTCTCTTCCTTGAATTTTGCAACCTTGATATTGGCACCTTCGAATGATTTCTTCATTCGTTCAACCTTAGGTGTCAAGGTGTCTTCTTCCGCCTCTAGATTTCTTATCACCCCGGGCAGACTCTCCTTCAGAATAATCCTTCTTTCCAGGAGTTTAGCGGCTAGCTCACTCGGCCCTACTCGCAACAGTGCTTTAGTGTCCATTTCGGTTCCGTCCGAGGAAATACATCCATTATAGGCCTATGCTGGACATTTTTCTGGGTTTGATTGATACGATGTCCATTCAAGCCGACTTCATGAGGGGCTTGTCTGGCAATATTGTTTGCATATCACTGGTGATAATATTCCTCTCTTGCCTAGGACAACCCGTCCTCTCAACCCAGTATCTCGACGATACTAATCTGGTAGTTGAGTACTCTGGAGATACTCCCTCGTCTGCCGACTTCACTTCTTCGGGTGGGTCCGGTTTGGCTATCTCTGGAGAGCCATCCTATGTGGGGGACACCCTAGTATCTTCTGTGATGGTGACTAATTCTGGTAATGATAGCGGCAATGTTTCACTCCATATCTCCCCCTCAACCGGTGAGGAGATTTTCCACGGTGCCAATGTTCAGATTTCACCGGGCTCAACTCGCGAGGTCCCAGCCCCCTTTTCGGTCAATTCTCCCGGAACAAATCATTTCTATTGGTGGATCTCTGTAGACGGTGCCCCTGACTATTTTCCATTGGAAGGAAATATTTCTGTTGTGGTAATGCCGAGTCAAACCCTCAATCTTTCCATGAACTCAATTTACTGGACAGACACCGAGGGACTGAGTATCGAGGCCTCGGTATATCTCTCTAATGGCCGATCCAGGGGCATCATTCTCGAAGCGTCCGCTGAAAATCAGGGCGCATTACAACTTCTGCAGAGAATAGAATTGGAATCCGATCCTGGCCGACGGACAATCCAATTAGATCTCGGACACCCCCATGCAGAGCAGATTATCGTTGAGGCCATTCCAATCGGCTGGCAACCTTCTCCCGATTCAGAGAATTTCTCCCAAGAGAGTGTTCAAGAACCGCTTGTGACCGAGTCTTCAATTGCCCTAGAGGTCATCTTCAATCCCGAAAAACCCATCCCCGGTAGCAAAGCATTGGCCTCAATATCTCTAGAAAACATAGGTAACTACCAGACCGACTCGGGCAATGTTAGAGTGCTAATGTCCCCCGACAATACAATACTTGCAGAAACTGAAGTCCAGTCCGTAATGCCAGGTTCAAAAATAACAACTGACATTTCCTTGCCAAATTGGCCAGACAGAGATCGAGTTGATTTGGAGGTTCAGTGGTCTACCAGTGGGGTTAGAGCCTCGAAATATTACTCAGTAGAGACAAATCTGGGCGATGAAGGGCTGGAGCTCCCATTTGACATACTCGCAGCTGGTTATGGGACTCTTGCAGGTGTAATTACCATTCTTATTGGGACATTAGTTTGGCGCGCAGTATCCACTAGAACTCCCTCCACATCCGACTCCAGCCTACGTGAAACCAAGGAATCAGCAGAGGCCACATCGAGAAAGGAGAAGAAGGAGATCCAATGCACGTTTTGCGATCAGAGATTGATGGTCCCCAGCAATCATTCTGGTGGTGTAAGATGTCCTGCATGCTCTATGGAATTCGTCGTTGGAGGGGATGAAAACGTCGTTGGAGGGAGTGAAAAACCCTCTCATCAAATCGTCCGCTCCTCGGAGGACACCCTCAATTGTCCAGAATGCGAACAGGCATTGAGAGTAAAGATGGAGAGAAGACCGGTAATGTCTAGATGCCCAGTGTGCAAGACTCACTTCATGGCAGAGGCTGCAGGTGACTAAGATGCCAGAGTTCAGCGATATTGAGGAAATGTATCTGAAAACTATTTTCGAGGTCCACGCCGATACCCCAGGTGCGATAGTTAAGACAACACAGATTGCCGAATTGATGGGTGTCAGTGCCGCTTCAGTAACCGAAATGGTTCAACGCCTTTCCCACAGAGAAATGATCACTCACATCCCCTATCGAGGATGCCGTCTAACTACTGCAGGATTCCAGCTAGCTGCCAGGATAAAAAGAAGAGAGGGCCTTTTGGAGGTGCTTCTTACCGATGTTATTGGTTTCAAGGGGGATGTGAAAGAGGTGGCATGCAAAATGGAGCATGCAGTAGGCTCGGATCTAGAGGCTACGTTGGATCGTTTACTGGGGTACCCAGAGACTACAGCCGAAGGCGCTCGAATACCCAGTATAGAGCGCGACTTTGAAACAATGGGCGTCGGGACTCTATTGCCTCTGGCACGTCTGCCAGAGGGGGCATCTGCCGTGGTTGAGTTGATTGTGGCAAATGATGTCGAATCCATCACCATTCGAGATTGCGGACTCGGAGTAGGCTCCGTTGTCTTTCTCACTGGTGGCGAGATAACTAGTAATGGAAACAAATTTGATTTATCCGATAGTATTTCAATGAAGATCCTGGCTCGAATAAGGACAACTGGAGATTGATTATATGTCTACAAGCGAGGACTCTAGAAACATCTTAGGGTTGGAGAAAGAGATAGACTCGATGATATCCGCATTAGAGGCTGAAACCCCTGCCGCCCCGGACATCAAAGGAATGGTGAAGGAAGACGCCAAACCCAAGGGACCATCAATCAAGTCAACATTGAAGGCCAGGGAGGCTATTCTAGCCGGTGTGGATGACCTGCTAATTAGCAGAGGGGCACGTCTGATACTATTTCTCCCCATTGTCGTTGTTCTACTATTCGGCCTAGCACAATCGTACCGGTCATCAGAGCCAGATTGGTGGCAGGGTGGGGTGCAGGAACTATTCTTCGACTTCACATTCTCAAAGTCGATCTACTTGTTGGCACTCGTTCTGATGGTGGCTGATCTTTTGCTATTGTTTGTTCTGCACTATCTAATGTGGATGACAAAGAGGATATTTCAAATCGAAACGGAAGAAATCGTTTCGACTGGAATCCCATTCCGCAGTTCCCATGGATACAGTGAGATGAGGGCTGTAATAGACGGTGCAGCGAATCAGCTCAATCTGACTACAAGCTTGATGATATTCTCCACAGGCTTGCTTGGCTTAGCATTGATTTTTGACTCGGACACAGACGGTATCCCGGTCCTCATTGCGTTATCCACCGGAGCCCTATTGTCCGGACATAGCGTATACATGGTTTCCAACCGTCCAAGGTTCAACACCGTCGAGCCATGGGGCCTTCTGGAGGCTTTCTCACCCCCCATGCACCCAGCCCTGCTCAACATGCCATTCACCGATGTGATCAGGTCCCATGTCGATCCAATGCTGGCGGTTCGCTTCTCAAAGTACGTCTCCTCGTTCAATGCAGATCTTCAGAAAGGTGTGAAACTTTCAGATTTACAGGAGTACCTTCTGCAGGTGCTCGACATGTTCCGTTCGGGCTTGATAGAAGAGGAGGAATTCCACCAAGCACTAGGGAAACTGGTAGATTCACGAACTATTGACCAGATAATCAACCATCCAGAGCTCGGTGAAGAGACCTTGGATCGTCTACTGATGCATGCAAGGGATAGGTGCGCACCCTTCTTCCGTCTCAACGACAGGATGAGGATGCACCTCTCGTCCCAAGCCGATAATGGCATCTGGTTCGATGTAGACATGGAGAACCTCACCTTAGGTCAGGCAAACTTATTTGCCTACGTACTAAATCAGACCGAAGAGAGCCAGGATCTAATCCTAAGGGTTCAGACACCTGACTTCCGCCCCAATGAGTGCGTGTACCGCCTAAGGGCAGAACCTCATTTCGACGACTCGCTATCTGGAAAGGCCACTTACGAGAGGATGTCATCTTCAATCGCCAAATCGAGGATCGTCTGGCAGACCCTGATCCCTTCATCAATGGGGGACGCCACTGTGACGGTAAGGCTAGAGGACTCATCCGGGAATCTGATTTCAGGCAAGGTGCTGACCTCACAAGTTCGCTCAGACCTCTTTACCCGTCTTAGGATGACTACCGGTGCCGTATTCATGTTCGGAGCCGCTCTGGCCATAATTTCCCCGATTCTGCCGTTTGCAGCAAGGTTACTCGGCCTCTAGGTCTCTTCAATAAGGGGGCACTATTCCCGATTGCATGGATAATGGCGATGGGGAGGCTGACGACCTTCGGACAAGGCTACACGCCATGGAGTCAAAGCTCAGTAGGGTCCGAGGGCAGAGGGATTCTCACAGCGATTCTGCCAAGAGGGCAGCAGACCAACGCAACTCTGCCCAAAACAAAAGAAACGAGGTCCAAGAAACGATCACATCTAGGATGGATGAACAGAAGAAAGTCCGTGTACAGGCAAAGATTCACCAGGCCAGTCGCGATGAAATCCAGCAGAGTATTAGGGAGATTTCATCCCGCAAGAAAGGAAAAAGGGACCATGGCCCAAGCAAGTCTGTCGTGATTCAACTCTCGGAGACGGTTGGGGAGATAGAGAGGATCGAAGACCGAATAATGACCGATGGCTCGTTAACACTTGAGAAGGAGAATTCCCTAATCAAGAAACTCCGCTCATTAATTTCTCGAAGAGACGAACTAATCCCTCATGTCGAGCAGCAGCGAATCGTCTCAATTGATTTGAACAACATGGACGAGTCGATTCAGAGATTGAGGGCCGAAGCAGACAACGAACACAAGTTAATGCTCGAACAGAATAGTCTAGCAGATGAGATTTGGAGTGAAATCAAGCCACTGTTCGAAGAGAGGGACTTCCTTAGGGGCGAGGGAGATAGGCTTCACGCACTTTTCTTGGAGGAGAGGGGCAAGGCGGACCAAGCACACCAGGGAGTGGTCGAACTCCTCTCCAAGGTAAACGAGATTCGCGGAGAGATCCGATCACAGCACGAGGAGAGGGAGAGGCTTGTCAAGGACCATAATAAATCAGTCAGGCATGCCCTCAGAGGTCCCGATCAAAATGAAGAGCTGGCAGATTCGCTTACAGAGAAGCTACTTGGGGGTGGATCAGTCACATTCGGAGGCATTGTCTCCAGTGGAGTCGATGCCGACGACCAACAAAAACCGAAGGCCAAAAGAGCACCCAGGAAACTCGGAACCTCTCGTGGCAGGAAGAGGTAGTCACCAGCCTCTTTCGTCGAGCCTAACCTCAAGAGTGTCAATTTCGAGCCCAGGCATCGCCTCCCCAACCATCTCGCATGCCTCCCCAACCACCTTGGGATCTTCGAAGTGATGTGTTGCGAGGACAATCGCCTCAGCTGTACGAGTTGGATCCGAACTCTTGAATATCCCCGAGCCAACGAAAATCCCGTCCATTCCATGCTTCATCATCAGAGCCGCGTCAGCAGGTGTGGCAATCCCTCCCGCCGAGAAAGTTACCACTGGTAGGCGACCAAATTCTGAGACTTCATCTAGAACCAATGCAACCTCTTTTCTGATTGTTTCTAGGTCTCCGAAGGGGGTTGTGTTAACCTTGGCCCCTATTTCGGATAAATTCTCTAGCCTTTTATATCCATCAAGAATGGTATCCACAATTTCAGATCTCGCATCTGAGTCTGCATTCATTGTAGTTTCAATCTCAGTTGATAGGAGGCGAGCATGCTTGACTGCACTTACAACGTTTCCAGTACCAGCCTCCCCTTTTGTCCTAATCATCGCAGCCCCCTCCGCCACTCTTCTTACCGCCTCTCCGAGACTGGTGCACCCGCAAACGAATGGTATGGTGAAGTCACCCTTGGCAATGTGGTAGAATGGGTCGGCTGGAGTTAGTACCTCAGACTCGTCGACCATGTCTACGCCAAGCGACTCAAGGACTCTTGCCTCTTCGTCGTGACCTATCCTGGCCTTGGCCATGACTGGAATGCTAGTGGTCTCTATGATCTCTTTAATCAGTTTGGGATGGCTCATCCTTGCAACTCCACCAGAAGAACGGATGTCTGCCGGGACCCTCTCCAGGGCCATCACGGATACGGCACCTGAATCCTCTGCAACATGGGCTTGCTCTGGTGTGACCACATCCATCACTACGCCACCCTCCTGCATCTTCGCAAAGCCGCGCTTGAGTAGCTCTGTGCCATGCCTCATACTGCTAAGCTCAACCCTATGCGGCATACCCAATCCTCTCGGCTTGTATTGAAGAACCTATTTCAGAGAACAATTGCCTCAACTGTCAGCCAGAACAGGGGAATCTCCCTCTGCGAGGGGTAGTTCTGGCGATTCTCGCTCGTTTTTCTCCAACCAGTCCATTTCCTCATCCGGTAAGTCGCTATCTGCATAGATCGCCTCTTCTGGGCACTCAGGGATACATGCCGCACAGTCTATGCATTCATCGGGATCTATTACAAGATATTCTTCGGCTTCCCTAAAGGCTTCTACCGGGCAGACATGGACGCAATCTTGGTATTTGCATTGCACGCAAGCACTGGTTACTACATGGGTCATAACAAGTAATTGCCTCAGTATTAGGCATATGAATTCTTGTATTATTCGCCGAGTAATAGACCTAGAATCTTCTCCGCGACATCTATTGGCTCTTGACCAGGGTAAACCTCTAACTTGAACTTCCCCTTTGCAACGGGTTCATCCATATTCCTTGATAGGGCGCCTATTCCTTGGACTAGCCGGCCGAGGCTCAGTCTGATGTGTAGGAACTTGTCATCGTCTATTCGCTTATCTAGGTCATTTTCAAGGATTTCCTTCAAAGATTCTTTCTCCAGCATGCCCAATGACAGCCGTGCCTGTTTGCCCTTCATCTTCACACTAATTGTCTGCATTGGCGCCCCCAATGTTGAGTTTTCTTTATGGATAATTATCTCTGACCCAGCCCCACTCAACCAACTTAGTGCGTCTGCAATAACTTTGCTTTCATCAACAGCACTCGCGTGTATTCTCCATTCCCCGCCATGCAGACCCATGCCAATCCCAGATGACGAACTAACTTGAATGCGTCCCATTGCTGACGTTATCAGTAGCATTCCGTTCAAATACTGGTTGCAGGTCGCACGGCTCGCAAACGGGGTAGCCCCCGGAATATGGAG
The DNA here is from genome assembly GCA_014239955.1 of Methanobacteriota archaeon. Lineage (GTDB taxonomy): Archaea > Thermoplasmatota > Poseidoniia > Poseidoniales > Thalassarchaeaceae > UBA36. Next base: position 135,017 of record JAAZXW010000019.1, on the reverse strand, counting down.
ATGTTTCAATGGCCAAAGGCGCATCAGCGAGAGCAGCTGCTCGTAGGCAGAAGGACAAGTGGAAGTCCAAGCGTTGGTACTCTATCAGAGCTCCTCGAAACCCATGGTCGTTCAAGATGATCGGCGAGACCATTGCCGAGGAAGAAGAGCTACTCGTAGGGAGGCAATTTGAGATAATGCAGAACGAGTTGGACGGCGACTTCACGAAGATGCATGTCAAAATCAAGTTCAGAATCAAGGAAGTCGTCGGAAACGATGCAATCACAGAGTTCGTCGGCCATGATGTCATGAAGGACTTCGTCAGGAGGCAGATAAGGAGGGACCGAGGAAAAATTGACGACACAATCGATGTCGTCACTGAGGATGGGTTCTTCATCAGAATTAAGCCATTCATCGTCACGAGGTCCAGTGTCAAGGGAAGCCAGAAGCAGGAGTCGCGCAGCATCGCTAGGAATGAGGTAGTCAAATTCTGCGCAAAATCGACTTGGATAAACGTCCAGAAGGCGCTCATGGACGGCTCCCTTGAGGAGAGCGTTTCCAAGGCAATTTCCAAGATTCAGCCAGTCAGGGCGGTGTTCTTCAGGCGCAGTCAGCTGATTCAGGCCGGTGTTGTACTGGACGATGGCCCGACCCTAGAGGAGATCAAGGCCGAGGAGAAGGTAGCCAAGGAGCAGGAAGGAGAAAGTTCCGAGGACGAGGGGGATGACAGAGACGGCACCCCAACAGAGGAAGTCACCGAAGAAGAAACAGTAGCAGATTCTGCCGAAGAAGCACAGGAGGAAGAAACATCGGCGGATGTTGACTACGAATCGTTGACCGTCGCGCAGCTCAAGGAACTTCTGAAGGAGGCAGGTAAGCCAGTATCAGGGAAGAAGGCCGACCTAATCTCCAGACTATCGGAGTGAGGAGATGCCCCGCATCGCGGTGATTTGCGGAACTGGGATGAGTGCATTCGCCTCCACTCTAGCTTCAGAGGATAGTTCTCGTTCGAATTCCATGATCGCTGAGTCGCAATGGGGCGATGTTCCTCTTAATGTCGTGAATCACGATTCAGGAGTGGTCTTCGTGATAGACAGGCACCACTCTACTGGAGGCGCAAGAACCCCTCCTCACGCAATCGAGCACCGAGCAAACGTGCATGCTGCTGCGAGTTGCGAACCCGATCTAGTGGTTAGCGTGAATTCCGTAGGCTCGATGCTGGAATCAATGCCTCCGGGGACCGTAGGCGTTGCCGAAGGGGTACTGGACCTATCGATCAAGCCATGGACCTTCCACGACGACGATGCAATCCACGCAGATCGAACTTTGCCATTCGACCCGAGGGCCTCATCTGTCTGCGAGAAGGTACTCGCGGAGAAGCAGGGCCCGAACCCATCCAGGGTAGTGGTGGCTCAATGCGTCGGCCCACAGTTCGAGAGCCCCTCGGAAATCGATGCCCTGGAGAAGCTAGGCGCTCATGTCGTGGGAATGACCCTTGGTCCAGAGCAACGACTAGTTTCCGAGGCGGGTATTGCGCATATCTCGCTACTATGCTCGTCTAACTGGGCCGCAGGACGGACCCCTGGTGAACCCGAGGCCCAAATTGACCATGGAGAGGTGGACGAGATGGCCTCGGAAATGAGGGATCTAGTGGCCTCCTGCATACTATCTCTGCTGGAAGACATCACTTAGAGCAACTACCTTGATGGAGTCTCTCGTCTGAGTAGGGGCATGACAGGAAGGCTGAGCGTCGATGATTGGTTGCAGGTGGAGCATAGTGGGGAGCCTGATGGCTCTTGGTTGACGATGATGTCAAGGGTGGCATCTTTCCACCACAAGCACAAGTTTGCCGCCGAGGAGAACCATGGCCACGATATGGGTTTCCGAATCGCCCTCACCGTTGAGGAGCTTGGAGAGCTCTCCGCCGCCATAACGAAGGGCAAGCCCGATGAGGAGGCGGCCGAGGAACTGGCTGACCTCCTGATACTGATCCTCGGTCACGCTCTCGCGATGAATGTCGATCTCGAAGAGGAATTCCACAAGAAGATGAACCTCGTCATGACTCGTAAGGCACGTACAGGAAAGCTTGGTATTCGAGTCACAGAGTACTCCGGTGAGTAGAAATCAACGGCATATCGATGTCAATATTCTCACTCGATTTAACAATTATTACTAAGTGTAAATTAGTACACCGGCTTTTCAGAAAAAGTACGTTTTTGGGCATTTTTCGCATGTTCATTACCTTCTCCATTATATAGTCCAGAGAAGCGAGGCGAAGTCACTCGTTATACGAGGAGATGAAAAAATGAATGTAAATTGGAAAGGACTGATGAACGAACTAGGAGGCGCATTTGCGGTTACCTGGCTAGTGTTTGGCATAACCGTCTGGAACGATGCTGCTGACATGACTGCAGGTACAAATGTAGTCGGGTTAGAATTGGCATCGCTCGGTGGAATGCTGGCACTTGCTGTAGCGTGGATGGCCTTCGCCGGGGCACACATACTGCCACCAGTGACATGGATGCACATGATCACTGGCGACGTAAGTGATGTCGAAGGCAACTGGATGGCCAACGGGATGAAGCTTGTAGCACAGATAATCGGAGCCGCATTAGCTATCTTCCTAATGGCAGAGACAACAGCCGACTATGTCGAGTACACCATAGCTCACAATGGTGGCCAGGATGCGTATAAATTTGAAATAATGACTACGCTGAGTCTGGTCGCTGCTGGCGCTGTCTTGGGCCACATCAACACCAATGTGGACAACAGCTGGGCAATGCCCGTGGCTGTCATGGCAACCGCAGGGATCGTGAACTACGCTTCCGCAGGTGACATGGCATCCATGCTGATGAACGAAACATCGGATATGATGGCAGTAGTCATCCCATGGATCGTTGACGGTGCTACCGTGGGTATTGGAGCATTTGTCGCTGGCATGATTGCCGACAACCTCCCAGAATAAACGCTGGATAAGGTTGCTACGAAAGCAGGCTAGGGGGGAAACTCCCTAGCCTGTACACGAACCTTTACCTAGAGTATTCTCACTCATCACTCTTTTCAATTTCAAAGAAATCTGATTGTATTTCTGCAATCTCTTCCCTTGACATAGCACTTGCATATGCCTGGAGAGGCTCCTTGTTTAGGTCTAGAAATTGTTCCCCGAATTGGAATGCCCCCAGAATCTTGGAGGCTTGCTCCGAATAGCCGAGGATCGCTAAAGTTGCACCAAGTGCCTCCACGGACGACAGCCTCCCAAGTCTTCCCCATGAAACCGGATTTGCAGCTAGCAATGCCGGTAAGATTCGCCCCTCTAGCCGGGTTCTCCCGGCGATTTCCTCAAGGGACTCCCCAATCCTCTTCCAAGAGCAGTCTAGAACGACAATGGATCCCCCCATTGAAATCAACTCCCTGTCCTCCGGGCCAAGTATTGTTGTGGATTGCGGATCAAGCAGATACCCCCTTCTTGGGGAGCCTGATACGTTCTCGTGCAACCTTACTAGACCATTTGCATGCATCTTTCTTGCAGTGCACTTCTTGGGGTCGTCCTGATCGAGATGGATAACGTGCAGGGATGCTTCTTCCACGTCCCTATCTCCTTGAGCGTGCACCGGATCTTGAGACTCCAATTTTCCTCCCCTTCTTCTTGGATGTATTCTTCTTGGGGTTTTCTTCGATTTGATTCTTAGCATCTGAGATGGTCATCTGCCTATCAGACTCCGATGCAACCATGGTGTGGCTGTGAGGCACCGCTTCCATGAAAAGACGTACGTCAAGCGTCTTTGCAAACTTGTTCAGCAACGAGTCAGTTGGCCTGATGCCGTTCTCTGCCTTCTGAATGACCCCAATCTTCTCGTTCATCTCTCTGGCGAGGTCTTCCTGGGAAAGGCCCCTATGCTCCCTAGCATTTCTGATTCTCGAATGAAAGTCGTTTGCTAGCTCCACCTCATCCTTCGTCATGATGTCTACTCCAGTGATCCCTTTCCCTGAGACATGGCTTCGCGGCTCAGCGGGTGCACTGACCGTCGTCCTCACCACTTGCTGAACAATGAGCCCCATGGAGCCTATGCATCCATTGCAGCATTCAAGCAATGATTGTGATGCTCTGGCCATCTTTGTGCTGACTCCCTCAGCTCCACAAAGTTCGCATGCACCCATGCATTGCCCACACGATTGAGCATCATGAGTCCTTCGTAGGGGTCATAAGTATCGGTTCAGTGTGGACAACATGGCGTCCGAGGCCAACGAAACACCAAGCGGGGTCGATCTTCTCGATAACAAAGACCCTCACAAAGAGTCTCTAGACCGTCTTTCAAAGGACTACCAGGATCTATCAGACAGGGCTCAGCAACTACTGACGGAGAAGCTATTCTTGGAGAATGAGATCACTCAGCTGAAGAAGCGCTCCAACAGGCTTGAAGAGGAACTAAGCAACATTCGAACCCCACCACTGATCATAGGATACATTCAGGATATGGTCAATGAACAGGCTATCGTGAGGAGCTCCAACGGCACTGTCTTCCTAGTGTCGATCAATCGCCGTCTCGATAGTACAAAAATCAAGCCGGGAACCAGAGTGGCACTAAATCAGGATACCCTATCAGTAGTCGAAATCCTCTCTGACTCTTGGGATCCATTGGTTAGCAACGCAGAGATAATCGACTCACCAGATGTCGATTACTCTTCCATTGGCGGGCTAGAGGAACAAATCAGGGAACTAAAGGAGGCCATTGAGCTACCCTTCGAGAACCCCAAGGCTTTCTCTGATTTTGGCATAGATCCACCGAAAGGGGTGCTTCTGACAGGCCCCCCAGGTACTGGTAAGACTATGTTGGCTAAGGCAGTAGCAAACTCAACCAATGCCACATTCCTAGGGCTCGTAGGAGCGGAACTAGCTCAGAAGTACATCGGTGAAGGTGGCAGGATGGTCAGAGAGCTGTTTGAGATGGCTAGGCAGAAGTCACCATCTATCATCTTCATTGACGAAATCGACTCCATAGGATCCAAGAGACTCGACGTCGCCACTTCAGGGGATCGTGAGGTTCAGAGGACGCTAATGCAACTTCTTTCCGAGCTAGATGGCTTCGAGAGTCTCGACAATGTCAAGGTCATCGCTGCTACCAATCGTCCGGAACTACTCGATGCAGCTCTCCTGCGTCCAGGAAGATTTGACAGAATAATTGACATCCCAATTCCCGACTTGAGTGCTAGAGAGGCAATATTCTCCGTTCACACAGGTTCAATGCCTCTGGGTAAGGGAGTGAGCAACAGAACATTGGCATCCTTGTCAGAGGGATTCAGTGGAGCTGAAATTAAAGCCTCCGTTGTTGAGGCCGGCATTTCCGCTATCTCGAGTGACCGTAAGTCAGTTCAGAAGATCGATTTCATCAAGGCAATAAAGAAGATCGAGGAGAATCGAAAGAGCTCTGGCGATACTAATTCTGAGGGAATCTACGCATAAGCAAAATATCTTGACGAGCAGACCCTTCCAATGTCCATGCCGACATCGCTCGTCGAGTGCGTACCAAATTTTAGTGAGGGTAATGACAAAGATATTATCGAGCAAATCACAAGGCCAGTTAGGGATGCAAATGGGGTTTCCCTGCTCGATGTAGATATGGGTGCTGACTTCAATAGGACGGTAGTGACAATGGTCGGTGAACCCGAAGAAGTCCTCAAAACTGTGATCGACTGTACAAGAATCGCCCTCGAACTCATAGACATGAGGAATCACTCCGGCGAGCATGCTAGAATGGGGGCAGTGGACGTCGTCCCCTTCATACCGATTAAGGGTGTGACTATTGACGATTGCGTCAAACTCTCAGAAAGATACGCAAGTGCCGTGTCCGAAGAATTCGGATTGCCAACATTCCTATATGCCGAATCAGCAAGAATGCCTCAGAGGGTCAGATTACCTGATATTAGAAGAGGCGAGTACGAGGGCTTGGAAGACAAGATTACCTCACCTGAATGGTCACCTGACTTCGGGCCTGCTGAATTCAAGCCAAATATGGGGGCAACCGCTACTGGAGCACGTTCGATTCTGATTGCGTATAATGTAAATTTGGATACCGATGACAAGTCAAAGGCAAATTCTATTGCGGCGAAGATTCGGACCAGTGGCTCACTAGTAAAGGATGAAAATGGAGAGAAGATCATTGGCGAGGATGGTAAGGCTCTGAGAAAGCCCGGCATATTCCAGTCACTGCAGGCTGCTGGATGGATGTACGATTCGTCTACCGCCCAGGTCTCGATGAACTTACTAAATTTCGAAAAAACTGGACTCCACGACGTCACTGAAGCAATCCGTCAAGAGGCTAATGCGATAGGACTCAACGCTACTGCGGGCGAATTAGTTGGGCTGGTACCATTGGGTGCCATGCTATCGGCCGGTCACTACTACCATGATGGGGAGGACGAATCAGATGAGAATATTCTTGTCGAAAAGGCAATTTCAGGTCTTATGCTTGACCGGTTGAGTGACTTTGAACCACGATCTTGCATTATTGAGTGGGCCATTGCCGAGGGGGTCGAATCATGAACGAAGGATACAGGGAGATACTCCGTTCGATCGGCTCCTCTAAGCCGACTCCTGGCGGCGGATCAGTTGCCGCACTATCTCTTGCTCACGCTCACTCTCTTGCTATGATGGTCGCACGATTAACTATCGGAAAAGAGAAGTGGGAGGAAGGCCACGAAGCAGCTCAATCTGTGATTTCCACGTCTCAAGTAGGTGTGGAGGAGGCCATACGACTAGCGGAAATAGATGCCGAGGCATTTGACGCAGTCATGGCTGCTTATCGACTTCCACGAGAGTCTGAGGGACAGAAAGAAACGAGGAAATCGACCATTCGCGAAGCAACAATTGGTGCTGCCGAAGCTCCCCTTGCAACTGCCTCCAGTGCAAGCGAACTCCTTAGTAGCCTGGAGATAATGTGTGCTTCCTGTAATTCTAATGCCCTTACTGATTTAGCATCCGCATCAGAGCTTGCCCTTTCTGCAGTAAATATGGCTGCAATGAACGTGCGAATCAACTTAGATTTTATCAAAGGCAAGGATGTAGAGGGATTGTAATCTCAAATCGATGAAGTTGTACTCAAATCAACTACTTCGGCGCATGCAATAAGACTCAATGTGAATGAGAGGCTGGGCTGGTGATGAATTCCAATGATTCTTGTAAGGGAGGGATCCCTAGTGGCCTCCCGCCAAGCAAAGAAATAGACAAATCCATCCCACACGCCCCAATAAGGCCCCAAGTCCTATCTGACAAAGAGAGAAGACTAGCAATTGAGAACTCATTGAGATACTTCCCAAAGGACTGGCATCATGTGTTGGCTCCTGAGTTCCTCGACGAACTAGACCGTCTCGGGCACATATACATGCATAGATTCAGGCCGGATTATGAGATCCATGCAAGGCCTATAGGGGATTATCAATGCACTAGTGAGAAAGCCGCAGCGATTATGCTAATGATTCAAAATAATCTCGACCCTCACGTTGCACAGTTCCCGCATGAGCTAATCACGTATGGGGGTAATGGGGGGGTATTCCAGAATTGGGCCCAGTACCTGATTACAATGGACTATCTAAGAAAAATGAGGGATGACCAGACTTTAGTGATGTATTCTGGGCATCCTCTAGGACTGTTCCCTTCTAACACAGAATCCCCAATGGTTGTGGTCACAAATGGGATGGTGATACCAAATTATTCTACTCAGAATGACTACGAGAGAATGAATGCCTTGGGAGTCTCTCAGTATGGTCAGATGACTGCTGGTTCGTACATGTATATCGGTCCCCAGGGAATTGTACACGGGACAACAATTACCATTCTGAATGCAGCGCGGAAATATCTGGGTAGGACTTCGGAACAGGGTTTGGGCGGAGTCATGTATGTCACTTCGGGCTTAGGGGGGATGTCAGGTGCCCAAGCGAAAGCCGCAGTTATTGCAGGAGCGGTTTGCATTATCGCAGAGATAGACCCGGTTCCAGCACACAAGAGGCATTCACAGGGATGGTTGACAGAGCTGTACGAGGATCTGGATGAACTGTGCAACCGTGCTGAGGAGGCCGTGTCCAACAAAGAAGCAGTTTCACTAGGGTTTCTGGGAAACATCGTCGACTTACTGGAGTACCTGGCCGAGAGGGGCATTACTCCTGAACTCGCAAGCGATCAGACAAGCCTACACAATCCATGGTTAGGCGGTTATATGCCTGCTGACTTATCTTTCGACGAGAGTTTGGCTCTGATACATTCAGACCCCGATGAATTCCGATTATCCGTGCAGAACTCCCTTAGAAGGCACGTTGATGCAATCAACACCCTAACTGGAAGGGGTACTAGATTCTGGGACTATGGCAATGCATTCCTCCTTGAATCAAGCAGGGCCGGTGCCAATGTGCTTTCTGCTGATGGCTCCTTCAGATATCCCTCTTACGTGGAGGACATTATGGGTCCAATGTGCTTCGACTACGGATTCGGGCCATTCCGATGGGTTTGCACTTCAGGCAGTGATGATGATCTTCGTACTACGGACCGTATCGCCAAACAAGTTCTCGAGGGCCTATCCTCTGTCTGCACTGAAGATGTCAGGACTCAGTACATGGACAATATCAAATGGATTTCCGAAGCGGATAAACATGAACTAGTGGTCGGTAGTAAAGCACGGATTCTATACGCCGATGAAATCGGCAGGAGAACCATTGCTAGCGAATTTAACAAGGCAATTTCCCATGGGCTGGTGAGTGCCCCTATAGTATTGGGGCGAGATCACCATGATGTGGGTGGGACAGACAGCCCTTTCCGAGAGACTGCGAACATACGCGACGGTTCGATGTTCACTGCAGACATGGCTGTTCATAATTTCGTAGGAGACTCTTTTCGAGGTGCGACTTGGATCAGCCTTCACAATGGGGGTGGCGTTGGATGGGGGGAAGTCATAAACGGCGGTTTTGGACTGGTAATCGACGGTTCGGATCAGGCACAGAGAAATATCGAATCAATGATTTCTTGGGATGTGAACAATGGCATAGCCCGCAGATCATGGGCTAGGAACAGTGGCGCCATTTCGGCAATAAACCGTGCCATGGAATCCGATGATAGATTGGAAGTAACCATTCCCAATATTGTGGACAATAGCGTCTTAGATGGCATGTTTGATGACTCTCGATGACTCTATTTGGCCGACTAGGTTCGCCAGTCCCAATGGGAGAGATAGTGATTGACGGAGAGTCTCTAACTTTGGAGCAGGCTTTGGCAATAGCAAAAGGCTCAGCTACTGCCATACTTTCAGCATATTCAAGAGAAAAAATGCAACGATCACGTGAGGTTGTAGACAAAGTGGTATCTTCGGACGAGGTGGTTTATGGGATAAACACGGGATTCGGGGCTCTTTCCTCAGTAAGCATAGACAAAGACGAACTAGAGATACTCCAAACAAATCTGGTCCGAAGCCATGCATGTGGGATCGGTAAAAGGATGGACCCAGAAAGTGTTCTTTTGATGATGATAATTAGGGCAAATTCACTTGCCAAGGGGGTATCTGGAGCAAGACCGGAATTAGTTGAACTTATGCTTTCGATGGCCAACTCAAGAATTTCTCCTGTAGTCCCTCGAATAGGATCATTGGGGGCTTCCGGAGATTTAGCCCCACTTTCCCACATGGCTATGGGGATGATGGGAGAGGGCGATTGCCTAAGATTAGTGGAAGGAGAATGGTGTGGCATAGATAGTTTGACAGCATTGGAAGAAGCAGACTTGACTCCGATAAAACTCCAGGCTAAGGAGGGCCTTTCCCTGATTAATGGAACAAGCCAGATGTGTGCTTACCTCATTAGAACTGTACTCAATATGGAAACACTTACTCTAGCGGCCGATGTATCAATCGCTTGTTCTTTGGAGGCAATTAGGGGATCTCACAAGCCTTTCGACAAGAGAATCCACGAATCAAGACCACAATTTGGACAGTCAATCTCTGCAGCCAGAATTTCTGGGTTACTCTCAAACTCTCAGATAGTGTTGTCTCACGTAGATTGCGACAGGGTTCAGGATGCATACTGCTTCAGATGCTCTCCACAAGTTCACGGCCCAGTAATCGAACTTTTACGAGAGGTCCGTAGGATGTTGGAAATTGAGATAAACAGTGCTACTGATAATCCTCTGGTATTCGTGGATTCAAACGGTAGTGCCGAAATTATCAGTGGAGGAAATTTCCATGGTCAGAATCTTGCCCTAGCAAGCGACTCAATTGCCATAGCCTGTCACGAGCTAGCTAGTATCTCAGAAAGGCGAATCAATCAGATATTAGACCCAAATTGGAGTGGTCAAAAGGCGTTCCTAGCAGAAAATGAGGGACTCGAGAGTGGTCTGATGATTGTTCAGTATGTTGCTGCCGCCGTAATCGCAGAACTTCATCTTCTAGCAAACCCTGCAACAACCAGTAACATCCCAGTCAGTATGGGGAAGGAGGATCACGTTTCCATGGGGGCAACTGGGACTTACAGGGCGATGCAATCCTCTCTATTGCTCTCGCAGGTCCTGGCAAATGAGTTGATTTGCTCTACTGAGGCACTAGATGGTATTGACGAAGCTCCAGGTGGTGGCGTGAGTAAAGTATCAGCATGGGTTAGAAGCCATGTAGGAAAGCTGGATGGCGACAGGTCATTGACCGTGGAGTGTGAGAAACTGTCCGAAGCAATCCTGAATGGCGATATGACGAATATTTTCGGGTGATTTTATTCAAGAAAAATTGCATATGAGCAGACATCCTGGCACAAATCCACCATCATTTACGACCAAGGTAGTTGCAACCCAGCAAGACTCACTGCTTCTTGAGGAAACACATTGCTATCCAAGGGGCGGCGGCCAACCTGGTGATGCTGGGACAATTTACACTAACGATGGAAAATCAACACCTCTAAATGAGGTTCTACCAGGTGAAATGATAATCCACCCAGTAGGCAATACTGAGATCTTCAGACAAGGTCAAGAAGTAACTTGCGAGATCGATTCGGCTCGTAGGAATGGGCATACAATGATGCATTCGGCACAGCACATTTTCTCAGCACTAGCCGAAGACTTGTGGGGTTCAGAGACGGTCGGAAATCAAATCGGAGCTGAATATTCTAGGGTCGACCTTCTTTTCGAAGACAAGGAGGTATTCAACCCAGATCAACTCATTGAATCCGTAAATTCAGTACTTTCTGCCAACATCCCAGTGAACGTTCACGAATGGGACAGGGAGAAGATATTGGGCCATGAGCAAATGAGGCACACCAAGTTCATGCACCGAATTCCGCAGTCCATTACACACCTACGTGTAGTTGAAGTTGAGGGTGTCGATCTATGCCCGTGTGCCGGCACCCATGTTTCAAACACCTCTCAAATCCCCAAGGTCAAATATATCGGAAAGAAGAACAAGGGCAAGGGACGTCTAAGGGTCTCTTACGAATTTGAATAATATACTAAATAGAATAGATTCTATTGGTGGGCTCGGCAGGAATTGAACCTGCGATCTTCGCCATGTCAAGGCGACGTCATAACCCCTAGACCACGAGCCCGGCCCTCCTTCGAATTGCCAATCACTCAAGAATCATTCTGAACAGCTATGAAACAATCTTCGAGATGCGTCCACCACATCCCCGGTTTGAGCATTCACCGGCGACTCTTGTTCTACCATTGCTCATCACGATCTTCTCAGGCCTATTGATTGCAACGTATGTTTTGCACTTCATGCAGTACCCGTTGAATTCAGAGGCCATGCTATTACGTTTGGATTCTAGCCTTCAATATTTCACTCAATGTAGGGGGGTTTACGCGTTTTCCTAGTATTTTTCGATAATCGCTATACTGAGGGGCTGATTATCCATACAGTGTAAATCAAATTTCTGATAACGTAGGTTATCGGTAAGAAACATCACGAAATTTATCTAGTATTCAATATGTCCCGGCATCATCTCTGAAAATACAAGCCAATAATCAATTAATATTGAATTTTATAATTTATTGAATATAAATCATTAGTCATTACTAATAGTTTCAATACACATTATTAGAATTTACAATATCACCATTTTTGAAAGTGAATTTCACTGGCGATGATCCAGGAGTCTGACACCATGAATCAGCGGATGAGGTCCAAAGTACATTCAAGTCTGCAACCCTCCCTTCTGCGATTACTCCTCTTATCTCATCACTTTCCTGGAACATTGTTGATGCCGGGTTCCTAGTCACTGCGGCAAGCGCAGCAATTGGGTCAACCCCAATTCTGTGAGAAACCATGCTGCCTATCAGGGGTAGGGATGTGATTGGACAATTGGGATTGAAATCAGTGGCCAATGAAAATGGCCAATCCTCTTCAATACATTTCTTAATTGGTAAATCAAGATCCTTCCCTAAGACATAAGGAGTTCCCGGGAGGAATGTCTGTACAGTTCCAGACTCAGCAGCGCTAATTCTCGAATCATCATTCGAGCAGGATACATGGTCAGCACTAACCGAACCAAGTTCAGAGGCTAACTGTAAACCTCCACTGTCTACGAACTCGTCTACATGAAGTCTGGAACCAAGTCCAAATGACTTTGCAGCTGTCACAATGTCTTCAGTTTGCTCATTTGTGAACCAACCTTCCTCGCAGAATACATCTACCCATTTTGCTAAGGACAACTCAGAAATTACTGGCAACTGTTCGGAGATGAGATGTTCTACGTACTGATCCCGAGTCATCTCGGGGGGGAAGTCGTGAGCTCCTAGCCAGGTAGAGCGGACATCACAGGGTGACGACCTGCCAATATCTGAAATTGCCTCCAACAGTTTTACTTCTGAATTCAAATCCAAACCATATCCACTTTTTGCTTCCAATGATGTGGTTCCACTTCTCAATGCCGTTTCCAAACGCCTGATGCCGCTATTCACTAGTTGTTTTTGTGGAGCACTTCGAGTACTATTGACGGTCTTCATAATCCCTCCACCAGATTTCGCAATTTCTTTGTAGGACTTGCCTGAGATCCTCATGGATAACTCATTTGACCTATCACCAGACCAAACTAGATGCGTGTGACTATCGACGAATCCAGGGACGACAGACATCCCCCCGATGTCAATTACCTTGATTCCACCGTCCTCTTTCTTTGTCGGGTACCATGGAGCAAATTCTGTAACCAGTTCTTCCATAGGTTCAATCCTCACAATCACTCCTGAATCAATAATTATGCCAATTCCAGGTGGATAAACCAGTGAGCTCCTATCCAATAGTCTATTTCCTGATAGGGGGTATTCATCATCACCTGTTGAGAGATGAGCTACTTCCCCACAGTTGTACAAGAGCGTCTTCATGATGTTTGGAGATTCCGATAGTTGAAAGAACTCGCGCTCATGGGTGGCCCATGGGAGGCATAATTCTAGGCATCGAAAGCACGGCGCACACATTCTCATTCGGGAGAGTCAGCACTGATGGCGAACTGTTCCCTTCCTTTTCATCTCTTTTCCGTCCCGAAGAGGGGGGTATCCATCCTCGTGAAGCTGCGGATCATCACTCTGAAACAACGTCTCAACTTCTCGACAGACTATCAAGCAGTGAAAACTTCACTTGGGATTCAATTGTTGCAATCGCCTTCAGTCAGGGCCCAGGTCTGGGCCCATGCCTGCGCGTGGGCGCATCAGTAGCAAGAACCCTTGCAACTAGGCTTTCAGTACCACTTCTCGGGGTGAATCATTGTGTTGCGCACATAGAAGTTGGCAGAAATCAGACTGGATGTATTGACCCAGTCCTGCTCTACGTAAGTGGGGGAAATACACAGGTAATTGCAAGATCCGATGGCAGGTATCGAGTTCTAGGCGAAACTTTGGATATTGGCATTGGAAATATGCTCGACAAGTTTGCCAGATCTCAGGGAATACCATTTCCCGGTGGTCCCGAGATAGAGAGACTAGCATTGGCACACCCTAGTATGGGTATAAAATGCCTCGATTCGGTGTCTTTGCCATACGGTGTTCACGGAATGGATATGGCATTCTCCGGTATGCTGACTTCGGCGACTCAGAAACTGTCAGAGGGCCATTCACTAGAACAATTATGCTGGTCACTTCAGGAGCATTCATTTGCTACTTGTGTAGAAGTTGCTGAGAGGGCTTTGGCACATACTGGAAAGTCAGAATTACTGCTTGGCGGGGGTGTTGCTTGTAATGAAAGACTTAGAGAGATGAGTAACTTGATGTGCGAAGAAAGAGGTGCCAAATGTCACTGGCCCGACAAGTCATATTGCGTCGATAATGGCACAATGATAGCAGAGCTTGGGAGACGTATGCTTGAATGTGGCATAGAGACTGAAATCATGGATAGCGCCATTGACCCAACATTGAGAACAGACAATACCGAGGTCCTGTGGGACTGATAAGTCACGAACTCTTATGAGAGTCAGTCCGACCGCCGGTTTGAGGATTGATTAGAAAGTGCAGAGGAGGCGTAAGAAGAAGGCAGCCCCGAAGAACGTTTTCGGATCATCATCCCAATCTTCTCAGAAATCCCAACTCAACAAAACGACCAGGGCCCCGACTCCACGAAGCCGCACTCAGATAGCACCTCCACCATCCGTACCAGGAGCCAAACCAAAGCCGAAAGTTAGCCCTGTAGAGACCCCTATTGAGGTGGTCGTAGAACCCATTGTGGAACCGATCGTAGAACCTTCAATAATTCCTATCGAAGACGACTCTGCCGATGAGGAGAATCACGAAGAAGAGATCCTTGAGGAACCATTACAGGACGGGAAGAACAGGAAAGATATCGGCCTTGATGAGAAAACAAAACAAGTCCAACCGAAACAAACACCTATGGATTCGGGAAAGAGCCTGAAAGCTAGGCAAATAATTCAAGACAGCATGCTCAAAGCATCACTGGCAGCAGAAGCAGCAAGATCACAGAAGTTAATCGATGCAAAAAAACCAGCAGTCACTAAAGAGGCTCCTAAGAAACCACTGAGGAAATTCCGGAAAAAACCCTCTTACCAACCAGCAAATAGGGCACGAAGACTGGATAGGAGCAGACATATGGAATACAAGTACGAAATGCGAGGACTCCTCGTAGATATCGGCATCGCAGAAGAGCACCGCTCAAACCTTCTAGCAATAATATGGGCCAGGGGTGAGAGGCAGACAACCAAGGAGGCCAAGGAATTCCTCGATGAGAAACTTAGTGAGGGCATTATCGATGAAGAACAAATGTCTTCCTTGGAAAAGATCGTCCAATCATACACAGTTCGAAGATGAAAGTTGAGAATGGTTCATGGGTTGTAACCGTCTCGACAATTTGAGGGGAAAATAATCGACAGCAAGGAAGATGCCAATCCGGGTTCCGCCGGCAATCCCCCATATCGGAGTGGCATCCATCCAGGAATGTATAGGGATAGACTTTGGACAATGAGGCAGTATGCCGGTTTCTCTTCGCCAACTAATACAAACAATAGATTCAGGAAATTACTGGACAGTGGACAGACTGGACTATCAATAGCATTTGATTTGCCAACCCAACTAGGTCTTGACTCCGATGACGAACTATCATCTGGAGAGGTTGGGAAGGTGGGTGTGCCAATAGATTCTATTCATGATATGAGGGAGCTTTTCGCAGATATCGATATGGGTTCAATTTCGACTTCAATGACAATCAACGCGCCAGCAACTACCCTCCTGGCATTGTATGCTGCTGTGGCAGAGGAGCAAGGTGTCGAGAACAACAAGATTTCCGGCACAGTCCAGAATGACATTCTGAAAGAGTACATCTCAAGAGGCCTTTACATCTTCCCACCAGATCCCTCAATTCGGCTAACTACTGATCTGATGTCTTGGTGCAATGACAAAGCTCCACGATGGAATACGATTTCAATTAGTGGATATCACATGAGGGAAGCCGGATGCACAGCTCCTCAGGAAATCGCTCTTACTATTGCAAATGCAATTTTCTATGCCCGTAAGGCTATTGATATTGGTATGCAGATTGATGATTTTGCCCCTAGGATGTCATTTTTCTTCGCATGCCACAACAACTTCATCGAAGAGGTAAGCAAGTTCCGTGCAGCAAGACAATTATGGTACGAATTGGTAGAGGAAGAGTTCTCCCCAAAGAATCCAAAATCGTCACAGCTAAGATTTCATACTCAGACTTCTGGCGTTACTCTCACAGCTCAACAACCATTGAACAATGCGATTAGAGTTGCATACCAAGCACTTTCTGCAGTCCTCGGGGGGACGCAGTCGCTACACACGAACAGTTTCGATGAAGCTTTGGGCCTGCCAACGGAGAACTCTGTAAGACTTGCACTTAGGACCCAACAAATAATCGCAGAGGAATTAGGCATCATCGAGCATGTAGATCCACTAGGGGGCTCACAAACCGTTGAGCAAACCACCGACGATTTGATTCTCCAAGCCCGTTCGATTATCCATGATATTGAAGCCATGGGCGGTGCAATGGAGTGCGTGAAAGCGGGCCTTCAGCAGAGAATGATCCATGAAAGTGCATGGGGCCAACTGAGTAGGGTAGAGAATGGCCAGGAACTAGTTGTAGGGGTGAACACTCATGTCGATGAGGATGAGCCAGATATCGAGGGATTAATTCTAGACTCGAGTGAGGCAAATGCCAAAATATCCCATTTAATTGAAATGAAGGCAAATAGGAACAACGATTCCGTCAACGACTCACTTATCGAATTAAGGAAGTGCTGTAGAAACGGCTCGAATGTAATGTATCCGATTATTTCTGCGGTAAAGGCAGAGGTAACAGTCGGCGAAGTAAATACAGTTTTGAGGGAAGAGTTCGGAACATGGATCGCTCCAAGTGGTGTTTGAATGGCCGATGGCACCGTTAATCACATTGGAATAGCGACACTTTCACTAGATAAATCGGAAGAATTGTGGTCTAAATTGGGATTCTCACCGTCGGATGACCTGATTAACCAAGAGCAAGGAGTCAAGATTAGGTACATGGAGGGAATCGGGCGTACTCGCATAGAACTTCTAGAACCAATAGGTGAGGAGTCACCAGTAGGTCGTTTCATTGAAAGTAGTGGCCCGGGTGTTCAGCAGATTGCTGTAAACGTAGCAGATATTATGTCAACAATTTCCGAATTGACAGAAATCGGGGTTAGAATGGTATCAGACGAACCAGTTATTGGTTCCGATGGTCACAGAATTGCCTTCGTCCACCCCTCATCTGCTGGTGGCGTCCTCATCGAACTCGTTGAATCGTCTAAGTGAGAATCATCAAAAAGGGCCTCTAACTCGGATTACTATGATTACATCATTGGAGACATTTGTGAAACTAGACCCAACTTGCATGGGCGAAATTGAATCTGAAAGGAATTTCATTAGGGACACACTTGAGGTGCTTAGGGCAACTGGGGAAATTTCTAATGACGCTTTTCTGGATGCAGGAACGATTCAAGGAGGTTTATCTCTACTTCTCAACTTGTTATCCCAGGGAATCTCAGAGAAAGAGGCCTTCGAACAACTAAGAAACCTCAAGGCTAGGGCCGAAGTCCTCAATGAGACTTATCCAGGTCTTGATAAAAAAGTAGAGAATATGCGAAAATAATACTCTAGTATTACCCCAGTAATATTATATCCATATCTATTTCGGCAGGAACATGCCAAAAATTAGCCTCGACATGCCAAATGAAATCGTCGAGGATTTGAAGGGGCATGTTGGGGATTCGAAGAAGTTCGTTAGTCTCGCCGATGCCATTAGAACTGCATGCAGGAAGATGTTGGATCAACTTGACGAAATTGATCACAGACATGGAAGGTTGGAAGAATGAATAATCCCGAAAGAAATGAGGCCGTGGAAGCAGTAGAGGTACTCATCAGGTACATTGAGAAGTGCAATTCTAGCCTCAGGGAGGGGTTGCAAAATACTCCTGAAAGAGTAATCGAATCATTTGATGAGATATTCTCTGGTTACTCCGATGATGCAAACGAAATCCTCGATTCCACATTCAACTCCGAGGGATATGATGGAATAGTGCTACTACGAGATATCGAGTTCCAAAGCACCTGCGAGCATCATCTCCAACCATTCACCGGCCGTGGACATGTAGCATATATTCCAGTGGATCGAATAGTGGGAATTAGCAAACTCGCACGACTTCTTGACATGCACTCTAAGCGACTTCAGAACCAAGAGAGAATTACTCATTCGGTCGCCAATGACATTGAATCTATTCTCAAGCCTCTCGGTTGCGCGGTGATTATTGAGGCACAACATGGTTGTATGAAATGCCGTGGAGTGAAAAAGCAGAATTCAGTAATGACAACCAGTTCAATGCGAGGAGTCTTCTTCGAGAAGTCCGAGGCTAGATCTGAGCTTCTGCAATTAATTCGTTCAGAACCAGTCCGGGGGTGAAAATTTGCTGAATTACCCTGTAGTGGAGATTTTCCATTCTGTTCAGGGCGAAGGGTTTCACTCCGGAGTCCCTCACGTGTTCGTCCGATTTGGAAAATGCAATCTTCGCTGCGATTGGTGCGACACTGATTTCATGAAATACGAAGAGATGGGCTTGGATGAAATTGTACATAGGGTTCTTTCATTCAATTGTGACAGAGTGATTTTCACAGGTGGAGAGCCAGCAATGCAGGATCTCTCAACAATTGGAAAATCTCTGAAGGAGCACGGCCTCACCCTCTCCATAGAGTCCAATGGTACTCTTCCTATTGATCCAATAATTGATTGGATTTGCATTAGTCCAAAGGACCAACTTTATCCAAATATATCAATTATACAACGAACTGGTGACGAGCTGAAAGTAGTATATTGCGGCCAGGACTTGTTGATGTATGATAATCTCAAGTCTGGTTTCGATCACCATTTCATACAACCATGTTACATCGAGGGTGACTCAGTAGAGCAAAATGGCCTCTCGTTCAGGAAAGTTGAGCAAGTCGTGAAGAGAAACCCTGGTTGGCGACTGAGTCTCCAGACCCACAAGTGGATGGGGGTGCTCTAATTTGCGCGCATTGATGTCCCTCTCAGGTGGAATGGACAGCACGGCTCTCCTGATGAGGATGCTAGCTGATGGCTATGAGATTACCTGCCTTACTTACGATTATGGACAGAAGCACTCGATAGAGATAGACAGAGCTAAGGCAAATATCGAATATCTGCGAAATAATGGAATTTTTGTCGATCATATCGTTATCGATCTAAAGTCTGCCATGTACTCACTAAATTCGGCTCTGACTAGTGACGAAATATCAGTCCCTGAGGGGCATTACGAGTCCGAACAAATGAAGCATACTGTTGTTCCCAACAGAAATGCAATCTTCTCGTCCATTATGTATGGGCACGCACTGAGCATCTCGAATAGCGAACAAACCGACGTGACCATAGCACTTGGGGTTCATAGTGGCGATCACGAAATTTACCCAGACTGCAGGCCAGAGTTCTACGAGGCGCTCGAGAAAGCCCTTTCGATAGGTAACTGGGGTAGTGAGCGCATTTCTTTCCACTTGCCATACATAGAAGGGACGAAGGTCAGCATCCTTGAAGATGCTCGAGACTCAATATCATCCCTTGATTTAGACTTTGAAACTGTATTCAAGAACACAAATACATCATACAACCCAGATGATACGGGGAGGAGCTCAGGGAAGTCTGGTGCTGATGTTGAGAGGATCCTGGCCTTCCATACTATTGGGACTGAGGATCCAGTCCAATACACCGACGGTTGGGAAGCAGCGCTTGCAAACGCACAATTTGAACAGAGGAAACATGAGGAATCGTCATGAACGACAAGCATCCGAGATTAGATCCCGAGAGAGATTCCGAGTGGCGACTGCGTCTTACGGATCTCCAATATTTTGTAACTCGTGAAGCTGGTACTGAGAGGCCTAACACTGGTGTGTATAACCTTGAGGTTAGGGATGGCGATTATCATTGCATATGCTGCGATCACTTGCTTTTCACATCAGAGATGAAATTCCTCTCTCAATGCGGGTGGCCCGCATTCCATGCCGAGCACAAAGACGCGAGGATAAGAAGACTGGAAGACACGACCCTCGGAATGCTAAGAGTAGAGGTCAGATGTGGAAGTTGTGATGCACACTTGGGACACATATTTGATGACGGACCACTGGAATTCGGAGGGGAGAGGTATTGCATTAACTCAGCGAGTGTTGACTTCAAAATGGAGGGAAACAATGACAACTAGAATTAGAAGATGGATAGAGACCGACACCGGCCACAGGGTTCCGAACCACATGAGTAAGTGTCGACACATCCATGGTCATAGATATAGGTGGGAAGCCGAGTTAGAGGGCGATGTAGTTTCCACAAGGGGAGTTTCAGAAGAGGGAATGCTGATGGACTTCTCTGACGTATCCGCAATTCTCACCAAGTACATCCACGACGTCGTTGATCATTCATTCATTGTATATGAGGGTGATAATGATGCCATTGAAGCATTATCATCCATGGGGGATAGTCATCGAACAGTCATTGTACCATTTATCCCAACTGCCGAGAATCTGGCTAGGTGGGCCTTTGAGCAAATTGACAAACATATCACGTCATCGTACGGAAACAATTTGCGCCTACACTCTTTTCATGTTCGAGAGACCCCTAAATCATGGGCTACATGGATCCGATAAATTAAGACTCATCCAAAACAGCATCCTCGAAAGAATCAGCGGCTTCAGAGATTATCCCGATTAATCTGTGAATCTCATCATCCTTTGGGAGCCCCCTCATAATTACTCGAATCAACGTCTCTTCGATTCCTCTTCTCTTATGCTCCTTCGTAGGAATTGATTTGGAAAGTCTAGTTGCTTCATCTCGGAACCTATCCCTCAGTGCGGGCTCCAACATTCTCCCCCCTGCTCCCGAAGGTGCTCCAGTGTGGGAATTTATGAACCATGAGAAGCAGATTATTGCTACAGCATGGCTTAGATTCAGTATCGGGTAACCCTCCCATGTTGGAATTGTCAATAGTAGATCGCACATTCGTAATTGCTCATTCAGGAGTCCTTTTCCCTCTGGTCCAAACACAATTGCAACCTTTCCTTCGACTCCTTCGAGACGCTCGGGTAGCTCATCCGGTAGAAGGAAATGCCTCATGGCGGTTTTTTCTCCTTCTTCCCTCTTTCCTGATGTACCTATCACTAAGGAGCAATCTGCACATGCTTCCATCAGAGAATCTACAAGTGTGGCCCGATCAAGAACTGCCTGTGCATTCTTTGCACGTCTCCTCGCCTCCTCTGACCATTCCCCTTTCCTACCAACTACCCTTAGGTCAGTGATACCAAAATTCATCATAGACCGAGCAACAGCACCGATATTGCCATCATGCTCAGGGTCAACTAATACAATACTGACTTTTTCATTGAATATTGGCAGAGAGCCTCCTCGCCTTTCACCCATAGTCTAGCGACTCCATACTAGGTGATGAGTGGTGCGCTAATCCACTCTGCGCTGCCTATACCGGGTTATGTAACCAGCTATCCAATTACGCATTCTTTTGTTGTCAACATCTGAGAACTCAGAGACAAGATGCTTGTTGGTATCAAAGTCATCTGTGAACTGGTCTGGATACATCTCCACTAATCTCAGTGCTCTTGTTTTGATGAATGATGGCCTAATGTTGCCCATATTTAATCCTCCAGTAGTTTGACTTCCAGAGGAAAACCCTCTTCGCGAGTGCAGACGACCCTGATCTTGCGAGGAGGATTCTGCATGCCTCTAGCCCAAATGGCGTGGTTTACAGACTCATCAATCCAGATTTCCTCTTCTTCGGTCTTCTTCATGTGTCTAGAAACATGAATTTTTACTTCCGCCATAGCTCTCTTGGCCCTGTTTGTTCGAGGAACTTTCCATGCAGCCCTTAGTGGAATTGTAATCTCTTTTACCTCAGCCATATATTCACCTCTGTAGCTTTGAACGACGCCACATATGGCGCTTAGGGTGAGTATTAGTATTCCTGTTTGTCCTCATTACAACCCAAACAGGGACTCTCTTGTTCTGTTTAGTCACCTTGTTCAGGCGCTTCTTCTTGGCGAAGGGTTTGTTTCGAGCCATATTCTCCCTCAGTACCTTTCCAAACCCGGATACTTCTCCTCTGCTTCTCCTCGAACTGAATGTGCAACCTGGTCCAGAAGCGCGTGTCCTTTAGAACTGATTATCCTTCCACTGTTCACTGTTCCTGCAGTATTCATAGAATTTTCGATTAGTCCAGATTCGGCTAGTTGTTGCAAAATTTTGCGAGCAACATTTCTCGAACCTGCAACTGCCTTGTTCTTTTTCACTCCACGATCTTTGGCCCCACCAAACTCCTGTGAAATTCGATTTGCACCAATCGGTCCCTTAATTGCTACTTTCCTAAGAATAGAAGCTGCTCTTGTATGCCACCAGTCATCCTGGACGGGGGGTCTTTCCCTGTGAGTTCCGGTTTTGACCTGCGATGCCCACTCTGGTGCGGAAATCTTGTCATAAGACTGCATTTTCTCGGTTAGACCCGAAATAAGTAGGCCCGCCGGTACGTCGTAGTATGTCGTCATAGGTTCACCGTGCGTGCCGCCCGTCCAACAGACCGTATTTAACCGTAATGAAACGTTTTTTCTACAGCATGTCACACTAATCTGCCACAACAAGCATTCAAAAATTACTCGGTACTCGAAAATACGTGAATAGATCACTCTCAAAGAATCCCAACATGCTTCGCACCATGGTGGGTACCGGGTTAACTTTGATTATTCTCCTCTCGTACGCCGTTTATTCCAATACCGTTGACTCAGAGTACTATGCATATACTACGACTAACGAGCACCAAATCATGGAAATTACATCTGAATCTGAGGGCTATGCCCAATGGTACTATACGACAAATTCCGCGATAACATGGGTCAATTTTTCTGTCGATGGCGCTCCTCCCGGGGCGACTCTAACGATTGAAGCCGAAGGGTCCAATTGGTCCCATTCACCGAGCCTTGGACTACAGAATCAGAGTTACATATGCAATGAGCCAGACTCAGATTACTCGAAGTACCTGGAAACATGCGAATATAGTAGAATACATTCAATCGAACTCGAAAATGGTAGTGGCACACTTCGTGGAAGGGTGTCCCTAGAACTTCCAATCAAGGGCAAGGGATATCTGGAAAGTGAGAACCATGAAAATGCCCAAAATGAAGCCAGTGAATTGATAAATTCGGCAAAAAAGACAATAACGTGGAAAATCAAGGTTGAGGACGATGGAGAAATCGTTTCCAGTGCTGGGATGCTAATAGAATCCGAGTATTCTTCTCATGAACTAGTGAACTTGGAGAAATTCAAACTCAACCCCGTCCAAGAGACAGTCTACAGCTTCTCTGCATTAGTTGGTTGCTTCTTCTTGGTACTAGTAATACCACTCTTGATCTTCTTTTCGGCGAGATATAGGGAGAATAAGAACGAGGGGCTACGAGCTACTATCGAAGAAGAGTAAGATATTTCTGATCTATTCACTCTCATCCTCAAATCTTTCCCGGTTTAATGTGACAAAACCCAGTTCAACAAATTCCGCAATAGAACGACTAACTCTCTCCGATGCGGGTGCAATTTTTTCCTCGAAGAAGATATCCATTTCCAATATGATCCGGTCCAAAGTCCTAGTTCCGTCCATCAATATCCAGAGTTTGCTATTCATTTCATCTAGTGGCCTTCGAACTATCGTAGGCGCGCTAAGTAAATTTGCAACTTTCTTCTCAAAACCACTCAAGTCCTTCTTCACAATAATAACAACATTTTCTGAATCTGTCACAATCCATTCAATCCCCACTCTAGCTGGATATATATCGCCAGCCATAATCACCACAATGACAGAACCATGTAAATAGCAGATGTTATACCTATTACAACGAAAATCCGTACTTTGGCAATATCGTTTAGGATATTATTCGCCCACCATGCGGAAACACCACACAGGGACATCACCGTCAATGAAAACAATGCTTGTGCTGACAATGTCTCAGCAGTCATTTCTATTTCCTCAATTTGCCTGTGTTTTCAACAATTGATGCTGCTAGCCCGATAACCCTGCTATTGATGTCATCACTAACGAGAGACCCATCTTCATTGAATGCTTCTTTTATGTTTGGAACAGCTATCTGCTCTGGAGTAACCCACCCATGAATCCACCTTGCTGCTATCCTCATATGATTGAGCGTATTGTTGCTAGTCTGACCTCCAAGTGTACATATTAGGCCGAAGACCTTCCCGGAAGTGTGTTTTGAGTATAACCAGTCGAGGCTATTTTTCATAACTCCACTCATGGTTCCGTGATATTCTGGACTTGAAAGAACAAATGCATCAGCCGAAATAGCCATCTCCTGGAAATCTTTCACATTGGGGTCATCCCAGCAACCTTCAGCACCAACAAGGGGCAAGGGGCGAGCACCATGATCCCAGATTACTGTTTCAGCACCTAGCTCTTTACACTTATCGAGGACTATCTCTAGCATTCTACCATTCGCCGAGTCCAGATCGTAGGACCCGCAAATTCCCATAACAACAATTGGCTCACTCACGATACTCTCAGGAGACACCTAGTCTTCAATTGTCCCTCTTCAGGGGTTGCGAATACTTATTCATCAGATTTTCTCCGTAGTGAATATGGGAACTAGCCTAGCAGAGACTCTCATGGAGGCGGCTGCCCTTTCCAAGTCAGGAAATGACTCTGAGGCAATCGAGTCATACCTATATGCGGTAAGTATCGACTCCGATCATGCAACTGCTTGGTATTGTCTTGGTGTTCTATATTCCAGGGCCGGATTAATGGAAGAAGCAGTTGGGGCATTTGAGCAATCGGACAAAATATTTCCTAACCATCCACCAACACTAGCAAATCTGGCTTACTTGTTAGCCGATCAGAATCCAATGGATGCTTCTGAATATGCAATATCCGCATTGGCCTCAATATCGGACAATGAAAAATTGGCCTCAATAGCAGAATATTCCGAATCCACCAAAGAACCAAAGAAAATATTCGTTGAGGCTAGAACGATTGAAGACGATTCACTCACAATAAATCAGGATTTGGCTCTTGAAGAAAATATAGATAGATTCGATGAAGCCCGTTCTTTTACATCAACCGGAGATCATTCTCGCGCCGTGTCTATCTGGAAAGCACTCCTCGAGGACTCTCCCAATTCGCCAGAGGTGTGGAGGGGGCTTGGTGAGGCTTTACGCGCCGCTGGATACGATGATCGGGCTAATCAATGCCTGAAGAGGGCTGCGACCATCGAATCCGAGCCTCCAGTGGATGCAATCGCCGCTGATGGTGTTGATGGAGACTCAACTGAAGCGCTTATCCTTGCAGTCGAGGAGGTTCGGTCCAATGCCCAAGTAGAACCCGAGCGAGGGGATTTGGACGAAGCAGTCGGGTGGTACAACATGGGAATCAACCTTCTGAGTGAAGGTAAAAACGACGAAGCAATTTCCAGTTTTGAGAAGGCCATTGGCGGATGCCCCCAGACGGAGATAGAGTTGAAGGTGAAGGCCCAAAATGGCCGAGGAAACGCCTTGTATAACTCTGCTAGATACCCTGAAAGCATTGTAGCATACCATACGGCGTTAGGAATGGATCCAAACAGCGTTTCCGGACGGACTCTATTCAACATGGGTTCTTCGTATGCCGCAGTGGAAATGTTCGATGACGCCATCAAGTGTTTCACTCAGGCTCTGGAGAGGGGCTTGGACAAGCAGGACTCCGAGTTATGCGCGAAGCAGATTAGTCGATGTCGACTCCTTTCACGTGAGCAAGCAAAACGACAGTCACGAAACTAATGTAGGGATTATTGAGACGACAACAGACTTGCTAGTCGGAGTATTACTGATATCTGCAACGCTATCAAGTGGTATGAGGACGTTGGATTCCGGAAAATATGTAGCAACGTTTCCGGGGGGGATATCATATTCAACGACAGACCAAGCACGAGAGGAAATCTCCCTTCCCTGAAAATGCGAGGTAATAGTGACATTCTGAAATTCTTCCCATCCACGAGAGTCGATATCTATCCGACTCATTAGGACGACCCTCCTATTGCCTGAAATCCCTCTGTATCTATCATTGGTGCTGTATATTGTCGTATTGTACTGATCATGAGACCTAATTGTCATCATTAGAAACTTGTCTTCATCTACGAAAATTGGTTGTAATTTGTGGGTAATGAAATTGGCCAACCCAGATTCGGTATTGAATTCTCGATCGTCACGTGGAGGATTTGGCAAGTAGAATCCTCCATCATTTCTACACCTAATATTGAATGACTCGAATCCCGGAATTGTCCTCTCGATACTATCTCGAATATTATCATAATCTCCAATTAGACTATTCCAAGGGATGCCCGTTGAACCTCTTTGTTCCTCGATTGCCATTGCCAACCCAGCTACAATGTTGCATTCCGATAATAGGTGAGGGCTGGCTGGTTTCCTATTCCCTGTGGATCTGTGAACCACGCCCATCGAGTTCTCCACTGTGACAAACTGCGAATGGCCCGCGGTTTCGTCTCTTTCCGTTCTGCCCAGACAAGGAAGGATGATCCCCATCTTACCTGAAATTAGGTGGGATCTATTTGGCTTTGTAGAGATTTGTACTGTCAAGCTACAATTCTGCAAAGCCTCCGCTGTAGAATTTGTGTCTGACATTGCCGAAAGGAAGTTGCCCCCCATCGAAACAAATACTTGAGCCCCCCCCTCTCTCATCTCTCTCACTGATTCAACTGCATCCAAACCCTTCTTACTTACAGGTTCAATTCCAAACTCAAGATTTAGTGATTCCAGAAATTCCATCGATGGATTATGGTTAATCCCAACGGTCCTGTCTCCTTGGACGTTTGAGTGGCCTCTAACTGGGCAAACTCCAGCTCCATCCCTGCCCATATGGCCCCCAAGCAGAAGCATATTCGTAATCTCTTGTATTGTAGCAACGGAGTTCTTGTGCTGGGTTAGGCCCATGGCCCAGCAACAGATAGTTGATCTAGACTTGCCAATCAGCTCCCCAATCCGTATAATTTCTGATTTCTCAACCCCACTAATCTCCGATATCTCTGACAATGAACTTCCCAATACCTCAGTGCGATATTTTTCATAACCGTAAGTATGCCTTCCAATGAAATCTTCGTCTTCATAATTATTGGAAATTATCGTCTTAGAAAAACCCCTGAATAGCGCCTGATCCCCGTTAACTCGGACTCTAATATGCTCGTCTGATATTGATGTTCCACGGCCTAAGACCTCTAGTGGATTTTGAGGGTGTTTGAATCTAACCATTCCTGTTTCCTTTAGTGGATTTATGCTAATGACCGATGCTCCGGAACGTTTTGCATCCCTCAGAGCTGTAAGCATACGAGGGTGATTCGTTCCAGGATTTTGTCCAACGACAATGATTAGATCAGCCTTATCAAAATCCTCAAGTTTTACCGTACCCTTGCCAATCCCAATACTCTGTGATAATGCAACACCAGATGATTCATGACACATGTTTGAGCAATCAGGCAAATTGTTTGTTCCAAAACTCCTTGCAAGTAATTGCCATAGGAATGCCGCTTCATTGCTAGTCCTCCCAGATGTGTAGAAAATAGCCTCATTTGGGGAATTTAGCTTTGATAACTCGATAGCGATTGTGTTGAACGCCTCATCCCATGACAGTTGCTCGTAGTATTCAGAATCCTCCTTCAGTACAAGTGGGTGCGTCAAACGTCCTTGACTGTTAAGCCAATGATCAGGCTTCTTGGACAATTCGGACACACTCCATTTGGACCAAAAAGTAGGGTCCGCTCTTTTCTTAGTAGCCTCATCTGCAATGGCTTTCGCACCATTCTCGCAGAACTCGGCGAATGTCCTTTTTGAGTCTGGATCTGGCCATGCACAGCCAGGGCAGTCAAATCCATAGAATTTATTGACTCTAGAAAAATTGGAAAGGCTTGCAAAAATACCCATTTTGGAGACTCCGTGTTTGACGGTCGAAATTATCGCGGGCAAACCCGCAGCCGACTTACTCGGCGCGCCTTTTATCGGTTGATTCTCCTCAAGAGGAGTGGTTGCTTCCGGAGTTACTCGCACAAACCAAATTTATGCGTCGCACATTTCAAAGTACTGAGGGTAAGATAATGTCTTTCCCCTAGTCTCAGAGGGCGTGAAAGAAGGGTTTCACGTAGTGACCGGTGCGTTTGGGTATTCAGGAAGATGGATTGCGAAGGAGCTAGTATCTAGAGGTAAAAAGGTCAGGACACTCACCAATGCTATTGGTAGGGAAGACCCGTTTATGGGAAGAGTCGAAGTCTTGCCAATTGATTTCTCTGATCATGACTCTCTTGTATCGTCCTTGAAGGGTGCAGAGGTTCTATACAACACATACTGGGTACGTTACAAGAACCGGAAAGGTGGCTATGCACATGATTTAGCGGTTGAGAACACTCGTAAATTATTTCTCGCTGCCGAGGAAGCCGGTGTCAAACGGGTCGTACATTTTTCCGTGGCCCATCCTCATAGGGCACCTGATTGGTCATATTTCAGAGGAAAGGTTGAGGTTGAGGGAATTCTAACAGACTCAACACTATCGTATGCAATACTGAGGCCCACTGTTTTCTTTGGTGGTGAAAGAGACGTACTGATTAACAACATGGCATGGCTGATACGTAAGTTTCCAATTTTCGGCGTTTTCGGAATGGGGAATTACCCTATCCAACCTATCCATATTGCAGATATAGCAAGGGTTGCAGTTAACCAGGGCGAATCTACTGGGGATATTGTATTGGATGTTGCAGGGCCTGAGACTTTCTTGTACAGGGACTATGTTAGATTACTAGCTAAGTCATTAGGGGTTCGTAGAATGATAATTCCTGTCCCACCATTTATTGGTTTGCTCGTAGGAAAGATTGTGGGCATCTTCCTTCAAGACATAGTCATAACCAAGGCCGAGATTAAAGGCTTGATGCGAGGCCTTATGACTACTGACGAAAAACCACTAGGTTCAATCAAGTTTTCCGAATGGGTTGCTAGCAATGGTGCCAATTTGGGGATGAAATATCATAATGACATGAAGGAAAGGAGATATAGAAATCCTCACTCATCCAAACTATTGCAGGATTCTCCTAACTCCACTAAATAATGTAATAGAATCACCCTTCGCAAAACAACCTAATGTCATCCCATGTTCTTTGGCCAAGTCAACGGCAAGGCTACTGGGGGCACCGATTGCAATCATTATTTGAAATCCTGCACGAATAGATTTCTGAACGAGCTCATATGAGGCCCTGCCAGAGACAAATGCCCCCAATCCAACATTCGGAATACGTCCCTCATCAATATACGACCCCACCAATTTGTCAAATGCATTGTGCCTTCCGACATCCTCGAACACCCTCTCAATGGCTCCATTACCGGTGAAACTAGCACACGCATGGGATCCTCCTGTTTGTGAGAATATTAACTGCTTTCGAGTAACCGACTCTATACAATTTACTATGGCATCTAAACTAATCATCATTCGTTCATCCAATTCATTAGCCCCTTCCAAAATGCCATCTTCAAAACTTGACCTCCCGCAAATCCCACATGACGATGTCACTGTACTGTTCCTACAATGCTTCTTTGGGTCAAAATTTGCGTTTTTGTATAATTCGATTATTGCGTGATCATTGTCAATTTCAATTTTAGAAACATCATCTATAGAAGAAATAATTCCTTCAGAGTAAATGAAACCTAGAACTAGTAGCCTGTCATGACCCCCTGTCCTCATTGTAATTCCAAGTTCGTGTCTACCGTGTAATTGATTTTCGATAATTATTGATAGAGGTCTTTCACATGCAACACAGTCAGTTCCCCTTGCTATGCCTTCGTAGGTCAACTTAGCAATTTCTCGCGATTCAAGTCCCTCCATGACCTCTGGAGATGGGGTATGATTGATATGTGTGACGAGTGATTATAGGAACCGTTGAAATAGAACCATTTCAACAGCAATTCATGGGCATACTAGGTGGTGAAGGTTTTTCCCTCCCCGTAGTCACCGAAACTGAAGTAGTAAACGTCAAACTCAACTTTACCGAAGCAGCAATAGGAGCACTTCGACAAAACATGTCCGGAGACGGAGAATCTCATGTATTGGTTATTAGTGCTCAATCGGGTGGCTGCTCAGGCTATCTTTATGATATGAAAATCATTGAGGATCCTGGCGATGATGGATTTCAGCGAATCGATATAGGCGATTTTGATGTCTTAGTACACAACAAGGATAGCTCAATGTTGAATGGGATAAATATTGATTTCAAGGAAACTCTAATGGGGGGTGGATTCCAAATAGGGAACCCCAATGCAGATCGATCCTGTGGATGTGGGCAGTCATTCGGCTGAGGTCGTTTTTTGTCACTTTCAAACCCACGATCGGAATATTATGTCCGATCTGATGCTGTTACCTTGATCCAGGGGGTCGATTCTCTCAACGTTCTAGACAGAATGGTATCAACCAAAATATTAGACATGTCAAATTTGGCCTGTAGGGATGCGCTATTCTGCGATTATAATGGTCGAATATGTGACTATGGGACGGTATATGCCATTTCTGGAAAAGTCCTCCTTATTTCTTCTGCTGCACAGCACGAGATCACACGCAGAACATTGGTAGATGGAACTTCATGGGATGAAGATTGCGAAATTTTGATTGCCGATAATGCAATTTTCCGAATATCCATATTCTCTAACGATTCCCATGAGAAGCTCTCCGAATTTGGAATAAATTACCATGCCGCAGAAGCCAACCAGTTAATTGAGTCGGGCGACCATCTTTTCGTTAAGCGAGAATCAACATTTTGTGACCGACTCGATATTCTTGTAAAATCGGACAATGTAAATTCTATCAAATCACTTCTTAGTGGATTAGACTATGAGGAAATGGACTCCGAAAGATGGGAAATATGCAGAATTATGATTGGCGACCCTACCATAAATGATGCATTGGGTAATCTTCCGGAAGAAATGGGAATGGGTACCCTTGTCAGCAACGATAAGGGATGCTATCCGGGCCAAGAAGTACACGCAAGAATAGAGAGCCGAGGCAGGACTATCAAGAATTTTTGTAGGCTCACTGGGAGCTCCCCTCTTGAGATTGGCAAGCATCCCATTACTGATTTCGGTTCAATTTCCGTTAGCTCTTCAATTTCCATAGATGGAATCACCCATGCACTTGCAATGATACGACTAGGGGAATCGTCAACAGAAGTTGTACAAATTGATGGGGGCAACTTCTCAATGGAGCTACTCAGTTATCCGTGACTATTGCATCATAATCCTCATCTGATTCTAGCCAGACGGAAAGTGGCATCAATGGAATTAGTCTTAGAGAACCCATATTCCTATTGAACAGATATACATCTGGATTGAAAACCTCAACCATCTGTTCTTGGAATGCCATTCTAACTCCATTTCCCCTATTCCTAAAGAACAGAATCTCAACGGTTATCCCAATTATTGTTGCAGTGTAAAGGACTAGCAGTACGCTAATAGAAAATGGGACCGGATCAATCAGTAATTCGCCCGTACGTATCTTTGAGCCATACATCAATTGCCTAGATAGTAGGAATACCAGACCCACCCCTACCCATGGGCCAAGTTTCTCATCGACATATGACTCCATAGGGATTATCCTCCTATTAGTGGGATCTGCGAATGTAAGTGTGCTTTCAGTTGCGGCTCTAATGACAGAAATTGCTGAAACTAATATGATGTAAACTAAAGCACTCAGCAGTAGCACGTGGAAAGAACTCATAGGCGAGTATGAAACTATCAGATATGCGAACAGACCAAGAAACACAGTAGTCGGCATTCTATGAATTGATGCTAGTGCCTTTCCAAACTGCTTCGAACCGTCATCCAACCGGGGGATGCCAATTATCTCCCAGCGAGTATACTTCTGAATCACTATTGCTACAGCAGATAGCGCTCTCTTGTCAATAAGTATCCACTCCACTAGTCTCAAGAACGGCATCATTGGTATACTGATGATGGCTGCGAAAATGCCCACTAATGGCCATAGAATCAGACTCGGGAAAAGTAGGAAGTGCTGAACCCTTAGTCTATGCAGCAGATCTGACTCAATCCTAGCCTGCCTTTCTGATGACAGGTGTACCCTTCTAGCTTCGGAATCTAGCTCACCCCTGTATCGAACTAGCGGCATCCCTGCATCCAATACTCTACGCACTTTCTCCCTGTAATGCTCGTGCTCAGGTTCGATACCAACCCACCATCTCCATGCTATAGATACTGGAAGAGCAAAAAATACTGGCGAAATGAGAATCAGAACAGATGTGAGCAACGCCTCGTAATCATCGGTCACGTCTTCGCGTGCAGTTTCGCCACTATAATGAAATTGTATTTATACGAAAAAAATTTGCTAAATTGCACCTTCATAATTCGTAGCGACCATATTCCAATCCACTACGTTCCACCATGCTTGGATGTAGTTGGCTCTGCCGGGACCGTAGCTCTTGTAGTAAGCGTGCTCCCATACATCGACACCGAGAATTGGGATGCCTTCACCGGTCATCAGGGGATTATCCTGGTTTGGCGTAGAACAAATGCATAATGTGCCATTTGCTACACATAGCCATGCCCAACCACTACCAAATCGAGTCATTGCAGCGTTAGCAAATTGCTCTTTCATTGAATCAAATGATCCAAATGTGTCGGTAATTGCATTTGCAAGGTCGCCATTAGGTTCTCCCCCACCATTAGGGCCCATGGTTTTCCAAAACATCTCGTGGTTCCAGTATCCCCCGCCGTTATTTCTGACTGCTGCATTATCGAAATGCCCAGTCATAAGTTCCTCAATGCCCAATCCATCCAATTCTGTTCCTTCTATTGCTGCATTCAGTTTGGAGGTATATCCAGCATGATGCTTGGAATGGTGTAACTCCATTGTTTCTGCATCAATGTGCGGTTCTAGTGCGTCATAATCATATTCAAGTTCAGGCAATTCAAATCCCATGGTATCTAATATCGAATTAGGGGTGGTAGATATCAATCCACCGGAACCGAATCTCACAATGTTGATGCACATCGTTCCCCAGGTTGTATCATGGCTCGCATAGCAGTGACGGACGGCCTGTCCCACAAAGCGATCGCAATGCTCGAGAATGAAGGCTATGAAGTCGAAGTGAGGCATCATGAACCAGAGGAGATTTCTAACGGTTCTCTTACTCGGTTTGATGCTGTTGTAATCCGAAGTGCTACAAAGCTTACAGCCCAACAGATTTCATCATCGTTAACTGCGGAAGGGGGCATTCGCTTCATTGGCAGGGCTGGTGTAGGAGTGGACAACATAGATATCAATGAAGCTACAAAATATGGAATTGTTGTTTGTAACACACCAGGTGCTTCAACTCGAAGTGTTGTAGAATTGACTATCGGCCACCTAATTGCTTCAACTAGGAATATCGCTACTGCGGACAGGAATCTTCGTGCCGGTGATTGGGCTAAGAAGAGACTCAGGGGCTCGGAGATTGGCGGTAAAAGACTCGGCCTACTCGGGTTCGGAAGAATCTCACGAGGGGTAGCTCAGGCTGCGAGGTCATTTGGAATGGAAGTCCATGCATACGACCCATACGTTAGTGGAGAAAATAGTGAGGCCATAATGCACAATGATGTGGATGAGATTTTTCGTCACTGTACTCATATTTCGGTTCATTGTAACCTCACAGATGAAACTCGAAATTTAGTAAATTTGGATAGGATATCATTGATGCCTGGGATAGGGGCCGATGGCATAGAATGTGGGAATCATATTGTCAGCTGCGCAAGGGGCGGAATTGTCGATGAAAAAGATGCTGTGAAGGCATTGGAGACCGGTCAACTGCGAACCCTTGCACTTGATGTATTCGATAATGAACCCCTGGGCGATAGCCCACTTCTTGATTTCGATTCATTTCATGGAACCCCTCACATAGCCGCATCCACTTTGGAAGCCCAATCCAGGATCGGTATCGAGATGGCAAAACTGCTGATCGAATTCTTCGAGACCGGTGAAACTAGTACCTCACTCAACTAACCTTGCATAATGAGCATCATTCCAAGTTATGCATTTGTGTAAGGGCACTAGCAAAGGGTGCTAGTTTCTCAGGTATATCAATGCCAGAAATCGGAGATTTCAGAGATATTCCGAGATCCTTCTTTGCCTTCCAGACCATTGAATTGAATTCCTCTAGAGTATTGGTTAGAGAACGAAATTCATCGAATCGTTCGACCCCACATGAGTGTGGTAATTGTGGAAAGTCCCTCACATCGACAGAGCTACTGCCATATAGGGTGGTGCTGAGATAATGTGTGAAGAAAGGGCATATCGGAGAGAAGGCACTCATCAGATCCCGAACAATCCTGTGTAGGGTCCATATGGCCGATTTGTCCTCACCATAGATTCTCGATTTAGACATCTCCAACCAGTGGCTTGGGAAAATCCCAGTACCAAACGACTTGATTGACTGTGCTGCAGTGTATATGTCGATATCCACCCATGCAGACTGAACGTCAGAAAGTGTGGAGTCGAACTCAGCGAGTATCCAGATGTCTTCAATTTCCAGTTCTGGCGGAGATTCAAGATTTTTTGGGGCATCGAACTGGCTAGCAAACCTAGCGATGTTGAAGATTTTCGTTAGTACCCCGTAATACTTGGTCTCAATTTCTTCTGGATTGATGTGGAAGTCATCTCCTACTTGTGCATCACACGCCTTCCAGAGGCGAAAGCATTCACTACCAATCTTATTTGCCTTGAGAGTAACTTGCTTTCCATCGGCCCCCTTGAGCTTCCAAGAGCCAGTGCGCCCGCCAGCTCCACATTCTAGAACGCTATCTGCGTCAATCCCATTGCCCAGAGACTTTGACATCTTCCTGCCCCATGGATCCATCCCAAGTCCATCGACCCAAATATTCTGGAATGCCGGTTTGTCAAATAGTAAGGCACTCTTTAGTAAAGTATAGTACAACCAAGTTCTGACAATTTCTTTGCCTTGGGGGCGAATAGATGTGGGAAATGATCGATTGAACAGATCTGGTTGGTTCAAATATCCTGAAACAAACAGGTTGGAGTTCGACGAGTCCATCCACGTATCGAAAACTTTCTCTTCGCCAGAAATCTCCCCGAGACTTTCTTCTAGTTTAGAAAATTCACCCAAATGATCCTTCGTTTCCCTTTCAATTACCTCAGAACCCTGAGGGGGCCCCTCTCTCCAGGGTTGGACATATACTCCTTTAGGTGGAACAATTACCTTTGTTCCATCTTCAGAGTACCATATTGGGACCTCAGTGTGGTACCATCTCCTTCGACTAATTGGCCAATCAATGGAAATACCATCAACCCAATCATGAAGGTACTGCCTATTTCTCTCGGGAATGAATCGGCTACTCTTGGATAGATCAACTAGTCTATCTAGGACATGGGTTTGCCTGACATACCATTCCTTGAGAAGAATGATTTCGATTGGGTTTCCACCCCTCTCACTCACTGGAATTTCCTGGTTTCTTTCCTCGGTGGACTCCAAGCGGTTAGAGTCCTGCAGTAGTTTAGTCGCCTCGATTCTTGCATCACTGACTTTCATCCCCCTAAGTGGGCCCGAGATTTCAGTCATTTCGCCTTCTAAATTAATTGCTACGAATGGCCTTAAACCTAGTTCCCTGAATATTGCTACGTCATTCTGATCTCCAAAAGAACAGACCATCAGAATCCCGCTACCAAAATCCTTCTTCACAGATGGATGCGCCATAACCTCGACATTCCCCCCTCTTTCGGAGACTGGCAAGGGGAGATTCACCCTCTTCCCAACTAAGTGAGAGTATCGTGGATCATCGGGGTGAACCATCACGACGCCACATGCGCATATCATCTCTGGTCTAGTTGTTGAAATGGTAATGTCCTCACCATCTTCAGTTGTCCAAATCACTTGACATAAATTTGTTCTGCGTTGAATTCTCTGAACCTCTGCTTCGGCAATTGTGGTGCCTTCCACTGGATCGTAGATATTTGGTCTCAGATCCTCTACAATATCGCCACTCTTGAATAAATCAACAAATATTGACTGTGAAACTGCACGATAGTCAGGCGAATCGGTTAGGTATTCATTATCATAGTCGCAAGATAATCCCACTCGTTTTGCAGTCTTACGCATTGCTTGTGTGTATTCTTCTATAGTCTGGGAACAAATGTCCAAGAACTCTGCCCTATCGAATGTCCTCATCTTTTTTCCAGTTTTCTTCTCGACCGTGAACTCGATGTTGATGCCATTGCGATCAACCCCCCACGGGAATCTGACTTCCTTTCCCAGTAAACGCTGACTTCTTGCTATGACATCTATCATGCTGTACTGAGCCACTGCACCAATATGCCATGCCCCACTAGGGTATGGGGGAGGGGTATCAATTACGAAAATCTCTCTTTCGCTACAAGGATCGAAACTATATCTTTCGCGATATGATTCTTCTGAGAAGTGTGACTCTTGTATGCGCTTCTCAAGGTCAACGCTCCATCTCTTATCAGAAATTCTTGGCCCACCCACAGTGTCACCATATTATTGGAAAAGTCTGGCGTTCTTGACCATTGCCGTGTCATTGCAAAAATACACATCACGAAACATGTCTTCCGAGGGGTTGAAGGTATGCCGTTTCACGTCGTAGCAGGAGCGACATGGCGAAGAAGCGTATCGGCGACTCATTAGGCACGTCATTCAACTCAATAATCGATGGCGCAAGAACTGGTATTTCTAATACTGATTCAGAGAAAATCAAAGGATCGATTGCTATGTTTAACAACCGTATCCGAAGGAAATTCCGAGAGTCAAATAGCTCCAGCATACTTACAATGTTCCCAATTTGGGCTGTTCTATTATCGCTTGTTTTCACTTTGTCACTACTTCCTCACTCTGGGGTATTGGATTGTAGAGATAGTTTTGACAATCCAGCATTCTGCAGTGAAGAGGCCGCCCTAAACGTGAATGGTGACTTGGAGGTTTACCTGCCGACCGATGATGACCCGCACAGCGTAAAGAATCTCATTGCTCAAGTGGAGAAAGACTGGACTACAAATGTCATGGTAATATACGTGGAATCGTATAACTACAATGTCACCCAGATTAACATACTTGACCAAATTGATAGTGTCGAGAGGGTAATCAATAATCAGACGAACGATAAAGGGGCCGATGACAACGTTATCTACGTGCTATCGATTTCTACAGTTATTAAGGAAGTTAACTCAAGCGGAGGTCGTGTTGTCAAGGCCTTCTTTTCCGGTCTTGCAGAAGCTACGGGGAATCAGCAACTCTCGGATGAGATAAATGAGACGATAGATGCTCAGAGCGATCTGATTGGGAACTATGCCATTCCCGATGAACAACAGAGAGTCAACCAGATTCTCCAAGAAATGCCCCAGAACGCCTTAGACAAATTAGTCAGAGATGTCGGTACGTCCACGGAAGAACTCAGCGCTTATGGTTGGAATCGTGCAGTGATAATCATAGGAATTGCAGATGAAACCGGAGACATGTCAGTTGGAGATATTGTTACCCAAACCCAAGGAAAGATTGATGCAATCGGTGAGAACAACAACTGGGGCACCCCGGATTCCCAGGGCAAGTGCCCTATTGAGGAAGATTCGTTGTGCCTCAGGATGACACTAACTGGACCGGCACCTCTGACTAATGCCGTAACCGAGGAGTCATTCAAGATGTTCTGGGAGGCCTTCCCGCAAGGATGTGTTATCGTTGCATTCATGCTGTTCATATTCCATTGCGACTTACTCCAAACAGGACGGATTCGTTTCGTTCAAGGAATCAAGGTTGTGATTATCGCCGGCTTGCCTACTCTTTGTGCTGTCTGGGTTACACTGGGGATAATCGGTTTGATTGATTACGAAGTCACTATGACTGTGATTCTTGTAGGGCCAATAATCCTCTCGTTAGGGGTTTCTTATGGGCTCCACATCACAAACAGGTATGCTGAATCCAAGGGCACCCCGCATGAGAAGATGGCCGCTGCTCTGAACTCCACTGGTCGGGCGGTATTCCTGTCTGCAATGACCACGGTAATTGGCTTCATTTCACTTACCTTTGCACCCATGAAGCCCATTCAGACCGTTGGTTGGGCTTTGGCGGGCGGGATTGTCGTGGTTTACTTCATGACTATGCTAATGGTCCCCAATCTAACAATTCTACTCGATCTGAAAAAACCCTCTCATCCCCCTCCGAAAGTCTTCGTTGCAGCAGTTAACTTGCCAGTGAAGTGGTCTCGAGTGACACTCGCATTATTTCTTACACTGATGCTAATCTCAGCAGGATATAATCGACAGAATGTAGAGGAAAATATCGATCTCCTGAAAATGGCCCCCAATGAGGTCGAGGCAGTTCAGAAAATGGAAGTCTACTCAAATGAGTTCGAGGCAGGCCAACCTGGATTCTTGCTCGTTGAGGCCAACATTCAGGCAGAACCAGAATTTGGCATAGGATCGATTACAGCAGAACACCCCTATGCTAATCTCGAGGGAATCGAGAATCTAGAATCTAATTGCAATGACGTAGAAAACGCCACTGCAGTGTCAATAGTCTTCCTAATGAAGGCAATTGCCGTAGGTGTCAATGTCTCTGGATCACCAATAAACGACATCATTCAAGATGTTCTGGACGATTACCCCGTCCCAGAGCCAATTAAGGAGGTAGCAGAGCTGATATTCGACCGTGAACAGTCCGGAAACGTATCCTTCTGGACCATTCTAGATACTTTGGACGCCCAAGAGGATGATGGCGGGAGGCAGGTTCAGAATTTTCTGATATACGTATTCTACAACAGCATGACAGAGGAAATGCGAGAGCTCTTCATTTCACCCGATTACCAGAGAACGCTGATCTACATCGATATGCCATTCATGGATGTCAAATCTACTGCCGTGACCGCTGAACAGATCAATAATTGGGCCAGGGCCGCCGGAGACTCAGAGAACCCTATTTCCGTATTAGGTGACACCCTAATTGGGGTTGCTTCCATCACAATCGAGGTGAATAAACTGATCGTTGAATCCCAATGGTCATCTCTTGCATTCGCCTTAGGTTTTACTGTGATCACACTAGCGCTGGTATTCAGAGATATCAGATTTGCACTTCTAACTACAATTCCTGTTGGCTTCACGGTTGCAATGCAATGGCTAGTTATGGACACCGGGGGTGTCACCCTTTCGCTCGTGACTGTGATGATTGGCTCAATTCTAGTTGGTGTTGGAATTGACTTTTCCATTCACATTGCTAACAGGGTGAAGGAATTGGGTGGTTCATTGGATGCGATTCGTACGGCCTGTGCAAGTACGGGGATGAGTCTTTTCGAAGCAACAACTGTTACAGCTGCTGGATTGACCTGTGCTTATGGCATTAAAATCGATGCAATCGCACCGTTCGTTACAGTAGTCATCATTCTACTCACTGTAGCAGCATTGTCGGCATTACTATTGTTGCCAGCCATCTACTCCTTCATGGTGACTTCGAATCTTGGACTCACTGGGGGAATGTCAGCAATGGTGAAAACGGCAGGTTTGAACAATATCGTAACTAGTAAGGGTACTTCCGACATTACGCGCGACGCAGTTGTTTTCGAACAAACTAGGGATGCATGGTGAAGCCAATGTTGATTGCCTTCCTATGGCTACGATTTACATGGTAAATTATTGGCTGATGAAAAGCGAACCCAATGTCTATCCATGGGAGCAACTTGTTATTGATGGGTCGACACATTGGGATGGAGTTAGGAACTACCAAGCACGGAATATTATGAGAGACAAAATGTCTGTAGGTGACTTTGTTCTTTTCTACCATTCAAATTGCAAACCACCACATGTGGCAGGCGTAGCCAAAGTCTGCAAGGAGGGATATCCCGACTTTACCGCTCAGAATGTAGATTCTAAGTATTTTGATCCCAAGGCAACACCGGATAATCCACGATGGATGATGGTCGATATAGAACCGATATCAGCCCTCGATGCCATTGGCCTACCTGATATGAGAGCCAATGGCGATTTAGAAGGGATGCCTCTATTGCAGAGGGGCCAAAGATTGTCTGTACAGCCAGTTTCCAGTGAACACTTCAGCATTGTGTGTTCAATGGGCGGTGTGGGTGCCGATGAAATTTCGAGACTATCGTCCTGAGTCTCGATTGGTGGGCATGTCCTCGGTGGACGCTCGTCACCAATGGAACTTGCACTCCAGTCTTCTCCGTCCCGAAGTCCCAAGGCATCCAGCATCCCCGGTCGGGCTGCTCGCTTCCGCGCCTGACCTGGTTCCCGGGCATAAGACGCTCGGGAAATCCCTCCGGATTTCCCTCCCGCCAACCTGGATCTCTTGGGGGCGAGACATCGCAGTCAACTGGAGTAATTCCAGAGGTTCGTTTGCGCCGCCCTCGGACTTCGGGTCACCATTTTCGACGATTTGTGAAAAATAGAGCACGTCAACTCCCCCCCTAGCCCATATTTAGCGTACAGAGGTCACGTATGAACATGACCAGTGCTCATGACTCGTATTTTGAAGGGCATCCCGTCTGAATTTCGTATGAGTCAATTATCCAGAACCCATTCTGAAAATTCAGATTGCCGCGGACAGCAATGGTTCGACCTTCGTCAAAGCCGTCAGGTATTGGAGAATCAGCAAAGTCAACCAATATCTCGTGGGAAGTACCGTCAAGCATGAATCTCATATCCGAATTGTCAATAGATTCAGGAGACACAACCCCCCTAACGAAAACCTTGCTATCTTGAAATCTTTCAGGCTCGTTCATTATCTCATCTACTGAATACTGAACCTCTGGATCCACGCTTGCCATCATTAGGCCCAGTATGGCGATTGATGAGCCGAATACTATTGCAAGTCGTGTGATCCTAGTTAGTGCCATGACATATTCTCACAACCCCTCGCTAAATGTGTTTGTATCCAACGGCTTCGTTAATAGAAGAAAAGCCAGACTCGTTGACCCTCTTCTTCAGGCCCTTAACGATAGATGACACTACTGTAGGGCCATTGAACACAAGTGCAGAATAAAGTTGAATTAGCGACGCCCCAGAGATTATTGCCTCCCAAGCCGAGTCCTTGGAGTCAATTCCCCCCACTCCAACGATTGGCAACTTTCCGTCGGTTTCATCATACACCATATTGATTACTTCTAACGCTCGAGAATGCAATGGCCGACCAGACAGGCCCCCCTCGCTCGAGAATGCTTTTCGCGACTGAGTTGATAGCGGAATGGGTCTTTTGATTGTGGTATTGGTAGCGACTATGCCATCTATTCCCATTTGTTGTGAAAACGAAACAGTATCCCTAATATCATCATCATTAGTGTCCGGAGACAGCTTCAATAGGATGGGTTTTGAATGACCCTTCATAGATCTAATAGAATTACAAGATTTTAATATCGACCCGAGGTATTCATGGCCCTGAAGATCCCTAAGTCCTGGCGTATTCGGTGAAGAAATGTTCAGTACAAACATGTCCGCATGGTCCCACAGCAACTCTAGTGTCGCTGCATAATCATCAGCCGCGTGCTCATTTGGTACCTTCTTAGAACGACCAATATTTGCGGCAACTGGAGACTTCGGCCATCTGTTTGCGGACTTCCTTGCACTAAGCCTTTTGCGCATCTCCGAAGCACCTGGGTTATTGAAACCCATTTTGTTTACTAGTGCGTGGTGTTTGTTAGCCCTAAACATCCTGGGTTTGGCATTCCCGTCCTGCGGATACCTAGTGACACCACCATATTCGCACCATGAGAATCCCATTGCTGACCAGGACAAAAGTGCCTCTGCGCCTTTATCAAAACCAGGGGCTAATCCAAGAGGATGGTGGAATAACTTACCGAACACTTCAATCGGCACCTCAGGAGACCCGTATAACGCATTAAGCAATGATTGCCCCGATTGAGTCTCGCCAATTGTTTTCAGAGCTTTCATGGAGATTGAATGGGCATTTTCCGAGTCAATAAGACGAAGTGCTGGATTCCCGAAAAGCCTCCATGCTACTCCCATCAATGTTGCCAATCGAATCTATTCTTCAATAGTTACGCATGAAATATTGAAAAATTCAATTTTTGTAGCCAATTACATTCGGTTACACGCGCGAGCGCGCGAGCGCGCGCGTTGCAGCACCATCTCATCACTCATGTTTATACAGGGCATGTTGCGGCGATTCAAATCCTGAGGAGTAATATTGAAACTCGTAATTCTTGAGTCTGGCGCCAAGGCCAGAACCATCAAAAAATATCTTGGCAAAGGTTGGATAGTAGACGCATGTAATGGTCACGTCCAAGATCTTCCTTCGAACAGGAAGAGCAAGGATAGCTCCAAAGCAATGTGGGCTTCGAATCCTGGAGAATTGCCAAAACCACCTTGGTCATGGACAGATAGGGCTGAGAGAGTAATGTCGAAAATTACCTCTAAGGCCAAAAAATCAGGCGTAGATGAGGTATACATCGCAACGGATCCTGATCGAGAAGGCGAGTTTATTGCATGGCGTTTGACTGAGATATTGTCTGACTTCGGTCCAGTGCATAGGGTTTCATTTAATGAAATCACAAAGGATGCTGTGATTTCGGCAATTTCCAATCCACAAGATCTGGATATGGATTTAGTCAATGCTGCAATTGTAAGGAGGCTGATGGATAGGCTTGTTGGATTTAGGTGTTCAAAATTTTGCCGCTCGTGGAAACTCAGATCTATGGGCAGGGTTCAAACTCCAACATTAGGATATATCGTGGAAAGAGAACTAGAAAGAGAAGCTCACGTACCCAAGGAGTACAACTCAGTTAGCGCATTTTCAAATGGTATTGAACTCAAGGTGAGGTTTCATGAATCTGTTGATTCCGAAGCATGGTTCGATGACGATGGAAAGCATTTCCCCGATAGAACTTCCAATACAGGTCAAGCAAAGGTTGCATTAGAAGTAATCAATTCAGAACGTTCACTGAATCTAGAATCTGTCAAGGATGGCACCGTTAATAGACGTCCGAAGGCCCCATTTACCACTGATACAATGCTTCAGACTTCCAGCTCAACACTAGGTTGGTCAATATCAAAAACCAGTAAAATTGCCTCAACACTATACCAATCAGGCCACATAACATACATTCGAACAGACTCAACAAGAACGAATATATCTGCTAGAAATGATATGAGAAAACATATCGAATCAAAATTTGGCAAGGATTACCTAGGAGCTGGGGTCGGAGAATCCGGAAAAAAGAAGGGGAACGTGCAAGACGCGCACGAAGCAATTAGGCCGACGAATCCAATTATGGAAATTGCTGGTGATGATCGCGATGAAAAGGCCCTCTACACGCTGATATGGTCTCGTTTTGCAGCTAGCCAGATGTCCAACTCGATTCGAGAAAGACGTAGTATGTCATTCTCTTGTAGCGGATTGGAGGTCCCTGTTACTGGTACCTCCTCATGGAGGACACATTCTGGATGGGAAGAGGTATTCTCGTGGTCATCTAATGCCGTCCAAACACAGCCTCCAGAAATTGGTTTCACCGTCGGTACCTCATGGGCTATCGATGATGATGCAAATATGACTACGGATTTCACTAAACCCCCAAGGAGATTCTCTGAAAGCTCGATCATTCAGCAAATGAAGAAAGACGGAATTGGCAGGCCTTCAACATACGTATCGACTGTGACTAAGTTAGTTGACCGCAAATACGTCGAAAAAGATGGTTCGTCATTGATTCCAACAATTAATGGTAGAACCCTGTGGATTGAAGTGGCGCCCTTTTACAATGAGACTGAGGTTTATGAGCAAGGATTGTTTTCATATGACTTCACTTCCAATATGGAAAAAAAATTAGACCAAATTGAGGCGGGCGAAGAAAGTGCACCTGACCAGTGGTCACAATTTGTTGAAACATTCAGGGACATGCATAACATAGCACTGGAGAAGCGTCGTGAAAAACCAACAGTAAGGCAGATTCAGTATCTCCAGGCGATATTGAATAGGATGACTGAAGAAGATCGAATTGATACCATCGGAGATAAATCCGTCGAAGAACTGACTGGAGAGGAAGTAAGAACCATTATTGATGGCCTCAGTGAATCGGTGCAATCAAATATCCCCCCAAGCGAAAAACAAATTGCTACTATTTTGAAACTAGCTGATCGTCTAAATATAGACTTGAGTAAATTCTTGAATGAAATGGGGGAATCGGACATTAGTGAGTTAACAGGTGGAAGGGGGGGCTCAGCAAGCGATGCAATCGGGGCTCTAATTGAGTTAGACAAAAATTCTCCTGCTACGGAAAAGCAGGTTGCTACAATAATCTCTATGACTGATTCGCTAGAAATGCCAATCGAAGAAGCTATGGATGCTATCAAAACCGAATCAATTCACACCATTACCAAGTCCGATGCAAGCATTCTCATAGGAAATCTAAAGAAAACAATAAATTCGAAGCGCCGGACCAAAAAGTAGCTAGTGTGGCGAGGACCATGGTCCAAGAATTCGATGTCGTTGTAGTTGGAGCCGGC
Source organism: Methanobacteriota archaeon (assembly GCA_014239955.1). GTDB lineage: Archaea > Thermoplasmatota > Poseidoniia > Poseidoniales > Thalassarchaeaceae > UBA36. Next base: position 90,503 of record JAAZXW010000019.1, on the reverse strand, counting down.
CCAATAGGCGGTTATCTCTCCAAGAAACTCAATGAATATGGGCACAGCGTGCTTCTTTTAGAGGAACATAATGAAATTGGTCGGCCATTCCAATGTGCCGGCCTCGTAAATCCCGTTGTTATGGAAACTATTGGCCTAGAGAATTCAATTCTAACAACTATCTGGGGGGCAAATATCCACAGTCCTTCTGGAAAAATGGTCACTATAGGGGACCCTAACATTCCCAGAACATATTCCGTATGTCGGAAGATATTCGACGAGGCCGTTGTCATGCAGTCAATTGCCTCTGGAACGGAAATTTTACTTTCTACTAAACCGATCTCGGCGAATATCCATAGTGATTACGTTGAATTGAAGATTGACGGCGTAAATGGTGCCGATACAATACGATGTAAATTACTCTGTGGTGCCGATGGGGCGCACTCGTGGGTTCGGAGGAAATTCAGAATGGGCAATCCGACTGAGACGATGATAGGATTCCAAATCGAGGTTACTGGGTACGCTGGAGACGAGGGGATGCTCGACATGTACACTGGAATGGAAATTGCTCCAGGATTTTTCAGCTGGGCGATACCCGCGGGTGAGACAACAAGAATTGGGACATGGACAAAGGCACAACTAATGGATGGGGCTTCTAGTGAAGAATACATGTCTCGTTTAATGGCCGATGATTCCCTAAATGCTCGATTCTCACTTTGCTCGGAAGTTGGACGTTTCTGCGGCCCGATTCCAAGTGGAATTGTCGGGCGGCCGATGAGAGAGAGGGTGGCGTTGTTCGGTGATGCTGCAGGCATCTGCAAACCAACTACTGGAGGTGGAATTGGCCCGGGATTCAAACAAGTTGACATGTTGGCCCCATTGTTAAGCAAGTCAATATTTGATAATGATCTGAGCGATGCAAGGATGCGGAAGTTATCAGGTACTCTCAAAGAAATGAAGAGGGATCAGAGGAAGAAGAGAGCGCTTAGGGATGCTTTTCTCACTGAGATGGATGACTCAGAGCTCGAAAGCATATTTTCTGTTTGGGCCAGGCCTGAAGTAACACACCTGATCAATGAATTTGGTGACATTGAGAATCCGATTCCGCTGGGAATAAAGATGCTCCGGGAGGTTCCTGAATTCAGGAGGCTTGCTGGGCGGGCAGCAAAGGCTATTCTGTGGGGCAAATAATGCGTCGAACACTCCAGAGAATCAGGTATCCACCATTCGAACTAGGGAATATGGAACCCAGAAATGTACCCATTTCAGAGATAGTAGTCGATGTTAATGACGACAGCCTTAGGAATTTCAAAATTGGAACTGATGATGGCTGGTTCGTAGAATGGGTGGATTGTAGTGACGAAGATGCCACCAAGTTCCACTTGGAGTGTGAAATTCGTGATACTGCGCCAAGTTTTCTGACCAGCTCTCGCAAGGGTTGGTTTGTAGATCCCGATCCTCTTCACAATATCTCTAGGAGGTTGATTAAGCCCACAGTAGTGCTCCTCATTGTTTCACTATTTGTTCATGCCATAGAACCCGGGCTTGTAGAATATGGAATCATTGGCACTATCATAGCAGGTTCAGTCACCTTAGGGCCTTTGGAATACCCCAGACTCCTATTCTACACATTCCCTCTTTTTCTCCTCCCACTCCTATTCCGAACGATTGCAAATTTCAGAGATATTTCTAGGCAATCATCGATATATAGAACACCCTTTCAAGATCCTAAGTTTTCTATCCATACCGATAGGGATACTTCGGAAGTAACGATCGAAGAAATCGATACTGGCATTTCGCTGTCACGAGCTAGAATCCAGGTCGGAGTGCCGACCCCAGAGAGGAGTGCATTGCTAGCTTCACTGGGCAGGAATGACAGAGGTCAGCCATCGCCAGGAATGTCCACAAAACTCCCTGAGAAACGTGTTTCACCGGGTGATGAGGTAGGTGCTGGCGTAGGCGAATCCACTCCAATGCAATCTACATCAAAGAAATCAGTTATTCTTGAACCACTTAGAATCATGAGCCATGGCCCATGGGCAACCGATATTGATGTGGGTTCCCCATTCAAATTAGCCCTTCCTAGGGGCCAATGGCCCGGATCAGTTTACTCGTCACTTATCGCAATACATTGGGAGATTATTATCGAGTTCGTTGGTTCTGACGGTAGAAAAATTAAGTGGGTTGCGCCTGTATTTATGCCAAATTCAAAATTGGATACAGTGATTGAGGTTGCGCCCGTAATAAGCGGTAGGGCCGAGCTTTCAAACTTCTAGTGCAATTTCTTTTACACCAAACAGATTCAGTAAATTATACTCCGAATCCCGAAGTGCCGGGGTGAACCCACTGTCAATTATCGAATCCTTCAGTTCTTGTACAGAAGCCATTGTCTTCGTAGTTCCTGAAGCAGAAACAACGTTCTCCTCCATCATCGTTGAGCCGATATCGTCGGCACCGGCAGACAATGCAATCTGAGCTACCCCCAGACCCATTGTCGGCCATGAAGATTGAATATGGTCAATATTGCTCATGAAAAGCCTCGAAACGGCCACATGCCGCAGATATTCCACTGCCCCAGCCCCTAGGCCCATCAAATTCCTCCGACGCCCGATTTTTCCGAAGGCGTTGTTTTCCAGCATCACAGGCCACGAAATGAAGGAGGTAAAACCAGGATATCCCGATGATATTGATTTATCCTGGAGGCTTCTTATTTTCTCCATATGTTCCATACGTTGGAAGTGGCTTTCTCCGAATCCGAATACATTGGTTGCAGAAGTAATTAGCCCCAGGGACTGGGCCTCACCCATGACTTTGAGCCAATTTTCGGAAGATCCTTTGCGTGGTGAAATGCCACTTCGGACGCTATCCACCAACATCTCAGCGCCTCCACCGGGCAGGCCATGTAAGCCGGAGTCTCGGAATCTAGAAAGAACTTCGAGAGTAGAGAACCCCGATACTTCGGCAATTCCCTCAATCTCGATGGGTGAGAAACAATCCAATGAAATACTGGGGTGCCTAATTGACAGTTCAGATAAGAGGTCAGTATACCACTCAAATGGAAGCTCCGGGTTTACCCCTCCCTGCATCAATATCCTGCTACCACCCAAACTTTCTAACTCCTCAATGCGCTCACTAATCTCGTCTATTGTCTGAGTATAGCTTTCCTCGTGCCCAGGGGTTCTGTAGAAGGAACAGAAGTGGCAGTTTATTGTGCAAACATTTGTGTAATTGATATTTCGATCAATCAAGAATGTGACTAAGTTTCCCGGTACTTGTTCATGTCTCCTTTCCATTGCAACAAACATTAGGTCATTTAATGAAGCATCAGAATATAGTATGGCGGCTTCTTCTACAGAGATGGGGGCAGGGAATGTCTCAAGTTGAGTCTCCAGAATATCCTGCCAGTTTGCCATATTACGCACCAGTGCCAACAATCATCTCAATTTCTTGAATCTCTTTGGGACATGATGACGATAGGACCACTGGACCTTCTTCAGTAATGAGGATGTCATCTTCTATGCGTATTCCTATGCCTGAGTACCTTTCTGGAATTTCTACATCGGTTCTCCAGCCTCCAAAGTATAACCCCGGTTCTACAGTTAGGACCATTCCCGGCTCCAATATGGGCCCTTTGCCATCATCTCCTTGCCTACCCCCACCAACATCGTGGACATCTAGGCCTAGGAAATGCCCAGTTCCATGCATGAAGAAGTTCCTATATGGGCCATCGAATTTGACTGGATCGCCTATTGCTTCGTCTAGAGTGCAATCTAAGACGCCAAGTTCGATTAGACCAGCGGCAAGAACTTGGGATGTCGCTGTGTGAATAGAAACCCAAGTAGACCCATTTTGACATGCCTCAATCCCAGCAAGTTCGGCCTTGAGAACCAACTCGTAAATTTCCTTCTGAGGATCGGTGAACTTGCCATTAACCGGCCAAGTTCTAGTGATATCAGATGCATAACCATGTACTTCACATCCAGCATCAACGAGAACTAGTTCTCCATCATTCACCTCAGACATATTTGTATTGTAATGCAAAATAGTGCCATTTTCGCCACCACCGACAATTGAGGGGTAACTCCATTGACTCTTGCAATCCATGAAATAGCCCTCTATAGCAGACTGAATCCGCCACTCACCTATTCCGGGTAATGCTACCTCCATAGCACGAATATGGGCTTCTGAGCCTATTCTTGCAGCTTCTTGCATGTGTTCAATCTCTCTAGACGATTTTATTCGCCGCATTGGATCAAGTATGGCCCTTGGATCAGTAATGTCATCACGATTGTTCAACATATCATCTATGATACTCGAAACTCCTAGCGTAGTAAATATGTTATGAGAGTCAGAAATATATTCGGAAATGTATGATTCGGCACTTTCTATGGAATCTGTAGCATTTACTGGCCATGTTGTAGCACCATCAACGCCTATCCTTTTTCCCTCCCATATCTCCTTCTTAGTATCACGTGGCGGTACGAAGAGAATGGTTTCCCAGCTGCCAGATTTGTTATTGGCAACAAATACGCCTTCTGGCTCCTCCCAACCACATAAGTACAGAATGTAGGAATTGGCCCTGTAAGGATAACCAACATCGTTGGATCGGAATTTTCTGTCGTTGGTCGGGATGATCAGTACGCTAGATTCGGGTAATTCTGCAAACAGCCTTTCTTGACGGTTGATGTACTCTGATGATTTGAAAGGCAAGACCATGTACCTCCCTCCTGATTCTGCCTTTTGGTCTTTCTACGACTAAGACCATTTCGGAATTTCAGGTTCGCTGATCTGATTCCGGAATTTGACAGCAGAATAGGTCAAGAATACTGCTGATAGAATTAATGCAATTATCGATAGTGGTAATGCACCATTTGTGTCGGTATCCTTTATCAATATTGAAAACATTGACGAGTTCGAGTCATCATCAATCACTTCGATGGTTAGAATGAATTCATCATCAACACCCTCTGGCCAAGAAAACTCCCTAGACTCTCCTTCGTAAGTAGGGATGTTATTGACTCTCCAGACATATCGCAAATTGTCTGCATCATTGGGGGTATCAATAGAACCTGATGCATCGATAAGACATGCGGAATCCCTCGGGAGTGTGAATTCATCATTATCCGAAATTGGAACACCGTCGATTGTCAACCTGACAATTGGGGCAATATTTTGAACTTCAATAATTTGAGATTTGCTACCTATATTGCCAGCTTGATCCATAATGGTCAATTTGACCTCATAGATCCCCGATCCAGTGGGATAAATTGAGATGCTCCGCCCATCCGTGCCCACAACAAATTCCGCACCAAACGCAGAGCTTCCTCCGACTTCAATTACAGACCAAATGTAGGTTAGTCCTTGGATCCCCCAGTTCAAATCATACGATGTCGACCCATCTATTGCCACGGCCCCCATTCCTTCCGGAATAGTGCTCGGACCTTCGATAAGTGCTACGGGGGCGGTGTTGTCCACCCTGATACTAGTACAGTCATGTGAGACTTCTTGATTCAAAGGATCAGTCGCGAATAATACTAAGTCATACCAACCATCAGAATATTGGGCTATGTCTATCGCGAAAGACAATGGCCCCACAGGATTACCATCCTCGTTCACTCCAAATGATATCTGAGATGAATTTAGCGTTATCCCATCGTCTTGTAAATCAGAAATATCCAGACTTTGTACATCTGAACACTTCACATTTGTTGAGTTACTAAATGTGTATTCAAAAATTGGTTCTGCGTGGTGAACGGTCCAGGAAATCGCATTTACAATGTGCTCTTGGCTAGACCATGTATCCGGAGATTCCTCGAAAATATGGATAGTCGGAGGTAACTGGTGTGAATTAGGAGAAATGAAAATTGACATCAATTCTGTATACGTAATTCCAGAGTCATCTATTGCTGTAACGATAATTGTACATGCGCATGGCCCAACAACAAGGGGATTGATTTCTATGCTAAATGACCACTCATTCCATGGGCCAGATTCAGATTCGATTACTAGATCATCTGTGAAATCGACGTAATGCCTTGTGCCCGATGAATCCAGTAATTCCCATGTTGCAGAATCCGGGGCCTTCTCATCCTGTATTGTGCCTGATACAATTGTACTAGAGCCATCTGTCATTTCATTGATATAGGTCCCGTCATCGATTTCAAGAGTAATTTGTGCAGGATATTCAACCCCTCCATCCTCAGCAAAAGAAGTTGATTGCGAGATAGTCACTACCAATAATGCTACAATGACGGGCAACAAGCGTCCTCGAGTAGTTGAGGTGAACACGATAATCGCGCTGAATCAATACTATTCAATGCCATGGGCTTCTGCTCTATCTATCTGAGATTCTCATTTGCCAAGACAGCTCATCTAGCCATAATCCCAGTGTTGCGCGATCGATGTAGTCTTGTCCGGAGCTTGCAGATAATACGCATTCACATGCTGCTGAAGCCAATAATGCTGCATCAAATAGCGATAGTCCGGAGCCCAGTGCTGCGGCTAATGAGGTAGCAGCTGCATCGTGCATCCCAATCTGTTGTTCGGCTGAAGGAGCCATGCACGGCATGTGGATGCTGTCGCCTTCTCTTTGATGTAGATTGACGCCATGAATCCCACCAAGTACGAGAATCCCATCCCACGAGTACTCATCCATCAGTTGCTTTGCAGCATTATCATCATCCATTCCAATCCTTCTAGACAAAAGAGCCATCCCCCTCTTCTCAAAAATAACAACAGTTGCCCCCTTGCTCTTATCCAGGCCGGTCAATTTCGGATCAACTATAGCAGGGATTCCCAATTTATTTGCAGCGGATATCAGAGACTGGGCCCCATCTAGTGTGACTACGCCCTTATCATAATCCGAGATAACTAATGCGCAACTATTGGGCATGGAAGAGTAGGCTGATTCTGTAAGTGAGTCAGAAATTTCCAAATCAAGAGTTTCGTTGGGGCCTCTGTCTGCCTGGAGTAGAATTTGTTTTCTATCAAGGAGGCTTTCCCTACTACCAAAGAATCTAATTTTAGTCAACGTCATTCTATCTGATACTTCCACAATATTATCATGACTGATATCCATATTCTTGAGGGTAGAAATAATCGATTCGCCTTCGTCGTCATCCCCAATTGCTGTGTGAAATGAGACCTTCATTCCGAATGATGTCAGCCCGATAGCGATGTGAGCCGATGCGCCAGGTGATTCATCAGATTGGAATATCTTCAGCACTGGCACCGGTGCAGTAGAATTCAGATTGTTCGCGAAACCATAGTGGTATCTATCCAGCATGGTATCACCAATTAGAGTGACTTGCGAACCATCTATCGATTCTAGTAAGGACTGCAGTCTCGCTAAACTTTCCCCCCTGAGGGCAACAGGATCGTCGCTCATAATGTTCGGAAGGGGGTCCGACGAATGATATTTGGGGATAGCGTCTAATTTGTTAGCGCCTTGCATTGGGACATGAAGTCCGGGGAACGAAGGATGCTATACGATGGCCCCGCCCATAGCAGGCTTTGGGAGAAGTCTGCAATGGGACTACTTTCCAAAGGTGAGGGGCTTCTTCTCACCGATTCAGAAGTGATCTTCTGCAGAGAACATCGAGGTGTTGAATTCGAAGATATTTCGGACCAGCGGACATTCGCATTATGGCTTTCAGAACGAGTTAGATTAAATCGTAATATTCTCCGAGAAGCAGCAGTCTTGGAGGCTCTTAGAGTTCCGGGAAACAAGGTTGTTCTATCTGAAAACTTTGAGCCATTGGGTCTTGAAAGTTCAGGCTCCTGGGCTATGAGGTGGGCTTCTGACGGCCACCCGAGCAAGGCCCCCCCAATCTCTGAGATACTATGGTATGAATCAAAGGACGTCTTACATGATGTTAACCAAGACCCTGAGGATATTTTGGAGGGCCTACTCTATTGGTGCGACGATGTGACTAGAAGAGGGAGGTTGCCCGAAGTACTGGTCATTGACGAGGAGCAATCGGTGGTCACATATCGCCTCAATGAAGCTGATCCACGTGGCGATATGAAACAACCAACGGAACAGGTGTTTGAAATCATATCAGACAATAGTGTGGAAAGCCTTGGCAGTAATGGGATTTTCATATCTGATGCAATGGATTGGCCCCTTGAGTCAATTGGCATCCCCCTCCACGGTGGAAGGCAATTGGATATTACTGAGGCGGAAATTGTCCGATTAATGGGGAAGAAAACTCAATCAACTGCAAAAGTTGAGATTTCAGTATCGCATTTATCCACGATAATAGATGATGAGTTGGGGGTACTTTCTGTCTCAGCAAGCATACTACTCGACTTGTGGATGAGGGGTTTGAATACCAGATCCGGATTCAAGTATGGAACTGCTTGGAGGTGCTATTCTGGAGATGTGGGAGACGGGCATGCTCCGTGGTTGGTAGTCGACCCATCTAAGGGGGGGCCGGCAGACTGGGCCGAGGCCTGCCTCTCTTCTAGGCTTGCATCGGGTGTAAACAAGCACTGGCTATATCCCATACACGATGGTGAAAGATGGAGGTATCTACAGATCTCACGGCCACCTTCGGATTCACGATGGAGCAATCCAAAGCGCATCTAGCTGTAGCTAAGTCATTTGGCATTCTGTATTCACTGACCTAGAGGCTGTTCCGACAAAATTACGGAACTAGGGACTCTTTCTTATTGCCTGTGGCTATTGACAGGGCCAAGAGAACTAGAACAGTTGAGATGGCGTTCGAAGGTATTGCGAGCCAATTTAGCGGTCCAAATGGTAGCTTTCCTTCGGAATTTAGTACGATTGATATTCTTTGTTCGACATTGTTTGAATCTACTATAACCAGCTCGCCTCTTGCTACCATTCTTGGCTCAAGAAGTCCAGCAGGATCAATATCCAATACTATTGGGTCGCCCGGATAGAATTGTCCAGATGTTGTGGAGTCAGAAATCCGCCCTGCGGGCCCTTCAACTGTTATCGTGTAAATTCGGGGGCCATCACCTTCAGTATCAGGAAACATCCTCACGGTGGACGGTTCATCCCAAGCAACCGTAGACTCCAGAGAATCGCTGGTGAATCTGTGGTTTACAACATGCCATTCCAGAGAGACACTGGTCATGGGACGGCCATGGCAACCTATAGTTCCCGAAATAGTCCCCTTCCTTGGTGATGAGTCATTCAATTCCAGTATTGGGATTATGTTGGAGTCATTTTCGGATTGAGTCCAAAATTCACCAGTAGTAGATAATTGAGATACGATTTGACAATCAGAATCGGCGATTAACTCTGCGGATACAGACTCGTTTGGCAGTAATACGATTGGGCTTCTCGGCATCGATACTGTGGCATTCGCGTCCCCTACGAAGTCATATTCAACCGTGGCAGATTCATTTCCAACAGATGTGACGGTGATTGTCCACGGGGATAATCGACCATGATTGTCCCATATCTGCTTCCCCGTGTGGCCAAATCTATCGCCAACGGTGAACGTATCGCCTGCAGAACCATAGTCCCTCGCCCGCAGTAATGCATCGTTTCCATCTGCTTCGATGATTTTTACCCATGGCTTAAGTGGGTCGGTATTTACAAGGTTTGAGTCAATATCACCGAATCCAAGATCCTGCTGTTCCACCAATATTCCATGGCCTGGCAACCCACTGTCAAACCCAACGTCTGACCTTAGTGAAACCCAAATGTACTCCCCCTGGGCAATTTCAATCTTCAATGGCGACCCACCTTGGGAAACTGGGTATAGGGTGAAGTTTTCATCGAGATGGAGAATAGGCAGAATTGGTCTGACTGCACAAATTAGATCCAAAGTAGAAGAAGACGGCAACGATGGCTTGGCTCCATCTCCAATCCAGTTACCACTAGCCATAATGTCCCAGTCACCAAGTCCATACCAGCTCTTCGTGGGGGATTCGCTATGTACGTCATAGAGGTCGACTGCCCCCATTTGATGTAGCATCTCATGAACCGTAACACCGAGCCCCCCGTGCACCGATGCCATTGTGTAGTGCTCAAAGGTGTAGTCACCAATGACAACCGGTTCATGGAATAGTGAGAAATGACTCCAGATTCTGCTAGATGGGCCACCCTCCTCCTGAGGTTGACCAGAATGTAGTATGAGGAGTCGGTCGACAACATAATCCCCATCAAGATCCCATCGGGAAGGGTCCTGGTTCTGCAATAATCCCATTATTGCCTGGGTTGCAAGCTCCCTAGCACCTCCTGAACCGCTACCAGAATCCCTCTCTAAATCAGAATCCTCTCCCCAGTACGACTCTTCATATTGAGACTCCCAGACCCCTTCTACTATCGTTGAGTTTAGTTGTGACAAGCCACCACTCATTTCCGAGATATACTGATGGGCCGAGAAGTCTCCGTCAAAGAGGTCACCTAGCAGAGAATTTGGAAATGGTTTTCCGGGGAAGCTGATTCTAAGTACGGGCCATTTCTCCTCCGTAGAGAGACCTACCATCTCATAGTCAGACTGTTCTGGATTCGTAACTGAAGATGCTATTGCATCATTTACCTTGGATGAATTCAGGGTTACGGATACGGAGCTAACTAACAAAATGACTGTTACAACAACTCTGAGGTAATGTGTTGATGAGAGTTTGCCCACATCAATTGGCCGATAGCACAGCCTTTCAAGTCAATGCCAATCTGCTAGGTAGTTGAGTCAATATTGACATTGGGGTCCCATAGCGTCATCTTCACAGGTGCTGATTGTGAAATCACATCCGCGAGGAAAGCCATCATAATGGCGATTAGCAATTTCAGACCATCGTATTCTACTGGCAGTGTTAGTAGTATGATACCTGAAGAAATAGCCAGCAACCTGTTCCTGAATCTGGTCTTTCCCGATGAGACCATTCCGAATATTCGTGACAAGGAGAGGACAATTGTTGTAATTGACCAAACAACCAAAACCCAAGTGACTCCCAAACCGAGAGAGAAAATTGAAGCTGCATCGTATCGGACAAGAATTCCCTCTGGAGTACCAGAAATTCTAGTGAAATCGAATAGTGCTGGAATGCCAAAGGCCCAAATAACAATTATTGAAAACGGCACGACCGTAGTCGTGAGAATTAGCACAGCTATGAGCCAATTCCTCTCCCGAGGGAATAGGCCTGGTTTAGCGAATTTGTAAGTCAATATCGATACCATTGGCAGCATTGTTAACATCGAAAGTAGAATTACGACGCTCCAACGCATCTGAATCCAGTCAAATGGCCCATAAACGGATAAATTCTCGTTGTTCGGACCTGTTGGCAAGGGAACAATCTCCAACCACATAGATACTACCTGATTGGCGGTGAACGACCAGAAGATGCATAGTAGTAACATCACAAATGCAACCTTTCTTGCAATTGAGTTTAGTTCCTCCAAATGTCCCATAAATCGTCCAGGATCAGCCTTAGAGTTTTGATCTAGGTTCACAATACATCCTTCACTTCGGGTTCCGATCTAGCTGCTAGGATAGTTCGGTATACCCCGTAAGCCGCCCATGCACTGATGAAGAATGCAGTCCCAGCAGCGAAATCGGTGAAATCGACGCCTTGGAATGTGATTGGAGTCTCCGAATTTGCCCAACCAACAGCGAAATAGAATGAAAGTCCGGATACAACGGCCCTACGAAATCCCTGTGGGTATGCCAGCTCACTGGCTAGGAAGTCAGGACCGTCTTCGTATTTCCTCTCAAGAATCTCCTTCTGCACAACGGCTCCGATGATTAGTGCAGTCAAACTTGTCCAGAAGAAAAGATTCCCCTGAGAGAAAACCCTGTGGGACAGTGCATCTTGTCTTTCTTGCTCAAGTTGCTCTTCAGATACCTCAATGAGGAACAGTGAGTCGTATGTTCCAACGGAAATGGTCCTTGTTTCCAAAGTTGACCCGCTCTCATCAGTAGTAATGGTTCCCGGTGGGTTTATTGTGAAGGATAGGATGTTCCAGTAATCCATGTCGTCAGGTATTCCCGCACCATCAACAGAATTGCCAGCAAGCCAGAATTGCACGGCCCCGAGGTCTTCGCTGGGAGAAATCCAATTAATCGTCCAAATCCCTTCCAGACTTGGATCCGAGTGAGAGGCGTCATCTGCGCGACCCTCTGCATAACGAATGTCTTCACTCACGTCCCATGAGAAGTTTCCAACCGAGTCAGAGGATATCATGAATCCTGCATGGGTATTCCCATCGCCCCCTGAGAGGGTAAGGGAGTCGGACACACGTATGGTGAGTTGGTACACCTCTGACGTATCGTACATCAAGGGTACGCCAGTTATCATTACCACAGCCCTGTCCGATGGCGCACCATTATTGTGGCAGGTACACCCATACTTCACGGTCAGATCATCATTGGAATTATTTGCACTGGGCCCCTTGCTCATCCCCAGAGCTGGAAGCGATACTGCGACTACTAAAACAAGACAGGTCAAGACCCTTCTGGCGTTCACTCGCACGATATCACCAAGCCTTTCTCGAAGTCGATGTCAAATAACGGTTGGGGGAGCTTAACCTCACAACTCCTTGATAGCTCCGTTTAGCTCGTTCATCATCTTCTTCCCATCACCGAATAGCATCATTGTCTTGTCTTCAAAGAATAAGTCGTTATCGACGCCTGCATATCCGACAGATAAGCTCCTCTTGATGACAACAACAACTCTGGCCTTATCCACGTCAATTATTGGCATCCCTCCGAGTGGCCCCTCACCGGATCTGGCAACTGGATTGATTGTGTCATTCGCTCCTATAACCAGTGCTACGTCTGTCTCGGTAAGCTCTGAATTAATATCGTCCATTTCAATCAATTGCTCATATGGTACGCTAGCCTCGGCAAGTAGTACGTTCATGTGACCAGGCATCCTTCCTGCTACGGGGTGGATACCGTATGATACCTCGACACCCTGAGCTTCCATCAGATCGGCGAATTCTTTCACTGCGTGCTGTGCTTGACTTACGGCCATTCCGTAACCCGGTACGATGACGCATTTTGTGATGCCGTCACAGACCATTGCAACCTCCTCAGGATCACTGCCTACTTTGGTCCTAGTTACAGATTCCCTCCCCCCACCTCCGAAGGACATGAATAATACTGCAATCAGTGTCCTATTCATCGCCTTACACATAATGAATGTTAGAATGAGGCCGGCTGCACCGACCATAGACCCGGCTATGATTAGGACGTTATTCCCGATTACGAAACCAGTGAATGCCGCGGCAATACCTGACATCGAGTTTAGCAAACTCACGACTACGGGCATATCGGCACCACCGATGGGGATCACAAATAGGACGCCGAGTATACAGGAAAGAATTACGAGGGAATATATGTAGTCATAGTTGTGAGGATCGTGGACAGTCAATCCAATGAGGGAGGTGCATGCTAGAAGAATTGCTCCTTTGACGAAGTTCATCCATGGTGGCCCCCATGTTGGGAATCTTACCCACTTTCTTCTGCCTCTATCGTCCTTCTTAGTGAAGGGGATATAGAATCCACCCCTGAGTTTTCCCATTGCCATGAGGCTGCCTGTCAAAGTAACCCAACCAACAATTCCCGAAAGCCCAATTGCCACCCAAGTAGCATACAATTCAACGCCGGGTTCTGGGACGTTAGAATTCTGAAGTCTCTTGAGAACCTCCGACAAGCCGACAAGAGCCGATGCCCCCCCGCCGAATCCATTGAACAGCGCCACAAGTTCGGGCATCTCCGTCATCTCAACACGTGTAGCCATGACGTAGCCAATTAGTGTACCAATAGCCAAACCGCTGATGATCAACTCATAGCCGATAATTCCTTCTGTGTACATCTTGACCAGTGTAATAAGTACGGCCAGTAGCATCCCATATGCCCCTAGTCTGTTGCCCTGGGGTGCAGTTCTAGGGCTAGATAGTCGCTTAATTCCCAGGATAAACATTGCTGCAGAGACAAGATACCCCACGTCCCAAATAACTGGATCTACCATCATTTGCCACCTCTACGTTTCTTTCCAGCTATCATTTCTAACATCTTATTCGTAACCATGAATCCTCCGACTACGTTTATGGTCGCCATTATCAGAGCGATGAATGCAAGCCAGGATGCGGTGCCGGGATCTCCACTGTTAAATTGGGCATTTGATAGAATCAATGCACCGACAATCGTAATTCCAGAAATCGCATTTGCACCGGACATCAATGGAGTATGCAAGGTTGGTGGAACCTTGCTGATAAGTTCGAATCCGAGGAAAATTGCCAGTACGAAAACTGTAATGCTCGCCACAAGGGTTGCCATTGTCAGCATTAGCCAACCACCTCGGAGAGTCTTGTCTGCTTTGGATGGATTTCGCCAGCGTGGCAGAGTAGTACGCCGCCCATACCAGCAACGTAGAAATCATCACCTTCCGGGGCACCTACAAGAATTGCGTCATCCATATCGATTCTGATCTCACCATCATTAACCAATGTAGACAGGAAAGTAGTCATGTTGTTCGAAAAGAGCATACTTGCAGTGGTAGCCAACTCTCCTGCGAGATTTTTTGTGCCGACTATGGACACCCCGTTTTCGGTTGTGACGATTTCTCCGGGAACAGTTAACTCGCAGTTTCCCCCCACATCTGCATTCATATCGACAACAACGGAGCCCGGCTTGAACTTAGAAATTGCACTCGAAGGTACGGTAATAGGGGCCGGTCGACCGAATATCCTGGCAGTTGTCACGATTACATCGGCATCGCTAGCAACCTCGCAAACAGTTTCGTTGACTTTTTGAATAAATTCTGGTGTTAGTGGCTTTGCATAGCCAGATTCGTCCTCGAAATCGTCCATCCCATCCACTTCTATGAATCTCCCCCCGACTGATTCAATCTGCTCAGCAGCAGATCTCCGAACATCGGAGGCGTAAACAACAGCACCGAGTCTCTTCGCCGTGGCAATTGCTTGAAGACCAGCGACACCTGAACCCATGATTACGAATTTCGAAGGCCTAACAGTGCCAGCGCTAGTGGTCATCATAGGTATTCCTCGAGGAACGTGAGCAGCACCGATTAATACAGCCTTGTACCCAGCAAGGTTGTCTTGGCTTGAGTTGACGTCCATGGCTTGGGCCCTTGATAGTCTCCGTGGTATCATGTCCATGCTGATTAGTGTGATTCCAGCATCTACCGATTCCTTCACCCTTTCCGGGTTCCTAAATGGGTCTGCCACACAGACTACAATCTGCCCCTCCTTTGCATTTGAAATGTCAGGCATGGATATTGATACGACTATGTCGCAGGACAATGCATCATCCCTACTTGATACCGTGCATCCAAATGTCTCGTAGTCACCATCACTATTGTGAGAAATTGTGCCAGCACCAGTTTCAACAACCACTTTGAAGCCCATTTTTTTCAACTTCTTTAACGAGCTGGGGACGATGGAAACCCTATTTTCTCCTTCTGGCTCTTTCAACACTCCTACTCTCACTTGAAACACCTAACTGATAATACGGATGAATCCAGTTGAAGGCCGTTATTGAAACCGTCGGCGTGATAATTTCCCAGAGGATTCAGCCGAAGATTAGGATATATCCTATGCTGAAAACAGCTACATCGCATATCGCATGAGAGAGCCAGCATACCCAGATCGATTTGTGGCGGAAGTATAACCACGACCAAATTGCGGCGGCGGAAAGTAAGCCGAAACATGCCAATATGGTTTGCCACCAGATGAATCCGAAGTAGTGCAGGGCAATTGCGTGATGTAGGGTGAATAGGGAGGCGGACAGGCAGATTGCAGCAATTTCGCTGCCGAGTAAATCGAGTCCCTTTGTGGTGACAAACCATCTGAAGACGTATTCCTCAAGCAGGCTATTAAGAAAAATCCAGTATAGCATACCTGCAACGAAGATCCTGATGTCGGTTAATCCCGTTGTCTCCATTTCTGCTAGCATGGCATCTGCATCAATGGTAGCTCCGAACAAAAGCCACATTACAATGATAATGCCCGACATCACAATACCTGTGATGGAACCAAGAATCAGACCTTCCCTGTTTGGCATAGACCATGAAATGACATTTCCCTCAACACGAAGGAACCAGTATGCAGGGGCAATTAGGAGCCAAAATTTGCAAGCCATGAAGAACACTTGTGATGTCAATTCATCATCATTATAGTTCAAAGTGAATAGGATGGAGATGGTCGGAACGAAGGCAACTAAACTGATTCCGATTAGTGGATTTGCCTGCTTTTGCATGATATTCTGACAAAGTACAACTAGAATACGCTTGCTACATCGATGCACATTCTAACCACAAAGGGCTAAGACTGGTGCCACAGGCGCACAGTCATGGCTAATGGGGCAAGGAAAGTTGCTGTAATCGGTGCTGGAAACGTTGGAGCTACATGCGCCTTCGTTTTGGCTGAGCGAAAGGTAGGGGAAGTAGTTCTTCTTGACATCTTCGAGGGCTTTGCGAAAGGCAAGGCACTAGATATGAGCCAAGGGGGAAGGATTCTGAACTATGATGGCAGAATTTCGGGAACCAAAGACTATGCCGACATTGCTGGATCTGATGTCGTGGTCGTGACTTCGGGTTTCCCCCGGCAACCAGGCATGAGTAGAGAGGACCTCATAGGGAAAAATGCAGACATCATCTCACAGGTTGGCGAGGGAATTAGGGATAATGCTCCAGATGCTGTGATAGTTATGGTCACAAACCCACTGGATCTGATGACTTACCATATGCAGAAGATTACTGGATTTCCACACAATCGCGTAGTAGGACAGGCGGGCATCCTGGATAGTGCTAGGATGACTCACTTCATCGCACAGGCTGTCGGCTGCAGCAATGAGGATGTGCAGGCAATGGTCCTAGGAGGTCATGGAGATACAATGGTTCCTTTGCCAAGGTACACGACGGTGAATGGGATCCCAGTCACCCAACTGCTCAGCGAGGACGAAGTCAATGCAATCTGTGAGAGAACTGCTAGCGGCGGTGGGGAGATAGTGAAGCTGCTTGAGAGGGGGAGCGCTTTCTACGCCCCGGGTAGTGCTGCTGCTATAATGGCAGAGGCAATACTGGATGACAGGAAGAGGGTGCTTCCGTGTAGTACTTATCTCAGCGGGGAGTATGGGATGGAAGACATATACATCGGAGTTCCAGTAGTATTGGGTAAAGACGGCGTTGAGAGAATCATAGAACTGGAACTTGAGGCGAACGAGCTTGAGAATCTCCAAGGTTCGGGGTCATTCTACAAAGAGCAGTTGAGTACAATACTCGGATATTGAGATGTTACAACTGAGTTGAACAGAGTGGCTACGGAATATTTGCATCTCGAACATGATGGGAAGTTGCTTCTCGTAGACAAATCCGGTAATGGCCCGGTGAAACCCCAAATGGGGAGGAATTTCGTTCGGCCTGGCGATGAAACAATCAGGCTACCGACTCCCGAAGAAGTCGAAGGAATGGGCATTGAATGGACGTTGAGAAGGGTGAATCGAATAAGTCTAGGTTCATTTGACTACATTGTCACATATGGGGTACCAGATATTGCATGGCCAGAAAACTGGGCGTGGAAGGATTCGGTAATTAGCGATAACACAGTAGATCCATTAGTTCGTGAGTCTGTCTATCGAACTCTTCACAGGGTTGTGAGCAAGGTCGTAATTACGAACTCAAATAATGAAATTCTTATGGTTAGGGCTTCTCGTGGATTCTTCTCTGGTTGTTGGACTCTACCGGGTGGTTTTGTCGATTATGGGGAACACCCAAGAGAGGCGGCACAGAGAGAAGCTAAGGAAGAGTTAGGCATCACAATTGTGATTCCAGACCCATTGGGCGAGAGTGGTGGTATTGTCCTAGGTGATGATGGTGCCATCATTCAGAATGAGATTTTCAACGAAGAGGGAATAAATTGGGTTTCTTTTACCTATACTTGTCAAACGGACTTAGAGGGGCAGGAGATTATTCCAAAGGAAGGAGAAATAGATGAAGCTAGGTGGTTCTCGTTCGAGAAGGCTTTAGAATCAGCCGTATCCAAATTCGATATTAGTGCGATAAACAGAATCAGGAGCAGTTGAGGAGTTAGTGGGTCTGCTTCAATGATCTTCTAACCACTCTGATAACTCATCGTTGAGATAGTTGATTTCAGTCTTGAGATCGGTTATTTGAGCGCTCGAAGCAGCTATATTGTCCAATTTCCTTACCATCGCTTGATAGACGTCACTGTGGTTTTCACGGGTAAAGGGGCCACCTTGACAAATCCATCCTTCGTCGATCAAACTCTGAACCTTAGATTCGAGAGTCTCACCAACTTTGGGGTTGAGGCCCCCAGCCACTATCTTGTACTTCATAATCATCGAAGGGGGTGTCGGCCTTGAACGGTTGGTTCGAATCCAGGCAGGCCCAGGAAATCACATATCTTTTCTCTTTGCCTCAGCGATCCTCTTCTCGGCTTCTGCGGCGACTCTCTCAGCCTTCTCTTCTTCAGTTTCTTCAAGATTTTTCCCCATGAGTCCAACAACGAATCTAATCAAACTCTCGCCGATGCCCATATCCGCCGTAGGGGGTATTTCGCTTGAACGTAGTGAGGTCCATCGTGCCCAAGTCATTACTCTTCTTCAGAGATGGCATCCCTATACGGCCACCAAATTATCTTAGAGGCGACTCTTTCTGTGAGATAGCCCCCAACCGCCCCCCCAATTCCCCAGTACAAATATCCGAGCACTATGGCTACGATTGCGAAAACGAGATGGGAAACGAGCTGCCACTTCGGAGGGGCATCCACCCCATAGTCGAACCATTGCACGATTATCCATGGAGGTGCACGGCTTGAACGTAGTGAGGTCCGTTGCGCCACCCCTGGTGATTATGGAGTGCCGATCTTGTGCCGCGGAGGCATGGCAACAAAGTGGTGGGCCTGCCTGGATTCGAACCAGGGTCTATTGCTCCCAAAGCAACAAGCATAGACCAGACTAACCCACAGGCCCAGTTGTATCATTGCATCCGGTGAGTCGTCATGAACTTTGCTGGAGCCACGTCCATGAGTTCGAGTCATGCCTAAGCAGCATACCTTCGATTTCTGCTTGCCCGATCAAGTAGTCTGGAGATGTCTCTACGAATCCTAACTTGGATAGTTCGTCCGCTAAAGAAGCGATGCTCAACATGCCATTATCATCCGTAGCATCATGCATTGCTCGGAGAAGCTTCGAACGTGAGCTCCCTTGATCTGTTTCACTGTGTGCAGCCTTCTTCTCCTTAGAATGCAGCCGAGAAGCGAGGTCCTGAGCGATTTCCTTCGGGAGATTCGCATTAGAAACTGCATCTGCTAGAAGTATCGAGTTGTCAAAATCGGAGATCACCCTGCATCGTGATGAGTCGCATCGGGTGCATCTTCCAGAGCCACCACAAATCCGACCAAACGAATGCCCACATTCACAACGGAGCAATTGCCAGGTATGATTCACGACATTGCCCAATAATCTAGGTTCATCACTTTGTCGTGACAAAGATGAACATCTGAGCCCCCCTAAGGGGCCTGAGTATGGATGGGATCCGAAGGTTGGCACTTGGAATTTCAGCTTCCCTGGTAACCATATCAGTAGTGCTAATGATTGTTGAAAAGACGATTACTGCAGAGGCATGGGCGCTGCTGCTTCTCGCACCAATACCATCTGGTTTTGCCATGACAAGGCACGTAAATGAACCCTCATTCGGATCAGATCTGGTGAGTGATTGGACGGATGATGCCGACGTGGTCGAAGATGGAGGGGTCGGAGATCCTACCGAGGCTGGTTTTGACATACCAGTACTATGATCAAGAAAGCCTCAGAGTCTCGAGGTTAGCTGGAGCGTAGGTCTGTACCTTGAATCTATCACGAAGACCCATCCTGAAGGCATTACACGTCTGAGGGTCACCGTGGTGACAGATGATCTTCCTCGGTGTCGGGTTCAGGGCGGAGACGTAGTCCATTAGCTGGTTTCTATCCGAATGACCGCTGAATCCATCGATGATCACCATGTTGCATTTCACGTCTAGCATCAGTGTCTGACCCTTGTCCATAAGCGGGACGTGCGAATGCCCCTCCTGGAGCCTCCTTCCGAGGGTTCCGGAGGCCTGGTAACCTACGAAGCAAAGTGTATTCCCGGGCTCGGGTGCCCAGTGCTTTAGATACTCGATAATCGGGCCGCCAGTCATCATCCCACTAGTGGCTAGAACGATGCATGGGCTCGGATCAAGGAGTATGGACTCACGTAACTCACGTGAGTCTACTTGCTTGAACCATGGTGAATTGAATGGGTTCTGGTCACCTCCCTTGAGCATTTTCTTCTTGAGTTCCCTGTTCAGGAAATTAGGATGGCTCGAATGAATCGCACTCGCCTCGGTAATCATGCCATCCAGCCATACGGTAACAGGTGGAACCCGGCCGGACTTGAAGAGCTCGTCAATTGCAAGCATGACCTCCTGGGACCTTCCGACTGCAAAGACCGGGCAGAATATCTTGCCCTTCCTATTCAAGGCGTCCGTTACAAGATCCTGCAATTCCTGGCTAGCTTGCTGCCTGGTAGGTTGGATACTCTGGGGACTTCCGTAAGTCGACTCTATTACAAGTGTGTCCACCTTTGGGAAGCGAACGGTTGCCGCGTCGAACAACCATGATTTCTCGTATTTGATGTCGCCCGAGAATAGGAGCCTGTGCTCTGACTTGCCCTCGCCGATCTGCATGTAAACGCTTGAGGAACCGAGTATGTGTCCTGCATTCTCCATTGTCATCTTCACATCGGGAGCGATGTCGGTCTTGTCACCCCAGTTTACGTCAACGACGTGCTTGATGCACTCTTGTATGTCTGCCTTTGAGTAAGGGGCCTCGTTGCCTTCTGCTTGAGAGACTTTGATGTAGTCAATCTGGAGAAGAGTCATCAGATCGCGAGTGGGTGGTGTGCAGTAGACTGGCCCCTTGTAGCCATATCTGAATAGTACTGGCAGCATTCCAATGTGATCTACGTGAGCATGGGTGATGACAACAGCGTCGAGATTGTCCAATGGCAGCAGTTCAGGGGCTGAGAAGAAAGGCTGAACCTCATTTTGGTTGTTTGTTGGCTTGGCACCGACATCCACGAGCACCTTGGATTCGTTAGTGGTTACCAGGTGCATGGCCCTGCCGACCTCCCTGTATGAGCCCAAGGCAGATACGCGGGCCCACGGTTCCCCGGGCCTTTGGGGGCGATAAATCCTAGTTCCAAATTTCTTCAGAAGCGATTTCCTCTCGTCGGCGAGTTCCTTCCTATATCTGCGGATGTCGTGTTGTGTCCGACTTTCTCTCGCCGGTGCTCTCTCGATCTTGACAAGCCAGCCAATTTCATCCCTGAGGGCATTCACATGGACGCCCTTTGGGCCTACTGCCGAAGAGGGGTCGTCACATTCGAGGATTACCTCGGATAGAGCGGGGTCCAGCCATGTGTTCCTGACCATGGCTTCGGGAGGGATGATTCTATTCACGGCATCGTGCACTTCGGTGTCATCGGCCAGGATATCGGGGTGTGGCCTAATCACGACCCTGCGTTTGATTGCCTTGGCGATTCTGACAGTGAGACTCTCGCCACCGCCGGAGAACTCGCGAGGTTGCTTTGTGATGATCGCTATGGATCCGGCTTCTAGAGTGACCTCGAAAACAATACCCTCAGGTATTAGCTTGGAAATCTTCTTCTTTATCTCTGGTAGCGTCAGACGCATAACGTTCTCCTCATATCCTCAACGACTAGGCCAAGTCGGCGCTAGGGCCGGGAATGTGATCATAGTGAAGAGAGAAGCTCGCTGACTTCCTCTTCGGATAGCTGTGTGAAACCGTCATCATTTGTGATGTATGCCAGATCCATGCCATTTCCACTCGCAGCATCCCTCTGGGCTGATGCAAGAAGGGACTTTGCGGCCACAGTCAGTGCCTGTTGCCTAGTCATCCCATCCTTAAATTGGTCCTCTAAAACACCATACATGTATGGGCTACCAGAACCAGTAGCGCAGTAAACATCAGGAATAGACCCACCAGCAGAATCGATACTGTAGACGCTAGATCCGGATGGGTCGACCCCAACAATAAGCAATTGGACGTAATGAGGTCGGCCAGATAGAATGTTTGCAGTAAATGTGGCTGCACCCTTTACGGTCATAGGAGTGTCCCGCTTTAACTCGTAAAGCTTCAACTCAGCAGCAAGAACCCGGGATAACGATTGAGCATGCCCAACTAGTCCAGCAGTGGTCAGAGCGATGTTGTCAGAAATGCGGAATAGCTTCTGAACGGACTTGTTTGCTATGAAATGTCCCATGGTTGCTCTATGATCGGCACCAACTACTACTCCACCATCGTATGTAATGCCGATTGTGCTCGTGCCAGTCTTGATTGCTGTAGTAGTTGCGTCCATAGTAACCACCGACGGAGTTGCCAGTGATATTGACTAAAATCGCCCCCTTATCAATGCGACGGGATGTGGGGTTGCATGGATTTACATTACAATGAGGCAATTCATATTGCCAAGGTAGAAGGTATGAAGCGTCAAATGTATGTCGAACAGGTGTGCGTTCGGGAGATAATGGACCCAAGTGGGTTGAGATGCCAAGCATTTCAGATCAAAACCTCGGTAAAATCGAACCTGGGGAGCCATACCACGACCTCGGCACCAAATTCCCGGATGCTCCTGTCCCTAGGTCCGAAGGTGATGTAATTGTACACAGAGCTCTGCTCGAAGATGTGACAGGGATAGCGCAACTGATGGATTGGATTGCTGATGGCGACATTGTGATCGTGGAGATGACCGGTTTGATGTCGAGGGACATGGAACTGCAGTTGGCCGTGGGCAACATCCAGGAGTTCGTTGAAGGGGACTTGAATGGGCAGTTAGTGCGTCTGGGTAGCTCTCGACTTCTTCTGCTTCCCCCGACATTCGAGAGTGCTCGGGTGAAGTGAGCTCATGCAGAGCAAGGTAGAGGCACCATGTCCGCAATGCCATGACGAGGGCTCCCTCTCAATGCTTGCATTGAACTCCGAAATTCCATACTTTGGCGAGCACACACAGATCACGGTGATGTGTGACTCATGTGGCTGGAAGCATACCGACTTCATTCCATCCGATGGAGAAAAACCTGGATTCTCCTCGATTGTAGTCGATTCAGCAGAAAAGACGACTGCAAGAGTGGTGAGATCGTCATCTTGTACAATTCGTATTCCAGAGCTAGACTTGGAAGTCTCTCCGGGTGGGTCATCTAGTGGATACGTGACAAACATCGAAGGGGTGATCAAACGATTCGAAGAAGCTATCATGACTGTCATTAGAGGAAACGAGGACCCTGGGGCTGGGCAAATTGCAGAACAAATTCTGGAAAGGCTGGGGCTTGCGAAATCGGGGGACGAAGAAATTCGCGTTGACTTATTGGACCCCCGTGGACGAAGCCAGATTATCCACAAGGATGCCGAATCACGAGAATTGAGCGAGATTGAGGAAGAGGGATTGGAAACTGGACCTGATGTCCCCGTTTTCGAGATGGGTTAGAGTGCATCAGGAGCTAGGAACTCGTTTATCCTGCCCTCCCACTGCCCCCTCTTTTCCTTGAGTTCGTTCAGCCATTCGGTAGCATTGTCGATGCATAGTTGCTTCAACTCACCGGCAAGGAGCCTGCCGCTTTCGTAATCGCGTTGAATCTCATCCAAAGCCCCGTCATCTTTCTCGAAGAAGAATTGCAAGTACTGGAATGCCACGTCTTTCGCGACATTGCCACCGAGCCGTCGATGTTCCTCAACTGTGGGTTGGCCCCCACTAATGGCCCTCTTGACCTTCTTTGTCATGACTTCAATATCGTCATCCATGAAAATCGTAGTCTCTGGTTTGGAAGATGACATCTTTTCCCCTGTCATTCCAACAGCGAACCTATGATAGGTTGAGCAAGGTGGAAAAAGACCCATGCCACCCATTTTACGCTCTATTGCTAGCATCTTCATCCTAATTCTTGATCTATCCGCGATTGTTGCGCCTGGGATATCTATAGTTCCGTGCTTAGGGTTCGATTTTACGTCAGAGAATCCAATTTCCTTGATTGATCCTACCAAACTGGAAATTACATTTGTTCTGGAATTCATGTCAACCTTTCCTGATTCTGGCTCACCAAGTTCTGATTTGTTGCAATCTTGAACTGAAAGTGCCACGGTGAGGCCCCCGGACTTTCGCTGCTTAACGTTGAACCAGTTCGTCTTCTGTGTAATGTCCCTGGTCAATCTCAGATGTGGGTCCTGATCGACCCCAACAGGTACGACGATTGGCCTTAGTCCGCCGAACTCTTCCATTTGAGGATGGACAATGTCACCCACTTGAACTAGCGGTGCTTGGACGTGAGCGAGATTAGACTCCCCATTGAAACCGTATATTGCCTCGAATTCTGAAAGGTTGGTTCGCTGGCCGAGGGTAAAGGCTAGTCTCTGGACAGTTGGTCTGGAACTCTGGAAGTAGACATTGGTGTTATCGGGATCAAGCCCCATTGCGGCATAGTTCAGAACATATTCTCGGAGTGCTGTTTCACGGCCCCGTGATATGGGCGTTCCACGGGTTGCCAAGGCCTCTAAGTCAGCTACGGCGACGGTTACATCAGCACCCTGCTCCTGGAACCAGCGAACTTGCTCAATTACCATGCTATGTCCGAGGTGCATCCTACCGCTGGGCATCAAGCCGGTAAGTACCCCGAATGGGTCTCCAGTACCCATACAGTCAACCACTACATCGAGATCTCGGTGGGCAAATACAATCCCTCTACGATGTAACATGCCAGGATTTGGTAGAGAGTCGGGGTCGACCGATGAAAGACCGAATTGGCTGACTATTCGTGCATAGTCAGTGGATTGCTCGGATGACCAGGGGTCTATCCTTCCGGCCTTTTCCATATATATGCGGCAAGTATTGCACCCAATCAAGGCATCGCTAGAATTAATGAAAAAATATGCGGACAGTTACAACGAATAACATATCCGCACCCCGGGAGGCATGAACGTAATACACTGCTTCGGAGTAGGGCTCGTAGGTTCATATGTGGCCAGAAAATTCGCAGAAGCGGGATATTCAGTCCATGCATACGACCCTCGACCACATCGTGTGTTAGGATTTCCCGGTATTGAGGTGCATCATCTGGAGCCCGATAATGACCCGGTAGATCTGATGTTAGATTTGATTACCTCAGATGAAAGTTTTACCTTTGACCCGAAGAGCGATCTTGTGGTCAATATGCTTCCCGGGGATATCGGGCATTCGAGCACTACAACACTTGCAGAGCTTCCATGGAGGACTGTCGATCTGAGCTTTAGCCAGTTTACGCCTGACAGGGATGAACAAAAAGCCAAGGACTACGGTGCAAGCATCCTATGGGATACTGGCATTGCCCCGGGCCTGTCAAACATGCTACTATCTGAAGCATACAGACAATTAGGGGTATTGAAGAATGGTGAGGTTAGGGTTGGAGGGAATCCAACGGGACCTACTTCTGGATGGAACTACATGGCTCCATTCTCACCAATTGACGTCGTTGCCGAGTACACCAGGCCAGCAAGAGTTGTTAGGGACTCAGAGCAAGTGACTTTGCCTGCTCTTTCGGAAAGGCATGAGATTGACGTCCCAGAGAAAGGAAAAATGGAGGCTTTCCTTACGGATGGGCTTCGGAGCGTTCTCAACTCCATTCCTGCTGAAGATCTCTCAGAGTATACTGTGAGGTGGCCTGGTCACATACAGAAGTTCATCGATGAGAGGGATTCCGGTGAATTAGACGTGAGGAGGCTCACATCGGAATGGCAATATAACGAAAAAATACCTGAATTCACATGGATGGAAGTATTTGCAGAGGGCCATGACGGAACCAAGATGACTTGGCGAGTGCAAGATCATGGGGGGGTTGATGGGCATTCTATGGCAAGGTCCACTGGGTTAGTTACGGTATGCTGTGTGGAAGAATGGCTCAATGACCCCGGCATGCTGCCACTCGGGGTGCATCCACCAGAAGCACTTTCTTCAGAAGTCGTCAGTAGGATAGTCTCGAGAATGATCAAAGAGGGAGTTGAGATCGAAGGTCCATTGATTAGCGGTCCTGATTCCTAGTGCCAAAGAACTGGTCGTTTCGAAGCAAGTATACTATCGATAGTGGGACTGCGATGAGCATTGATGCTGCAAAAAGTGGTAATTTCCATCCAACTACATGGTCTGATGGCCTCTCGATTAGCCATGTGAATGTTAGATCGGTACCAGAGAAGTCCTGTGTCCATCGGAAAAGATTGGTTGTATGGTGTCCGACGATGGTAACTGAGTAGTTTAGGTCGTTGAAAGTGGCCAACGGCGTAGTTTCTATCCGTTCGGGATTACCATCCAACTCGACTATCACCGTGGTTTGTGGAGACTGGGTTACGATAATTCCACCCTCAATTGCACGCCAACCAACGATGAGTTTTCTATCATCGGCCGATAGCAATGGAAGGTCGTTCCCTTCTGTGTCTGATACTGAGAGAACCGGTGAGTCGAACTTGACCATAATCGTCCCAGGAACTGCCCATGAGGCCATCCCGTTAGATTGTGTAGTTGACTGGATAGAAACAGTTGAACCATCGAGACTTGCTGATGTAGACATTCCTGAGGATCTGTGATGGTGCCATTCCCCCCAAGTTGTGAACCAGACTTGTTGCCCCTCCAACCAGGAGATTACATCCTTGTCCTCCCTGATGCGTAAATCGTCAATTCTCGCCCTCCAGTGGATACTGATTAGAGAGTCTTCCTCGGCAGATGCAATCAGCGATTTGTCGGCTACTCCTTTCTCTAGGCTGGCTCCGTTTCTTACAGCTATTGAGAGGCCCTCGGGTGCCTCTGCCACCATGTCTCCAACTATCTGAAAGCCTGAATATATCAGTGAGTTTCCTGTTTGGGAATCAACGATTGCGGAATTTATTCCGAACGAAACTGGAGAAGCGCCCCACCTTGAGGCATTAGTAAGCCCTTCCAAGTACTCCTTGCAGGAGGCAATGACCCAATTCTCCTCAGTAGTCTCCACCCCCTCATACCCATGACAGCCGAATTCATCACCACTATCTAGTCGTTCTTTTGCAATTACGCTAGAGAGCCATGTGTCTGACCCCCAATCACCAGAGACAGTTGGGGCGAACAAAGGGAAGCAAAGCAAGACTGAGACAATGAGTGTGGTTAATCTCCCCCCCATGGACTACTCTGATTGCTTTGATTATTCAACGTATTCAACTGTAAAGTATGAAACTGTGAACTACGCGCGAGGCGCATGGGACTATCCAATGAGTCGCTCCAGAAGATTTCCTCATCTGTCGGACTCGAAGGCACAGGTGAGCGATTCTCTACTCCGCTGATATACAGATTCCTGGAGAAGTACGTCCCCTCACTGCTTAGAAGCGTTACTAATGTGCACATCAGGGGAGCTCATAAAGTGCCAACTGGTGGTGCAGCTATATTCTGCGGAAATCACCTTGGCAATCTAGATCCATTCGTCAAGATCCTCGCTTCGCAGAGGCCCATCCATTTCATGGCCAAAGAAGGGCATTTCGAAAAGCAGCCGAATCGATTTGTCATGCTATCGACCGGGCAGATTGAGACGTTCAGAGAAGATGGTGGCCGAGATGCTTTGGCGAGAGCAGTCGATGTTATTGATAGCGGGCGTTGTCTGGGGATATTTCCCGAGGGGACTAGGTCGAGGAGGGGGTCACCCCCGTTGCTTCAGTCCGCAAAGACCGGTTTCGCTAGGCTAGCAGCAAGATTTCCACAAGTCCCAGTAGTTCCCATAACAATGTCAATAGGAGCAAGAGATTTCATGCCACCTGGAAGTAAATTTCCCAAGCCATGGAAGAGAATTGAGCTGATTGTGGATGACCCCATTACTTTCGCACAGTGGGCTGAGAGTGCCCAAGGAGGCGGTATCGACGACGAATGGGTAGACGAACTGATGGCCCAAACGATAGAAGAGCAACAGGCATCTATGAGGGTGATGTACAGGAAATTCGCAGACCAGTTTATCGAGACTCTGAGAATTCGGGGTGCTCCTTGAGCGCATTCTTGATGGACTACCTACTCACACCCGTGAAAGTAATGGAGCAGTATCTGGATTTACTTAGGCGCATTCTCGATGAAGGAGCGGCCAAAGGAGATAGGACTGGGACAGGAACAATTTCTGTGTTTGGCCATCAAATGAGATTCGACCTATCAAGTGGATTTCCTGCTGTTACTACGAAGAAGGTCCACTGGCCGAGTGTGATCCATGAGTTGCTTTGGTTCCTGTCTGGTGAAACAAACATCAGATATCTCAAGGAGAACAAAGTTAGAATCTGGAATGAGTGGGCGGACGAGAATGGGGATCTTGGGCCGGTATACGGCAAACAATGGAGGTTCTGGGAATCCAATGATGGGAGAGTAATCGATCAAGTGGAGGGTGCGATTGATCTGATTAAGAATAATCCTAGCAGTCGGAGGATTATCGTCTCTGCATGGAATGTCGGGGAATTGGAGGAGATGGCTCTGATGCCGTGTCATGCCTTTTTCCAGTTCTATGTAAACGAGGGAAAACTGTCTTGCAACCTCTACCAGAGGAGTGCGGATGCGTTCCTCGGAGTGCCATTCAACATCTCATCGTATAGCCTCCTTACTTGCATGATTGCCCAGGTTTGCGGTCTGCAACCTGGAGAGTTCGTTTGGACCGGGGGCGATTGTCATCTCTATCTCAATCACATTGAGCAGGCCAAAAAGCAAATTGAAAGAGACCCGCTAGATCTTCCTAAGTTGCGACTTGACCAATCAATTTCCAGAATTGATGATTTTAGATTCAAACATATCTCTATCGAAGACTATGACCACCACCCTCACATATCAGCACCGATTTCCATATAGTGATACCATGAAGATGGCCATGATTGTCGCAATGGACGAGGATGGCAACATAGGCAGCTCAGGCAAGCTTCCATGGCGCCTTAGGAGTGACATGGTCAGATTCAAGAGGCTTACAGAGGGAGATGGCTTCAATTCTGTAATAATGGGAAGGAAGACGTGGGACTCATTGCCTGCTGACTTCACACCGCTCCCAGACAGGACTAACATAGTGATGTCCAGGGACACAAACTGGAATGCTGACGGTGCTGTGACTGCACTATACGTTGGGAGAGCGATCGAAATAGCATTTTCCGAAGGTAGTGATGAGTGCTGGGTAATTGGGGGGTCACAGATTTACGAGATGTTCCTAGAAAGGGTTGACGAGATACATGTTACGAAGGTCCATGTTGGTGGTAGCGGGGACGTGGCTTTCCCGAAGTGGGACAGGTCAAAATGGTCCGAGGAGGTCATCGAACGAACCTCCGAGGATAATCACAATGAGCATCCATCGACATACTCAGTATGGACGAAGGATTGATGGACATCAATTACCTGACCCTTGACCCGGATAGGATATCACCCTCGGTCGTTAGTACCTTAACCCCACCCTCACCGTCGTCGGCAGCTAGGATCATTCCCTCGGACATTACACCCCTGAGCTTCCTAGGCTCGAGATTGGCAACGAATACGACATCTATTCCCTCCAATTCCGATGCCTCGTAATGGCCCTTCAATCCTGCGCATACGGTTCTGGTTGAGTCGTATCCTTCGTCGATGGTGATCACGAATAACTTGTCTGCGTTGGGGTGATCCTCGACGGACACTATCTTCCCCGTCCTCATCTCTACTTTCATGAAGTCTTCGAAGTCGATGTAACCGCCCCCGTCATCGGGACTGGGTGACTCGTCATTGTCCTTACTGTCTGCGAGGGAGTTCTCGCGCTCCAGGATCTCCTCGAGGTCCAGCCTGGTGAACAGTGGTTCTGGCTTTTCTGGGTTCCAGTAAAGTTCTGACTCCGTGTCCATCGATTCGTCCCAAAGAACTTTGTCGATATCTGATTCGTTTCCGAGCATCTGCCAGAGTCTGTCAGAGGAGAAGGGGATGAATGGCCTCATGCAAACAGCCAGGCAGGAGCAAATCCTCCATGATAGGGCAAGAGAGGACATGGAGGCGCTCCTTTCCTCGGATTCACCCTCATTGATGTACTTCCATGGGGCGGCTTCCTGAAGTAGAGAGTTCCCAATCTGGGCAATTCCCATAATGCTTCTTAGCGCCTCCTTGAACCTCTGCTTCTCCATTGATTCTATGGCACTAAAAATCTGCTTCTCCACTTCTTGGATCGTCTCGCTTTGATCGGAAATTCCATCATAGTGCGAAAGAGGGTTACCGCTATCAGAATCCAATCTGTGTGAAAGCGTCATTACCCTGTGGACGAAGTTTCCGTACGTCCCAATCAGTTCGTTGTTTACCCTGTCGACGTACTCGTCCCATCTGAAATCAGTGTCATGTGTCTCTGGCATGTTTATCGAAAGGTAGTACCTAAGTGAGTCTGCGTCATACTGATCCAAGTAAGATGGCAGCCAAACAGCATGTCTCCTGCTCTTGCTGAACTGCCCCCCATGCAACATCAGGTATTCGTTGGCAGAGACATTGTCCTCAAGAATTAGGTCCCCGATATTCGGAATATGTGAAATTTCTGACGCATTAGAAGCATTCAGACCCATGATAATTGCTGGCCAGATGATAGTGTGGAAAGGGATGTTGTCCTTGCCCATGAAATAGATGTGCTTTGGTGATTCTCCGGATTCTGGGACGTTCCACCACCTCTTCCATGCGTCTTCACCGTCAGGATGGCCTTCATTGGATGCAAATCGGGATGCCCATATCCTAGCGCAGGTGTAGTAACCCTGCACTGCTTCGAACCACACGTAGACCCTCTTAGAATCCCACTCGTCACCATCGACAGGGATAGTTATCCCCCATTCTATGTCCCTGGTAACGGCACGGGGGCGAAGACCCATTTCGAGCCAGTTCTTCGACATGGCCCTCACATTGGGCTTCCATACCCTCTGCCTCTCCGAGGCATGCTTCTCCAATGCATCCTGGAAGTCATTTAGACGTAGGAAGTAGTGCTCGGTGTCCCTGACCTCGATTTCTGACTCTTGGTCCAGTTTTGAGCGTGGGTCGACCAATTCATGAGCCTCGTAGGTAGCGCCACATGAGTCGCATTGATCGCCTCTAGCGCCATCTGCCGAACAAGAGGGGCAGTTTCCTTCGACGTATCTATCGGGGAGGAATCTGACATTGCCTTCCTTGTTGACGGAACAGTACTGTTGCATGGACTTCTTTTCGAGAAAGCCAGAATTTAGCAACTCCGTGAAAACTTCCTGGACTATTTCCTTGTGCAAGGCGTCAGAGGTTCGATTATACAGTGCCCCTCCAAACTCGACCCCCCTGGAATCGACTGGATTAACCCACGAACACCCTAGATCGGCTAATGCCTTCGTATTGATTTCGTGGTACTTGTCGACGACATCCTGAGGACTGATTCCCATCTCCTCTGCAGTTATTGTGATTGGAGTGCCGTGTTCATCTGAACCGCTACACATCAGCACTCGTCGACCACGAGCACGTTCGTATCTGTACTGGATATCTGCGGGAAGGCAATTTCCGGCCACATGACCTAGGTGAAGAGGCCCGTTGGCATATGGCCAAGCCATGAAAATAGTGACGTACTCCATGTCTGAACCCAAACGACCCGTCAAGTTAGATATTTATGTCATGTTCGCCCGGAACAGGCCGGAGCCAAACGCTGTGGAAATCCAAACTGGACGTTTCTCAAGAGATTCGAAGGTTCCTAGAGGCATCAGAATTGACTGATTACACTATGATGATCTCCTACGCCGTACTGGCGTTGGGTGCCTCATTTCTCTGCAGTATTCTAGAGGCTGTACTGCTCTCCACTTCACACGGGCACATTGTCGCCTTGAAGGACACACACGCGAAGGTGAGTGCCACGTGGTCCAAATGGAAGGATGATCCCGAGAGGCCTCTTACTGCAATTCTGACTCTCAACACGATAGCGCACACCGTAGGGGCGCTTGGAGTTGGTTCCGAGGTTGAGAACAACTTCCAAGGGGAGTACGTAGTTGCCGGTTCTGCAGCTATTTTGACCATTGCAATACTCTTGCTAAGTGAGATTCTCCCAAAGACCATAGGGGCCCTATACTGGAGGAGGATGACTGTTTCCTCATACCATGTCCTCAGGGGCTTGATGTGGGTTCTATGGCCAATTGTGGGTATTATCGAGCTTATGCGCGCCCCTTTCCCGCACGTCGTGACAGAAACTGTGACTCGGAATGAGCTTTCGGTACTAGCAGATATCGCTGAGGAGTCTGATGTTATCGAGGAGGACGAGGAGGCCGTAATTCAGAATCTTTTGAAACTCAGGGAGATGAAGGTTACCGAAATAATGACTCCAAGAGTGGTAATGACATCAGTCAAGGAAACCGAGACCGTTAGGGAGGTAATGGATAGGCTGCCAATAATGATTCACGGAAGGTTGCCTGTTTACCAGGAAAACGTAGACGAAATGACTGGACTAGTACTGAGAAGTGAGATTCTCAGAAAGGCTGCGGACGATCATTTCGATACAAAGATGTCCGAACTATCCAGGGAACTGGTAACATGTGATATAGGCACATCTGTCGATAAGGCCCTCGACATCCTCCTTGAGAACAAGGAGCAATTATTGGTTGCAAAGGATCAGTTCGGAGGCACTGCGGGGCTGGTCACCATGGAGGACATAATTGAGACCCTTCTTGGTGTGGAGATTGTAGATGAGTCCGATCAAGAGGCCATTGATGGTGGCGTTCTTCACGAGGACATGAGAGAGCTCGCAAAAATCAGATACGATTCTGAGCCTGAATAGAACTGGGGAGTCTCAGGCATCTGGGGAACCAGAGTCATCGTTAGACTCATTGTCGGACCACCAACCCTGAGATTCAGAGTAATCACCGAGTTGCTCAAGCCTCTTCAACCAGCCCTTCGACTCAGTCGACTTAGATGTCTTGACCATCCAAACCCCACCATACAGGGTATCCCAAAGACCGAGATCGTCCCTCTTGAGACGATAGAACAGGTAGTCCAGTAATGGGGGCAATAGGAATATTAGGGAAGAACCTAGTAGTATCTGGCCCTTCCTGCTGCCAAATCCCTCTGATGTTGAGGTAAGGAATATGATCATACCCAGCATCACCATTGGGAAAGTCAGACCCTTCAGGAAGAGGTAGGACTGGTGGGGCGTGCCAGACTTAGAGGTAATGAAAGTAGTTCTGCTAATCCAGTTACCTACCGTTCTATTCGTTGTGTAAGGCATGAATCCGAGATTGAATCCCATCAGAAGGATGCCCAATAGGAAGACATATGTTGGATCAAAGTACGAACCCCATGCTGTTAACACGGAAAGTGGGACCGTCCAGCCGTAAGAAACAGCGAAATCGGAGCCTCTCCGAATTACCCTCTGGCTCCTCGATGCTTCCTCGTATCCCTCGGGGAGGACCTTTGCTACCCTGACCCTCTTCTCCCTTGGCTCTCTCTTCTTTCTAGTCGCCCTCTTCCTACGTGACCTCTTCTTTACTTGAACTGGTTCGGGCTCTGCCACGGTTTCGGCAGCTACTGGTTGGGCCTTGATCTCCGGTTCTGCTGGGGAAACAGCGGATGTATCCCCCGAATTTATCTGGCCTGCCTTCTCTAAGAGACCCATTCAACCACCATACCTGCTTGCGATTAGCTTGTACAAATCGAAATCCTGCGATTCAGTGAATGACTTCATCACTGCATCAGGCAGGTCAACAAGCAGTTCATTAACCATCGTGAAGAACTCCCCCCTTGAATCACTATCGAACGACTTTGGGTCACTGCCGACTGACTCGAATAGTTTGAATCCGTCTGATTCGATGAAGGAGACCGTCTTGTCATCGGGCAATTGCCCGAGTAGGCCGTTCACCACCGTGAAGAAGTGAGCAAAGTCCTCGTCATTACTCCTGAAGCTCTGTATGATCCCATTAACGAACTCGTCGAAGTCAAGAGAGCCGGAGTTGTCTATGTCGGCGCTCTCGAAGAATGTGTGCATTGAGTCCAAATCTAACTCGTTAATCTTGTCGACTGAAACGCCCGTCTTCTCCGCTACTCGGATGATGAAGTCGGAATCATCCATTGCCTCGATGAATTCGGATAACGACATCTCGTTATTGCCGGAATCGGAGATCAACTCTACTGTCGGCTTAATTGAGGCTAAATCATGCTGATCCTTCTTCCTCAGGACGATGATCTCCCTATCCAGATCGGATCCGAAACGATCGGCGTACCTGTCCATCAGAGAATGACCCCGACCAGTAGAGATCCTGTCAATCCTGTTGTATATGCTATCTCTTGTGTCGCTGGAAATTGAGGGGTTTGAGGACTTTCTCCTATCCCATACTGATTTGAAATCTGATGGTTTCTCGGTTTCCAAACTTGGAGGTGTAGAGCCAAGAGAATTTGCAGCGTCCAAGAGGTCCCCATCGGCTGCTGGTTCCGGAATAAAGCCAAACTGAGGTCGTGGTGGATCCTTTGGTAATGGCGGGATTACCGGCAAAGGTAGTTCGGCACCGGGGGTTGGGATTGAGATGCCCGGAGGGGGCGGGGGGAGAGGGTCAGGGGGCCCTTCTGAATCGGCATCCATGTCGTCCAACGGGTCAACCACGGCTCGATTCCGTAGTTCACCACTATTCAATATTCTGTGGCTTCGTAATCGAGATGAATCAATTTCTCACTGATTTGGGGGAATCGGGTTCATTTGCAGAGTTCCGCCCAACCTTTCAAGCACAGAAACATCGCCATTGACTCCTGAACTTCTAATTCGTCCCCAAGTGATGGCTCCACCCTTTGCCCAGATATCTCAGCGGTAACGTCCTCGGACAGAATCCTCACTCTCGAAGAGCCTCCGTTAAACACTACTGCCTCGGTGAGTGGATCGAAACTATTGCTTGAATCCGGGTCTAGTCTCTCGAGAGGCAATTCGGTAACCCTGAGTCCGGATTTTCCATGAAGACTCCCGACCCACCTGATTACTCTCTTTGTATCTACAGTCACAACTTCATCGGTTTCTCCAGCGGTTCCGATCACGACAGACGAGTCGCCTTTCACAAGCTCCCAGAAAATTGGAGTGCATTTGGGGCCAAACACGGCAAGGCTTGGATCTTGCTTCATCCTGCTAACCCTATCCTCTGTGTCTGCTAGCATTGCGAGCTCCTCGATACTGGCCTTTGAAGTGGACTTGAGGTTGACTCTGGGGGATTTCGACCTAGTCGTAAGAATTCCATGCAACTCGTTGAGGATTGCACCCTTTCCACGTCCACCGTTAGAGATCTTGGACAACTTCCCCAAGGTTGAGTCGATGCCATTCATGGCCCTGTGCCCCCACCCCGAGTCATCGGAGATCGTTGACTGAATGTCAATACCCTCCCCTCTGATGTAGTTGACTATCTCCCTACGAGCATTTGAATCCAGATGCATCAAACTGGGATCCCTGACATGTATGTGGAAACCTCTGTGCCCGGAAAATGTAAATTGGGCGTGCTTTGCATTGAAGCCAAATTCTGGTTCCAGGAATTCGTTCCACAGTCGCCATGCCTGGCCTTGGATAACCTCAATCATAGCAGGGAAGTCGTTATCGGATACACCCGGGAGGTGATCCCCATCCAAATCGAAAATCAGATCGGCCCCAAGCCAACCCTTCTCGGACATCTTTCCATGGGATGGGTCTTGGTAGTATGCAGTGCTATGAAAGCACGAGTGTGGAGCCCTACTTCTGAGGTATGAATGCAGGGCATTCTTATCGGGAAATGATCTGTGCCGGTCGGGAGGGGCCCCTCCCCAAGGAATGAACATCCACTCCCTGTTCCTCAACCTTGGAGGGGTCCAGTGGGATTGTGCCGAAATCGAGTCATAATACTCAGAGAATCGCAGTGCGAACCTGCTCCAGCCCCCTGCCATAGCCCAGATACATGGTCGAGGGCCATAAGTTTTCAATCAGCCTAGCTTTAGTCCGCCGACATCCTTCCCCTCGGTTGACGGAGCCGCCCCTGTCACTTCCACGTATGCTTCCCAGCAAACGTACTCATCGTCAAGGACGATCGCCTCTGAGAACTTGAGAGGCTTGCCGGTTATGGCGCATATGGGACCCAGTTGACCTGAAGCGGTTGATAGCTTCGATGCGTCGGGCATGTTCTCCCCTTGAGTACAAACCATTTCATTATTACGCGGAGGGCCACAGACGAAAACCCATTTCAACTCAACCACCACGGATTGAACATGAACGATGGAGAAACGAAAATTAGAATCGGGCATTCACCCGACCCTGATGACGCTTTCATGTTCTATGCCCTTACCCAAGGAATAATAGAAACCCCGGGGAGATTCTATGAACACTTTCTGGTAGACATCGATACCCTAAACCACGACGCTCAGGAGGGAAACTTCGAAGTATCCGCAGTAAGCATCCACTCGTATCCCAAAATTTCTGGAGACTATGCACTAATGAATTGTGGAGCGTCAATGGGAGAGGGGTACGGCCCCATATTGATCTCGAATAGGAAAATGGAAGTTGAAGAGGCCAAGGACCATGTTATTGCTGTACCTGGCAAAAGCACGAGTTCCTACTTGGCTCTTGTACTTGCATTGGGGGACGTGGAAGTCAAGGAGGTGGCCTTCGATAAGATCCAATCGGGCGTACTCAGCGGAGAGTTCGATGTAGGGGTGATCATTCATGAAGGACAATTGACATGGGCCAATGAGGGAGCGCACATGGTGGTTGATCTTGGAATCTGGTGGAACCAACTAACAGGGCTCCCGCTTCCACTTGGCGGAAACGTGGTTCGGAGAGACCTTGGCGAAGAAATGTGTAGGACAATATCTAATGACGTTAGGAAGAGCATTGAATACTCGCTGAGAATCCCAGATGCGGCCCTGCAGGATGCAATAAAGTGGGGAAGGGGCATCGATGAGAACACAAATGAGGAATTCGTCAGAATGTATGTTAATGGCAGGACGGTAGACTATGGCAAAGAAGGCCGTGAGGCTGTTAGGCTATTTCTTGAGAGGGGGAAGGAAGTTGGCCTAGTCAGAGGAGATTTCGATGCTAGAGGCATGGAGTTCATTGGAGCTGATGAGTAATGGCTGAAAAGCCCGATGTCAGCGAGTTTGGTTCAGTCGATCCAGCGCCTGCCAGCGAAGGTTTGTCCATAGAGAATCTTAGAACGACGCTATGCAATGAGAACGAGAGGATGTTCCAGAGAATGAGGGCTCTTTTCGCTTTGAGGAACATTGGTGGGAAGGCGGCTGTTGACTCGTTGGCAGATGCATTTGGCTCGGCCTCTGCTTTACTGAAGCACGAAGTTGCCTACGTCTTGGGGCAGATGCAAGATGATCATGCTGTCCCCCATCTGATTAATCGATTGGAGGACTTTCAAGAGGATGTCATGGTCAGGCACGAAGCTGCCGAGGCACTTGGTGCAATTGGTAATAGGATGGCGATGTCGACATTGGAAAAGTTTGCCGAAGACGATGATACCGTAGTAGCGGAGTCATGCGAAGTAGCGATCGATTTACTGAATTGGGTTTCTAGTGATAGGCTAGATTACTCGGATTGATGGTCGAACCAGTCTGGTTCCGAATCAACCCCGCACACTTCCCCTAGGAAGGTTCTCAGACCTTCTATAGACGAGCGATCGAGAAGATTTGAGACTTCAGAGTCGAAGTATTTTGTCACTCTCTCTAACGGCAAGTTGACCTTCTGGGATGCAGAAGATATGACGGATGATCTTGTTTCCTCGTCTACTAGAAAATTATTGTAGTTCTTCAGCATTGAGTTTCTAGCTTCATGGACAAAAGATGGTTGGGAGTCGTTTCTGGCAGCGAAGACTCCGAAGACCATTGGAAGACCCGTGATATTTGTCCACTCCCCGCCCAAATCCATTCGAACTAATTCGGGAAAATTGGCGGCGGCTGAGATTGCCCTATCGCCGATTATTAGCGCCCCGTCGCATACCTCCAACATTGCCTCAATGTCTGGGCCCATTGGGATCAGTTTTGGGTCTAATCCCCTATATCCCAAAATCCACTTAATGAGCATGTTTGAGGTCGATGAATCAGATGGCAGAGCAATGTCGCGCATCGACTCGAGACTCCTGTTTCCGAATAGCAATACTGAACCTACAGACTGCCGGCCAACAATACCAATGTCCCGAATGAGTCTTAGTTGGTCTCTGTTTGTTGCATAGTCGGCGGTTGGAATAGGAGCAGTGATGCAGTCCTTCCTCAAGAGATGCCCGGTTAGCCATGATGGGGGAGCTGCCAAAATCTTCCAATTTGCATCAATCGTGTGGAAAATAGGATCGCAATTGATGAAAGACACCCTGCCGAAGACCCTTTTCCAGGACATGTTTTCACTGTCCTATGATTGGAAGAATTTGCCAATCACTGATCGGCTCAGAATCTATCGGCTCAAACTTGGCATATGTGGAGTCCCTCTTAACTGGCTCTTGTCCGGCAGAATCGATTAGAAATGCTAGTTTCGTACTGTCGTAATCGACGCTGGCGGTACTGCCAGCGTCATGCATAATCTCCTCGTGGCCAACGGTCCCATCGATATCATCGGCTCCTGAATTGATTGCTATTGAGGCGAGGTGATCTCCGATATTCATTCTGTATGCCTTGATGTGCGGGATGTTGTCAAGCATTATTCTTGACAATGCGATTACTCGGATTACCTCTTCACCAGATGCGAGTGAGGCTTCTGGAAGTCGAGTATTGTCTTCCAGGAATGGGTATGGGACGAAGCACTGGAAACCCATGGAAGAGTCCTGCTGAGACCTGAGCTTGTCTAAGTGAGTCATCCGATCCTCTATCGATTCAATTGTTCCGAAAAGCATCGTGCAATTAGTTGGGATTCCGAGTTCGTGAGCAATCTCGTGAATCTCCAGATATTCGGATGACTTCTCCTTGCCCATGCAAATCCGATCCCTTATGGAATCGACCAAAATCTCAGCACCGCCGCCAGGGAGTGAGTCTAGCCCCGATTCCTTCAGAATTTGGAGGGTTTCCCTAATTGATAATCCTGATCTGGAAGCGATATGCTTCACCTCTACCGCCGTGAGTGATTTGATACTAATATTCGGAAAGTTCCTCTTCGTCAATTCATACATTTCAGAATAATTGTCGATAGTCCAGTCAGGATGGAGTCCGCCAACAGCATGAACCTCGTCAATTACTCCACGATATGGCTCGATTCGAGTGATGAAATCCTCAGCGCTTAGAGAGTATGCTTCACTATGCCTAGAGCCCTTTCTGAAAGCACAAAACCGACAAGCAAGAGTGCAGACATTGGTGGTATTTACATGCAGATTTTCGTTAAAGAAGACGCTATTCCCAAATCTTGACTGCTTTATCATTCTCGCTAGTGCAGTAAGACCGGGTAGTTTGGCATTCCTGTGCAAATCTGCCCCGATTTTCATTGATATCCGTCCTCCTTCGATTAATGTCCCTAGCGTGTCAGAGAGCAATGGGTCGTTTCTAACTGATATTGGGATGGTCATTTTGGACAGTTCTATCCGCCAATTGTTTTCTGGTAATGGTTGAATTGTCATCTCTAATCAACCCGGACAATTGGTATGATTTGAACCACTCTGCTAGGTAGTTTGAGAAATTATCATTGAAAACCATCAATAGCCCTGACACGGGACTTTTGTTCGTGGGCGATGGCGTGGAAGGTAGAGTTGATGAACTCGAAGAAATGGCAAGATTATGCAGAATTGATATTGTCAAGATGACTAATGCCGCTGGTTCCGGCCATCCCGGTGGATCCTTGTCAGCTATTGACTGCATGGTGGCCCTTTACGGAACTAGCATAAGGTTCGATACGAACAATCCAAACTGGGAAGATCGTGACAGATTCATCATGAGTAAAGGCCATGCTAGTCCTGCAATGTATGCAATCCTTCACCAGATGGGGGTTCTTGAGCAACGGGATCTATTGGGGTTCAGAACCATGGGTTCTGTTTGCCAAGGCCACGTCGATATGAATTGGACAAAGGGAGTTGATTTTTCTGCTGGAAGCCTTGGTATGGGATTGTCATTTGGACTAGGATGCGCACTATCTGCTAAAATGGATTCCAGCGAAAGGAGCATCTGGGTCATGCTTGGTGATGGGGAGACGCAGGAAGGTCAAATCTGGGAAGCCGCGATGGCAGCAAATTATCACAGTGCATCGAATCTTCGAGTAATTGTTGATAGGAATAGGATACAGAATGATGACTTCATGGAAGTTCAGATGGAGATAGGTAATATTGGAGAGAAGTTCGCATCTTTTGGTTGGGTTGTCAGAGAAGTTGATGGGCATGACATGACCGCTCTGGTGGAAGTTTTCCGTTGGGTAGATTCATCCGATGAGGGGCCGATAGCAATAATTGCAAACACCACAAAGGGAAAGGGTGTCTCGTTCATGGAGGATAACCCTTCTTTCCATGGAAAGGCACCCGATGATGAGGAGCTTTCTATTGCATTGGAGGAATTGTCATGAGCCTGCCATCGGTTGGGGGTGCATCTCGGGATGGATATGGGAATGCCCTCCTTAGGCTGGCAGATGACCCTCGTGTCGTTGTCCTTGAAGCGGATCTGGGTAAGTCCACTAAGTCTTGTCACTTTCGTGAGAAGTTTCCCGAAAGAACCGTCTCCTTGGGCATAGCCGAGCAAAATATGATGCTCGTGGCGGCTGGTATGGCTTCATCCGGGAAGATTCCCTTTGCCAGTACTTTCGCAATCTTCACAGAAAGGGCCTTTGAGCAGATTCGTAATGGGGTAGCACGGCCTGGCTTACAGGTGCACATATGTGGGAGCCACGGGGGCATCCATACTGGTTCAGATGGGAGCAGTGCGCAAACAATTGAAGATTTAGCAGTGTACAGGTCAATCCCAAAGATGACTGTGATTCACCCGTGTGACGATTTGTCGGCAGAAGAGTTGACTGTCCAGTTATTGAATCTAGAAGGCCCGTCATACATGAGAACTGGAAGAAACAAAGTTCCCAGAATGTATGATGAAGAAAGCAAACTGGACTTGAGAATTGGGACTGGATCAGTCCTCGAAGAAGGGAATGATGTAGCGATAATCGCTTGTGGTGTTATGGTTGGACTTGCCTGCGAAGCGGCTTCTACACTCTCTGAAGAAGGAATTGGGTGCACTGTGGTGGATATGCATACAATCAAACCGTTGGACGATAATTTGCTTGCAAGGCTATCTAAGCAGTGTGGGTGCTTCGTTTCTGCAGAGGATCACTCAGTAATTGGGGGGCTGGGTGGGGCACTTGCAGAGTGGCTATCATCAAACAACCCGATTCCACTGGAGATGGTAGGGGTCAAAGACAGATTCGGGGAGAGCGGGGGGGTATCCGAACTGATGATTGAAATTGGCTTGACGAGCGAATCTATTTGCGAAGCGGCCCGTAAGTGCATAGACCGGAAAAACGCTGCTTGAGTAAGCCGGTACTAGGGTTCATTTGATAGGTTCCTTGATTCCGAGAAATTCCTATATGCCCAACCCAGAGGCAGTTAGGAGACTCCTCGAAGGAGAGATTGACCCTGCCGAAATAGAGGGTGACCCGATTCTATACTCCATGGCAGAGAGGATATATGGGGGCGAGGCACTGGAGGAGATGGGTGTTCTAGCTCCGCAAATTGGCATTGAAAAAGAGGAGCCGAAAATCGGATCCATAACCGGCGACATCAGCCTTCCTGATTTCGTACCACAACTTCCTGACCTAAAGTCGGCAAAAGAGAGTGGGAAGGGCCGGAGGAGGTTATTTACACTTCTAATAGGGTTGCTCGGGACAATTGGCACACTCATAAACAATCTAATTGGTGGGGGGTACATACTATGTTCAGTCGGAATCGCAGATTTCACATACGTTTGCAATCCTGATAATGGAAATTACAAGTTGGTGATTGAGCAGGGTTACACGTGGGAGAGATTGCACACACAAGCAGCCTGGACTCAGCCGATGGATTATGGAATTGTAGATGCGACGATGCTAGTTATTTTCCTAGTTCTAGTGATTATTGGGTTATTCTTACGCAAGAAATCAATACATCCGAGCGATGTAACTCCT
This sequence comes from Methanobacteriota archaeon, assembly GCA_014239955.1. Classification (GTDB taxonomy): domain Archaea; phylum Thermoplasmatota; class Poseidoniia; order Poseidoniales; family Thalassarchaeaceae; genus UBA36. Next base: position 48,478 of record JAAZXW010000019.1, on the reverse strand, counting down.
CTTGAGAGTTAAGTTACCAGAAACTAGGCAAGGCCTCTCTTCTGAAAATTTGTTGTCGCTAACTCCGAGTAGGGTTAGGCCTGTCTTCTTCTCAATTAATTCCGCATCAGAGTCAGTTCCATCGAAGGCGATCTCGTAAACAATCCCATCCTCGATCAAGGATTCAAGTGAGTCATTGACTGACAAATTCTCAATGGGGAATTTCTGAACGAGGCCTGAAACAACCAAAGCAGAACGATTACGGAGTTCATTGGAAATCTCAGATAGCATTTCCTTTACATTGGCAGGTGAGCCATCCAAATCAATCTCTACTTTACCACCAGTTCTCAGAGTGGCTATGCACTTGCCAGCAGATAGGTCTCGTGGGCCCAGCTCAATCCTAATCGGGACTCCTTTGATCTCCCAGTCATAGTGCTTCACACCTGGCCTAACATCTCGAGAGTCAACCTTAGTCCTGAGGCCGTTGGAGGATAGGTCTTGGGCAAGTGCCTCAACTGCTGGTAGAACGTTTGCATCTGAATGAGCAGCCACTGGCATGATGACGACCTGGTAAGGTGCAATTGAAGGGGGCATAATCAGGCCTTTGTCATCCCCATGCATTCCTACTACGGCCCCCAGGAGCCTCTCCGACATGCCAAATGTTGTTTGATGGCACAATTTTGTCACCCCCATGGAGTCTTCATATGACAGATCGAAGGCATCGGCCCACTGATCCCGATAGTGATGGTATGTAGCGACCTGTAAGGTTCTTCCATTGGGCATTACTACATCGGCTGCCTTTGTGTACCATGCCCCTGGGAAAGTGTCCCAGACAGGCCTCTTAGAGACCAATGATGGGAGGCATAGCTCATGCATAATCGTCTGGACCATTTCCGCATCCTCCTGAATCTGCAAGTCGGCACCCTCCTGATCAGCATGGACAGTATGAGCCTCAAAGAAATGGATCTCCCTGACCCTAATGAATGAACGAGTCTGCTTTGTCTCGTACCTGAATGTATTTACAATTTGAAACGTCTTCAATGGGAGATCAGCGTGACTCCTGATCCAGAGGGAAAACATCGTGTACATTGGAGTCTCAGAAGTAGGTCTCAGGAACATGGGGATTTCCAGTTTATTTTCACCACCGTGAGTCACCCAGTAGACTTCTTTCTTGAATCCCGACTCCTCGTCGTCGAATCGTAAATCCGAGGGGTCGACCCCTGCTTCCCGAGCGGCCTTCAATCGGGAGACGAGGCGATTCTCCTTGTCGAGGAGTCCTTCTGGAACAAGTAACGGGAAACGAAACTCTTGGTGATCTGTTCGGGACATCTCGGTTCTGGCCAGGTTGTCAATCAGACCCATTGCAGAAAGCCCGTATGGCTTCCAGACGTCCATTCCCTTGATTGGATACCTCTTGTCGACTAGATCGGCTATTTCGACAATTGCTGGGTACCATGAGTTGAAATCCTCCTTAGGGGGAATCCCCCTCTTGGCCTTAGAATGATTCGCCACGTTAGTTTCCTCTCTGGAGTAGTGCTTGAATGATTCGTTTTGTTCGGAGGTTCAGCTCGAGGATATTAGATCCTCAATTGCCTCGCACAACCCCCTCAAATCTGCGATTCTTTTCACGGCCCCATTGGAAAATACCATTCGACACCTTGTTGGAGCGTTTCCTCGAACCTCATCCAACAAATTAGCAACTACTGCTTCAAGATTATTTTCAGAAATTAGATTCATAGATTTCATCAATATGGCTTCTTCGTCGGCATCGACCTCCAATTTGAAACCGATTCTCTTAGAGTCTGCAATATGTTCCTTTAGCTCCTTCAGGTGTTTCTTTGTGGGATAGAGTTCGATGTTCCAATTCTCCAATTTGCTTGGCCTTTTGCCATTGATGAAATTTGGCACATAATCTAGTACAGCCGCTGCATGGATCCAATATTCTGGTTCCGAATTTGAATTGGCTAGTTCGATTGACTCGAGCAGCATTCCTTCGGGCGTCTCATCGAAACGGACGTCTGGCAAGGAGAAAGATGGTTCTCTAGTTGTACGACCGACTATGCACACAACATCATGCCCCATTCGATGTAAATGTTCAGCGATTGCCCAACCAGTATTTCCTGAAGAGGCATTCACAATACTCCGGATCGAGTCTATTGGGGCAGAATTTCCGCCGAGAATGACGGCTACCCTCTTACGTTTTTCCAAACTACTATTCGACAGATTGCAGAACTCAGCAACAATGGCGGTTGCACTGGGTTGCTTCCTCCTACCCTCCGAAGGTTTGTCGACGAATACTGTCACGCCGAGTTCTTCCAATGAAGAAAGAAGATCCGTTGTTACAGCGTCATCAAACAAGTCATTGTGCATTGATGGGACGAATAATGTGGGGATGTCGCTTCCGACTGCCGCCGAAAGGGCCATCATCATTGGAGAGTCGATTAATCCATGAGAAAATTTTGCAATTGTATTTCTTGTTGCGGGAGCGAGAATGAGTCCGTCAAAACCTCTCAGTTGTGACATTTTTGGGTCCCAATCGGTTACTACTTCGACACCGGATCCCCATGATAAAGCGAGAGGAGAAATTACCTTCTCAGCCGATTTACTCATCATCGGAAATACATTTGCCCCATGCCTTCTGAGCTCTCTTGCAAGCTTAATTGACTCTGTGGCCGCAATGCCTCCTGAGACAGCCAGAATGATATTCTTGCCTTCCAGGCTTGTCCCTTGAGATGTGACGCCGGTATCCTCGCTCACGGCCTTGCTATTGCTGGGTCATTGATGAGGGCGTCGATAGAACATCAAACGGTCTCGAGGGCGATAGAAATCCCCATTCCACCACCAATACACATTGAAGCCATGGCCTTTTGTTTGTTATTTCGTGACATAATGCTCGCAGCTTTGCATGCAATTCTTGCTCCGGATGCACCGAGTGGGTGGCCGATTGCAAGGGCTCCTCCATCTATATTCACAATCTCTGTGTCCAAACCCAGCTCCTTAATACAGGCTAAACTCTGTGAAGAAAAGGCCTCATTCAATTCGAATACATCTATGTCAGCAATATCCCAGCCTGCTCTTTCGAGGGCTAAATTGGAAGATGAAATTGGACCGAGCCCCATTAGCTCGGGAGGGCAGCCAGTCACGGCACCGGCAGCAATTGCAGCAATTGGAGTCAGAGAATTCGATGAGGCAAATTCCTCACTACAAATCAGTGAAAATACGGCCCCGTCAGTTAGAGGTGACGAAGTGGCAGCGGTCACTGAACCACCTTCGACAAATGCCGGTTTCAGCCTGGACATTGAATCGAGTGAAGAGTCTGTCCTAATGCAATCGTCATGTGTAATTTCATGGCCATTGGAAGTGATTGAAACCAACTCTCTAGAGAAATTCCCCCCTAAATCGGCTTTTACAGCCTTGGCATGAGAATCAAGTGCGAATTCTTCCTGTTCTGTTCGGGAGATTTCAAACAAATCTGCCACATTCTCTGCGGTTATCCCCATGTTGATGTACGCCTGAGGAAATTCCTTTTCCAAAGTCGGATGTTGGCTCCAATTGAATCCTCTTCTTTTCACCCTAGACATTGATTCCACGCCGCCGCACAAGAAACAATCGCCCCATCCAGCTGAAATCTGTGCTGATGCCGTTAGTATTGCCTGCATTGAGGAACCACAAAGTCTGTTGATAGTGGAACCGGGTACTTCGGGAGGCAGCCCTCCCAAGAACGTCATCAATCGGCCGATGTTGTAGCCTTGTTCGCCCTCGGGATAAGCACAGCCGACGATAATATCGTTGATTTCACTAGGTTCAATGGGGTTGTCGGCCAAAAGATCTCGGATTACCTGGCCGGCGAATTCGTCTGGCCTTGTACTCGATAGTGCGCCCTTGTGTGCCCTGGTGAATGGAGACCTTCTCCAATCGACAATTACAGCTCTCACATGCTCTCGTCGAGAGTCGGGCCCATAACGGTTCCCAGAATGTGAATTCATCTACCGACCGAGGGGTTCTTGAATAATCCACACCGAGGTAGATACATGATTAGGGAATGCTCGATGCACGGATACTTTTCGGATGACGACCTATGTCCTGCTTGCAACTCCGAGGGTAAGTTCATCTTGAGCACTAGAGAGAGGGACGGAATGGCAAGGAAACTTGCACTTGTGCTAAGGCATGCCCCAGAGAAGTTCGACTTAGAAATGGACATAAATGGTTGGATTGACGTAAGGGACATAGTGAGGAAATTCAAAGATGGTGGAAGGAGACCCCAGCATTGGCTAAGGCCGCACCACTTGAGAGCGATATCTGAAACTGATCAGAAAGGGAGGTATGAAGTCCGAGCGAACATGATGCGGGCAACTTACGGCCATACTGTAGAAATCGAGTTAGACCTACCTTCGAATGATATCCCCGACTCGTTATATTATCCGTCTGATCCTGCAGAGGCAGAGAATCTGATTGAGGTGGGTATAAGCCCGGGTGATCGCTCACACGTACATCTTTCAGCCTCAATTAGGTATGCAGCAGAGGCTGGTAGAATTCATCACAATGACCCGGCAATTATCGAAGTAGATACAGCTAGAATGGTGGCTTCCGGAGAGACAATATGGCATGCTGGAGTGACAGTATTCCTAACTGAAAGCGTTGCTGGAGAGTACTTGTCAATTGTCGGTTCTGACGACCCCGAACTATCGTTACTAAGAGCATCCTGGGTAGAAGAAGAATGATCAGAACTCACCGCAAACCGGACAGAACTGCAAGTCGCTGATTTTTTCTGCGCCGCATGAGTGGCATTCGCCTGATTTCGTTACTGGCTTTACGTCGGAATTGCCCTGGTCTCGAACGGCATCATCTCTCTCTACAAACGGTGAAGAAGACGAATCCTCAAGGCTGCTCAGAATCTCCCTATAACGTACGACCTCGGAAATCGCAATCTCGATTTGTAATAGCCTGCGATCCCTATCGGATTTGTCCTCGAGAGAAGAAGCAGTGGCTAGTTCGGACTGGAGCCAACGCTGGAACCTCTCAAGCTCTGCTATGTCTACCACGATATTTCGACTGAGCACTACGGGTTAAACTGTATGCTGTGATTTGAAAATGTTAGAATACGAGACTCTTGACCCCCGAACAGCAAATGGCAGTTAGAGTGGCAATAAAATTGGGCGGGGGCTTGATTTCGGACAAGAGTTCAATGAAAAAATTCAACCCCGATGCAGTGGAAAGGGTGGTTGATACAATATTTACTATATCGGAACTGGGGGTTTCAATAATTCTGGTCCATGGTGCTGGCTCATTCGGACACCTCCTAGCCAAGAAATGGAAAATTGCGGATGGGATGAAAACAGAGATTTCGAAAAGTCAAAGAGAAGCAGTAGAAAAAATTCGTTCCGATATGAGGGAGTTGAATGGGCTGATTATTGAAAAATTCGAAGAAAGAGGTTTGTCATGTATTGGCCATCCCCCTTCGGAATGGGCGACAGGTACTGGTGCACAATTCATGGGGGATATCTCAGTCTTCGAAAGAGAGGTTGGAGAGCAAATACCAGTTACCTTTGGCGATGTTGTAGAAACGGATGATGAGAGGGAGTTTGGAATACTATCTGGAGATGATTTGATGTTTCGATTGTCCACTGAGTTAGAGGTGACGCATAGCATTTTCCTGATTGGCGATGCTGAGGGGGTTATGAGCGGCCCCCCAAGTGAAGATGGTTCGAAATTAATTACGCATTTGGGATCTGAGACGGAAATGGAAGGGGCCCACAATGCCGACATCGATGTCACTGGCGGAATTAGGCTGAAAATAGATAGGGCTCGTGAGATTGCAAAAGAAGTTGACGAGGTATGGATTATTGACGGGAGAAAACCAAATAGGATTCTGGAAATATTGACTTCCGGGCAAACTAAGGGAACTAAGATATTGCGCGGTTGAGGCTTCATATACACCTCTCGACCCCACAAGGTTGAATGGCCCCTGAAATAGAAGAGGTAGGGAATCACGATTCCATTCAGTCCGAGATGATGGGGGAGATGTGCCTAGTTGTTGATATCGAAGATAATGTGACGGGAGTTGAGTCGAAACTAAACTGCCACAACAATGATGGATTTAGGCACCGTGCTTTCAGTGTACTTATCTTTGACTCTAAAGGACGTCTCCTGGTACAGAAAAGATCAGTTGAAAAGATTACTTTTCCCGGAGTATGGGCAAATAGTTGCTGTAGCCATCCTCTTGATATGGAATCTGAAAATGATGGTACTGAGGGAGTGAAGAATGCTGCAAGGAGGAAACTTGACCATGAGCTTGGTATTCCGAAAGAAATTACCGAGAAATGGCCTTTACACCACATAGGGAGGATGGAGTATTCATGCAGGTGGGATCAAGATTGGATAGAGAGGGAAATCGACCACATCATGGTAGTTTGTGCTGATACGGCCATCAATCATAATGAGAATGAGATATCCGACGTTCTTTGGGCTGATTCATCAGAAATCAAGAGAATGATGGAGGGAGAAGGGGGATGGGAGGATGAAGTAATCGCTCCTTGGTTTAGGCTGATTTGGGAGAAATTTGTAATTCCTAACGATAGTGATCCCAGTTCCTTGGCAAAATCGATAAATGACGGTATAATCTATTGTGGTGAAGTGGACATGGATGGAAATTCAGTGAAACCTGGGCAAAACTTGCTGGATGCCCTCTCCGGCCATCGAGATAGGGTGGAACAGGAGATTATGGATAGTCTGGGAAAGATGGAACAAAATAATCTCCATGGAGCGATGACTCATCTATTCAAAGGAGGCGGGAAGAGACTTAGGGCCATTCTGCCGAGACTTGTGGGGGAGGCAGTGGGTGGTGCCAATAATGGCCATTATACACTGGGAGCATCGATAGAAATTATTCACAACTTTACCCTAATACATGATGACATAATTGATCAGGATCCAATAAGAAGAGGCCTTGACGCTGTTCACGTAGAGTATGATGATGCGACGGCCATTAATGCGGGAGATGCTATGCTAGCAGTAGGGTTTGAGATCCTAGCAGAGTCTGAAGACATTCCAGATGATCGCCTAGGGCACTTGATTCGATCAATCGGAGAGATGGTCAGGAAGGTCGCGGAAGGGCAACAGGAGGATATTGAATTTGAGACTCGTGGTGTGGTGTCCGAGGAGGACTACATAGCGATGATTGCTGGGAAGACGAGTGCGATGTTCGAAACCTGTGCTAGGACAGGGGCGATTCTAGCTGATGCAGATAATGATGCAGTCGAAAACATGGCAGAATGGGGGCTTAATCTGGGATTATGCTTCCAATTAATGGATGACCTCATTGACATCACAGGAGACACGAAGACTCTTGGGAAGCCAGCAGGTTCAGACATAATTCAGGGAAAAATGACTCTTATAGCAATTCATGCAAAAAGGAGCCAGGATGATTTGTCGAATTTCACAAAGGTGTTTGGATCGGGTGAATGCAGTGATGAGAGCCTATCCAAGGCTGTAGCCGAGTTAGATGGTTCGGGGTCAATAGACTATGCAAGAAAAAGGGCCATGCACCATCACTCGTTAGCACATGACTGCCTAAACAAACTGCCAAATTCACAGGCGGTCGACATACTAAGGGAATTAACTGACTTTCAATTGATTAGGATTAGTTAATCAGTCGGTGTACTGGGTCTCACCGGGAATCTCTTCTTTGAGTCCCTTTCTCTGCCTTATTTCGCCAACTATTTTGTGGAATAGTTCTGGGGGTACTTGGTCATAACCCGCATTCTCGGTGTTCCAGACCGCCCTTCCCTGTGTTGCGGCTCTAATGTCATTGGAGAATCCGAAGGATTCTGCTACTGGCATCTTGCCAATTACACAAGTTACATCGTTTTCTACAGGCATATCTTCGATAACGCCTCGCCTGGTAATTAACTGCCTAGTTATCCCTCCGGCCCATTCTGTGGGTGCATCGATTCTGATCTTCTGAATTGGTTCGAAAAGTACGGAATTGGCTCTGAGTAATGCACCCTTGATGGCATTCCTAACTGCTGGGATAGTTTGAGCTGGACCCCTGTGTATAGCATCCTCGTGTAGCTTTGCATCCACTAAGCGAACAAAGACGCCCGTTAGTGGTTCGTCGGCAATGGGACCCTTCTTGCAAACATCGTTGAAGGCCTCAATAATCAATTCCCTTGTTTCGTGGAGATTCTGAATACCCTTGGTATCATTCACAAGGACAGTGGTGGCATTGATGGCGTATATCTTTCTCATCAGATCCTTGTCCATCCCGAGCTCTCCAAACTTATTTCCAATCTCCTTGGCGTCCTTGCTTCTTACTGGTCCGTCTCCGAAGTGCCCTTCCCTCAAGGCATTGATGACTTCCTCAGGAAGCTGTTCGACCTCGACGTAGAATCTGTTGTGCCTATTGGGTGACTTGCCCTCGAAAGCCCTGCCCTTGTTATCGCTCCCGATTGACTCTCTGTAGACAACTATTGGATTACTCTGGTTTACCTTAATTCCCTGCTCCTCCTCCAGACGATAAATGGTTATCTCAAGGTGGAGTTCACCCATCCCCGAGAGGAGGGCTTCGCCAGTCTCATGGGCGACATCAACGGATAGGGAGGCGTCCGCTTTGGCCAGACCTCTTAATGCACCAATGAATTTCGGTAGATCCTTCATTGATTTTGGCTCAATCGCGACTGTCACGACTGGTTCGGAGTAGTGTCGGATTGCCTCGAAAGGGGTCTCGTCCTTCTCCCTTGTCACAGTCACTCCCGCAGCTGCACTTCTCACACCAGTCAATGCAGCAATGTTGCCTGCGGATACTCCAGGGACCTGTATCCTGTCCCCGCCCACCATCATGCTGACTTGTTGGACCCGTTCGGCCTTGCCGGCACCACTTGCCCATACAGTCTCCCCCTGCTTTATTGTCCCAGAGTATACTCTGCCAACTGCTACCTCTCCTGCATGGGGGTCCATCCAAATTTTAGTAATCATCAAAGAGAGGGGACCATCGGCATCACAATTCATCATGGACTTGCCAAACTCAGAATCTTGATCCCCCTGCCAAATGTTTGGAATTCTGTATTCTTGAGCAATTAATGGAGAGGGGAGCTTTTCCACTGCCATATCCAGCAAAACTTCGTGGACTGGGGCCTTCTTAGCAAGCTCTTTTTGTTGTTCATTATTACAGAACTCGAAAATCTGGGTGAAATTTACTCCAGTCTTCTGCATAAATGGTACGGTGATGCCCCAATTGTGGTAAGCCGAACCGAAGGCAACGGTCCCCTTGGCAACGTCGACCTGCCAGTCCGTCTTGTGTTGTTCGGGTGCAAAGGTACTGATTAATTTGTTAACTTTCTTTATTTGCTCTTGGAACCTTGCCATCATGTCCTCCGGAGTTACCTGAAGCTCGTTGATGAGGCGGTCTACCTTGTTGATGAAGAGAACAGGTCGAACCTTTTCCTTCAGTGCCTGCCTAACGACGGTTTCAGTTTGAGGCATTGCCCCCTCCACTGCGCATGTGAGGATGATGCAACCATCGACTGCCCTCATAGCACGGGTTACGTCACCGCCGAAATCGACGTGTCCAGGCGTGTCAATCAGGTTAATCAGGTAGTCCTCCCCATTGACGTCGTGAACCATTGATGCGCTGGCTGCATTGATTGTTATTCCTCGAGCGGCTTCCTGATCGTCAAAATCCAATACTCTGGACTTGCCTGCAAGCTCTTCGGACATCATCCCTGCGCCAGCAATCAAGTTGTCAGATAGAGTAGTCTTTCCGTGATCAATGTGGGCTGCGATGGCTAGATTCCTAATTCGCTCACGAATGTGCATTACCTCTGTAGCGCGCTTGATATTGTCTTCCTTACGACCCATATTCTCATCCAGTAATTTTTCCGACCTGAAAACGGTTCATAAAGACAATTGAGAGGTTTCGAGGAATGGGATAAATGTGAGGCAAAATGGACTTATCGGGCTGAGGCTGCAATCCTCTCTACTTCGTGTCTCTTTCCTACTGCGAATGAGTTGACATCGCCCTCCGATGCCTTGGAAATCTCAGAAATTATTCCCTCGGTCAGGGACTTCTTGCTCTTCATTGTTGCAGATGCCGCGCCAATAGCCAGATTGCGCAGTGCGACATCAAGCCTTCTGCTTGGAGATGAATCGACTGCTTTGGGCTGGCTGACTGCACCTATTCGTACCCTCGTTGTCTCTTCGCAAGGAGCTGCTTCTGTGATAGCGTCAATGAATTTCTGCAGTGGGTTTTCGCCGCTCTTGGCATTAATTCGATCAAATGCCTCATCCAGAGACTTGGCACAGTATTGCTTCTTACCACTGTACTTGCCGGATCTCATGAGATTATTGATGAAGCGCTCGGTCACTGACAGATCCTGTTTTCCGAACCATGCATTTGCATGGCGGCCTCCGGTGTGAGGCGCCCCAATCATCTTCAGGTTGACATATCTGGAAATTCCAGGGTCTCTACACACTACTTCACTGGCGTCCCACTTGCCAAATACCATCGTTCCGATACCTGCAATTGGGGCCTCTTCAACTGGGGCCTCTTCAACTGGGGCCTCTTCAACTGGGGCCTCAGAATTGTCGGCCTGGGTTCTATCTTCTGAATCATCCATTAGAAAACACCTCAACGTACTGGTTTCTCCTTGCGGCCTCGGACCATTTCGTCTAGTGAAACGCCGTTGACCTTGATCACCTTATACCTGACACCGGGTAGATCACCATACGAACGTCCTTTGCTTCCACCAATACCTTCGACCATAACCTCGTCATGTTCGTCGATGAATGAGATCGCACCATCGCCCGGAGCGAATGCAGTGAGTCTGTTACCGGTTCTAATTAGGCTAATCTTTACCGCCTTCCTAATGGCTGAGTTGGGCTGCTTGGCTTCGAAGCCAACCTTCTCAATTACGATTCCCTTGGCCTGAGGGCTACCACGGAGGGGGTCGTGCTTCAGAACGCCACCATGCTTTCGCTTGGCTTGTCTGTTGCGGAATTTCCTCTCCTTCCACCTGTACCTCTTACGATCTGCCTTCATCTTCGAACCGGAGAAAAGGCCTCGTCCCAAGCATATACCTCAAAATGACGGCTCGGCGACCTGACTTCCATTTATGATACTGACGGGTGGGCAATGCGATAGATTGGCCTAAAAGACAAGAATAGGAGCCAACATTCAAGCGGCTTAGTTTTCCGGACTGCAGCATGGGATTCAGGGATCTTGTCGATGGTAGTCGGGTTGTGGGGGATCCGGTTAGTGTCAATTTTGAAATGAGAGAGAAATCTGTTTCCTCTGGAAACGAACCCCTTCTCTTCACCGATATTATCGAATCACAGGGTCACTATGTTGCAATGAACATACTTACTCGCCATAGGCTCTGTGAGGCACTTGAAGTAGATCCAGGCGAGCTGATAGATATTCTCTCTTGGGCAATGGAGAATCCTGCTGAGCCGATCCTAGTAGAACAGAGTGATTCTCCGGTTTTAGAGAATACTATGGAGGAGACAGACCTATTGAAACTCCCAATTCCTTGGCACTACCAGGAAGATGGGGGCAGGTATCAGTCTGCTTCGATAATTATAGCCCAATATGGCGGACTACGGAATACATCATTCCACAGGCAGTTGGTCAAGAGCCATGATAGCACCTGTGTTAGACTGGTCCCCAGACACCTCAGGACAATGGTCAACGAGGCTCAAGAGAATGATGATGAGGTCCCCATCGGAGTGGTAAATGGGCCTGACCCGGTGGTTCTTCTGGCGGCTGCTATGTCATTTGACGAACCCCTAGATGAGTTGCGAGTTGCTGCAGCACTTCATGAGAGATTGTACGGGACTCAGCTGGAAATGGTAGAGTTAGCAAATGGAGTGGTTGTGCCGGCCAATGCAGAATATGCTATGGAGGCAAGGATAACAACTTCTTCTGGAGAAGAGGGGCCATATGTGGACATCACAGGAACGGTAGACGAAATCAGGCTTGAGCCAGTAATCGAGTACGATGCCATCCACCATAGGGATGAGCCCATTTTTCATGCATTGATTCCAGCAGGAGTAGAGCACATGACACTGATGGGGATGCCAAGGGCCCCGACAATCAAAACGGCCGTCTCGGAAGTTGTGACCTGCACGGATGTATTTCTTACCGATGGGGGCAGTGGATGGCTGTCATCTGTTGTTCAGATCGTTCCGGAGGAAATTGGTGATGGCATGAAGGCAATTCGGGCAGCATTGGATGGCCATAAATCTATGAAACAAGTTATTGTAGTCGACAAGGACATTGATGTAACAAATTCTTCTAGAGTAGAATGGGCCCTGATGACACGTTGGCAACCCGATAGAGACACACTAATTCTATCAAATCAGAAGGGCTCTAGTTTAGACCCTAGTCGGTCATCAGATGGGACTACGAGCAAGATTGGCATGGATGCAACCATCGAACCTGGCATTGATAGGTACCCCTTCGAATCTGTTCTGTGAGACGAGTAAATGCGAGATTATGAAGTTCTTTCAAAAACCCTCCAACACCCTAGGAGAAGCCTTGGTAACAGATATCGAAGTCAAGCTGAAAAGTTCCTAAAGATAGAGGACGATAGTGGGAACAACCTTTCATGGGCCGAGCAGAGTGCTAAGCAGAGTGTTCTCTACGACTTCACAAATGAAGAAAATTGGAAGATATTGATTAAAATCAAAGTATTGATGAGGGATTCGGAGGGCGCTAGAGCTGTTCTAGCGGATCTATTTTCTGTCCTAGGTCGGGATCCTGAATTGATGATGCAATTGGCGAACCAAGACATTATTGGATCATGTGAGGGTTTGTTGTCTGCAGCATTTTCTACCGACCCCCTAGACCCAGACATATGGTGGGAGAAGATTGGTGGGGACCCAGAAGAGATGGGTGCATTTTCTGAGAGGCTGAAAGGCCTGGATGTTTCGGACCAAAGAGCAAATGTCCTATTCTCAAGAAGATTGGAGAGAGTTAGGAGGGGCGGTTTAGAAGATATCTTTCTAGAATTGACAAGGGTGCTTCTCTCTCAGAGGCCAATTAACCACGAAGCATGGGAGGGACTGGGGATGGTGTACGAGAGGAGAGGGCAGTACGACGATGCTTGGCTTTGCTATGACCAAGCAGAGAGTGTTTTTCCAGGCTCTACTGCAAGAGAACGATTCAAGCAAAGAATGGAATCTATGGTCGCGGGAAGTGGTGGGGATCCATGGATAGTTCCCTCTATCTCGGACAGAGCAGCGTTCCTCGATAGGCTCGGGAGTATATCGAAGCCCAAGCAAGAGAAAGCGGTGGAAATAATTGATGAGATTCAGGAGCTTGGAGCTTTCTCAAAAATTGATAGGCTCAGAGGGGAAGGGAAGGTTACTGAGGCATTCTTTCTCGCTAGAAGAATGGCAGCTGAAGGCATAGAAGGTGCGACTGAGAAGGTTGCAGAATTACTTCAAGAGATGGAGTGATAAGATGGATTTTGTAGTTGTCTGGGCAGTATCTGATGAAGAGGGTGACTGTTGGATTATGGTAAAGAACAAAATCAGAGGTTGGGAGTTACCCGGGGGTAGTTTGAATCAAGGTGAGTCGCCAGAAGAGGCCGCACTTAGAGAATTATTCGAGGAAACTGGGGTTCTAGGCACTGCAAAATCGATTGATTCAGAATTGATCCCAGGGGGTCATGTCGTGCTAGTCCATGTCGAAGTTCCGGTGAGTCCAGATCCATGGATGTCAACTGATGATGCGATCGAAGAAGTAGGTTGGTGTCTGCAACTTCCAGAGAATTCTGCCTGGGGTGACGATGAGATTGAAAGAATAAGAAATCATGACTGGAGTACTTCAATCAGTCTTGGGTCTTGAATTTCCTTTTGCCGGTCTTCTATTGCCCCCCTCCATACTGACTCCTCTAGGGCATCACTAGCATCCAAGACCAAACCTAGATCATCTCGCCTATCACCTGAAACGTCGATTAACCCGTTAGAGAGGATTATTTCCACTGACTCCTTTATGTCGACGGGATTTGATGGAGATGACGTCAGGCCTGGACTTTCTCTGGGCTTTGCATTGATTATCCGATCGTCCATAGTTGGCGATTCCGGGTCAACATCATCTAGTGCTATGTCTAGCCATTCCATTGCACAAACTACTGCCTCTGCTGGCAGTTCCGTTGAAGAAAGCCTCCGCATTGCCATCCAGAGATGCCTCATAGCCGGCTCAAGGTCACCAATAGAAACAAGGATCCTCCCGGATTCTAAACGAGCCAGTCCGATTACATCTACTGGATGTCCTGCATCTGCAGAAATATCGGAGAGAGTCACTAGAGCCATCATTTTCTCGTTCGAATTACGGTGCCAAGAAGCCAGATTTAGCAGAGCGAGTCCGTGTATTGGTGACCCGGGGTTGACCGACGCCAAGCGATCGACGCACCAACGCAGCTCGTTGCCGACCTCCTTCGGATTTATTGCTCCCAAAAGTGCCCTTTCCATCCTAATCCAGGCCTCTGTCTCGAAATCCCGATCATTCAGTCTTCTCGATTTTGCTAGTATTTCATCGCTTAGTTCCAAAGCTTGCTCAGTTTTACCTTCCGATATAAATGACTGAAAGAGGTTAGAATATACTACTGGAGTTTCTGAGGGTTCGGCTTCACTTCCCATTCGAGGTTCACGCCCTCTCAAAGCTCTCGACCATTTCTTCATACTTCTTACGGATGCTTTCCTCCCTCTCTATGAGTTTAGCAAGATGCTCATTCAGCGCCTCTTGGGCTTCTTTCAATTCGGATTCAAGTGAATCGCGATCTTCAACCTCTAGGAGAATGTTTCCCAGGGAGCGATAAACCGGCCTCTCTGGGTCTTGCTTGGAAAGTTCTTCCACAGTTATCCCATACTCCGAATATTGCGATGAAATCGTCTGTATTTGATTTCTCAACATCTGTAATTCTCTTGCTAGAGATTGGATTTCCTCGGCTGTCACTTGCTCGCTGATGTCATTCCCCCCTGCTCGCTGCTTCAAGGGACTGCTCAGAGGCAATTAATGCTCTCATTATTGAGTTCCATCGGGCTCGGAGGTCACTGAATGAATGAGATCCCAAAGATACAGAAATCTCCCCGTCGGTGTGTGAAAAATCGGCCTCGGTTACGAGAGAAGAAGAAAGAGGTCCGGAATCGACGTGCTCCAATAGCAATTCGAGTGAGATCGAGTCATTCCTCTTCTGTTGCTGCATCTGAATCTCTCTCGGAAATCTTTCTCTCGAAGTCAAGTGCAGCCTGTTGGGCTATTACTGTCATATCAGTCGCAGTAGCCCCTTCAAGGGACCTTCTAATTATCCTCTTATTAGCATCACTGGCTCTGGTGTAGGGCTCCCAGACACCTCCGGAGAATGTGTGATCGCACTTCCTGCATTCCCAAATCCCAGCAGCCTTTCTGCGAACCTTTGGATAATGGCAACTAGGGCATGTGTAATTCCGTGACTTCTTGGCAAGAGCAGATCCCGCTCTTCGTCTTACGCTGACACCGTACCTAGCACCAAATCGAGCTGTTGCTCCTGCCTTCTGGGTTCTCTTTGCCATTATTACACCTACAATGAATCTACGATTTTTCTGAGTTCCTTAGTCCTTCCTTGAGCATTAGTCATGATTTCGACGAATTCCTCTGTCGAGAAAATTCCCTTTAGACCCTTCTGCAGGGAATGGACGTTATCATCGTCTCCCAGGGTGATATGGATTCGCTCATCGCCCCCAAGTTCTTCCCTTGCACATGCGTCGTACACGAATCTCCCCCCAACCTTGTGGTAAGAGCACATTATTGGAGTCTTTGAGACGGGTAGTGGGTAGTCTTCGCCCACCTCAAACCGCTCTGCAGGAAGAGTGGCGTTCCTGAGTGCAGCTATTCCTGCTAAGGCGAATGCGTCGAAGAGGTTACCATCATCTGATACTGCGAAGAGATCTAGGATAACTTGCCATGCCTTCTCTCCTGGGATTATGCAGAGAGAATCTACATCTATACAACCTGATTCACGAATCCCCCTATCCACTACTCTTCCAAGTTCAATTGCCTCTGGACTCGGTGGTCCTGCTTCCCAATGACGTCCGGCAATGGGGCGAACATCGGCAGAACACATGAGGCCACCTTGATTTGGTCTGTCGGGGTAGGGTTGCATTATCTGGAACTTGACCCCTGCGAGAACGATCGTGTCACCCATCCTTACTCTGGCTGATCCTTCGGCTCTGGGTAGTACGGAATGCTCAACTTCTATTTTTCTTCCTTCCCATTGTGACCTGCCATCTATCCTAGCGTCCTTTCCAGCAAGTTCCGAGAGATGGACACGGAGAAGTTTTGGAACGATCGGTATAGTCATTGAGAATCACCTCTCTTCAAGGCCTCTACCATCATTTTATGGACGACTTGAGCAGCATCCATGTTATACTGCCATGCTTCCTTGAACTCTTCTTGGGAGAGGTTTCCGTCCATCTGCAAGAAAACTAGCTCTCCAGAATTAGGGAGAATACCCATTGGCAAGTCTGCTTCGCCGTAGTTGTCCTCTTCTTTGTTCAGATCGCAGACTACTACATCATTGATCTTCCCGCTGGCGACACTCACGACCAAATCCGTCATTGGAATGCCTGCATCAGCCAAAGCAACTGAGGCTGCAGTGAGTCCGACGCATCTCGTTCCGGCCTCCGCTGACACGATTTCGATAGTGACACGTATCTTTGAACGGGGGTAGAGTTCCAACAGTACAACGCTTTCAAGGGCGTCCTTGGTAACCTTGCTGATTTCTCTGCTCCGGCGATTGAAGCCGGGGCGCATTCTGTCAGTAGTAGAGAATGGGGCCATGTTGTATGCGACATCCAGAACGGCCCGGTCTTGCCTCTGGATCTTTCGAGGATGAGCCTCCATTGGACCATAGACTGCCACAATCGCCTCATTAGTACCCCAAGTCATCCTACAAGAGCCGTCAGCGACGGGAATGACGCCGGTCTCTATTGTTATATCCCTGATGTCTCCAGGTGAGCGCCCATCCACTCTGAGTCCGTTTTCATCAATCATTTGCATGTCTCCGTAACCACCCATCAGTTTACACCCCCATTGGAGACTCCAGATATTACTGAGAGTCTGTTACGGACGTCTAGAATTCCATCAAGTTCGCCGTCGACCCACATTCGACCGTTGTCTGCCACGACAATCCGGCAATCTGTTTCCGCTTTCAGCCTTCTTAATGTCTCGCCACCCTTTCCGATGAGCTGGCCAAGCAGATGTGGATCGATCTCTTCGATCACACCTGACCTAATCTTTCGCAGCCCCATCCCCTTCATTGTGACTACGCTTGAGTGTGTCTCCTCAACTTCTTGTATTCGGCAGAGAACGGCATCTCCGATGTCCATTACTGACCTTGTTCCGCCGAAGTCGACCTTCCCTGGACCAAGGCTCATTGGGAGAATTGCGTTAAACGGTGCACCCAATTCGATGAACCATAGGTTGTTAGTACAACCCTCAATGTACCCAATTACCAGGTCACCCGGTCGGGGGATATACCTAGTGTGGCTGGGCTCAACCGAGATTGAACGGCCCTTTTCCCTTAGTTTTCCTTGCTTTACTGCCTTGAGTCTGCCAGAGATGGCCATTACGCCATGCCCGGCCTCAAAGCCTTCTGAATCGCCTAGGTCTTCCCCGGGCACTACGAGGGTTTGCCCTCGATTATTTTCTCGCGGCCCCGCCGCGCCATTCTTTTTTGTCATGTTATCGGGCCGCGCGACCGGCCCACTGTTCATAACCGTTGATGCTGGAGATGTTAGCCCAATCAGTCTAATTCCCTTACTTCTACGTCAGATGACCTAGAAGCTACTTTGTCAATAATATCGTTTTTCATCCCACCGGGAACTGAAATAACGCATGCCCAATTCCCATTACTCATCCACTCTTCTTTTTGTATCGAATCTCTTAGCATTTGACTGACTCCACCATAGTCCTTGCCTTGGACCATGAATGCGAGTCGGACTGTGATGAATTGGAGCGGAATCACTGGACGAAGCGCAGCAACTGCATCCTCGACCTGGCTCTCTATTGATTTGAACGGATCTACTGAAAATCGAATCTCATCGAGAGCGTTTTCTATCCTTGTTCGCGGATGTGGGAGTTTTGTCTTCGGATCGGTTGCTGTGCTGGCAATCTCATTGATTATCTGAAGCTTCTTCTCCTCGACCATCTGCTTTCTTTGTGATGTCGTTAGCTGTATTCCCCCCTTATCCAGAATTATTCTAGCACATGCCAGAATCTCAGAGGTTCCGAAAGTTTTCTCCAGGGCTTCCCCAGTTGGCCTTTCTCCGGCCCTAGCATCGGACCATACTTCTTCAATGGCGAGAAGTTCACCAAATTCAACAGATTCATTGTCCCCTTTCCACAGTTCGACCAGTTCGGGATCAACTAGTATCTCGTACCTGCTCCCTCCTTTCTCGAGGCGAGCTAGGACCGCGTCATCGAGGCTTACCATGGAAGCCGATGAGGGATTGGGCTTATGATGATGTGTTATCAAGACAATTTGCCAAGATGCTTCAGGGTTGTTTCCCTGTCAAGTTTGACGTAACCGTCCTTGTCGACACAACCGATCTCCACAGTTTCTGGGTTCAGATCTTCTTCAAGTGACTCTCGGAGGGCCTCTAGTCCCATCTTGATTGCTGCATTCTGAGTGAGTCCACCCTTCCACTTAGCCTCGAAGTAGTCGATTGCAGTAGCCTTTCCGCGTCCGATTGCTCCGGCATTGTAAGACTGGTATGCTCCCGACGGGTCGGTTTCGAACAAGTGGGCACCGACATCGTCGAAACCGGCTATCAGGAGTGCCGTTCCGAATGGTCTTGCACCGCCATATTGGGTGAATGACTGCTTATAGTCACACATTTTCTTCACCAATGTAGAGACGGGGATATTGTCCCCGTATGTCATTCGATTTACCTGGCACTGGACTCTAGCCCTGTCAACCAATTGGCGTGCATCTGCCACTAGTCCTGAAGTCGTGATGCCAACATGGTTGTCTATCTGGTACATCTTCTCAATTGAGTCGGTAATTACTAGCTTACTCTGGACTCTCTTGTCTACGATAAGTACTACGCCGCCTTTGTAAACCAGGCCTACTGTAGTTGTCCCTCTTTTGACGGATTCTCGTGCATACTCGACCTGATACAGCCTCCCATCTGGGGAGAAAGTAGAGACTCCATGGTCATATCCTCGTCCGCTTGGCTGCATCGCTATCGACCCCATGCCAGAACGGACTCTTATCAATCTTGGTCGGGGGAAGACTCAATCAAGTGCCCATTATGTGAAAAATTGTTGGCGGGAGTATGAAGGTCGCAGTATTGTCTTCAGGGGGCAAGGACTCAACATATGCCACTTGGTGGGCGAGTCTCCAGGGATGGGAGGTAGTTTCCCTAGTCACCGTGCTAGTTCGTGGAGAAGACTCCATGATGTTCCAGTTGCAGAATTCATGGATTGCGGGCCTCCAAGCAGCCTCCATGGGGACTACTTGGAAACCCGTTTTCTCAAACGGTGAGGAGGAGAATGAAGTATACGACCTGGAGATGGCAATCCGTGGAGAAAAAATCCCTTCTGTCGCTCTCGAGGATTGTTGGCCTGAAGGTGTGCATGCCCCGGATCTTGAGGCCCACACCGGACCTCTAGAGATTGATGGCATTGTAGTTGGTGCAATCCGTTCCGACTACCAGAAAACAAGAATTGAGATGATGTGCGAAAGACTTGGAGTTAGATCTTTCTGCCCCCTGTGGCACAAGGATCCATTGGACCACATGGAGTCCCTAGTGATGCATGGGTTCGAGGTTGTCTTCACCTCAGTTTCAACAGATGGCATGGATGAAAGATGGGTTGGAAGAAAGCTAGATAGCGATTCTTTGGGAATGTTAGCAGCCATTTCTAAAGAATATAGATTCAATCTTGATGGAGAGGGCGGTGAGTTTGAGACGATTGTCATCGGAGCGCCCCACATGAGAAGGAAGATATTGCTAGAGGGCGAAACAAAATGGGATGGCCCAAGGGGCGTATTAGAAGTCAAATCTTGCAGGCTTTCTTGAAATCGCTAGACTCAAACAGGAGGTCCCGGTCGGAAGACTCGTAGTTATGCCGGTTTCCCCTTTGGATTACAGGTATGGAAGAGATGTTGCCAAGGAAATCTGGTCTCGTGAAGGAAGGCATGCTCGTTCGCTGGAAGTGGAGAGGGCCCTGATTTGGGCCCATAGCAAGATGGGAAGGGTTAGCCCGGAGCACTATGACATGATAGCTGATATTTCCGACCCGGGAATAGTCACCGCAGATAGAGTCGATGAGATTGAAGCGGAGACGCGCCACGACATCATGGCACTTACCAAAGCAATGGCCGAGGTTGCAGGCGAGGCTGGATGGTGTGTCCACCTAGGAGCTACCAGCAACGATATTGTAGATTCGGCCGTTGCGCTACAAATCAAGCATAGCATAGATTTGCAGAAGAAGATGGTTGGTTTGCTTATCACGACAATGTGTGATATGGCTGAGAGGGAGCGCGACACGATCATGCTTGGAAGGACTCACGGACAGGCGGCCGTCCCAATTACGTTCGGACTCAAGGTCGCGGTATGGGTAGACGAATTCAGAAGGCACATGGAGAGGCTTGGGGAGCTTGCTCCCAGGGCCACCACAGGCAAGTTCCTGGGTGCGGTGGGGACTGGGGCGGCTCAAGGAGAGGGTGCTATCGAGTTACAAAGTTTGATCCTCACTGAATTGGGGCTTGGAATTCCCGTGGCAACAACACAAGTGGTTGGAAGGGATCGGTATATCGAGTGGGTTGGCTGGATGTCAAATGTTGCCACTAGTATCGAGAAGATCCTACAGGAAGTAAGGAATCTGCAAAGAAGTGAGATTGGGGAAGTTGCAGAGTCGTTTGACATCAAGAAGCAAGTTGGTTCTTCCACTATGGCACACAAGAAGAATCCGATAACCGCGGAAAATGCTTGTGGTTTGGCTAGAATTGTGAGATCGATGATTATCCCGTCTTACGAAAACGCACTATTGTGGCATGAAAGGGACCTGGCTAACTCTTCCGCGGAAAGATTCACCCTTTCTCACTCGATGATCCTTCTAGATGACATCCTTGACAAGTGCAACGGGGTACTTTCTAGATTAGCAGTTAACCGTGAGAGGATGATGGAGAATATCGAAAGACAGAATGGGCTAGTTATGGCAGAGAGGCTGATGCTGGCGCTAGTCGACTCCGGGATGCCCAGAGACGAGGCTCACGAAGTTCTGCGGGAGGCCTCTATGGAAGCAATGGATAGGGGCATGCATCTGAAAGTCGTCTGCTCCGAGTCAAATTCTATATCTTCCATCTTTGACGATGGACAGTTGGATGTCTTATTCGAACCAAGTGGACATCTTGGCGTATCGGGGGAACTCGTTGACAATGCGGTTTCAATTGCGCGGGAAATGACTCAGCAAGAGTAATCATGGTCATTAGATGCCGTCTTTAGAAAACGACTAATTCGCCCCTAGATTACTTTGGCCAAATCTAAGGTAATTTTCCCGAGACCTTGCCTTTCTTCCGGCGTATGAAGCCGATGAAAGAAGCCCCAATCATAATGACTGCCACTACAACGGCAATAATAGGATTAAACATAGCCAAACCCAATGCCAAACCGGTCAATATTGAAACTATCCCAAGGAGCATGATCATCGCATGGGGGCCGTACTGGTTTGCATCGTCCAAAGCGACGTTGAGGAAGCCATCCTCAATTACCCCCCCAATCATTGAAGCTTCGGATTGGTGGAACTCGGGAGGGTCCCGCCGCGGGATTCTCTCGATCGACTTCTGCCCCTCAGTCACATTACTCGCATGTCCACAAGAGGGATTATCCTTACTGACTATTCTTCTTCTGGCATTGAGAATCCTGCCTGTTCCAGTAACTGACCCATATCTTCCAAGGCTTCTTCATCCGGATTTATCAAAGCAGTGGGCTCCTTCGCTTCACCACTGTAGTCGTCACCACCATCAGTTGCAAATTTCATCCTTCGTTGTCTAATCCCTAGAACAGTCCACACTAGGTATCCTGTAATCGCAATCATAACAAATGCTGCCAATAGCTCGCTAGGTCCGACCATGGCATGGGATTCGGGGGGCTCGTTTCAGTTTGTCCCCGGCAAACCATGTGAAAGGGGCCTAGATAGGTGTCTACGATTAGACGGCGACGGTTCCAGCCACTCTCCCACTGGAGTTCCAATTGTGCCCTCATAATCAGTGCAATACCATGATTTTCTCTCTATCCGACCACATGACAGGCAGCGTATCCCTTGACCATGCCCAGAGCTCCTCATTGTCCTAGAGCAGCAAATAGGCCTTCCTACGATCCTAGCTGTTGCGAAATCCAATTTTATTCGCTCCAAATGGGTTGATCCGTCGGGAGAAACCAAACCGGCCCAAGTAATTCTATCCCCTGGAATAAGCGACCTTAGGAGTCTATTCACTGGTCCACCCTCAGAGAAAGCAACTAGCTTGACTGCCTGCCCTGAAGAAAATACAGAAATGTATGCATGACCGCCCCTAGTCTCCTTCGGCAATGAGACTACAGCTCCAGAAAGTGAGCATGCAATGTGGTCATCACTAAGCTGGTTTGTTCGATGAATGGCGAAAGAATGGCATTCCTCTACGTCAGCCCTAGATTGGAGCCAATGGTGTGCCTTTTCGACACCAGTGTACGATGATCCACGAATCCCGTATAGAACTGGGCATGGGGTTCGAGGAGCAATCATGCTCTTTCCCTTGGTGGGATCCCGATTCAAGAAAGTCTCTGGAAATTGAGTTTCCAACTCTGATACAGATTCTGATGAGACCTTCCTAGGTGTCCCTACCCTCGATTTATCCCTCCAAGAAATTAGCTCCCATGAGGAGTTGTGGTTGTTGGTCCAAGAAATGGCAGCGCACGCCCCGACTACGCCGAACGTGGAATCCGAGCGAATCACGATAACTCCATTTTGGATGGCTTCATCTAGCAATGTATCAGAATCGACATTTTTCCTAACTGCGTCCCAGTACCAATCCTTAGGAACTGGCATGAAGGAAATCACTAAACAGGGCGATGTTCTGATTTCAGAAAATGGATAATCTCTAATTTCGTCCAACAAATTGGAGAACCAATCGTTGCAAATTTGTTCCAGATGCTCTGCGCTATCCTCAGGAATTTCTAGAATTGCCCCCAATGCCCCGTTGCCTCGGGTTCGCCTATGGGCGAATGGCCAAAGCCTAACGAGCCTTCTTTCGACGATATGGCACTCCATACGCTCGCAGATTTCGGTTAGAAGGTGGTCAAAACTTGATGTTGTACAACCGACCTCGATGTGATCAGTGTCATCAAGACCAATTCGGCACTTCAATGGGTTCACCTCTCTTTGCTGGAGGCAATCTCGTCGATTACGGATGCTAACCCTGATTCTGAGTCACATAGGATTCCTCTGACACCGAATCTCTCTGCGGCGATAATGTCTGATTCCCTGTCCCCGACCAGTATGGATTCAGACTCACTTGGACGATCGATCCAATCATCGCCGAATGAGAGTTTGTTCGACTTACCAGGGGATCTGTATGCATTATTGACAAGTTGTCGGCCTGCTTCTAGCATACCAGGATTCGGCTTTCGAGACCAAGACTTGTCGGAGGGGGAATAGGGGCTGTAAAGAATCAGATCGATTACGGCATCGGGATCCTCTTTGAATAGTAACTCCTGCAACTTCTCATTAATTTGTTCGAGGACATCATGCCCCCATCGGCCCCTTCCTATGGGGGACTGATTGGTAACTACACAAATCCTGAAACCCATTCTTCTTAGAATGGCAATGGCCTTTCCCGAGCCAATGAGTAGTTCCACCTCTTGGGGAGAATTCACGTAACTATCCTTCCATCGGTTCAGCACCCCATCACGATCAAGATACGCAATTTTCCCGGGCCACTCGGACTGTTCCGGCAAGTCAGTGAGAATTAATGGGTCCTCGAGTGGAGAACCGTGCCTATGAGGTGGCAGCATTTTCTCACAACCCATTATTCGACTTGACTGCCTCTTTTATGATGTGATTGATAATCAATTGCATATCCTCAATCCTCTCCATTGATTGCGAAGGAACTAAGATGCATAATTCAGCTATTTCGGCCAATTTACCACCCCCCAAACCTCGGTAGTTTCCCGTGATAGCAACAGTATTGCAGCCGTTCTCCTTGGAGAACTCGATCCCGTTAATGACATTTGCAGAGTTACCAGATCCACTGAACCCAACTACCAAGTCTCCAGGTTTGATGAAAGTAGAGAGTTGGCCAACGAAAACGTTCCCGTAATCAGTATCGTTTGCCCAAGCGGTCAGCGAGGATAAATTGTCTGAATGAGAAATGGTTCGGAGGGTCAATTCCTTGGACCAATCTCCTGCACTATGTGATGGGGTTCCTGCACTCCCACCATTGCCAATGAAGTGTACTGTTGAGCCCGAGTCGCGTGCATTTTCGACAAGCTTCCAGAACTCTTCTAGCCTGGGAACGGGTAATTTCCCTATTGCCTCCACTAGTGAAGAAGCGTAAGACTCGGCGAATTCAGTGAAGTCGAAACTCATATCTCCAGTAGTTCGGGAGGGGGCATCCTATTTACGGGTTGATGAAAGGAAGTGCTCATGGAGGACCCGATATCATCGGTTGTGGGCGCATTCGCCAGTAGTTTCGGAATCTCCGATGTCACCATGCAGCTATTGATCGGATCATTTGGGTTGATCCTGATGGCAATTGCATTTCATCGACATTCAGAGAGTTATGCGAAAGGCTCTGCCATGATCTCGTGGCCATTAATTGGTCTCTTCTTCTACCTATACTCGGGACATTTCGTAGAGATATCTGATCCTGTTCTGATATTCATGACTGCCGGGGCCCTTCCAGCGGGTCTTGCGATTTCCTATTGGGAGTGGACTACCAAGGGAGAAAACGATGAGACGATAGTGTGGCTGAGGGGGTTCGTGGTTTGGTCCATGATTCCCTACTACATTGTTTTCGGAGTGCCACACCTCAACATGGCATTCGTCCAATTTACCGCGGTCAGTGCCGAATTAATGCTAGAATTTGCAGGGTTTGGTGGTTACGATATTGGTGCGATGATGATCGAGAGGCACGGAGAGGTTGCCATCCCAGTATCTGATTGGGAAGGGAATCGATTTGTGCTGAGCGAACCGCTGGGCGAAGGGGGCTTTTACGCACCCATGGTTAACGATGAAGGGGAGGCGATTGTGGCATTCATTTTGGCGTGTTCTGCTCTGCAGTCAATGGCAGTTTTCATTGGGGCTATTGTGGCACTAAATTCGGTGCATTGGAAGAGGCGTGCGAGGGCACTGGTGATTGCCATTCCAACAATACACGTTCTGAACGTTTTCAGGAATGCTGGAATTGTCTGGCTTACTGACACCTATCGAGGATGGAGTCTATCGGGGATGGGGATCTTTGATTTTGCCCATAGTTATGCTGCAAAGGTGGCTAGTCTTTTTGCAATGTTCCTGATGGCAATAGCACTGTTCGATCTTCTGCCAGAGCTTCATAGGCACGTAATGAGGGTACTGAGTCCAGTAATTCATGTGGCTAAGGTTATTTCTGGGGTTCTTGCTAGTGGCCTTGTTCTGGCTGAAGACTCAGACAATTCTGGACCTGATTCTGTCGAATAGCTTTCCAGATAGTGGCATATCGTGCTCCCATGCGAACTCCTTCATGACTCGAATCGCCTCTTTCTCCAATTCCGAGTCTCCGACGAAGTCAGTTAGCTCGATCTTGTTATTCCGAGTATTGGCCTTGAATGCGGCGATTGGGTCTTCCTTGTGGAAGACCAGGTATGCAGACCCAAAACCGAATCTCTCCCTGAGTATACTTCCGAAATAGTGTATCAGAGGGTCAGATGGGGGGATGACCAAGTCACGAGTTCGACTAATTCGATTCATCCCCTCAAGCATATCCAGTCGACCCCAACAGATATCCTGAAGATCATCTACAAGGAATCCCTTGATCAGGGTCCCATCGTCCTCAAAGTCATGCATTACATCACTAATCTCCTCAGGTGCGAAAGAGGACCCTGCCAACCTCTCGACTTGCTTGAGTGTGATTACTGGGTAATCTTCTACCAGAGACCGCAAATAGGATCTTTTGGCATCCCACAAGTCTACTTTTTGTGGCGGTTCGACCGTCCGGAAGCCCCCACGGTAGTCTTGGATTAGATGTCCGCTCCTCACGAGAGGAGACACTAATTTACGGAACTCTGACCTTGACATTGCATTCCTCTCCATGAATAAGACTGGATCGTTTGTATCTCTGAAGAACTGGAGAATCTCCTCATCCTCGGGATCAGTAGGTACGTTTCTAATTGAGAGTAATTTCTGGAAGTGAGAATATCGAGCCCAAACGAGATGGCCTCGAAGATTTGAGCCCTGATGCAACTGGTGAGCGGCTACCATCGAATCGAGATTGACCCTGAACATCTCACAGCGCCCTCTGAGAGAGAAATCGTCCCTGAGCTCTGTTGCATTCTCAAGAGCGAGGGTCTCGTTTTCCCACCTGCTATTCTGATGAATTGAATGATGGTAGAACAGCATCCTATTGATCTCCTGTCTCGATCTTGGTTCAACTACACCCCCTCTGATGTACCTCTCCCCGTCGCCCATGGAGGAGAATCCCAACTCAGATAGGATTTGCTGGATGTTATCGTCGCAGTCATGGACTGGAACGCCATTGAAGGCATGGAGTACAGAAACGTCAACGAGTCGGTCTCTGTAGTTCTCGAGCAGTTCTCCAAAGGTTTCCCTGAAGTCGTCTAGGTATGAGTGCGGGATGTTGATGTCCTTTATCTCGAGATAGTCGTTCACCACAAACATAAGGACGCGACCAATTGGGTCCACTCCCTTGAATACTGGATAGTACCATCCCTGCTTGAGGAGGAGGCGAACCTCCTGTATGAAACGGCTGCTGAATGGGTCTGACTGGGCCAGAATACGCATTTTCCTATCCTCCGGAAGTGGAGAGAGTAGGCTTTCTGCATCCTCATGTGACGAGTAGTAGTCGGTGGGGTCGGGCTGTAATGCTACCACCCTGGCAATTGAGCCCTTTCTCTCGAGTTCACGGAGTGTGTCAGCCAGCTCCTCTACAGGCCTGGAGACGAATAAGCGCAGAGTGTGTAAGCGAACAGGCCCAATTCTGGCAATTAGTTCAGATAGTGCTTTGTCGAATGGCAGGGGTTTGATACGCCCATGCAACCTCTTGAATATGGCCATTGACCTCTTCCTATTTGGGACATCGATGAATTGCTTTGCCACGACTAGTTGCCTTTCCATGTTCGACAGGGCCGACTTCAGACTCCTCTGAATATGCACATTCTCCTTCCCCTTCGGATAATCGGAGAATAGGTCATTCCTGGAAATTCCCTCTTCGGGTATCTTCTCTATCAGTTCCTCTTCCAGTGGCCCGAACCAAGGCTCCCCCCGGAGACCCATCAGCATTGGCAGTTTTTCACTGAGTGTGTATCCGACTCGATTGTGAAGAAGCCTTCCATTGTATATGTCAGAGTCGTGTTTAATGTCCTTCCAATCACGGAATCTATAGTTCTCGACCCTATGCAGTAGCTCTTCTCGCCTCTGCACGAAGGTCAGATTACGGATTGCATCGGTTGGCTCCTCGAACTTCGAGAAGGACTTGTTTAGAATCAAAGTCTGGAGTGTTCGATAGTCGATGACATTGAATTCCCCTCCAGTAATCCTGTATTCATCGATTCTGAGAATGAACTCTCCCTCGTCTGTTTGTGTGAAGAAGCCAATTGAGACTAGATTGCGCATCTCGAGCTCCTGTAGAACCGACTCTACCTGGGCAGATGGGAACGGCAGCCGGCCACTGAGTGATTCTATGGTCTGCGGCCCCTCTGATCCTAACATATCGAGGAGCTTGAGCCTCAGGCAGTCCATTGGGTCGGAAAGGGATTTTTTCTTCCAATTGGATGGATCTCCCCCCACATAGCCTTCACCAATCTCGTAAGTCAGACCGCCAGTGTATAGTTCTCTGAGATCATTCATCTCAGCCGCCCCAGCTACTGCTAGACATCCGAGGGTGCCGTGCACTTCGGTCATCCTCATCGAGAACCACTTTCCATCGATCTTTTCGAGGCCGGTTCCACGAACCTTGGTAATCAGGTCCCTCTCCGCTAGTTCGTGAACCCATGAACGCAGGGTTTCGAATTCTATATCCTTGAGTTTGTCGCTGTACAACGGGTGCGTGAGCTGCCTCTCTAATCCACCCCCCATGTCCATCAGCCTAAGCAGTTCAGTGGCATTGGTCGGCACCGACACCTTCGATTGATAGTAATCGCCCAGTTTTTCTTTGTCGAGTTCGGTTGCGAGAGATCTTGCTCCGAGTAGGCGCCTCAGGATCTCCGGGTCAACATCCTTGATCAGATAGGCCCTGGTTCGGAGGGAAAGCAAGTCTTCGAATGAGGACATGAAGAGAGTCAGCCCCAAAGGAGAAGGAATCTTGACCCTACGATGGACAATTCGGACGTCCTCGCTATCCATCCTTTCCATGAATTGCCTGAGTTGGTCCATCCCCAAGTCAGTGGTGAGAATCTCATTCATCGCCTCCCTCACAATTACTGATTCATCCATCTTCCTGTGACGATTCATTATTTGCTCTGCTTTGACTTGGTATTGCTTCGGGCTAACTTCTTCGGCTCCAATTCTACGGGGATTGAGCATACTCCTGGATGAGACCTCTCGAAACCGTTTTGCAAATAGTTGCGAGTCAATCAGGTACTTGTTCAGGATTTCCTCACTTCCCCTCCCACGGAAAACCTCCGGAATTAACGAAACCTCTACCTCGTGACTCAATTTTGCCATGAAGCCGTTCTCATCGAAGGACAGTTCGTGCACGATGATCTCATCTCTGGTTGCCATACCTGCAAACAGATACCCCAGTGCAAGATTGAATGCACGTCCTCTGCAAGTAGTTACGACATAGGTTGGAAGTGGTGCTTCTACTTGCTCAACGAGAATTCGGTCCTGAGATGGGACTTGGAAGGTTGTAGCCGAGTGCTCATCGAGGAACTGGGTTAATGCGTTTGCTACTGGTCTATTGAGGCCCAATACGTCCACTAGGAAAGGAGTGATCGACCGACCTGTCCGATATTGGACAGAAAGGAGACTCAATAAACTGAGAACCTCATTGCTTAGTTCGCTAGTTCTGCTCATCGCTTCACCCGTCCAAGATGGAATAGTCGGTCTGAATCCAGTTGCAGGGGTGACATTCACCCTGGTCCCTATTACGTTGGCGACCCTATATGTCGAACCCCCTAGAAGGAAGACGTCTCCGTTCCTCATACTGGAAACGAATGAGGAAGAAAGCTGTCCAACGAGAGTACCATCAGAAGTGAAAACTAGGTAGTTATTGTCAGGAGCTATGGTCCCAATATTGGTATAGTAAATCATCTGGGCGTAGCCCCTCTTTCCGAAACGATTCTCCTCCCAGTCGACCCAGATTCGCCTCTCTTCTTCCAGGAGATCGAGGACTTCGATGTAGTCAGGTTCCGGAAGATTACGATATGGCCAAGAGGCTTGTACGAGCGCGAATGCTTCATCTATGTCCCATTCCCTGATAATAGTCAATCCAATCAGGAACTGGGCTAGGACGTCGAGGGAATTCTGAGGGAACTTGAGCAAGTCCATATTCCCCGAAAGTATTCCGTTCTGAAGCGCCACGATCTCCAGTAAATCATGGGATGAAGTGGGCAGGAACCTGGCTCTGGGCAGGCCCCCTACTTGGTGACCAGCCCTGCCAATCCTCTGAAGTGCGGTGGCTATGGAACCGGGGGATCCAACTTGGATTACCAGGTCCACTGAACCGATATCAATCCCCATTTCCAAGCTCGAAGAAGATACCACGCATCTCAGTTTTCCATCCTTGAGCCTCTGCTCGACATCTAGTCGGATAGATTTGTCCATAGAACCATGGTGACCCTCGACACCGGCCACACCTGCAACTTTGAGCCGTTGGACGAATGTCTCGGTCATATTCCTTGTATTTACGAAAACCAGTGTTGTAGTATGGGCCTCTACCAGTTCCTTGATTCTGTCAATATTGTGATCTAGAACCTCCTTCACTGGGATAGATGTGAATCTTGGTGTAGGAAGTATGATGTCGAGATCCAGTTTCCTGGACCCTGATATCTTAGCTATAGAGACTCTCTGATGATCCCCGTCGTCTTCTCGAGAATCGCTGGCAACTAGAAACTCGGCAACTTCGTTAAGTGGCTCCATTGTTGCGCTGATTCCAATCCTCTGCACGTCAGAATCCACTACTGAGTCCATTAGTGCTAGGCTCAGAGAAAGGTGAGTTCCTCTTTTTGAGGGAACTAAAGAATGCATCTCGTCAACAATCAACCACTTCAAGTCATTCAGAAGCGGACGGAACCTCTTCGATGCAAGGGCGAGACCCAATGATTCAGGTGTCGTGATAAGGATATGAGGGGGTTTTCTGAGCATCCTCTCGCGTTCATTCCTCGGAGTGTCCCCAGTTCTAAGTCCAACTTTGATCTCCTGTGCCCTGCCTGGTAGGAATCTTTCCTTTATTTCGGTAAGAGGGCCAATAAGATTCTTCTGAATGTCGTTTGCTAAGGCTTTAATTGGGGAGATGTAGATGCATTGTACGGTGTCTGGAAGCGTGCCTTTCAGAGATTTGCGAACCAAGTCGTCAATTATCGAAAGGAATGCCGTCAACGTCTTCCCAGAACCTGTTGGAGAGCATAGAAGTAGATGCTCGCCCGCTAGTATCTGGGGAATGGCAACTTTCTGAGGCTCTGTGAAATCGGGGAATTTATCTTGGAACCAATTCCGCACCGGGGGTGAGAGTTTGCTCAGAATATCTTCGGTCTCGGAAAGTTCTGAGACATACGTTATTTCTGGCATTTTTTCCAAACCACCTTGCGTTTCAGGGTATCGATTGCATAAATGAATGCTTCTCAATAAACAGGACAATTTCGCGCAAATATGCCTGAATAACTCATCATGGCCTCTCAAACAGGGCAATGGCCCTTTGCACTAGGATGGCTTGAAAACCACGGTTGGATGTCGTTAGCCCATATGGGCGAGAAAGGAAGGATGTCCAGATTGTCCTCCCTACTTCGCAGAAGAGGGGTCGTACTCCCATCATTCGAGATATATGGGGGCGTGTCGGGACTTGTTGACTACGGGCCCGTAGGTGCTAGGATTAAGCGTCGGGTGGTTAATTCATGGATCGAACACTGGAGCAAAGTGCCCAACGTAGTAGAGATCGACTCTCCGACAATCACTCCAGAGTCGGTTCTGGTAGCGAGTGGGCATGTTGGAGAGTTCAATGATAAGATGTCGGAATGCAAGTCCTGCAAAGGTGCATTTCGAAGTGATCACCTTCTAGGCGATCTTCATGAGAATCCGGACTCCCTAGATTCGGCTGAGATTGATGCGTTGTTTGCAACGGAGGGCATCAAGTGCCCCAGTTGTGATGCTCAGGATTGGGAGGGGGCGAGTCCGATGAATCTGATGTTTCAAACCAGTATTGGCGCAATGGGCAGTTCGAGAACCGCTTTCATGAGACCTGAGACTGCACAGGGGATGTTCATGCTTTATCCCGCACTCTACAGACATTTCAGGCAGAGGCTACCCTTCGGAGCAATGCAAACCGGGAAGGGGTATAGGAACGAAATTAGTCCGCGGCAGGGGATGATTAGACTTAGGGAATTCAATATGGCAGAATTGGAGTATTTCATTGACCCGGAAGACTCCCCTTCTAGTGACTTGAGCGACTGGCCTGGTATCGTTCGCATTCTGCCCGACCCAGATGGGCCCCACTCTGGTGAGAAAGAGGTCACATTCGAAGAAGCATTCGAAGCAGGAATAGTCAAGCACCCAACCGTGGCTTGGTTCCTAGCCATGACGATGCAGTTCCTAGAGGATGTGGGCATTGAACCTTCAAAAATTAGATTCAGGCAACACGCTAGTTCCGAGATGGCTCATTACGCATCTGACTGCTGGGACTGTGAGATTAATGGAGAACACGGTTGGATCGAAGTTGTAGGAATAGCGAATAGAACATGTCATGATCTGGAGTCACATGAGAAGTTCTCGAAATCTGGACTTATGCGGGCATGGAGAAGTTACGATTCCCCGGTGAAGGAGAGCAAGGAGGTCCTCAAACCAGTAGGGTCAGTGATTGGCCCGGTTTTCAGAGAAAAGGCTTCCGAGGTTTCTCTTGCCCTCTCGGAATTATCCGATTTACCTGAGAAAATGCCATTCTCACTCCTACTTACAGATGGAACTAGTGTAGAAATTGGTGAAGACATGGTGACTAGAAGTTACCAAGAATCGGTAGTTGCCGGAGAGTACTTCACACCCCATGTAATCGAGCCTTCTTTCGGAATCGATAGGATCATTTGGCATATCCTAGATCACAACTATCTGGAATTGGAAAAAGAAGATGAGAAGTACACGATTTTATCCCTAGAACCTTCTGTTGCCCCTTATGACATCGTTGTATTGCCACTTTTCGACAAAGATGGGATGGACTTAATGGCAAGAGATTTGCTAGTCAGAATTGGTTCAATCTCTGGGGTTATCGCAGAAATAGACACTAGCAGGTCAATAGGCAGAAGATACGCCAGATCGGACGAGATTGGAATCCCATGGGCTGTGACAGTCGATCATCAGTCTCTCGATGACAGTACAGTGACAATTAGAAGAAGGGATGATCAGAAACAGGTTCGTGTAGATGCCAATTCCCTCATTGAATGTCTAATCTCTGGCTCCCTGCCATCTCTATTCTAGGCTAATCTTCAAGTGTCGCCGAGGGTATTTAGGCTCGTGGAAGCAGATAGGAGGCCTGATGACTGGACGGAGCGTTATCGCCCCACTACCCTATCTGAAATGGAAGGAAATGGGGACAAGGTAAGGAGAGTCAGGTTGTGGCTAGAGGGTTGGTCTGCAGGAAATCTACCGAAAAAGAGAGGTTTGCTTCTTTCGGGGCCACCAGGGGTCGGTAAGACCACTCTGGCGCATGCATTAGCCAGTGAAAGAGGATGGGGGATTGTCGAGCTGAATGCTTCGGAGCAGAGGAATGCGGCAGCAATCAGAGGTTCGGCGACCAGGGGGTCCCAACATATCTCACTAGACCAATTCGCTACAAACTCGACAACCTCTGGGAGGGCGGTGATTCTGCTTGATGAGGTTGATCACCTTAGCGGGGGATTCGCAAAAATCTCGGAGGATCGAATTCAGAAAACGATGAGTTCTGATGAAGATGGCCCGACCCTCAGGGGTGACTCGGGAGGAAAGGCGGAGCTACTCAACCTTCTGAGCAATACTAATCATCCCGTGATAATGACGTGCAATGACCCGATGAGGCTATGGGGAAAGGGGGGTAACTGGAGGTCCAACAGAGATAGGGTACTGAGGATTTCGGAGAATGTAACATTCGAGAGAGTAGGTAGGTCAGACCTCAGGAGGATTGCTCTCAGAGTACTGGATTCGGAGGGCATCGGGATTGATCCCGAGTCTCTTGATGCTCTGATCGATGCGAACCCAGGGGATCTTAGAGCCCTGATTAGGGATCTTCAATCCCTTTCAAACGTAGTTGATGGACACATTGACATGAGTTCTGTTGATGACCTCTCAGATGCTGTCCTAAGAGACTCCCAAGTGAACGTGTTCAAGTCTCTGAAGAGAGCATACCTCGCCCCATCGGGTGCAAGCGTTTCTGAGATTGTCCGCAACTCCGACAAGGACCCAGACGAGATACTAGCTTGGTTCGCTTGGAACAACCAGTCGATCATGACTGGTTCGGGTCTGGAGGAAATCTCCGGGGCCATGTGCAGATCGGATTCTTTTCTTGCTACAAAATACTCCAATCGCGCTTTCAGATCATGGTACTGGGGATCAGCATTGCCTGCTCAGGCCATAGCTGCCGTCTCGACGGCAAAATCTGGTAATGAGGTGTACGTTAGCTTTCCGGATTTTCTCAGGAGGGGAGGCGAATCGTGGAGGACTGGAGGGGTTATTTCCAGGCTATCGGAGTCATTTGGAACGAGCAGATCTTCGGTTAGAGATGACCTATGGCCGACCCTACTGGCAATTCACAATCCTAGCCTAGGGGGGTCAGAGGGTGACTTCAGCGTGGCAAAGAAGATCGGTTTGGAGGCGGAGGATCACCTTGCCATGCACGGAATACCCAAATCCAGCAAGAGTGGGAAGGGAATAGTGAAGGCGTTCGAAGGAGAAGAGTTGAGGCAGAATGACGAGATTTTGGTGGTGGATGATACCGAGAATGAAATCGTAGATGACGCTCAGCCGACCCTGGATAGGTTCGGTTAGTCGGATTCCCAAGTCCGTGGATGAAGCAGCACCAGAACCGTGAGTAGTTCAAGACGACCAAGCCACATCAGCATCGTAGAAGCCAACAGAGATGGCGTGCTTAGGCCAGCCCATGAGGCAGCTGCTCCAGAAGGCCCGAAATCACCCAGGGCCGGGCCCGTATTTCCTAGAAGGGAGATTGAGACAGATAGCACATCAACCATTTCTAGATTCGGTTCTAGGAAAGAAATAGTCAGCATTGATGCGGTGACGAGGACCAACCAAGAGCTGACCATACCCAAGATAATCCACACCCTTTCCTCATCGACAACAGATTGGTTGAAGCGAATTGCCACAACCTTACGGGGTTGGATGATTTTTATCACCTCCCTCTTCGCTAGTTCGAATGCAATTCTGATTCGTAGAACCTTTAGTCCTCCTCCTGTAGATCCGGCACTTGCACCGATTATCATGAGAAGGAGTAAAACGAACTGGCTGAAAACCGGCCAATCAGAGAAGTTTGCACTAGAATAGCCAGTACTTGTAATCGAAATAGCCTGGAAAATCGAGTGCCTGATAGATTCCAATAAGCCATATCCCAATTCTTCTGAACGAAATATATTGACTGCCATAGCAATCCATGCAACGAACACAATTAGCAGGTAAGTTCGCAGCTCCTCGTCCTTCCAGATCTCATTAGATCTCCCGGAGAATGCAAAATATAGCAGGCTGAAGTTGATGCAGGTAAGAAGCATGAAGACCATTACAATCGACTCAATTATGGCGTCATCGAAGTCCATGATCCCCCCGTCAGTGGTTCCGAAACCCCCCGAGGGCATTGTTGTAAGGGCATAGTTCACAGAATCGAATGCACCCATCCTAGTGAATTGGAAAAGGAGGATTGCCTCGAGCAAAGTCAGACCTACGTAAATCGCCCATAGTTTCCGAGCAGTGCTCTCTAGGGTTGTTCCTAGGTTGGAGACAGAGGGGCCGGTTAGTTCGGCCCTGGCTAGGGCCATTCCCCCTCCGAGTGCTCTTGAGAAAATTAGGAGGCCCAGCATAATGACACCCATTCCACCGATCCACTGAGATATTGATCGCCAGAGAATGAGGCTTTTCCTCTGACTACCTAAGCAGTCTCCTTCGAATTCATTGATCCCTGCTAGTCCGGAGCCGCAAAGGGGGCTAGTGGCAGAATCAACGAGCGAGGCCC
Source organism: Methanobacteriota archaeon (assembly GCA_014239955.1). Classification (GTDB taxonomy): domain Archaea; phylum Thermoplasmatota; class Poseidoniia; order Poseidoniales; family Thalassarchaeaceae; genus UBA36. The sequence goes on along the minus strand of JAAZXW010000019.1, from coordinate 12,911 downwards.
CGGTGGTTGTAAAACCCGACATAGACTCGAACCAAGAGTGCAGAAATCCATACAGTATCTGGCTTGCGGAATTATCCTGTCCAGGGTTCCAATACCCTCCAAAGGGGCCATGGAACATCCCCCCCAGCCATAGGGGCAAAGCTCCGACGATAACTACGGGAATCCAGCCCAAGGCGACGGAAGCAAAGGCCTCCCTATCCCTGACCCTTGCAGATGGATCGGAAGCCCGAGCGTGGAAGACGAGCGAGTACCCTAATGAAACGGAAATCAGAGTAGGTATTGCAAATGTACGAATTGCTGGTTCAAGTCCCTCAGCAATGAGGCTGTACAATCCAACGACCGCCAATGGCAATGAAACCAAACCAATGGTCCATCCAAGAACTAGGCTCACAACCTCCCAGCGCATACTAACTCCGTAGTGACTCCTCTGCCTTCCCTACATCGTCAATTTCCAGAATAAGATAAATCCGATCGCCTTCCTCCAAGGGGCCGATTTCTTCTTCCACAATGTGGCTGAAGCTGCCATCATCCCCCCTCCTCTCGAGGATTACGAGGTTTGCCCCGATAATATCCTCAACTTCGTCCAATTCTTTGCCCAGTAATGAGTTCCCAGCATTAATCTCTGCGGACATTGAGACTAGAGATGGAATCCTGGGGATTGGCTCATAGAGACCTGGGACGTGCATGTGAATTGCTTTGAGTATTGACTTGACGGCTACCCTTCGCTTACTCACGGGCCTGAGTCCGATTCTCTGAATGGCCTCCACAAGGGCTCTGTCCTTCAAGAGCAAACCAGTCCTGGAGACGCCTTTGTCAAAAGTCCTCATTGCTATTGAGATATTCAGATTATCGTCACTCAAAGCGGATATTGCGATATCATGGTCCTCGACTGCTAGTTCTCTGAGTAGATCTTCGTCCTGGGGGTCGCCGTGAATCACATCGAGGCGCTTGTTGACGCCTATCCTTGACCCGACGATTGCATTTGCTGCATCCAAGTCTGGCTCGATGATGACGACATTCGAGCCGTTATTCAAGTAGTGCTCCGCCAACTTACTCCCGAAGCTTGTTGCCCCAAACACAGCAACTGTCGGCTTTTCTGGCATCTCAGAATCTAAATCCCCGACCATTCTAGCCACCTCCCCAAAGAATTTTGTAGAGCCGCTCACAAAGACAAGCATGTCGCCTTCTTGGATTATTTCATTTCCGGAGATGATACGCCCCTTTCTCCCCTGCGCCTTCATCGCGATAATCCTTGGATAATCGGGATCAGAGCCAGCCCTAGCGTTGGCATCACCAGTAGTTGATCCGATAATTGGAGAGCCGAGAGAAACAGAAGACTCGACTATCCATGCATTATCCCCCAGAGGGATTACGTCGGAAAGAGATGGTGCGATCAAGCCAGAAATCAACTGATCGACGACATCCATGGAGGGAGAGACGACGAAGTTTGTTCGTGCCCAGTTCTCAAGTGGGCCGGCTCCTCTTGAAGGATGGGTGATTTCTGAATCACGAACATTGGCTATTGTAATTAGTCCGGAAGCGGTCCTGTCCACGACCTGCTCACTGAATACCCGTTTGGCAAATGCACATCCCAGGACGTTGACGTTGTCGTCATTTGTTGCGAAGACGATTATCTCGGCATCGCTGATACCGGCGCGGACTAGAGAATCCCTAGAAAGGGCGTTTCCAGTAATCAGAAGGCAATCCAAGGACTGGGAATCGCTAATCGCATTAGGGTCGGGATCGATCATCGCAACGCCCCTCTTCTCACCTCGAAGAGCTGCGGCGACACCACGGCCGACCTCGCCGGCACCAGCGATAATGACTCGCATCCAGCCAAATGGATATGAGATTGGATATAATCATACGCCATGACTGGAAATTTCCGGTAATGGTCGATTTCGAACACTATTCGTCGGATTCGACTAACTTTCCCCTGATTCGACTGTCTGCTCTAGTTTTGTTGATTTCTGCTTGCCGCAACGTGCGCCTATACGCCTGTCTTGCTGCCGGGGTGAGTCCGGATGGCAACCACGACTCCTGGGCAGGGAACCAGGACCATGCCACGATAGGGGCGACTAAAGCCAGTGTTGGTGGGAAGAAGACCGCTAGAAGTGTGGACAAGATTAGGGCGGAACGAGCGATGGACCCGTAAATGATTGGTCGGAAGCGGCTGTTTTCTATGATCCTAGAGCCCTGCCACGTAGTTATGGATGCATGCCCAATGCAGGTGATCACCGTTAGAACACAAGCCAGAACAATGTTCGGAACGCCGAATCCCGTCCCCTCCCAGACTACTGGATCGAACAGTCGGACGTTTAGGTGAGCGGAACGCATCGCCCCGAAACCCAATCCAAGTGTCCATCCGTATGGGGCGCATGCTCTCAATCCAACGATTCTAGAGCGACCGAGGACGAATAGTGAGAATGACGACTCAGCAAGTGCAATCACTAGGGCAATTGCACTAAGAGAAATGATGTTCTGAGTCCCGGTTCTGACTTCAGTTAGAATTAGGACGTCTATTGCGGAAGCGGCTAGGACTCCAGCTATTATTCCGTAAAGTAGTGTCTTTACTGCCCCGGATAGATCGTAAAATCCAGTCATTTTGGCTATAGTTCCCCGCCAACCGACGTAGATTCCCAGCAGTCCGATTGCGAAGGCAACTTGCATCTCCCACATCTCAATTGGGGCTTCAGCCATATCCTCCCCCATGCCGGGTTCCCTTTCAGTACAGCGGATATGGGGAATTCCATCATGGTGTTACTCAGACAATGTTCAAACCACACGATTGGTGCCGAAACTCATGGCGCTGGAGGGCTTCAAGCGTAGAGTTCTCGGTTCAATCGGACTTCTGAAGGGGAAGCGGAAGATAGACGAGGAGACCGTAAAGGAACTCAGTAAATCACTCAGGAGAGCACTCCTCGAAGCGGATTTCAACGTAAGGCAGGCAAAGGAACTCACAGAGAGAGTCGAAAGAGGGATGTTCGAAGAGGAGCCGAGGCCAGGAGTTAGGCTAGAAACCCATGCAATGAATCTGATTTATTCTGAGATGGTCAGGATCCTCGGACCTCCTCGAGTAATCAAACCCCACAACCAGACTGTCCTCATGGTGGGGCTCTATGGACAAGGGAAGACCACCACTACTGCGAAGCTAGCAGATTGGTGGAGAAAGAGTCACAGTGCAAAGGTAGCAGTAATTGAAGCCGACGTGCATAGGCCGGGTGCCTTCGAGCAGCTAAGCCAGATGCTCGAAGGCACTGGGGTAGAAGTCTACGGGGAACCTGATGCCAAGATAGCATCAGAAATAGTCAGGAACGGCCTGAAGAAAGTCGGTACTGCTGATGTGGTGATAATTGATACGGCTGGGAGGGACAGTCTTGATGGAGAACTGAAGGATGAACTCCTTGAGATTGCAAGTATTGCCAACGCTTCAGAGCGTTTCCTAGTTATTGATGCACAGGTTGGTCAAGCCGCCGGACCCATGGCAGAAACGTTCCACGAACTTGTGGGCGTTACTGGGACGATAGTTACCAAGTTAGATGGGACGGCGAGGGGGGGTGGCGCGCTTAGCGCGGTTTCCGCCACAGGAGCCCCAATAGTCTTCGTTGGGGAAGGGGAAAGGATTGGAGACATCGAGAAGTTCGAGTCTGATCGTTTCATTTCCAGATTACTTGGCATGGGTGACATCAAGGGGCTAATCGACCTAGCGCCTGAGGATCTTGACGAACAAGAGGCAATGCGCCTGACGAAGAGGCTGATGTCTGGCAGGTTCACCCTGACTGACATGTATGCCCAGATGGAGATGATGAGCAAGATTGGCACATTGGACAAGGTGCTTTCGCATTTGCCTGACACGATGTTCGGAGGGATGGGGAACATGGGCGTGACCCAGAAGAGGCAGATGCAGGCGAATCTTGACAAGTATAGAATTGTGATGGACTCTATGACCCAGGAGGAGAAGGATGACCCCCTGCTACTGAAGTCGAGCAGGATCAGGAGGATTGCGCGGGGTTCTGGTTGTGAGGAGAGGGAGGTCAAAGAGCTGCTAACACAGTGGAATAGGAGCAAGAAGATGATGCGTGGATTCAGAGGGGACCGGAAGATGAGACGTCAAATGGAATCCATGATGGGGCTTGATGATGAGCTCGATCTGGGGTGATCGACTGGAAAGGTGGTTCGCAATCATTGGTCACAGAGCCCCTAGTTCCGGGGCCTTGAATCTGAATGACCTCCCTGGGTCGGGAGGGAGGATGGACGTCCTTGCGAGAGCCGTAAATGCTGCGCTTTTCGTCTCACACGGAATCAGGGAAGACAGCCATGTGATGCTGCACCTGATGGGTGGTGATGGCCCCCCTAGGAGAATCTGGTTCAATGGCTCCATTCTGAGGGGCGTTAGGCCTGACGAGCGATCAATCGCTGGACAGATCAAGGGCATTTTGAAAACGGCGGTCCCTCCGAGGGGGCGTTTCGATGAGTTCACCATGGGAATTCTCCACTCTGGGGGGGACTTGGGGCAGACAATCGAAGAATGGCGTTCTCAAGGCGTTTCCCCGGTGGTTCTCGATGCTGATGGAGGGGGTTATTCGGGGGTTCCCTCGGCGACGGATTTGGGATTCGTCATCTCCGATGACAAACCCCTGACCGAGGACGACAGGTTGGCACTACGGGGTGCCCTTTCCATTTCACTGGGGGAGCGTTGGTTGCAGGGTCACTCGTGCATCGCGATTCTGCATCATCTTCTTGACGGGAACTAGAACCAGTGAGGCATCCCCTCGGCTCCCATCTTGGTGGATTCTTCCATGACCGACTGGGGCACCCCCAGGGGGTGGTTCTGGGGCCAGCTTGCCAGAGGCGTTATGGATGCGAAGCCCGATCCTACTGCGTTGCAATCGGTCATTTCTATGTCCTCATCCACGATTCGGGCTGCTCCGACCTCGAAAGCCACGCCAACTGACCCCTTGTCCATCATGTCGGTTGCGTTGTGATACCACCTAGCACCAAGGGGGACCGTCTGGAACGCTCCCTTCCAGGTCTCGGGGATATTCAGGTTCAGAAACAGGTTTCCCTGTAGGAACCAAGACCTAAGCGAGTCGGGGTCCGGGCCTTCAGTGGGCCTTTTATTGGACCCATCGGGTCTCAAGATGTTGTCTGGCTTCTTCCTAACGACCGCGGAAAGTCGGTCCAATACATCCAGAGCTGCTTCAATGGAGTGAGAGTAGTCCTGATGGGAGTAGGTCGCGAGGCTGACTGAGAGGGATGGCAGTCCGTAGAGAGCGGCCTCACGAGCAGCGGATACCGTCCCAGAGTGGAGGACGTCGACTGAGAGGTTTGGCCCTCTGTTAATCCCGGAAATGCACATCCAAGGCTCAATCTCCGGCGCCCAGGACTTCAATCCCCCATCTATGGCGACGATGACGCAATCGCATGGAGAGCCATCCAGTGAGAATACCCGGAGGGGGACTTCATCATCGATCCTGATCCTATCAGCGATATCCGTGTGCTCCTGGAACATCATGTCATCACGGAGTGTGAGTTTCATCCCGACCGCGGATTGCTCTGTTAGTGGTGCGAGGACTACTACCGGATGGCCCCTGCCGTTTAGGGAGGCCGCCAAGTCCTGTATTCCCGGGGAGTTGATGCCATCGTCATTTGTCAGGAGTATCGGAAATGCCATCATATTTCTCGCACGATGGCCCGGTTATGAAACCGATTCACTGGCATTCTGGCTCGACTCCTGGAGAGTGACAAGTATTGCACCGGACATCATCATGAGGCCCCCGGCCACTGTTGATGGTCCGATCACCGTCTCCCCGATCCACAACCAGCCGATGATTGCCCCGAGGACTGGTTCTAGCAGCAATGTGATTGACACGATGATGGGGGGGATCCACCTAAGCACGGTGTTCATCCCAGTGTGGCCACAGAGGCCAGGTCCCAGGGACAGGTACGCAACCCATGCTAACCAAAGGGGGTCTGACCACCCCAGCAGAGATTCCTCCGGTGCGATTGATGCCAACGAGGAGCCTTCGAAGAAGACCGTTCCGACTGAGAGCCATGCCCCGGCAGCCAAGGTAACTGGGAATGCATACAAGAAAATCGGCATGCCACGTTCCGATCTGAGGTGCCTACCAACCAGGATGTATCCGACGACTGTGGCTGCACCGATGAAAGCCGCAAAATCCCCCGCTAGCGTTACTTGGCCACCGTCACCGACGTCCATCAGGGCCACTGTGGCACCCGCGAATCCCAATGCAACGCCTGCTACGTGCCCCCTACGGACGGCTTCGCCCATGAATGGCATCATGGCGACTACCACTAGTGGGTGCGTATTGACGAAAAGAAGGCTGTGTACGAGACTGGTATTGTCCAGTGACCAGACCCAACTGCCGAAGTGGACGGCCAGGAAGGCACTCGAGACTAGGATTAGCTGGGCGTCTTTCCGACTGGTCTCGAAGTCTGGCGAGCGGGATGACTGGTAAAGGAAGCCGGGCAGGAGGACCAGGGCCGTGCCTTGCATCCTCCAAGAGGCTCGAAGCAAAGGGGGGACCTCTGACATCTCCTGCAGGACTATCCCGGCGCTTGAGACGGCTAGGACGGCTATGGACAGGGTCAGCCATGCGCCCGCTGGGACGCTCCTGAGCCCGGCCATGAATCAGTCCGCCAGCTCAGCGTCCAGGACGCCAGTGGGGCCCTTCTGCACCGGGCCCCGGACAATGGTCGGCTTGGGTGGCCCTCCTCCCGTTCCACCACCACCTATGATTCCGGCCTTGCTGAATAGCACGTACACCATTGCCCCCAGGAACACGTTGATCAACACGAAGCCGAAGAGTCTCGCATACGGCCACCACGAGTAGAGGGAGAGCGCCTGCCCTCCGATGGAAATCTCGTCCAATACCGCGAGGACAGCGGCTTCGACCCCGTAGAATGCCTCCCCGGTAAGGGCTCCGGCGGCGATCATGAAAGTCAGGAGCAGCATCTGTGCGCCCCTCTTCTCGGCAGCGGCTCCGCCTTCCTCCTGCCTCACTGACTCCACTACTGGCTTGAGCCTGCGCTCCTCCCACCACGATCGGTATGCGCCGCCTATCAGCATGGGGAAGGTAGCGGGGGTGGGGAGGTACATTCCCAGTCCGAACGAGGTCCCCATCCCTGTGGCCCACTCTGCGAACGCGCCTAGTGCCATGCCGATCAGGAGGGCGCTCCAATTGCCCTGCCCCTCGGCCAGGATTGTTGTGAAGTATGCGAAGGCGTTTGCTTGGGGGGCTAGCAGTTCGATCGTCCCGTCGGCAAGTAGCTTGGAGAGGAAGATGGCCACGCCGGCACCTAGGATCGCCCCCGGGACGACCCCCATGATGTTCCCCTTGGAGATGTGATAGGGCCTGTTGCCTATGTAGAGGCTGTTCTTGTAATCGCCGACTACCGTCCCGCTCATGCTGATTGCCGAGCCGAAGACGGTGGTGCCAACGAGCGACATAAGTATTGACTCCTCCTTGGTTAGCCCGACATCGAGGTTTAGGAAGACCATGAGGAGGATTAGGAGGACGATGAATGAGGTGCCTGAGACGGGCTCTATCCCGGTCTCGCCCATTACGCGAACTGCGATTGCGCCAAGGAGGAATGTGGTCGCGAGTAGGACCACCGAGAATATCAGCGATGGGACTACCGGGTACCCCCCTAGGACGAAGATTGCTGTGATTGCGAAGAAGGATATGCCCATGAAAATGGGGATGTGGTACAGCGGCCACTCGTACCAGCCCTTGCCCTCCACGAATTCGTCCCCCTGCTCTCCTGAGAAGGCCTGGGTGATGTCCCCGAAGATTCCTATGAAGGTCGGGGCCATCTTGAACAGTCCGAGGAATCCCCCTCCGAGGATCGCCCCTATTGCGACTGTGCGAACGATGGAGCCGAATGCCTGCCACTGGACGATGGGACCGAGCTCGGTTATGTTGACGTAGACGCCCTGCTCCGGGTCGTATACGGGGACGTCCTGCATGACGGCCAGCGGGATCAGCCAGAACCATGCCAGAATGGCCCCCAAATTGACGAGGAGTGCGGCTCTGAACTTCATGAACCAGCCTATCGCGAAGAGAGTGGGGCTGATCTCGATGCCGAGGAACGTGTATGACATCGGATTCCCCTGCTCGTAGGGCGTGATCCCGTTGTAGGGGGCGTGCCCCTCAGCAAGCTCGCTAGGCTGGTGGATCCACCTCTCCGTGTATACCGAGGCCAGACCCCACCTCTCTCCTGACAGGGTCATTGCGAACCAGTCTGCGATGCTGCTTGGGATGCCAGCGACCTTCTTCGACCACCTGATTGGGTAGTCGATGACGAACATCAGCCCCATCGTGAGGACGGTCCAGATCCCGACGGTCCGCAATGAGTCGCGAGCGGCTTCGGCGGAGCCTGAGCTGACGTCGGATGAGATGTCCAGCATCTTCAGAGTGGCCTCGAAACCCGGCATCGGGAGGGGGTCCTCGACCAGCCAGACGCGTCGGAAGATGATGAAGTACATCACCCCCAGGAAACCGGCGAACATGGATGCGGTAATCCCTATGAATGCCAGGTTTAGCGTGTCCACGGAGCTGAGAAGGTGCCCGTCACCGACCTTGTAGTCGTCCGAGTACGCGAGCAGGAAAATCGCGGGGAACGTGAAGATGAACCCGATGGAGGCGTTGGTCGCCCCTGTGGTGGCACTGGTTGCTATGTTGACCTCCGATGGTGACCACTGTAGGGCCATGCCTAGCAGGTATGCGACGTACCACGCCGCTGACACCGCGAGGCCTATCTTGAGGCCTATGTACGCAGTGACACCGCTGAAGACGGCGCCCACGAGTATGCCGATCAGTACCTTGCGCGTGTCCCAGTGGCTTATCTCGAAGGACTCGCTGAGGTTCTTCTCCTCGAGGTACTGCTCCAGAAGTCCGGTGTTGAGGTTGTTGTACATGTCCTCGTCGAGCCATGTCAGGGTGCCCGATTCGATAGCCTCGAGGCCGGAGGCGGTTACGGGTTGCCTGTAGGCCGAGCGCTCCACGTCAGTCATGTCCCTCATTCTGAGCGTACGAGAACGACGCTTATACTTCACGTGGGCATTGTGCCGGGAGATGGCGAAAAATGGGCTAGTGGTCCCGGCTGATCTTGTATCTCCCCATGGCTTCCATCCACTGTATCTCCCCGCCGGATTGCAGGTTCATACTCGCTTCGACGGGCAGAATAAGGCTCTGGTAGGTCTTGCTGTCCATCGCATGGACCTCTTCCCCCTGGATGTGCGTGATGATGGCCGAGCCCTTCTCGATGAGGGGGATCTGGATCGTGTCGGTCACCGTCCCCACGTGTGAGCGCTTCTGTCCGGTGAAGATGTCCTCTAGCTCTATCCTGGCCTTGGCCGAGCCGTGCTTCCCGGGTTTCGACTTGGACATGCTGAGAATCTTGTAGGCGTTTTCCTCGATCGCAACGTACCGCCCTACCTTCAGCGTCCGTATCTCGGCCCGAGTCGTGCCTGGCATGTCCCCCTTGTCCAAAGGGAGACTTATCAGCATTGGGTTGTGGCCCCGAGCCGAGTGCCGAGTGGCCCCCGGCCCGGGGTTATGTTGTGCCGATCCTGGGATCAGTCGTCCTTGCGTCGTCCGAGCATGGCAGCGCCAAGCAGGGACATGACAGCGAGCACGGATGCGAAGCCTGGCGTGAAGCCTGGCGTCTCCTGTGCGACGTTCCCTATTGGTGTCATGCCGTCCTCGCCCCTGTTGTCCTCGTCGTCCAGGGCGTCGCAGATCCCGTCACCGTCGTAGTCCGATGGCACGGAGCTCGGGTTCTTCTAGTCAGTGCCGCAGTCGTACTCGTCCGCGTCGAGCGTGCCGTCGCCGTCGTCGTCGGTATCGGCGTTGTCGCCGGTTCCGTCGCCGTCGGTGTCGTCCCACTCTGCTGCATCCGTAGGTGCCCAGTCGTCTGCGTTCAGTACGGAGTCGCCGTCGATGTCTGAATCGCTGTTGTCGCCGACGTTATCTCCGTCGGTGTCCAACCACTCGTTCTCGTTCATCGGGAACGCGTCGTCCGAGTTGAGGGATCCGTCCTCGTCCCTGTCAGCGTCGGCCACGTCGCCGATTCCGTCACCATCGTAGTCCCTCTGCTCGTTCGCATTGTTCGGGAAGGCGTCTAGGCCATCTGGGGTTCCATCGTTGTCATCGTCGGGATCGGCGTTGTCGCCCACTCCGTCCATGTCAGCGTCTGCGTTCTCGCTGGCGTCCAGCGGGAATACGTCGGATCCGTCGTCGACGCCGTCGCCGTCGTCGTCGGTGTCGGCGTTGTCGCCGATTCCGTCGCCGTCGGTGTCGTACTGCTCGCAGCCATCAGGGTTAGCGATGCAGTCGGTGTCCATTGGTGACCAGTCAGCCACGTCAGGAACGCCGTCGTTGTCGTCATCGGAGTCCGATGCGTCGTCGATGCCGTCCTGGTCGTTGTCGGCTGCTGCATTCGGATCGCTGTCGAAGTCGTCCTCGTCGTTGTCGATGCCATCTCCGTCGGTGTCGTTGTCGGAGTTGTCGCCGATTCCGTCGCCATCAAGGTCAGTGTCCTCGCTTGGGTCGTACGGGAACGCGTCTAAGCTGTCTGGGACGCCGTCGTTGTCGTCGTCTCCATCAGCGTTGTCGCCGGTTCCGTCCATGTCGGTGTCCATCTGCTCGGATGGGTCGAATGGGAACTGGTCCCACTCGGTTGTGTCCGCGGACCATCCAGGGTTCTCGAAGTCGAAGCCTTCACTGGTGTCTGTGATGATCTGCCAGTACTCTGAGAAGTTCAGAGAGGAGCTGTTGTCAGCATCCCATTGCGATACCCAGGACCAGAACTCTGCGTTGAACGCGTCGATGTCTTCCTGAGTTGGCCATACCTCTGGCTCTCCGGTGTCGTTTCCGTCACCATCGCCATCGCCATCACCATCGCCATCGCCATCGCCATCGCCATCTCCGTCGTCATCGCCGAACTCGTCTGCTAGGCAGTCGGGTATGCCATCCATGTCCTCGTCGGCACCGAATGCAGGTCCTGCCATTATCGTCCCATACGTTCCCATCTGTATGGTCCAGTTGGCTGGGTCGCCGGAGCCTGATGACATGTCCCACCCCATGATGACGGCATCAGCGAAGACCAAGCATGTGTCGTTGGAGATGACCATCTCCCACTGTATGGTCTCGGTAGCGCCAGTGCTGTTGAACGAGAACTCATTGTAGTTATCTCCTTCCCAGTGCTCGTCCTCGCCATCTGGGCAGTCATCCATTCCGTCATTGACCTGGTAGACCCATATCTCGGAACCGTCGTGGCAGTCGAACCAGTTGATCGGCTCACCAGTCTCGTTGTACTGCTGCTCGTCCGCACCGTCCTCGCAGTCGTCATACCCGTCGTTGACGAAGTCGAACGGAATCTCATCGCCGTTTCCGCAGACGAAGGTGGGGCCACCATCCGGTCCGGGGATTTCTTCTACTCCCCATTCGCCCTCGTACGATGCGTTCTCGATCAGTCCGCCGAAGAACCATTCCATCGGCTGCATTGCCTCTGAATCGAAATAGTACTCGATGTTATCGAGTATGAACGCGAGTTCATCCGCCTCGGTGGAGTTGTCGTCAAGACCTATCTCCTCCCAGTCGAAGCCGTAGAGGGTTTGCACCACATCTCCGAGATCGTCCACTAAGGACAGTTCGACGTCGATGTGAGACGAGTTGTGGCTCGTGGTGCCGATGTCATCGCCACCCTCTTCGCCCTCGTCATCTCCCTCGTCGTCGGGGCCACCCCACTGGAATGCCCATGCGTGCATGAGCTCCATGTAGGAGGACTCGCCGTCACCGTCGGCATCCACTGAGTGGAAGCCGTCGGAAATGCAGTCGATGAACCCAGCAGAGTCATCCCATGTCAGGTATAGCTCGCAGTTGTTCACTGGGTTGAGCGCACCGTCGTTGTCCAGGTCGTCATCCAGTGCGTCGCATATCCAGTCCTGGTCGAAGTCCCATGGGGACTCTTCGGCGTCCAGGTGGTTGGATCCGCATAGCCACTCTTCCTCGTCGCCCCAGCCGTCGCCATCGTCGTCCCAGTCCTCGTACCACATCGACATGTCGCAGTCCACGGTGAAGTTCTCGTCACCCGATCCGCTCATGTCGAAGATCCCGGTCATGACCCAGTCGGGCTCGCCGTCGCCATCGGTGTCCATGCTCACGCATGGGTCCATTGGGTCAAGGTCGAACTCGTCGTAGACGCCGTCGTTGTCGTCGTCGGGGTCTTCGTTGGTCAGGTTCTGCGATATCGGTAGAGTCACGTCGTCAATCCAGACCGTGTCTGAGTTGCTGCTCACGCTAGCGTCCTTGTAGTACATCCACTCGAAGGTGTGCCATCCAGAGCTCACCGTGGTGGTGTAGGTGCCAGAGGTAATTCCGGACCAGCTCATGGTCAGGCTTCCGTCCACGTAGAACCTCAGGTAGTCCCAGAAGCCTTCCGTGGAGGTCTCGTAGTCGAACGAGACGTCGCCAGCGAAGGTGTCCATGGTGACTCCGACCGAGCTCGTCTCCGAGTTGTCGATGTCGCCGGACTCTGCCATGTACGACCCGTTGATCGGGTTGCCGGTTGGGTTCCCGCAGGATCCCATGCCGCATACGAACCAGTCAGCGTCGCCGTAAGTGGTCCAGCCTGCTGGTATCGACGCGCCCTCGAAGTTTCCGAGGAATGGCGGGTCGCCGGTGTAGTCTGGGATCCCGTCGCCGTCGTTGTCGGCCCATGCGTTCCCGTCTAGCGGGAATGGGTCGTCGACGTCCATCACGTTGTCGCCGTCGTCGTCGAGGTCGGTCATGTCGCCAACCCCGTCACCGTCCAGGTCGTTGCAGTCGGAGTCGTCGTAGGGGAGGTCGTCGTCCTCGTCGAGGCATCCGTCGTTGTCGTCGTCG
>JAAZXW010000013.1 GCA_014239955.1 Methanobacteriota archaeon | reverse complement strand
TCATAGTCTGTGAAAACTGGACTTGAGAGTCCCCGAGAAACTTCAGTCCCGTCATCTATGCCATCTTGGTCACTGTCCGCTGAGTCGAACATAGTGCTGTAGTTGTGATATTCTGAGTAGTCAGATAAGCCATCTCCATCGCTATCAATGTCGTAAAAGTCCTCGTCCACGAAACCGTCACAATCGTTGTCCTTCCCATCAAGCTCTTCCGGTCTCTCGGGAGCTCTATCGAAATCTTCGTCATCGCAGTCCTGGAAGTGGTACCAACCATCTAGATCAGAGTCAGGATCAGGAACTAGTGGGTCAGACATCATCACATTTATTTCCGTCCCATCTGGAAGGCCATCACCATCGGTATCTCCTTTTTCTGGATTAGTAGCGTAGTTGTGGAACTCGGAGTAGTCAGTAATCCCATCCGAATCTGAATCCATCCATAAGAAGTCCTCATCGATTTCTTCATCACAGTCATTGTCCATCCCATCTAGAATCTCAGGAATCCCGGGTGCAAAATTAGAGTCATTGTCATCACAATCGTTGAACCAATAAGACCCGTCTCCATCAGTATCAGCATCAACTTCCAGTGGGTCACTTCCAAACTCCAATATCTCTTGGCCATCCGAGATTCCGTCTCCATCCGAATCTGGATCTTCGTGGCTAGTTCCGTGAACATGAAATTCTTCCCAGTCCGACAAGCCATCCTCATCTTGGTCAGTCTCATTGTAACCTTCATCCTCTAATCCGTCGCAATCGTCATCCTTTCCGTTTAGCAGTTCCTGCATCCCCGGATTCACACTAGAATCACTATCATCACAGTCTTGGAAATGGTAATATTCGTCTGAGTCATTGTCTGGATCATACATTAGCGGATCCGAAAACCAAGTCTCTATCTCGTCGTAGTCACTTATCCCATCTCCGTCCGAGTCTGGAGACAAAGGGTTAGTTCCGTAGACAACTACCTCTTGGTAGTCGTCCAGACCATCGTCATCTGAGTCCGGATCAATTCCATTAGTTCCGTAGACAACTACCTCTTGGTAGTCGTCCAAGCCGTCATCATCCGTGTCCGAATCCAATGGGTCCGTTTTGTGAAGTTCTGTCTCGTTGTAATCACTCAACCCGTCTCCATCGTCATCGTCATCGAGGTAGTCGCAGTCCCCGTCAGAGTCCGTGTCCGAAGGCGTGGAGCCGTTGTCAAGTGGGTCAGTCGCGCAAGACACCTCGTCAACATCCACCCATCCATCGTTATCATCATCATTGTCATTGTAGTCCGGCCATCCATCCCCATCAGAGTCAGTCACATTGCCGACTCCGTGGAAGATTACTTCCCAGGAATTTACAGTCCCTGAGTTTGACCCAGTTACGGAGTCTCTAACTTTCAATGTCCAGTTCCCTTGTGATGATTCGTCCCAATGCTGTACAGTTCCAAATCTCCAATTATTGTAGTCACTGTTGGGGTCAGTATGTTCCTCAGCAAGCCAAGACTCATGTCCACTAGGTGCTTGGAGGACTATGTCCAACTCCCCTCTGGAATCGTGCGTGATATCTACAACGACATCAATCGATTCTAAACGCAAATCAATGGGAACCGAGAGATTGAATTCGGTCCAAGTGCTAGGGCCATTGTCAATATCGATATTGGGCATGTAGGGCCCAAAACTAGCATTACTCTCCACTCCGCTGCTGCTCCAGTTCTCCGCCAGCGAAACTGCTGCACTAGCGTCGACTGCTCCGAAGCCAAACTTGTGCGACACGTCGTGCCCAGCTCCGTTCCAGTTCCAGGACGAGTCATTAGCATCGTTCTTCCTAGAACTGTGGACTAGGATGTTCTGGACGTCCCTCCAAGTCAAATCAGGATTCGCTTCAAGAACCAGGGCTATTACTCCAGAAACTAGGGGTGTTGCACTAGAGGTTCCTCCGAAGTCGTGAGTCACATCTCCTCCGCTGTATCCGCCAGTTCCAGTAATGTCCGTAGTCGTGATCCCCTCATAGTTTGGAGATCCTCCGTTCGAGTGTGCTGTGACCAGTATATTTGCACCAGGTTCGGAGTACCAAGACTGGTCACCGTAATGAGTGATCGCTGCGACTGCAATCGAATATCGGCTGTTGGAGTATCCGTCATAGTTTGAATTGTCATCAACATCCAGTCCATTTCCAGCAGCCCACGTGTAGATGTTCCCGAGTCCTGACCTGCCATTGTATACCGAGTCTTCCATCGCGGCTACAGTAATCGGACCCGGGCCTTCTAGAATGTTCCCAGAGTCAAATGGCCCCCAAGAGTTTGAGTAGATGTCTATATCGTCGTTATCATAACTCAGGGCATCTGCCGAGGTCGAGTCTGAAAAGCCACATGCAATCAGCCTGTGCCCTGCAATCCAAGCTCCGAAAGCTGCTCCAGTCACTCCAATAGAATTGTTCCCCGCCCCTGCTGCAACCCCAGCAACTGCCGTCCCATGTCCATCGAACGAGTTAGGATTTGGATCAGGGTCATCGCCACACCAGTCGTAAGAGTGTTGTGAAAGATAATTGGGGGAGAGGTCAGGGTGCGAGTGCTCGACACCATCGTCAATCACACTGATGACGACACCAGAACCGTTGTAGGAGTCCCAGACGTCCATTACTCTAGCATCCTCGCCAGCCTCGCCGCTGGTTTGCCCGGAGTTGTTGAGGTGCCATTGGTCGTCGAAGTATGGGTCATTCGGCTCGAACCTAAGTGAGAAAGTCCTCTCCAGCAGTGGAGAGAATGATTCAATTTCCTCCAGTTCAAATGACTCAGTAAGAACTCCGAGTGATGATTTAGGATCTTCGAAGGTCCAAATGTAAGATCCCTTGAGAACCTCGACAGGTGCTGTTTCATCTGGTTTCGCTACCGTCTTGTGATGATCTCCTATGTCTATCCCAGTGACTACTAGCCAGGAATCAACCCCAGCGAGGACTTCTTTGTCGTATGACTCGATGTTAGAAACTCTATCGAAGGCTATCTGAACTGTTCTGGAATAGGTTTGCATCACATCTTTGGACACAAGAGGCTCAGAATCAACAGCCTCAACCTCTGCTAAAACTTGACCCAGTGGGACAAAAATTAGGATTCCAAGAACCAATACGGCTACTCTCATATTTTGTCTCGAAAAACTGAAGAATATAGCCGTTCGGTTTCGTTGCTAGTTGATTATCAGGGTTCCACTACGTACCAAGAGATATTTTTCCCGGCACAATATGGTAATATTTACCATTCAATGCCCATTGAAAGGCCGGATGAACATCCTAAGATCCTCTGAACTCGGATATCACCGAGTGGATTTCCTCATCCGACATCATTCTTCTCTGACTCTTCGCAACTTCGAACAAATGTGCTACCAAATCATCCTCTGCTTCGTAGTCATTACTCTCTAGCCAATGAATTACATTTGAGCGACCACTCATGTGCCCTATTCTAATGGCCTGTTGGAGGCCGAAGTCTCCAGCAGGGACTCCAGAGTAAACTCGATCGGCAAGCCAGTTGTCACCTTTGTTCATTGCTTTGATCACTGCTGATGCGTGCACCCCTGTCCCGGTTTCGAAGGCATCCTCCCCAAATACGGGATAGTTGTGAGGTAGTGCAACTTCGACGTACTCGTGCGCTTTCATCGTGTATTCGTTAAGCGCCGTTAGATCGTTCTTGATCACCCCCATTAGGCTCAGATTAACCAGAGTCTGGTCCAGTGGGGCGTTCCCGGCCCTTTCTCCCACTCCCAGAGCCGTTCCATGGATGACATCGGCTCCTGCCTCGTAAGCGGCTAGGTTGTTTGCGACACCCAAACCCCTGTCTTGGTGGCCGTGCCAGTTTACCTCGATGTCTCTCCTTTTGACTCCTGAGTCTGGAATAACCTCATCCTGTATGAACCCCAGAAGCTTTCTGACTCCATTTGGGGTTACATGGCCACAGGTGTCGCAAACGCAAATTCTGTCTGCTCCTAATTCTATGGCTCTAGAGTAGACCTCCTTAATTTCTTCTGGCTTACTCCTTGTGGTATCTTCTGTGACAAACATTACCGGGATGTCGTTGTCAACAGCGAAGGTGACTGCCTTTTCCGCAGTAGAGATAATCCTGTCCATCGTCCACCCCTCGGCAAACTGCCTAATCGGACTTGTTCCGAGAAAGGCGCTGGCCTGAATCTGCCTCTCATGTTTTGCTTGCAAGTCAACGAGCGGTTCAATGTCGGAGACTACAGTCCTGACCGCGCATCCAGGTCTCAGACTGTATCCGCTATCCCCCATATGCTCAAGCATCGCATCTATATGGTCAACATGAAATGGGCCAGCCCCGGGAAGCCCTAGGTCTACCTTCTGGACCCCAAGTCTCTCCATGTAGTCGATCAGTTCTATCTTCTGTTCTATAGTCGGATTTCTTGCACTTGGACTCTGCAATCCATCTCTAAGAGTTTCATCGTCAAACCACAACTCATGCGGGTGATTCGACTCATCTCTTTCGATGGAATAGTCGATAGCATTCCAGTCATAAATTAGGTCATGCTCTTCCACTGTTCCACCCTTGTACCCCCATGGTCCGCTAGGTGTTTGAAGCCATCGGGAACTATGAACTCACTCTGAACTCAGCCCTACCAATGATGGAGATAGCAATTATCGCCCCAATAGTAGTCCCCATTTGCCCAAAACTACCGGTAACCAGGACAACGAACATTAGTGCAAGATATATCATCGAAACAAAGAACGATCTTGCTGCACTGGCAATTCTTCCAGTTTCGTCTGGCTCTTCAGAAATATCGATTCTCCATACGGTAGAAGCGTACCAAACACTTAGCCCCAGTATTGTCCAACTGAGAACACGGTAAACCCACTCGTTTACTTCATTTTCTCCAAATGATATCGGCGCGACCAATGAAAGTATGATTAACAAAATTGAGTACACCTTCATCTCGATAATTGTTCGTTCTGGACCTTTGACGTTGGGCAACATGGGGACGCCAACTTTCGCGTATTCTTCAGACCTGTAAAGGGCAAGAGCCCAGAAGTGCGGAGGAGTCCAGAGGAAAATAAGAGTGAACATGAACCATGGCATCGGACTTCCAAGATCGATTACAGATTCTAATGACTCTTTCAAGGAATGATCGGATATGGAGAGTCCTTCTACGCTAGCCGCCCATCCGATTACTGGCGGGGTAGAACCCGCAATGCCCCCAATAACAATATTCTGAGGCGTACTTCTCTTCAGCCACATGCTGTAAATTAGGACGTAGAATAGAATGCTGAATGCGGACCAGAAGGCTGCAACCTCATTGGTCATGACGTAGAACCATATTACTCCCAAGATGGAAATTGAGATTCCGAAAACTAAAGCCGATACAGGGGCAATCCTTCCCGAGGGAATTGCCCTGCCTGCCGTGCGATCCATCTTTGGATCGATGTCCCTGTCGTACCACATATTGATCGCGTTAGCCCCGCCTGCAGTGAGATAACCTCCAATCATTACCAATAGTATAGTTTCAACCGACTCTTCGAAAGTTGTCCCTCCGAGGGAGTCATGAACAATCACTGCGCATATTGCAGTAATTTGGAGAAGAATGACCACTCTCGGTTTTGTCAATGAGAAGTAGTCCGCTATGAAAGATGGAATCATTCCCTTTCCTCCGTAGAAATAGCACATCCTATCCAGGCTGCTGACATGGTTAGGAAAGTTAGGGAAGCGAGCATAAGATGAACCAATGAGAGGAATTCAAAGAACCCTTCCTCCATGTCCCATGTGACGACGTAAATCGCTCCAATTGAAGCATTAGTGGTAAAAATTCCAGTTGCAACCCATATCCAATTCCTCAGTGTGTGTTTGGAACCCTCTTTTCCTTCTTTCCAGATGAAGTAGGAGGCAGCACCCATGGAGATCAGCATTAGGCCAACTAACCATCTGTGGATAATTTGTGACTGTAACACTAGGTCTTCCACTGAGTCCATTAGATTACCACCACACAGAGGCCATGAATCGGGCATTCCATTCACGCCGCATCCCAGATTGGCACCGGGAGTGGTGGACACAAACGTGCCAGAGAAGATTGTGACGAATGCTCCGATGGACAACCAAGTCACTCTACCCCTCCATCTTCTCGAGATTCCATGTTCAATCTTCATCCAACTAGGGATGCTCCCTTCCACCATAGTGATAGTTAACCATAGCCAAAACATGCTAATTGTGAATGCTAATGCAGAGCTTAGGTGAAGTGCAACACTCCAATGTAAGTTATCCATCTCAACTGTCAACCACCCGATTGCACCCTGCCAGATGATTAGAATTACCGTCAAAGTAGATGCGAATCTGACTTCCTTGCCAGGATCTTCTTCTTTTCTTAGCAAATACCAGTTTACAAGAACGAGTGGACCAAGAAACGCTCCAGCAAGGAATCTGTGGAACCATTCCGTGAATATTTGAAATGTTGAGTATCTGTGACCAGAACCTCGTGAGTCAACCTCATCTGGATTCTCAGCCCACCAAGCCTCTTGCTCTTCCTCCGAGACATCTAAACCCAACGTTCCGAAACACAACGGCCAATCTGGACATGACTCTCCCGCGTCATAGATTCGAATCAGTCCTCCTAACCCGATTACGACAATTGTCAGCCCCAACAGCCATGCCGTCAGACTCTTCGAAACCTTCCAGTCAGTCAAATGATATCGCTCCCTGTAAGGGGCTGTAACGCTTCACTCTTCCTTGAAGTGCGGATCGACATCGATCGGAATCTTATTCTGCTCGTACTCCAGAGTCGCTATCTTCATTGGATCAAGTACGACCTTCTCCTTTGCGTCATCGACGCCATAGAGTTGGACCAACTCGCGAATGTACTTATCGCGCAGTTCGTCCTCCGTAACGAAGAGCGGTGCTCCCATGCTAATCTGAAGGGCTCTAGCACCGATTATTCTGGCCTTTTCGAAGCGTGTGTGGGCACGTGCTGGCTTAACCATCGGGGCGCTCGACCGGAGACCCCCAAATAAGGTCTATGACTCCACCCTGATATCGATTGGATGGCTATGGGGACTCAATCATCATTGCTACAGCGTTCCCTCCACCCAGACAAACGGTAACAATGCCCCTTTTCCCTCCAGTTCGATTCATTGCATTTACCAGAGTCATCAGACATCTAGTTCCCGTTGCTCCGAGAGGGTGGCCGACTGCTATGGCGCCACCGTGCGGGTTGAAAGACTCCTCCGGAATTCCTAGTGATCCCTTGATGGCACAAGACGCAGAGGCGAAGGCCTCGTTGTGCTCCACAATGTCAACCTCATCAATTGTCATCCCCGTAATCCTTAGGAGCCTTTTCACTGTTGGAATTGGAGCAGACATTACCCTGCTTGCCTCAACTCCAGAGGTTGTGTATTCTACAATCCTAGCTAATATTGGCAATCCAAGCTCCTTGGCCGTCTCTTCTGAAGCGATCAGAACAGCAGAGGCCCCATCAGAGACTTGGCTGGCATTTCCTGCAGTAACTTGGCCTTCCTCAGAGAAGGCGGCACTGAGTCCAGAAAGAACTTCTTCGTTTGTCTCTGGCCGAATTCCTTCGTCTCTCATCAGTGAACCAACTGGAAAAACTTCTTTGTCAATCCAGCCTTCTTCCCAAGCGTTGTTTGCCAGTGTATGCGAGCGTACAGAGAACCTGTCTGAATCCTCTCTGCTAATTCCATGCTCCTCTGCAACCGCATCACCAGTATTGCCCATCGACTCTCCCGAGAAAGCATCCTTCAGTCCGTCTTCCATCAATAATGACTCAAGAGACGTGAAGGGGACTTCTTCTCCTTTCTTGACATCCCTTGCTATGTGCGGAGCGTTGCTCATCGATTCCATTCCCCCTGCTACCACAACTTTGGCGACTCCTGCCCTGATTTCTGTCGCAGCAATCATTGCCGCCTTTAGGCTAGATCCGCATACTTTGTTGATGGTGGTGCAGGGAGTGGTTACTGGCATGCCGGACCCAATCGCAACTTGTCGAGCGGGAGCCTGGCCACAACCTGCTTGGAGGACTTGTCCCATGTACACTTGGTCAATCAGCCCCATTCCTGGGTCGATACCCGCTCGTTCCAAGAGTTCCTTCACGGTAAGAATGCCAAGATCGACTGCGCTGTAACCGGAAAGAGAACCTCTGAACTTGCCAAACGGAGTTCGAGCATAAGCACAGATAACTGGAACAGGCATGCTCTCTCGACTGGTGACCTAGCCTTCAATGACACGATGCCAACGCAAGTACACTATTCACGAATCTACGGTGTACCCGTAAAAATCTGCATTAAGCAAATCTGGCCTATTCTGCGGCTTTACTAGGATTGTCCTAACTTCCCACAGGTCCTTGAAAATCCGATATCTTGCAGTGGCATCTAGATAGTCCACGCCACTCGTTCCCCCCGTCCCAGTCCTCTTTCCAATTATTCTCTCGACCATCCGCGCATGATCATGCCTCCATTTCGCCATAGATTCCTCGAGCTCAACGAATGCATCAATCAGTTTCCTCGGCCATGTTAGAAGCGGTAAGTCACGATATGATTCGATGAATAGGAGGCCAGCACGAACCCGACTAACCTCTCCATCGGGAATAAGGAATGAGATTGCAGAGTCATGTGCAGAATCCAACCTTTCCTTCATCCGACTTGTGACTTCTTCATCCATCTCAGACATTCTCCCCAGTGTTTCGTTACCCATCTGGAGATGTGCCTCTAAGTGTGAGTTCACATAATCCCTAACTACTGACTCGTCGTCCTCACTCTCGAAACTAGATCCCATTATTGGAGTTCTCTCTATCCATCTCAAAAATGAGTCATAGAGAGATACATTCTCTTGCTGGGCCTCTAGCACGGCTAAGACCTCACTGTCTTTCTCCCCTCTCTCGGCCAGCTTCCTGAATGTCTCGATCGGGTCCATTCCAAACATTCGATCTTCCGTCTTTAACCCGAGTAGAAACTCGAACTCACGCATCTGGAAAGATTCGAAGCCCGAGGCAGTGCCCAAGCCATCCCTGAATGCAAGGAATCCTTGTGGAGTGAGCGTCTCTAGGACTGTCCACTGGTTTGCCATCAATCGGAATATCTCAGTCGTCCTTGCCAAATGATCTACAGCACGAGGAATGTCATCTTCTGGAACTGGAACCTGTGAAAGAATCCCTCTTGTTTCCGATAGCTCCCGAATAATCTGTTTGAACCATAACTCAAATGTCTGATGGACGATGATGAAGTGCATCTCGTCGGAAGAAATTCCTCTTTCATCACCTTGTAAATCCAATAATTCGTGGAGTCGGAGATAGTCACCATAAGTCAAATTGCCCGACTCCCCGCTTCCGCTCATAGCCTCGCATGAGGTAGCCCACTTGAAGCGTTGTCGCCGAATTAAAACTACTATAACGCTCCAATGCGTGGCCTAAGTTGATGCCTGAATCAATGGGATGGCCGGAAGACCCCGACTCCCCCCGTCCCGAGCCAGCAAAATCACTACTAGTGGAGGACGGCCTGGAAATAGTCTCACCAGTGGAGAAGGATGCGGAAGAGTTGTTTATCATAGTGGATGAAAATCGATCATACCTGAGGGAGTGGCTGCCTTGGTTGGATGACGTCACATCAGTGGATGATGAGGTTGCTCTAATCAGGAGCCTGTCGGAGAAAAAAGATGACAATTTCTGCTTCTATCTTATTCGACAATTTGGAGATCTTGTGGGGGTGATCAGTCTGAACTGGGTTGATTGGAGTAACAGGAGCTTTGGCCTGGGGTACTGGGTCTCTCAGTCTTCATCGGGCCAGGGAATAATTACCAAGGCATGCTCTAGGATGATCGAACACTGCTTCGATGACCTAATGCTCCATAGATCAGTGATCGAGGCGGCAGTGGAGAATTACCCAAGCCGAAAGGTTGCTGAGGGACTGGGAATGAGACTCGAGGGTGTTTCTAAGGACAGGGAGTGGTTGTATGACCACTACACAGACGGGACTCTTTACGCAATCACTGCCCCAGAGTGGGCATCTCGAAGTCAGGGCTGAATTAGTCCGTGGTCTTCTATAGAGCAACCACCCGGAGGGAGACAGGAAAGCAAGTCTTCCTGCCCGAGTCCCGTAGACTTCGAGATCATGTTCGCGACGCTGTCCTTTTTCTCCCTGCCCGGGACTACCTTCGCCCACCTATGGCACATCTCCGAGATAACCTTGGGTACACCAGAGACGGGCAGAGGAACCCCATTGACCACTGCCAATCCGATTGCAATCTCAAGAGGGGTATCTCTGTGCCAACTCCTCTCTCCTCGTACAACGAATGACCCCCTTGCAAGAGACTCCCCGGTCTCTGTCGTCTTGGAAACCTGGCTTGATCTGGCATGGAAAGCTGTCGCAGCAGCACCACCACTACCCCAAGCTCTGGACCAGCAAACGGAGATTTGAGCAGCTTCAGAGATAATCGAATCTCCCAATTCACGAGCATCTTCGAAACCCTCTCCTAGGGTTTGAGAAATCTGTAGAGACGCCACACCTTCTGGAACTATCCCCTGCTGTGAGCTACTGGGAATCAGACCATCCTTGAGCTTCAGAGAACAAGAGGGAGCCCCATGTAGGTCTGCATGGAAGTACAGGTCATTGGACGATAGATGCTTTCTGACCAAAACGTCGTTCCCCTTGGCATCTTTCCCCCCAATCAGCAGGTGCCCCCCGGATACCACTGCCCAGCGATACTTCTCGAACCAAAACCGTCTAGCTCTCTTCCTCCCCTTGAGCCTTCCCGAGGCTGCCTCCTTAGCAGCCTTCTTCTCAGCAGTATTCCTGGATCTCTCGGTCTTCCTCAGAGCCTCTTTGGCCCCCTTTGCCTTGTTCTTCTGGGTTCGAGCCTCTTCGAAGTACCTCTGGGCATTCTGATGAACAGTCTTGGAAGTCTCTAGAGTGACGCTGGCCCCCGGATCCCCGTCCTCGTCTGGAAGGAATGCAACTACGGTATGCTTTGACGGATTTACACTGTCTACCCAAACAACCTCATGAGCAATTTCTGCAACATCTTGCCACCCTCTCTTTTCTACTGCCGCACTAAGCTGGGCCAATATTGAATCAACGTGCTCCCAATTGTCTTGAATAGACTTGCCAAGCTCTTGGGTGATAACCGCTCTCTGATTGAATCTCTCTATCGCTTTCTCCTGCTGGGATGCTCTCCTTGTCAGCTTCGAACTTTCGTCCTCCGCGCGTTCACCGGTCTCAATCAATTTCTCCTCTTCCCTTCGGATGAATGCTGCAGCATCGTGGGAACCGAAGATGAAATCGTAGGCATGAGAGAGGCTACTGACGTCCACTCTCATTTCCTCGTTCATCGATGGCAGGCTAATTGGGGAGAACTCGACGATTCCAGCAGCCGCCGAGTCCCTTTCCGATTCGTTGTCGGAATCCATCCAAGAGGCCTTGGATTCTGCATCAGAAAGCCAGATGTTTCCCCCATCCCCCTCATCGAGACTACCTAGCATCTCAGTCAGAGCACCCTCGAGGGAGTCCCTCTGCTCAACGGACAGTGAATTGGCTTGCGTCTCCTCATCAATGCCGGAGATTGAGCATGCCGCACTGCCATAGACTCTACCAAGATTCGCTCTTGAGGCCAGGGTCCTGATTAGAGCGTGGTCACTCCCATCTAGGATCCTGTCCAGAGAGGCCCTATTCAGATTCCTAGGATCCACTGCCTCTGGAGGGGGTGAGTATATCTCTCCCTTCTTCAGTGAACGACTGGCGTACTTGGCATGTGTAAGCGGCCGGATGATAACTCCATCCTGATCCAGAAGCAGGACGTTACCATCTCGGAACAACTCGATCACGAGGCTTAGTCGACCTCTACCATGCTCGAATTCCAAACGAA
This sequence comes from Methanobacteriota archaeon, assembly GCA_014239955.1. Taxonomy (GTDB): domain Archaea; phylum Thermoplasmatota; class Poseidoniia; order Poseidoniales; family Thalassarchaeaceae; genus UBA36. The sequence goes on along the minus strand of JAAZXW010000013.1, from coordinate 34,256 downwards.
TCACCCTGTCGAACCCGAATTGCTCGACCCCGACTAACCTGGAGTTGTTGAGGTGCTTCCTCAGAATCATTGCGAACTGTGAGGGCTGTGTCGGCATCGGCCTATCCCTGTTCGATGCGTATGCTCTGAGGCCCCTCACGATCACTAGATCAGTAGATGGTTCCCCCTTCTTGTTCAGCCTCAGAACTATCTGTTCGTAGTGCGGTTGGTATGCCTTCCTGACTCTCGCACCAACCATGCCTGACATCTCTCGCACTATTCGTGCGATTTCGAAAGAGGATGACTGACTCCGCATGATTCTCATTATCGTCCGGAACGGCGCCCTTCATCAGGGAATCGATAGGAGAAATCCGAGTCTCATGGGAGGGAAGAGTGGAATTCATGGATTTCCTTCAGGACATCCGGCTCGTGAGCGTACTGGTTGGAAGGGACCTTGATCATCTCGCAGTTTGGAATTGAATCTGCGATTCTCTGGACCTTGCCGAAGTCATGTAGGGTATCCGATACGGCAGTCATTACCGCGCATGGGACTTTGATTGCAGATAGGTCTTCAGGAAGTCTGTATCCGAGATTCCATCTCGCAGAGAAGAGCATCCGGGGGACGTCTTGAGCAAGAAGTGCCCTGCGATAACGAGTTTTCTGCCCCTCCTCTTTCGTCCTCCTGTCCACTACCCATGCTACGAAACCCACCATCTTCTGGAAAACCACCATGGGGAGTGGGGAATAGATGATTATTCTCGACCAAAGTGGGAACCTGAAGTCTGGATTGGGTGCAAGGAGGACCGAGCTCCTCCCACCCAACTCCTCCCTCTGGAACGCATCGATTAAGAGAGTCGAGCCAAGGGAAGACGAGTACCAGTCTATCTTCGTTTGATCGACATCCATGGCCTCGAGAACGGCTGCGATGTCCTTCGAGTGCCTCTCGATGGAGAAATCATCCTTGGAAATACTCCTGTTGAACCTCGAACCGGCCTTCTCCCTGGTCTCGATGTAAATCAGATGTCTGCTCTTGACCCATTCCGTGACCAATGGACGCCATCCCTCGAAGAGAGAACCCCATCCTGGGACCATTACCACAGTTCTGGAATCCTGGCTAACCCCCTCTGCCTTCCAAACCAGGACTCTTATCGAGACTCCCGATTCCACTTCGATCCAATGCTCATCAGCGATATGCCCATCCAAATCTGGAGGACCGCTCCACAGACCTTCCACGAGAATCAGAACAACCCCTCTGATTTCAGAGTTCTCTTTCTGCTAGGCTCATCTTCTTCTGCCACCGGATGACCTTCTGCCACCGGATGACCTCCCTCCTCTTCTCCTGGAAGTACGCACCCTCCTTGATGGTCCTCCGAAACGAATCCTCGGGCCCCAGCTAGGACCCCAGTATCTTCCTCCGTGACCATGGTAACCCGGCGGATGTTCTCCTCCAGAATTAAATTGAATACCAAAATCGGTTCCCCAGCCGGTTTTGGGTCCGTTGCTGAATCTGGCGTTGACCAAAGTGACAATCAAGATCAGTAGGAAAATTGGTCCACAGCAGAGGAAGAGAATAGCACCACCTCCAAATGGTTCCTCTAAGCTACTGTCTTCCGGATTGTCGACATTGTACCAAACCGTCACCGCACTCCCTATCGGTAGGGTGATGTCCTCAACGTAGTCTAGACAGTAATCTGGCCAAATCCCCAATGAAAGGCTATCTTGTGACCTAAACTCGGCACCGTCAACGTCGAAGAAGTACTGTATATCAGCCCCGCATTCATACTCGTACCAGTAATAGCAGTCATAGTAGACGTCATTGTATTCGTCATATGCGCAATCCTCGTACTCGTACTCGTATTCCCACCACTCAGTGCCTTCCAGCACGACTCCAGCAGTAGATTCGTACACCGGCTCCCCGGCCATAACGACTGCTCCCATTCCGAAGAAGAAAATTGCAATCATTGCAGCAACCCCAATCGAAACTGCCTCTCCTGGTGAAAGCCACCACAGGCCCATTACCCCGTCCCCGGCGCCCTTCTTGCCTTCTTGGCCGATCCTATCGGAACCGGTTTGGGTCAGAGTCATCATATCATCGTCGATGTTCATCTCGATCTCATTCAGGAAAGACATCCCCAGGAGTACTTCGCCATCCATGCCGGACATCCCATCACTCGAGGAACCCATTATGTTTCGAACTACTATTCCTCCGACTCTGACTTCTTCGAGTGCGACTTGATGTCCCTTGGATTTCCCATTGGCAGTATTCATCCATTGGCTCTTCCCCTGAATCCCACCAACGTACTCACGAATCTCCGTACCCATTGAAACATAGCTGGCCCCAGTGTCCACCAGGAATTTGACTGGCTTCCCATTGATCGAACCATCTGTTCGGTACATGCCCCTAATGGCTCTAATCTTGACTTCCGCTGTCTCGCCCGCGCCAACTCCCTCTGGCAAGAGCTCTTTCGTCTGCTGCTTGAACTGAGTGACCTTGTACTCGTGCTCGGCCCGCGCCAACTCCTCCTGACGCCTGATCCGGTTCTCCTCAGCCTCATTGAGGAGATCTTCCACGTCCTTCTTCGAGTCTGTCGAGCCCGTGCTTTCAGAGGTGGCCTCTTCCTCTTCGTCCCACCAACGGTCCTTGTTAGCCATGCTGCTTCATCCCCAGTATCGAGTACTGTGTTTTGAACGTTCACACGGATTAGGCAGGCTCGTATTGGTCTCCGACACAAATTACCCCGCCGGAGCTGACGAGGTCTTTCAGGTGTGAGAGAGTCTGGTCCTTCGCTAGCAAGGGGTGAGCATCGGGCGTGTCCGAGTATGCCCGTCCAGATATCTCAGAGAGGCTCCTCGCTCCGGACTCGATCGCCTCGAAGACCTTCTCGTGACGTGCTTTCCGGTGATTGATGTACTGGCTCAGTATTCGTTCTGGATTCGCTATCAGGGGGCCGTGGCCAGGGAATAGCGTGTGAGCCCCTATTCTCCTGAGTCGCTCCAGACCTTGGATGTACGCACCCATGTCCCCGTCACTGGAAGGCACTAGGATAGTCCCCACCATTGTGCAGTTGTCAGCAGACAGAATCCCCGACTCCCCGACTAGGCAGATCTGCCCCGGGCAGTGACCAGGCGTTTCCATGACTTCCCACACGGAACCTCCACTGGGACCCTGGATCTCAATGGCTTCACCGTCCTCCAGGGTCTTGCGCTGACCTCCCATGGGAATGGCCTCCAGAGTCTCCTCGCTTGCCCAGACAGGGGCATGGTAGATTTGCTCGATCATCTCGAGGTCGCCAAGGTGGTCCTGATGTCGGTGGGTGAAGATTGTAGCAACTACGTTACTTCCGTCGGCATGGATCTCCTCGACCTTTAGACGTAGCAGATCGAAGCCGTTTTGGTCCCTAATTGCAGGGTCGACGATCAGCCTCTCGCCCCCCCTTTCCCCTAGGACGAAGCAGTTCGTGTGCGTGGACGGAGGGAGGGTATCTGTTGGGATCAGAATGCACTCCACTCCCGGGCCATACTCGAATCTATGAGGGCCCGAAGGTGGACTCTCGGACATGGTCTGACAGGCGGACATCAGGTCCCCACCCATCATCAGCCCGATCAAGTCCCTGAATATGGTTACAATCGGAGGAGGGATATGCAGGTCATTCCTCTCCCACGATGAGATGATGTCCTCCGGCCTCCACCAGCGGAACTCATCGAATTCACTCCGACCGGGTGGGAATGATGGCTCTGCAACGGAATCACCCAGTGCTACGTGAAAGAATAGGTTGTGGAATCTTGTTGGGGATTGGGGAGGAGTGATCCGCTCTGTGATGACATGGCAATCGAAACCAGAAGTGGAAATCCTACCTGACTCGGCCATCTCCAACCATCCGGACTTGTCCCTACATACAATCCTCCGAACTTCGTCGTCCACTTCGGTGAAGCCCCCTTCACCATCCGGGGCGATCCCCACTTCCTCGGTCATCTCCCTCAGCAGGGTGAATACGGAGAGTCTGTCTGCACCCCTTTCTGCTAGCCACTCGGGATGGTTATCAGCCGTTCTCCTGTCTACTCTGCTAACACCGCCTCCTGGGAAAGACCAGAGATCAGGGAATGCCGGAAGCTCAGAAATCCTGTGCCCCATCAAGACTTCGTATCCGTCGTCTGCCTCTCTGCTTAGCATTACGGAGGCAGAGGGAACGTAGGGACGGACCTCCAAGGGGGGTAGATCGAGTCCTCTTGGCAATTCGTCCACGGGTACTCGAAGGGATTCGAGGCTTCAACCTCGCTACGATAACGATTGAATATGCATGCTAGCCTTCGCAGTGCATGGAGATAGTTTCTATATCCAACACGGACACAGCAACAGGTCGAAAAATGCACGAGATCGAGATGCCCAATTTTGGCCTTGGAGTGTACTTGATGGGTGAACCAGGTGAATGCAAAGCAGCTGTTAAGCATGCTCTGGAGAAGGGTTACCGCCTCATTGACACAGCAATGGCCTATGGTAACGAGGACGAGGTGGGTCAGGCGATAAGGGAGTCTGGGATCGAGAGGAAGGAGATATTTGTGGTCACGAAACTCAGGCAGCCCCATGCGAACAGTCACGAGGAGACGCTTGAGAGGTGCCAGCAGAGCCTAGAGAACTTAGGCCTCGATTACATGGACCTGTACCTAGTCCACGCGCCTCCGAAGGAACTGGCTGCAAGAGCCCCGGTCTGGGCCGGAATGGAGGAATGCCTATCGAAAGGATGGACTCGTTCTATCGGAGTCAGCAACTATGGGGCTCATCACCTAGACGCTATGGTTTCATATGCATCTCTGATGCCATCAGTGAACCAGATCGAGATAAGCCCATGGCTTCAGAGGTCAGCCCTCAGAGCAGCAATTTCCGGAATTGGGGCAGTCCCTATGGCATACTCTCCGTTAGCTAGGGGGCACAAGGTCGAGGACCCAGAGCTCGGAAAAATCGCCAAATCCCTAGGATGTACACCAGCACAGGCTGCGATAAAGTGGTGCATCGACTCCGGTTCGATCACAATTCCAAAATCTAGCAACCTCAGTCGTATTGAGGAGAACCTAGGCTCTTTGGAGTTAGATCTGTCCGGAACAGAAGCCGCCTTCGCATCACTCGAAGAATCCTACGTATCAGGATGGGATCCGACTTCGGAGAAGTGAGGGGATGAGGGCCCCTGAGACTATCGAGGAGGAGTTAGAGATCATTGCCCAGGCCTTGGATGCTGGAATAGACCCGTTTCCACCAAAGAAGAAACCCACGAGATTAGCAAAACTAGCATTGGGATGGTTCATGATTATCATGATGATTAGTTGGGTTTCCCAACTTCTCTACCAGTATGTTTAGCGTGACTTTTCCTTTGGTAGTCCCTCCCGGATTCGAACCAGGGTCATGGCGCCCAGAACGCCATATGATGGACCACTACACCAAGGGACTGGTGTTACACGGACAAGGCCCGGATATTTCAAGAAAACCGAGTAATCAGAACTATGCACTCAAGACCTGAAACCAGCATTCACCCTCTCAAGGCTGTCCTCGCTGGGTCGTAGAAGGTCTTCGGACAATTCAACAAGCGGCGTCTCGCTCAGTCCGAGTGCATCCGTGGCCGTGGGAACGTTCTCGTTGTAGTAGAGCAATCCAGTGACATGCCTTTCCGCCTTCTCGGATTTGTGGATGGCACTCAGTGCAGAAACGGCATCAGTGTAATCGTGATCGGCCGCCACGGTCTCCAGTCTCAAGGTCGAACCGTCGAACAGATTCACCTCTCTGAATTCACCCTCTGGGACTTCAACCTCCTCTATTGGAGAGAAGTGGGGGATGTAGTCAAGGATATGGAGGACCTCGTCATTTGCCTTCACATAGTTGTAGGATTTGTATGACTCGTCGTTGTTGGCGAAGGTAACGCACGGGGATATGACGTCTATGAATGCCATCCCCCTATGGCTCATAGCGGCCCTAATCAGTGCAGTCAACTGCTTTTTGCTACCTGAGAAGGAGCGTGCTACGAAGCTGCATCCTAGGTTAATTGCCATTGCACAGAGGTCTATCGGTGCTTGTTGGTTGGGAACCCCTTTCTTCTTCTTCGAGCCCTTCTCGACAGTTGCGCTGTATTGCCCCTTGGTGAGGCCGTAGACACCGTTGTTTTCGACGATGTACACCATGTCCAGGTTCCTCCTGATGACGTGAATAAATTGCCCTATTCCTATGCTTGCGGTGTCCCCGTCTCCCGATACCGCCAAGAAGCTCAGGTCCTTGTTCACCATGTTCGCTCCCGTAGTTACCGAGGGCATCCTTCCATGAACAGTGTTGAATCCGTGGCTCTTTCCTAGGAAGTATGCAGGGGTCTTCGAAGAGCAACCAATGCCACTCATCTTTGCGATCTTCTCAGGTTGAATGCCGTTTTCCCAAGCGGCTTGGATTATATTATTCGAAATCTGGTCGTGCCCGCATCCTGGACACAACGAGGATTTCCCACCAGTGTACTCGGATTTTTCCAGTTCTATTACGTTCAGCCTCACCATTAAGACACCTCGTTCAAAACTTCGAGAATCATATCGGAATACACTCTGGCCCTTGGTGGCATTCCATCGCTGTAGGCTACGCTGTGAATCTTTGGTATCAACTCAGTGGGGAACTCCTTCCGGATAATGCCGAATAGTTGACCATCACGATTAATCTCTAGGACAATCGTCCTATCGTGTCTTCTAACGAAATTCTCAACCTCAGGGTGCATGGGTAGGGCCCTAACCCTGCATGTGCTTGTCGAAACGCCCGCTTCTCCGAGCATGTCGTCGATTTCGACGATGGTGTTCTCCATGGAACCATAGAAAATCACTCCTAGTTCTTTGTCCTCCTCCTCCCTGATCACGGGTTCAGGTAGATTGGTCCTTGAACCATCAATTTTCCTCTTCAGCCTCTCCATCGTATCGTGGTACACCTGGGGGTCTTCAGAGTATATTCCGTCTTCGTCATGGCCCGTTCCTCTGTATAGGATGGGATCAAGGCCACTTCCAGGCAATGTCCTGAATGGTATTCCGTCACCGTCGACATCCCGGTATCTCCCGTAATTTGCTATGGCACCCATCTCTTCTTGGCTTCTGATTACCTTCCCTCTATCCATGGGTCCATCGGGATACTGGAAACCATTCGTAGTCCAACGGTTCATCCCCAAATCTAGGTCGTTGAATCCGAATACCATTGTCTGGAACCTCTCAGCGTAGTCGAAGGCCCTCCAACCGAACTCGAAACACTCGTCAACTGTTCCAGGAATTAGTACGATATGCTGGGTATCCCCATGGCTAGCTTCGTAAAGCATTGAGAGATCGCCCTGTTGGGTCCTAGTCGGCAATCCAGTCGAAGGCCCTACACGGTTCACATCCCAAATTACGCCAGGAACCTCAGAGAAGTAGAACAAACCGATGAACTCAGACATTAGGGAGATTCCTGGGCCACTGGTGCAAGTCATCCCTCTTCCTCCAGCCCATCCAGCTCCAAGTACCATACCCGCAGCAGCGAGTTCGTCTTCGGCCTGAATCACGGCGCAAGTACTCCCCCCGGAACCATCGCTGCGAAGTTCCGGAACCCATTCGATAACTGACTCTGCAAGAGAGGAAGAAGGTGTTATCGGATACCATGAGAGCATGCTGATCCCTCCGTAGATGGCGCCAAGCGCAACCGCCTCGTTCCCTTCGATAAGGAAAGAGTCCGGATTCTTCTCCCTACTCTCAACGCAGAAATGACTCTCGAATTCCCAGTTCTCTCTTGCAAATGAAATTCCCTCCGAAATTGCTTGCATGTTCAATTCGACTGCCTTCTCTTTGCCCTTGAATTGATCCTGTACGGCCTTCTCAATCGCACCATCATCAATTCCAAGGAGGTGTGCGATAGCTCCGACGTAGTACATGTTCGCTATCAACCTGCCAAGTTTTGGATTGATTTTCCTGGCCATCTTGGTCATCGGCATCCCCAGTAGGACGCAATCTTCCCTTTCTACTGGAAGTTTGACATCCTGGTTGTAGATCACTATTGTCCCCGGTTCAAGGCCCTCAAGGTCCTTCAACCACGTGTCTTTGTTCATCAGAACTTGGATATTGGTGACATCTCCCGGGGCTTGGTATCCTTTATCGCTCACTCTGATGATGAACCACGTCGGTAAACCCGAGATGTTGCTCGGGAAGAGGTTCTTGCCACTAACAGGAATCCCCATCTCGAACATTGAGTGAAGGATGATTAGGTTGGATGACTGGGAACCAGTTCCGTTAGCGGTCGCGACATTGATGACGAAATCGTTGACGATTTTTTCCATTGTTCTCTTGGTCCCCAGTGCTTCACTAGACGGTTGCTCGTAGGGTGTCGGCGATGACTCAGGGTCTTATGCGTTACCATAGAAAAATTAACCAATTTATTTTTCAGCCGCTTCCGTTGCAGTTTTCAAGGGGGGGGCTCTCGCCCGCCTGTGCCAATTCCAGCGGAACTCCAGAAAGCTTGGGACGATGCAACTGAGCTCGTAGGTGACAAGAATGACCCAGAAGCAGCCCTAGGGGCACTAAGGTCAGCTTGGAGCAGCATAGAAAACGAGGCTCAAAGGGCCAAGACACTCGCTCTAGCTGCAGATGCAGGTACTGAGTGGGGAGTCACTGACCAGAGGAATCAGAAATCACACTGGCAGAAGGCATACAGAAATTACAACAAGTCCCTGTCCATTGATCCCAAGAACAAGGAGACTCGAAGGAACATGAACAAGCTCGCTTCGATGATGGACGAGAAGTCAATTTCTCTTGGCCTAGGCCTCCAGATGTTCGAACAGGGGAACCCAACTCCTCTTGGACTCCTTGTGATGGTCCTCTCCTTAGCAGCGTTCCTTGTCTCTATCAAGCTTGTTTCTGAGTTCCTTGATGATGGCAGTAACCCGATAGTAGCACTCGAAGTTCAGTACGTTCTCAATGGCCAGTCGGTAACTGGCGAGATTCAGATTGAGTTTTACAAGGATGATGCGCCTATGCATGTGGAGAGCTTCCTGACCCATACAGGGAACTTCCAGTATGACGGGGTAGAGTTCCACAGGGTAATTGACAAATTCATGATCCAAGGCGGAGACATCGAAAATATGCGTGGTTCTGGAGGATACGCCGCACATTACTACGGATTCTGCAATGGTGAGCAGCTTCCCGAAAGCCAATGCCAGCAGAAGGAGGATTACAACATCCCATACGAGCATGAGAACGGTCTGAAGCACACAGTTGGCGCTGTTGCTGCTGCACATGCCGGCCTGAACACCGATGGGAGCCAGTTCTACATCGTCCCTACCGACGGCGATGCGCTTCATCTCGATTGGGAGGCTGGTAAGGACTGCTCCAAGACATCTTGCCACACCGTCTTCGGATACGTAATTTCGGGATTGGAGCATGTTGATGCAATCAGCGATCTAGAAACCCAGAACGACTCTCCAGTCGACCCTGTTCGCATCGTTTCCGCGCGGGTCATCTAATTGCTCCGTTAATTCTGGGTGAACTTCATTTACCCGTCGCTAGTCGTTTCTACTCGGTGAAATAGTGGGGAATAATAATCCATTCAATGCCCGGTCCGAGTTCGAGAAATCGGATGGGTCATCGGCTCGATTCATGGACTTGCATTCCCTGCAAGATTCCGGACTGTGCAAATTGTCCGAAATCCCATTCTCAATCCGAATTCTCCTAGAGTCCGCATTGAGGAACTGCGATGGATTTTTGGTGAACGATGATGATGTTAAGAGAATCGCCTCATGGTCTCCAGAAATGACGCCAGAGGAAATCCCATTCAGTCCAAGTCGGGTAATTCTGCAAGACTTCACCGGAGTCCCCGCCATTGTGGACATCGCCGCACTAAGGGATGCGATGAAGGAACTCGGCGGAGACCCAAGCAAGGTTAACCCCCAAGTTCCTGTGGACTTGGTGATTGACCACTCTGTTCAGGTCGACGTTTCAGGATTATTCCCAGACGCCAGCGAGCGCAACCTGGAAATCGAGTACGAACGCAACTCAGAGAGGTACAAGTTCCTGAAGTGGGGCCAGCTTAGCCTGGATAACTTTCGCGCAGTACCGCCGGGGAGGGGCATTGTGCACCAGGTAAACCTCGAGTGGATTGCCAGTGTAGCTAGAGAAGAGGATGGATTGTGGATCCCAGACTCTCTTGTTGGAACAGACTCGCACACCACCATGATCAACGGCTTAGGGGTCCTTGGATGGGGTGTCGGGGGGATTGAGGCAGAGGCTGTCATGCTCGGCCAACCGATCTATATGCTGCTTCCCGAGGTCGTTGGCTTCGAACTAATCGACTCTCTCCAACCAGGGGTCACGGCTACTGACATGACTCTCCGGATAGTCGAGATGCTGAGGGAGCACGGATGCGTGAGTAAGTTCGTGGAATTTCACGGGCAAGGTCTGTCAAATCTCAGCCTCCCAGACAGGGCGACGATTGCAAACATGGCTCCCGAGTATGGAGCCACTTGCGGATTCTTTCCTGTTGATCAGACAACTCTCGATTACATGCTACTATCTGGCAGAGAACCTAGTCATGTGGAGGACGTTAAGAGATACATGGAATCCCAGGGCCTCCTATACCAAAATTCCACTCCAACTCCCAAATTCACTTCCAATCTCAGACTAGATCTATCTACTGTAGAACCCTCCTTATCTGGTCCAAAGAGGCCACAGGACCGAGTTTTACTTTCCGAGATGAAGTCTCACTGGAGATCTAGCCTAAATGCCCCAACAGGACATCAAGGACATGGCATAGATACCAGCAGAAACGATGCCAAATCACCTATCGCAGGTCGCGACTACGAGTTGAAGCACGGTGACGTTGTTATCGCAGCAATTACCAGTTGCACGAACACAAGTAATCCAAGTGTGATGATCGCTGCCGGTTTGGTGGCTAGGAATGCCCGGTCACTGGGCCTATCGATCAAACCATGGGTCAAACCTAGCCTGGCACCAGGTAGCAGAGTAGTCAAGGAGTACTACGATGCTTCAGGACTTTCAGAGGACCTCGACTCACTAGGCTTCAGCGTCGTCGGATACGGATGCACAACCTGCATTGGGAATTCCGGACCACTCGACTCAGAGATAGAGGAGGCAATTGACAATTCGGAACTAGTTGTTGGCAGCGTCCTTTCTGGAAATCGTAATTTCGAGGGAAGGATACATCAGAAAATAAAGGCAAACTATCTTGCTAGCCCCCCTCTGGTTGTAGCTTACGCACTTGCCGGTTCATTGGACATAGATTTCTCTGAAGACCCACTCGGCCATGACTTCTCCGGAAAACCCGTAATGCTAGCCGATATCTGGCCCAGCGACGAGGAGATTCGCAGTACAGTGGATGCTGTAATTGGGCCTGAGATGTTTGTTAGCAGATATTCTGACGTCTTGAGCGAACCGAGATGGGATGCCATCCCCAGTGAAGCGAGTGAGCTATTCCCTTGGGATTCGAACTCCACTTACGTCCGACTACCATCCTTCTTCCAGGGAATCCAGCCAGAGCCTTCTCCAATTGAGCCAATAGTGGATGCTAGGGTGCTTGTCAAGGTAGGAGACTCGGTAACTACTGATCATATCAGCCCGGCAGGGGCATTCTCAAGCTCCGGCCCGGCAGGGAGGTATCTGATTAGCCATGGGGTCCAGCCAAGAGACTTCAACTCGTTCGGAAGTCGAAGAGGCAACCATGAGGTTATGGTGAGGGGGACATTCGCGAACATCAGAATGAGGAACCAGACCGCTCCAGGAACGGAAGGAGGCCTCACGACCCACTTCCCAACGGGTGAGGTAATTCCCATTCACGAGGCTAGCGAGAGGTACATCGAAGCCTCAACTCAGCTCGTTGTCCTTGCAGGTTCCCAGTATGGCTCTGGGAGCAGTAGGGATTGGGCGGCCAAAGGAACCCTCCTTCTGGGCGTGAGGGCAGTTATTGCGAAGTCCTACGAGAGGATACACAGATCCAACTTGGTTGGCATGGGGGTCCTGCCTCTTGCATTCACCCAGGGGTTTGACGCCGACTCATTGGGTCTGGACGGTTCAGAGTTCTACAGCATCCCCGCATCCGGGAACTTGGAGCCATTCTCCGAGATTCAAGTTTCAGCGAGGAAGGTTGACGGTACCGAGATAATTTTTCCCGCTATAGTCAGACTAGAGACCCCAGTCGAGGCCGAATACTACAGAAATGGCGGGATTCTGCCGACGGTCCTCCGAAATCTTGCAAAAAAATGAATTCATACTGGAGAAATATGAGGTATTAGAATGGAAGAAGACGAGCAAGAAGATGAGCAAGAAGAAGGACTTCCCGGGCCACCGCCTGATCCATCTCGAATCCCCTCGGTAGTGAGGGAGGTGGGTGGCTTGGATTTGCAATCCGAGGCCGATGAACACGGTATTTCGAAGAAGACCGATCCAGACATACGTGCAATTATGGCTTTCTTGGACGAAATTGAGGACCTCCAGCCCCTGAGCAATAACCTATCTGGAGACCCAATGGCGGAGGCATGGCTCCAGATTCTACTAACACTGATAGTAAGGGAGCACGGGCACTCTTCGCTAGACGTCGGAACCATCGAAGTACTAGTGGGCGAGCGCATGAACCGAGAGCGAATCGACCTCGAGATTTTCCTAGATAGGCTTTGGATAATGGGGAGGCTCGAGAAGGTCTATGGCGGAGCCGAAGTAAGCTACTCGCCCAACCCCAGTTGGCTTGAGATGAAGTAATCAAAGTAGTAATCTCGCCACGCAGAAAAAAATCATGTTTCGGCAATGCATAAGAGTGGTCCGAATGTCCGGACAACCATGATGAACGAAAGCATGACTGAAAACCATGGGCATGGAAAGAGCAGGAGGGCATTAGGGCTAGTGTTCCTGATGCTAACATCGCTCTTTGTTTCGGCAGTCCCGTATGCTTCCGCTTCTCACACCACCCAGTATGCTGTCCAGAGGGATCCGCTGTACATCTCAATCGGAGATCTGGATTGCGATGGTGACAATGACATCGCATCAGGTAGCGGCTTCGGGCACTTCATCAGCTTCCTGTACAATGACGGAAACGGGGGTTTCGCAGACAGGCAGGACGTCCAGATTTCAAACAACGACTCGTTCCGAGCCGGTTTCCGAGACGTGGCCGATGGCAACCGGGTCGAGATTGCCGATGTCGATGGGGATGAAGTGAACGACGTCATCTACTACCAGCAGAATGTCAGGTTCGTCGGGGAGTCATTCATCAGGCCCGCGAACCTAACCGTCCTCAAGGGCGACTGCGACGAGAGGGTTAACGAGTGGGAGGAGATGTTCGAGACGATTACGGTCATCAACCCATACCTCGCAGACCTCGACGTCGGCGACATCAACGACGACGGATACGCCGACGTGGTCTTCTCCTCGACCGACTCTACGTTCGCCAACCAGTTCATCCAGGTATACAGGGGCCCTGACTACAGCTTACCTGCGAACCAGCATGCTCCGATTTCTGTCCCTCTAACCACTGGATTCTATGAATATCTGAAGCTTGGAAACTGGGGAGAGGATTTGCAGACAATCCCCGACCCCACCAATCCAGGCGACGAAATCCTGGCTCCCGGAGAGTGTGAAGACCTTGACATCTGGCTTCTACGAACTCCCCCATATAATGCAGGTGTTGGGTATTCTTCTGGCACATTCGACAACATGACAGTACTGGAGTACGATTGCGTAACAGGTCAGTACCCGAATCCAATGGATCCCACAGGTACTGGGTCCGTTCACGAATTCACGCTCGGTGCCGAGCACGACTACCCGATGTACGGGCTAGACATCGCCGACTCTACTCCAGATGACGACGTCAATGAGATAGACATCATTGCAGTAGTTGACGGCATCACAGGGAATGTTTCGTATGCAACCAAGACCTCCTCTGGATGGGACAAGCAGAACTACGTTGATTTCGGAGACTTCCTCGGAGCCTCGGTCACCATAGCCGATGTAAACCAAGACGGTGAACTCGACTTCTTCGTACCTACTTCTCTGACCTTGCTGGACACCCAGGAGTCCACGGTACAGAATCAGACATTCCTGCTGAGGCCAAACCTCCGTGCCCTGAACACGGTGCAGATTCTACTCGCTGACCCAGATAGCAACGGGTACCTCGCACCCCTGTCTTTCGATGTCGGGAGGAGGCCAACCATGGCAATGCCAGGGCAGCTCCAAGGCGCTGATGACAGCGCCCTAGAGGTCGTAATCGGGCAGGAGGACTACACCTACAGATTCTCGAATAACGCCATGTGGCTGGACACTCAGGGATACGCGGGACAGGGCGATTACCTCTCAGTCCTGGTTCTGGACAACTTTGACTTAGGCATAACTAGGGTCGAGATCGAACCTTCCGTAACCGATCCCGCTACCTTCCAGAGCATCGTCGGAGAGGGAAACCGTTGGGTCAACGTTACGGTCAAGAACACCGGCCTGATGCCCATCTCGGACGGTAGCCTAAACATCGATCTAGAGGTCAGGGAGGTTCTCGGCGGAACTGACACGGTAGTCTACTTCAACGACTTCGAGTCGTCCTCGCCGGAAATCAACTCCGGTGGAGCATCCCTCAACAAGTACTCGTACACCGGCGAGTACGAATCCGGCAACTCGTCATGGCACATCGATGAGGACAGGTACTGGATCAGTACCACAGACTACGAAGAGTACGATGTCGCTCATTTCAACAACAGCGACTACCAGTGCATGCCGAACGGGACTGACAAGTGCTTCGCCTCAGACGGAAACCCAGAAGAGAACAACGAGTCTTGGGACGGCCCAGTCGCATACCCATATTGGGAAGCGGATACAAACCCGACGAACTACTTCTGGTCCGGAGTCGAGCACACCTACGTGTTCGACGACGGTAACTCAACCGAGGATACTGGATACTACAACCACATGGACGAGGCATTGATTCTCGAGGGAATAGATCTCTCCGGAGCGGATGCCGCATTCTTGGACATGGATGCCATATGCAGCGCCGGTTTCTTCGAGCTTTTCTTGAGCGAGCCGTATGACGTCATTGAGAGGTGGTTGTACGAGGATTCCTGCAGCGTAGAAGTATGGAGCGATGGAACTGGTTGGGAGACAGTCTGGAGGTATGGAGGTTGGGACAACGAGAGAAAGTACCGAATCGAGGAGAGGGTCTCCAGTGCTCCTGACCCGGAGTACAACGACTACAACAGCAACTTCTATGGAGACTGGCAGACAACAATGTGGAACAACTACACTGATTCAGGCGGAATCAGAGATTCCTGCGTCGTCTACTACGGTATTTGCTGGGAAGACGGAGAACTTGATCAGAAGGCAGACTCGATCGACCTCACTCCTTATGCCGGTCAGACCATTGACATCAGATTCCGTTTCAGAAGTGGACTTGAGGGGACTGTAGGTCCCGAGGGTTCCGAAGACTTCTCCGGTCTTGATGGGTTCGCTATCGACAACATATCAGTCAGGACTAGGGACGTGAACTTCGGTAATTCCACCAGCGAGAGCCAGCAACTGACAAACCTCGACCTAGTTGCAGGCGAGTCATTGCAGGTCCAACTTACGGCAGACTTCGTAGACAACACAACCTACTACATCTCAACCGTATTGTCCAACTTCAACCTAGGTGGGGGCCAAGGGGACCAGGATAGCACTAATGATCAGACAAGATTCCAGCTAACCGTAAGGAACCTGTACGACCCAGGACTGTTCGAGGAACCATGGCTGGATCTCCTGAACGGAGAACGCTATGCGTCAGGGGAGATGCCAATCACGGTCGGCGTGCAGAACTGGGGCAACACATTCGTCGACTTCGACATCGAAGCGAAGGTCAGCAACGCACTCCCAGAGCTGATCGCAGCTGAGGACTTCTCAGGATTCCAGCCGATTTGGGAGGACGATGGAAACGAAAACGGAAGCAGATTGGACGATTCCTCGGGGACCAACGATATGCTCCCCCAGAACCAAGGCGTGTTCAAGAACCAGGCTTACTGGCTGGGACATCCCGACGAGGGTTACGGGGACAGCTGGAACGAGACGCTGACGTTGGAGCCTATCGAGCTCACAGACAGCGGTGCAGACTTCACATTCCTCACCTTCGACTACTTCGCCGAGGGGGATCATATCTCCGACAGGAATGGCAACGTCCAATCCGTCAGGGACTTCTCCTATCTTGAGGCGTCTTGGGCCAAGGATGGGGAGGTGTACCAGGGAATAATCTACGGAAGCTGGACTGACCTCAACGAGAACGGCATGAGGTTAGCATTCAACCCATACACGGAGACGATTTTCAACTACTGCGAGGACTTCGATCAGAACGGCCTCTACGAGGAAGTAGAGTACGCAGGAGACCACTCAGGCGGAATAGGGGAGGACGGCTTCGTATCTTGGTTCGACTCCGACAACCTAGTCAGCACGGCTAGGATCGACCTGACGCATGTGCACCTGCTCAACCAGACTGCTGAGGACTCCTTCGCATGGACGGACGAGTGCACCTCACTAGCAGGGGCCGACGTCACCTTCACGTGGAGGTTCTACTCCAATGACGATGGAGTCAATGGTAATGCGGGATACGCTGGCTTCGCGATCGACAACATCAGGGTGGACGACTACACCTTCACCGACGATGGCTCGTACACCGAAACAGTGACTGGGATGGACGCCGGCCAGAGGCGAGTGATTGAAATGGGTCTCCATGACTTTGAGAGCGGCCTATACAGGATCGACCTGATGACACTGTACAATAACACCAACAATGCATCGAAGTGGTTCGACAAGCCTGAGATAAGCCAGGCTAACAACGTCTCAACAATTCTTTTCGAGATAGCCAACGCAGACATCACACTTCTCCAGGCCGATGTACTGGACTGTGTAGCAGATGCCGTTTACTCATGCGTATACGCCACGAACCCACAGGGACAGAAGTCACACGACTTCGCAGTTCCCATGCTCAATGGGGTAATCGAGGGTGCGTACGAGGTCACAATGAAGATAGTTGATTTGGAAACCGGCCAGACCGTCTACGAAGAAACCTCCGACAACGGGCCTTTCGTACTCGACCCACATCAGAGGTCACAGGCCAATTGGACAGCTCCATACGACCTCTGGTTCGACACCCACAGGTACAACATAAGCTTCCAGTCAATTCTAACTGAGACGAGCGAGACTTCAGGGAACGAACGGTACTTCGACATCGAATTCCTAGACAACATCGATGTGGCCATCCTTTCGAACCCGACTGACCAGAACAGACTGCAGAGGGTCAAGCAGGATCTTTCCGCCATGAACAAGACATACACCCAGTTTGAGGTAGAGGACTGGGACATGTACGGTATGGAAGACTGGTTTGAGCACTACTCCAAGATACTCCTCCCCTGGCAGACCGACTATAGCGTTGAATACGGGGACTACTACGAACTACTGGGAACTCCGAACCCCGACAATGCAGACATCACCCTGACAGAGTCACTTATCGAGTTCATGAGGGATGGGGGTACCCTGCAGGTTCACCTCGGCCCGTATTACTCTGATTTCGATGACATACAGAACCCGAACGCGCCTGATAGGCTGCCATTCGGGATGAACGTAGTCATGAGGGATCATTTCAATGGCACAGTTGACCATCGTATACTTTCCGAGAACGTCAGTCTAATCGATCCATTCCACCCGCTAATGTCAGGTATCAACCCCTCCTCTCTAGCAGGAATCAACGGAGGGACGCACGTTGCACTCTCAGCATTGGACCTCAACCAGGTCAAGTCTGAGAACATACCCCAGGTCTGCAGTGATGGGGCAGCAGGAGGGACCGAGGGCGGCAAGATAAGCGATGGCGGGACATTCCATACCATAATCAGGGACTCTGAAAATCCCAGCCAGTCCCTGCTGTCTACTTGTAACTACCATCAGGGGGGGATGATTGTTACCACCATAGATGTCGAGAACCCCGCCGTGTCACAACCATTCGGCGACCAAAACTTCCCGATGCTAGCCAATCTTCTGGACTTCCACATGTCCCCATATCCCGATGGATTCGAGATTGCTGGAGAGGGCTTCGAGCTCACGATAGATGGGGTTGCCCAATCGATTGATGTATTGTCGGGCGCATATGCAAGAACTGCGATCAAGAGCTCAGCCGAACTAGACTTTGGATTCCAAACCGATGTGACTGGCATTCACGCAGACTGGTTGATTGAGTCAGCCAATGGAGAGGATGTGACTGGATGGGACGGAGAAACACTAGGAGCTGACAACAACCACATTCATCGAGCAGACTCAGACTCCCCCGTGACTGCTACCTTCTGCGTTCCAGATGAGAATGCCGAACTTGACTGCAAGATTGACGCCGAGTGGAGGATCTGGCTGTTCCTGCATGATTCTCATGGAAACACCAGGATTACCAACATCTCGGTATACACGAATGACATCAACGCGGACAGCACCCCGCCCGAGGCTCATATCGAAATAGTGGAGGACTCCATGTTCACCGATTTCGCCGAGTTCGTAGGTTACCAACAGACGCCGACCGGAAAACAGGATGCCGATGGCAACTGGATCATGGTTGATTCGCCCAAGTATCGGATCCGACTCTCTGATACGGGTGACACTAGCATCAGCTTCTCTTCAGCAAACAGCAGTGACGTCGGAACTGGAATAGGGAAGTTCAGTTGGTCCGTTAATGGGGATGGGGACAATGTGCACGTCTACGAGTTACCCGGCAGCGAGGTCGAGTGGACTTACACCTTCAGGAACCTGACAGCAGGACAGAACACCATCATGATCGAGTTGACTGTCTACGACAAGAGGGAACTGCGTAACGAGGCTCCCACCAGGGTATTCTTCGAGGTCGTAGGAGAGATGTTCGGAGACTCTGCCCCGGATGTGGAATTCGATAGCATCTCCACTGCCGATGGGGACTCATTCTCGGCTTTGGAGTCCGACATCGTGAACATCACCGGTACCGTTGTCGACAACGATGCAAGTGCTGATTGCGACGTGAAGGTGGAAGCATCGCTCGATGACACTTCGATTTTCGACAAGAGCGAGGGAATCAAGACGGCCCAGAAGGCGCTCGGGCGCTTCGACTGGCAGGATGGGCTATGTGACGGAGACCAGTACTCACTGTCTCTGAACATCTCTCACCTCTATCTCGAGCTCGATGGCAATGCTGGGATCATCCACATAAGGGTCACAGAGGGATCGTATGTGGTCGATGACCAGATCCAATTGTACACCGTTCCAAGGTCAGACGAAGAGGTAATTCCTCAAGAGGGAAGTGGGGACTCTTCGACTCTGATGTTCGCTGGCATTGTTGCCCTGCTGCTCATCGCCGTTCTAGCGGTGACGATGATTTTCATGAGACGGGGTGGGGGTTCTGCAGAGCAGCAGGACTCGGTGGAGTCTTTCGGCGGCGTTGAGGAGATGGACCCAGTTGAGGCCTACGTCCAACAACTAGTGGCACAAGGGTACGAGGAGCAGATGGCACGGCAGTACGCTACGCAGTACTATGCCCAGTACTACTCGCAGCAGAAGGGCGGCGGTGGCTGATCAGAGTTCAGGGACGTCGAGGGTCCACTTCCCAGTGAGTGGCTCACTTGAATCCTCGATCATCCCCAGCCTTTCCTGGAACGCCGGCGTTCTGCTTCTTACTACGTGAGAGTAGAGTTTCGACTCCCTTATCTCATTTGGGACGCATACCATGCCACTGGAACTCTCAATATCAATAGCCCTGTTCAGGAAAGACTCAGGTCTGTTCAGTTTGAGCAACAGCCTCCTGGAGAAGCGAGCAATTCCGAAGTACATTACGATGATCAGCAGCATAACCATTGCAGTGCTATAAGGCACCCCTTCAAACAGCATCATAGCCGCAGAACCCAGTAAGAAAACGATGGGCATAACGAACATGAGGAGGAAGTAAGTCTCGGTAATCGGCTTCTTCTTCCTCATCCTGCTGATCAGTCCCCATGAATCGTCTTTGCTGTTCTGTGGCTCGAAACCCAGTTCTCCCTCCATTGAAACCTGCTCCTCGAAAATACCCCTCAGTCTCCTTGCTCTCGATTCCAAGGACTTGCTGGGTTGAGATTCGATTATCTTGTCCATGACGTCCAGGTACTCTCCAGCCTCTTCGAAATAACCAAGTCTGATTAGTATGGAAACCTGCTCGAAATAGGGAAGCACATCACTTGGGGCAGCTTCTTTCCTCCCTTCCCACCATTCAAGTCCATGTTCGAGCATCCCCAAGTGCCCGACCATGATTTCTCCACCGATCCTCCATGCATGCTCGTTTTGAGGGTCCAGTTCGACCACCTTCCTGATTGAAGCCATGGACTTGGACGCCTGAATCATGCTGGGCATCGTCTGCTTTCCACGTGAGTCAATTGGCAGAGTCCATTGAGCAACAGCAAACCAAGCATCAGCGTGACCTTCTTCGAGTGAAACCACTTCTTCGGCCAGAGTCAGTGCTGTCGACCTGTCTCCTTCTTCGTTAGCCTCTATGGCATCCAGCCAAATCATCTCGGCACTCTTCGCCACAAAACACGCAGAATAGTGCGGATGAAGAATGCTGGGGTGTGAGGCTAACGTCTCCTGCCCCTTCCACTCTTACCCGAATCCCTTCTCCGTCCAGAATTGTTCGAGCCCCTATTTTCTCCTTTTGACCCTCTTCTTGTTTGATTCGGGCCTCTTCCCCCGCGACCGCCTCCCTTGTTGTCACGGAAGCTTCGACCGCCCTTGCCGCCAGAACCCCTGTCCCCGCCGCGACCGCCTCCCTTGTTGTCACGGAAGCTTCGACCGCCATTGCCTCTATAGGGACCTTTTCTCGGACCTCCCCTTTCACGGAAATTTCCACTAGAATGCCTTCCCCTTGGGCGCCCTTGACGTGAGTTATCTCTCGGGGCAATCTCGACGGGGGAGCCGACAGATGCCCTGGCATCTATTCCATCGTAAAGTGG
The DNA here is from genome assembly GCA_014239955.1 of Methanobacteriota archaeon. Classification (GTDB taxonomy): domain Archaea; phylum Thermoplasmatota; class Poseidoniia; order Poseidoniales; family Thalassarchaeaceae; genus UBA36. The sequence continues at coordinate 13,320 of JAAZXW010000013.1, read as the reverse complement.
GTGGATGTGTATTAGTGCCGAATCAATCGGTCCAAGTACTTAATCCACCCTTCCGATGATCTTCCCTCCTGAGATTCTTATTCTGGCTCCTAGTCGAGGGGGTCTACCTTCGAAATCTACTAGCAATCCCCCTAAATGGGACTCACGGCTCACTCTTCCAGAGAAACTCATATTCACGCGCTCCGTCTTCTGAAAAGTACTGCCACCGAGACTGCTATGATCAGTGAGGGGATGCCCAAAGTGGGAATGCTTCCCACTGAATCTTCATCCTCACCCGGCAGGTCTTGGATTTCTTCGACCATCAATGAGAGATCTACGGCAATGCTAGTGGTCGTGCACTTGCCAGACTGGTCGCAACCTGTGATCTGCACCTCGATAAATTCGGAGGTAAACATACTAAGATCAATCCATTCGCTCTCCCAGGTATTTCCAGATACCATAATCTGACCCAAATCCTGCCCATTGGTCGCTATGTTGAAAGTTACAGTCTCGCCATCTGGGTCACTGAATTGTCCACCCACCCTCCACATTTTACCATCAAATATGCCAGAGCCAATGGTCAGTGAAGGAGGTGCACTTTCCTTTACAATACCCAAATCTAAGGTCTTCTGGGATGAAAACTCTCCAACTACTACTTCAATCCAAATTTTGACGGGACCGGGAACAACTCCATGTGGTTGAATTAACACGTCCTGAAATGATGAATTTCCTTTGTGGAATTCCTGAATCCCACTATGCTGGCCGTTCTGGATCAGTGCTAGGCGCACTGTTGTGTCTTCAGTCCATGCTTCTGAATGGAAAATCCTCAGGGGGTGCTGTTCTTGAAGGATTAATGCAGAGGTCGAAATTGTAACTGGTACTCCGATGTGCCAAGTCCTGTTCCCGCTGGACTTTCCAGTAGCATCGATCGCCTCACATGAGACTTCTGAGACTCCGTCGACATTGATCCACAATGAACCATCGATGCTCTGCGAAATCTCACTACCTCCGGAATTGCAGACGACATCTAAATTGGAAACTCCCGATTCGTCATGGAACCAAGATGCAATTTCTTCCCAGGTTGATAACTTGGTTGCCCCTTCCTCGAGTACTGGGATCCAGATGCCATCAGAAGGTGCTTGTTGGGTCCAAGTAGGAGCCTCATCGGTAGGAATTGGGGATGTCGTGAAGTCTGCAAAGACGTCTTCTCCCAATGGCCACTCTTCTCTTGAGAAGTTTGAGTTGAGTGAGTAAGTCAGACTACCATCGTCGTTGGTTCTTAATTCATAATCTGCAGAACCGTCACCTAAGCAACTTCCTCTGATAGGTGCAGAGTCTGTGAGAGGATTATCCTCATCAGCACCTACGAACCTCCCTTCGCACTCCTCCCACATGTCCATTCTCAGGTCCGGCATCACCGGGAATGTGAAGTCCAATCTTGCATTGCTCATGTTCGACGAATTGAACGCAATCGTGAAGTCATTAGGATCAGAAACCCCATCAATCATCATTGTGGCATTTAGCCATAGTTCAATTCTACACTCATCAACTCCCATTGATTCATTGATCCCAGTGTCGCAATCTCTCACCGAAGCTGGGACTACTGGAACCTCGGAGCACCCATCCTGGCTAAACCCCTGACAGTCCCTCGCTTGTGAATGTCGGGGGGGAACTCCGTTGAAATGGCCAATGTTGGTCTGATCATCCTCCCAAGTTGTGTTCATCCAACTCACTCCTGCACCTCCTCTGTGAGGGGGTCCATCTCGAATCCCTATCCTTGTGATACTGTACTCAAGACAGTCAGCAGCAATCGAAACCATTGCATCGATTTCATCCGAAGATAGCCAGCCATCACCACCCGAGGGTACAATTCCTTCCAAGAAAGAATCCAGATCGTTTCTAATGTCATCAGCAAGGGACCAGTTGATCCATGCCTTGGCATCTACCTGAGCACTATTCCAGTCATCATTGACACGAACCTCGAAAATTGCCTGGTTGTAGAGGAAAATATCCTCGAAAGTAATCGAACTGCATTGCTCTTCCAGAGATCCACCACCTCCAAATTGCTCCATCCTGGTATACTCTCCAATCATGACTTTTTGATCATCATAGAATTGTCCTATTGGAGACAAGAAAACTACTACAAGAGCAATCGCAGAGGCACGCAGTACTCTCCCCATGGGTTTCATGAAAGCACCCATGAACATGACTCTATCGGAAAATATTGTGAGTTTAGGCCACCCTAAATTTGATAAAGACCTCTATTTTCAGTTTTTTAGGGTGACCTAAAATGAATGTAAAAAAAACACTTACGAGCTTGATTGTTGTGCTAATATTTTCTTCTACTATGGCCGGTTGCGCAGGCAACGACGACGAAGAACAATTGGAAACACTAGTAATCGCATACCAGGTTATGGACGATTATGAGGATCCAAATGAGAACCCCCAATTATTAGCGGATTATCTAGCGGATGAGCTAAATTACGACGTTTCTCTATACAATGTCGACTCAGATGGTGCAATGATAGAAGCTCTCAGGTTTGGAAATGCTGACATTGCACTAATGGACGGTGGTGCCGCATGGGTCGGTTGGCAGCAGTATGGCCTACAAGTTCTAGCAGCGGATCAGAAATCCGATGGAAGGACGTATTACAACGCACACGCCTGGGTTCTTGCAGACAGTGAGATGGCTGCAGCACATATTGATGGGGACCCAAGTACAGACCCATTTGCACTCCTACAGGGAAAGACCTCGTGCCACACAGGGTGGTTGAAATCCGCGGGCATGCTACTCCCCATGGGATATCTGATTGGTCATGGATATGCCAATGTAGTGGGAGACCCCAACGATGTCGAAACAATGAGAAATACGGTTTACGGATTCTTCAATGAGGACGCCTCGATTCCAGATTCAGGAACTCCATATTATGGATACGCGGGGGCAGTCAAATGCCTTTCAGAGGGAGTCGGAGACGTCGCATTCGCCAAAGACAGCACAGTAGCGTCGTATTGTGACAACGAAGATCCGCTTGACGACGAGGACTGGTGCCTAGATATGAGCCAATACGTCTCCCTTCCTGCTTTCGGTCAGGCCCCCAGCCATTCGTTGATGTACAATCCAGAAATGCTGGACATGCAGTCTAGAACCGCTGTTCTCAATGCACTGATGTCTCTGAACAACCAGATGTACGTTGAGAATTACTCGGTAATGGGGAGCACATTCACCGGGTGTTACGATCTTTCAGTCCACCAGGTTAACTCGACTTCCGACAAGAACTTCTGTGGAGATGAGATATTGTCCAATGTCCTGAACACTCCTGGTCTGACTAGGGTTAACACCCAAGAACATCTTGGAAGCTATTCCAGTTTGATTTCCAACGTACCAGGTATCTCTGCTTACTACGATCAGAAGTTTGAGATCCCATCATAATTATTGAATAATAGTTGGAGTCCCTCCATGCATTCTAAAGATCTTAAAGTGAATCCGAGTGTCTACCTCGAGGGAGTTAGAATTGGATACTCCAAAAATAACCCTCTTGTTGACATCCCTCGTCTCGAGATCTTCCCTGGGGAGATTGTGGCCATTACAGGCCCATCTGGAGTGGGTAAGACAACTCTAGTAAGGACAATTGCAGGCCTAATAAAACCCATATCTGGAATCGTGAGAGTCTTTGGCTCAGAATTGCCTTTCAAGCCAACTAGGGGATCCGTTGGATACATCCCGCAGAGACTAGGTTTGGTTCGTCACGCCAGCGTTCTTCACAATGTCATGCTAGGAGCTAGAGCTGGCCATTCTGGGCCCTCTCGTATTTTCCCGACCCAACAATCGAAAAACTCCGCTTTGGATGCAATTGAGAGGATGGATCTTTCGGAAAAAATGTATGAGCCCGTTCGAAGACTCTCAGGTGGCCAGCAGAGGAGGGTTGCTACTGCTAGGGCCATCTCCCAATCCCCACAAATTATCTTGGCCGATGAGTTCCTTAGCGAGCTAGATGATAAGACGATGGAAAAGGTCCAGACAGAGGTCATTGATTATGTAAGGAGAAAGTCGGCAACCCTCATCTTAGTGGAACATGATGTTTCTAGGGCTAAATCAATCGCTGACAGGATGCTCGTGATCGATGACGGTAGGGTAAACCCTTTCATCTCTCAGACTACTGCATTGGAGGTATTGTGATGAGTAGGGGGGGATGGGTAATCGCACCCCCGATGATTCTGTTAGGTTGCTTCTGGTTGATGGATGGCATGGTAGATGATTGGGGGAGGCTATCCAGGGGCCCGGGAAATCTAGTAGTATTCTTCAATGAGTCACTCTGGCCTCCCGACTGGTCTATCCTCGAACCCCGGTCCTATCCGGTATGCACTGCTTACCCCTTAGTTGACTTCACCTGTTCAACTGCTTGGATTGGAATGGTGGAGACGATTAAGATTGCATTTGTTTCCACAGTTTTTGGAGTACTGATTTCACTTCCAATTTCGATTCTTGCGTCTAGGAACCTCAATTCTGCTCCTGTGGCGCACACTGCGAGAATTGTCCTCGCCGCTTTCAGAAGTCTACCAAGTATAATTTGGGCAATTTTCTTTGTGATATTGGTTGGGCTTGGTCCACTCTCGGGAATACTTGCAATGACAATCTATACAGTAGGATATCTCGGAAAACTCCAGTATGAGTCAATTGAAGGAATGTCTATTGTTTCCCTAGAAGCTGCAGATTCAATGGGTCTAACGAAGATCGAGAAGGCTTTGGGTGTAGTGATTCCCGAGCAAGCGAATAACTTGATTTCCCAGGCAATTTTCATGTTCGAATACAATGTTAGGCATGGCACAGTCATAGGAATCGTGGGAGCAGGTGGGATTGGTTACTACATCAATCTCTACCTCAAGTTTCTCCAGTACGACAAGGTGATAGCTTACCTGATTGTGATTTTCGTAGTTGTAGTAATCATCGATTTTCTTTCCATAAAAGCCAGGTCCCAGTTCAACGAGGAAGGAGACGTCTCTAGACCAAAATGGCTGTCAGTCCTTATTCCATCATGGGCATTATAAAAGAGCTAGAGAAGTTGAGGCGTTAGTAGTTGGCAACTATTCTAATCGCTCCGCCATCGTAGAAAATCTGTATGTGATCCCGGGCCTTCTGTGTTAATGCTGCCAATGCCTCATACACATCCTTCTCCTCGACCTTGAATGCCTCCGCAGCCCTCTTTGTGGACCATGCCACCTCAATAAAGTCCGACGCTGAAATCCATTTCAGAAGCCGTGATTCGAAATCTGTTAGGTCCGTCACAACCACGTACCTCCGATGCAGGCAAAGGAAATCAACCCTAGCATCATTTTCATATCCTTACCGGCCTACGTCAACAACCTCCAAAGTTTGTAAACAAGGAAAGTACGGCTTACTCTAATTCTGTAGTGGACGACATAGCCGAGTGGTTGCAATGAATGACAGAGACTTACTACTAATCTTCGGAACAGAGACTGGAAATGCTGAGGTGCTAGCGGAAGATGCAGGACATTTGGCCGGAATATCCGGCCTCAATCCAACAGTAATGGACATGGAAGACATTTCATTGGCAACATTGTCATCTGCGAAGAGGCTAATCGTTATCTGTAGCACATGGGGAGAAGGGGAGCAGCCTGTAAACGCGCAGGATCTGTATGACTCTGTGCAGGAATCTGAGGTAGGCAGCATGGACGGTGTTAGCTATGCAGTTCTCGCCTTGGGCGATACTGCCTTCGAGTTCTTTTGTGAATCAGGCAAGGAATGGGACATCCTCCTTGAGGAAAAGGGCGGCTCTAGGGTGAATAAAAGGATAGACTGTGACTTGGACTATGATGACTATGCCGCTGACTGGATCAGTGCTACTTTGGAAATAATGAAGCAAATCTAGTAATTGAACCGGATCTGGTTTCACTTCACTTCGTATGCCCCGGCCATTCTCCTGACCGCGTCCTCGACCTCGATGCCCCCGTCCAGAAGGCTCCCCAAGGTGCTCAGGAATGGAGTCGGGTGACCCATCCTCTCTGACCTATTCAGGAACATCCTAGTCGCTCGCACCCCTTCTGCCACCATGTGCATCTCTTCTAGCGACTCATCCAGACACTTCCCTGACCCCAGTTTCTCACCTAGTGTCCTATTCCTGCTCCGTGGACTTGTTGCCGTCACATACAGGTCTCCTATACCCGCCGGCCCGAAGGCAGTCTTGGGATCGGCCCCCATCTTCGCCAGTAGCTCGATTCCTTCGCTGTATCCCGATAGTACCAGAGCCGCCTTGAGGTTGTCACCCCCTATGGTGTCCTTCAGACCGTCAACGAGACCGCATGCTAGTGCAACGCAGTTCTTGTACGCCCCCCATAACTCTGCCCCGACTGGGTCCTCAGCAGGTGTGAGGATTAGGGAGTCAGTCGAGAGGCGTTCAGTGATCCTCTCCGCCACTCCGATGTCACGGCATGCTACCAGTGCGTTGGTGATCACTCCCCGAGCAACCTCGGGAGCTATAGTGGGACCAGTCATCACCACGACCTGATTGGCCATCCCGGCTTCGGAGAGCCTCATCTCTATGGCATCGGATATCATCCCAGAACCACCCTCGTCCGATGGGGCAAGTCCCTTGGCCAGATCGACGAGTAGGTGCGATGGCCTGAGGCTAGGAATCAGCATGTCTACAACCTCTAGAATGACCGAGCTGGGAAGTGCTAGGACCAGAATCTCGCAGCTCTCCGTGACATCAGCGATCTCCATGGTGCAATCCAGCTCCGGGATCTTGTAGCCCGGCAGGTACTTCTCGTTCTCGTGATTGGTCATCATCGACTCGTAAACCTCTTGCTCGACGGTCCAACCTAAGACGTTGTGACCGTCCTTGCACCACACTAGAGCGAGGGCGGTCCCCCAGTTGCCGAGTCCGAGAACACCTATTCGAGCCATTTTTGCCATCTGCGGGGCGCATAGACCATGTTATGACCCTATTGGGGTCATTGACACGGATGCGTTGACTTCTTGGTGGGTAATTATTCGGACGGGACATAGCAGGGGTACCCGAGTGGTCAAAGGGGCTGGGTTTAGGTCCCAGTGCGTAGTGCTTCGCAGGTTCAAATCCTGCCCCCTGCACCAACAAAGTCAAGAATTGCGCTGCATTGAAGTCTGGCTGTTCAAACGAAGCTCTCCGGCAGGGGTACCCGAGTGGTCAAAGGGGCAGCGTTCAGGTCGCTGTGCGTAGTGCTTCGCAGGTTCGAATCCTGCTCCCTGCACCATCATTGAATCCTGATCTTCTTGGAGCGGATGTTGGAGATGCTCCTGTTCTTCGACCAGATCACTCTGTATCCCATCATCCCGATGAATGATATCGAAATGGCGATGATGGCCCAATTCTCGTAGGTGAAGGGCCTGAATGGGTCCCTGGACCACTGTCCGTCCCCGAGGATCCCGTCCTCTGTGTCCGGGATCCCGTCGTTGTCGTCATCCGTATCCAGCAAGTCAGGAATGTCGTCATTGTCAAAGTCGGGGGCTTCTGCGTCATCAAAGCCCTCGCCGTCTGATTCCGATCCGTCTACTATGATCTCATCCCCGAGCATCGCTTGAATCGGACACCCAAGATCGTTACCAGGTATGCTTAGCAGTACAATGAAGTCTTCAGTCTCGTTGTTAATCCCGGGGTTGAATGGGCACTCGTCGACGTTGTTGCCCACGCTATCGCGATCGCTGTCCATCCACTCTGTCGGGTCATCTGGGAAAACGTCGGCGTTCTTCCCCTGGTCGGCGTGGCCGTCCCCGTCCGAGTCGGACCATCTCCAGTCCTCTAGAGGGAATGCATCCGTGCCGTTCGCCCCATCACTGTTCATTGTGCAAGGGACCGGGTTGATCCACCCATCACCATCGCAGTCAGTATCCACGTTGTTCCCGATGCTGTCCCCATCCGTGTCATCAGTCTCATTTGCATCGAATGGGAACGCATCTCCCTTTGCGGAGGCGTAGCAGTCTGGGATGTTGTCCCCGTCCTGGCTCGGGCCACTGTTTGGGGGGATCTCATTAGGGGTCCAATAGGTGGTGTCATCGCACCGGCCGTCGTTGTCATCGTCCGCGTCGGAATTATCCCCAATTCCGTCACCATCGGCATCCGACCACTCGTTACTGTCATTCGGGAACACGTCGAAAATGTCCCTCCTGCCATCCCCGTCATCATCCTGGTCGTCGTTGTCCCCAATTCCGTCACCATCCTTGTCTTCCCACTCCCCTTGGTCTAATGGGAATGGGTCATCCGTGTCATTGACACCGTCGTTGTCGTCGTCGTCGTCAATGCTGTCGGGTATCCTGTCGCCATCAGAGTCAGCGGAGACTTCGGGGTCCAACCAGTCGTAGTCGTCCCCGTTCGGAACTCCGTCGTTGTCGGCATCGGTGTCGAACTGGTCGGGAGTGCCGTCCCCGTCGAAGTCAGCGAAGCACATGTCGAAGAAGGTGGAGGCCTCATCCAATGTCGATTGGCCACTGGGACAGGGTGTTTGAGATGATGATTCGGCCTCTGCTACGTAGTAGCCCCTAGAGGCAGGTGTACATGCCGATTGCCCCTTCAGGTTCGAGTAGTACCCAGCCACGCACCCAATCTGGGTTGTTTGCCCTGTCTGGGGGACCATGAATCCCCTCCCAGCTAGCATGCACGTTGTTTGAGATGGGTTTGGTTGGTATGATCCGGGTGTGCACGGCAGTTGCTCCTTCGAGCCGTGCCCAAGGTCAATGTCCGTGGGGTTGCTCCGATCAGAGTTGGATCCATCCCCAAGCTGGCCTGCTTCGTTGGCCCCCCAGCACTGCAGGCTGGCATCGTCCAAGATCGCACATGAGTGTCTCTGGCCGACTGAGATAGATGTTGCATTCGTGCCGAGGCTCACAATTACAGGTATCCCACTTCCACTCTGCGACCCATCCCCGAGCTGCCCGTTGCTGTTATCCCCCCAGCAGGCTACCTGCCCTGAGTCGAGTAGCGCACAACTGTGGAACAGCCCTACTTGGACGGATGTTAGTAACTGATTGGAACTTAGTGGGACCGTCCTGGGTGAGTTGGAGTTGCTATACCCACCGTTCCCCAACTGGCCGTATGCGTTGTATCCCCAGCAGAACATGGACCCATCGTTCATTCCCAGACATGTGTGCATTGCTCCTGCGTCTAGTGATACTGCGCTGCTGTTACTAGGAATCTCAATTTCTACTGGGGACGACCTATCGGCATTGGTCCCATCCCCGACCTGACCATTCCAGTTGTCCCCCCAGCACATTACCGACCTGCCTTCCATTATCGCACAGGTGTGGTACGATCCAGCCGAGACCGATAGGACATCTTCTCCATTCATGGCTGTATGTACTGGGGCAGATCTATCGGTTGTCGTCTCATCCCCGAGCTGCCCGTTGCTATTCTGGCCCCAGCACTTGACGCTACGGTCATTGAGGACCGCACAGGTATGCGATCCTCCGGATGAGATGCCCAGGGCGCTCTTTCCTTCCCCAAGGTCTACTGAGACGGGCGTCGTTCTTTCGACAGTAGTGCCATCCCCTAGCTGTCCGAATTCATTCGACCCCCAGCAGCGGACTGAACCGTCGTCGAACATCGTGCATGTGTGGTACGAACCAGCGGAAATCTCCACTGCCTTCCTACCCAGGGGCATGGAGGACTTCTCCGGCTCGAGGCTTGGTGACCTCGAACCATCCCCGAGCTGCCCGTTGCTATTCTCTCCCCAGCAGCTGACCGAACCGTCATCCAGGATGGCACAGGAGTGCGAAGCCCCCGATGTCATTTGGGTGAGTACCGGGACGCTGTGACCAGATTCGGCCCATTTGCAGGCAACTATCGAGATCTGACCGTACAAGTCATTGTACTGGCCGGCAGGACAGGGAGTCCCACCAGATGCTCCCGGGGCCGGAACGTAGTAACCAGGCTCTGCGTCATCGCATGAGGTCTGGCCAGAGAGTCTCTGGAACTCCCCTATGATGCATGGCTCTTCTGAGGTTGCCCCGCCATCAAACACATAGTGTCCAGGACTCGCCGGAGTCATCACCGTGTTACCAGTTCCACTGACGTAGTATCCAGGAGAGGCCTGCCTGCACGTGAACCTGCCGTATGACCCAGATGAGCAGCTCGCTGCCACGGTCGGATTGCTGGAATCGCTATCGACAGAATTCGGGAAACCATCGCCATCATCGTCATTGCTTACGCCGACTTCGAATATGTTTAGGTTGCCGTTATTGTTCCAATCCCTCTCCGACGAGCTGATGTAACGCCACCTTTCGATGGTGAACTCAGAGGGGGAGGTCCCAAGGGAAAGGGCTCCAGAACTATGTCCACCCCAGCACCTGGCCAAGTCGTTGCTTCCAACAACGCAAGTGTACGATGACCCAGATGAGACTGATAGAGCACCTATGTTCTGCCCTAGTGCGATTTCAGTGGGAGATGTGATTTGTTCGGACGTGCTGCCATCACCGACTTGTCCATTTGCACTCCCTCCCCAACAGTGGAGGGAATCACTAGAGTCCACTGCGCAGGAATGGCTCTGTCCAGAGTCAATTGCGATCGCTCCAGTCAGAGTGATGCCCACTATGGCGGCGTCGTTCTGCTGGTTTGTCCCGCCATCCCCGAGCTGCCCGTTGCTGTTATCCCCCCAGCACTTCACATTGTTCCCCTCGATTAGGACACAGGTGTGAGAGCCCCCTGCGGATACTGCCACGGCGTTCCCGCCGACAGTAACCGTTGATGGGCTATTTGATGCAGAAGTCGAACCTATTCCCAACTGCCCGTTGCTGTTATCCCCCCAGCATTTCAGGGCCCACGATTCGGTTACGACGCATGTGTGATCGTCCCCTGCCGAGACTGCTAGGACCTTTTCTCCGATACTAACTGGTACGGGGGTGCTGCTATCGGTGTTTGTCCCATCTCCGAGTTGTCCGTCTGCGTTCCTTCCCCAGCACTGCAGGCTAGCGTCATCCATAATCGCACACGTGTGCCATTCTCCTGAGGAAAGTTGTACGGGTATTCCTGATAGGCTTACCCCTACGGGTGAGATCGATTGATCATTCGTCCCGTCACCAAGCTGGCCGTAGTTGTTCCTACCCCAGCACTCCATCTCGCCATTATCCAGGATTGAGCAAGTGTGATCCCTACCCGAGCTGATTGACATCGCGGTTCTAGCTGCATCGAGACTCACCTCCGTCATCGTTAGCCTATCGGTTGTCGTGCCGTCTCCAAGTTGCCCGAATGAGTTTTCTCCCCAGCACTGAAGGGATGAATCGTCAAGTATCGCGCAAATGTGGTTGCCTCCACTAGTCATCGTGGTTTCGGTGAAAATTGAGCCGGATTGGAAACCAGGTTCGTCGTAACCGTCTGAGACGGGGTGACGCATGTCTGTCAGCACGCCATCGCTGGCTGCTAAGTAGTACTTCTGAGATCCATCGATTACACTCGCCCCGGTTACGATTACCTCCCAGTCACCAGCATCTGGAGAATCAATGGAAATTCCAACTAGGTTGTTCACGTCATCGTTGGAGTATGGCTGCAAGACTCCAGTGGGACTTTTGAGGAAAATGTCTAAATCGTTCCTGAGTTGAGTACCTGCTGAAGGGGAATTCTCAATTTCATTCCATGAAAGAACCACTCTCAAGCTGGAAATACCTGAGTCGGGAACACTCAATTTGAACGAGTGGCTATCCGATGTAGTGATCTCGATTCCTTCTGAGAATCCACTACCAATTGCCCTCTCGAGATCGACCCTTCCCCAACCCTCGTGACTGTTCGGGGCCTTCTCCACAGCCCCGTTCTGACCATCTCCTCCAGAGCTGTACTGACCCTCCATATCATGGGCAGATGCACTGAGGATTGCCTTAACAAGAGCCGAATCGGGGCAGTTATTGCTAGTCGGGCTGTTCGCAAGGTTGCAGTCGTAGCCATGAGTGTTCAGGTGCTCTATCACCAGTGCGACTGAGCCAGCGGTGATTGGAGTCGCCATCGATGTTCCCCTCTTTACGGTGTAGTAGTCGCCAAGGTCGGTCCAAACGTCTCTCAGAGATGTTTTCGTGGAGTGAATCCAAGTTCCTGGAGCCACAAAATCTGGTTTAGTCCTGCCATCGTTAGTGGGGCCTCTGTTGGAGAAGCCTGCCATGCCCTCTGGGTCATCTGCTTCAAGGTCAGTTTTGATCGGATTGCCATACCAATCGCAGTTGCCACATACGGCGAAATAGGACATAGCATGCATAGGGAGGGTATTGCGATAATTCTCTGACGCCCCAATTGAGAGGATGTTCTTCGCTGATGCCTGTCTGTTTAGAGCGCCTAGATTAACCTCCCCGTTCTGTCCGCTCGGGCAATTTACCGATCCGAATGATGTGTACACGCAATCCCTGCCATCATTCCCCATCGCGAACAGAATCGTTAGGTCTTGGTAATCGTTGGCCGCTGCGTCCAACTCCATTGTGTCGGATGAGTAGTATGTCCAGCATGCCGAACCACTGCATCCGCTGGTCGAGTCAGGTCCTACGCCCCATGAGTTGGTGTGAACCCTAGCCCCTGCCCCATATGCTTCCGCATAGGCATCTTCGTAACTAGGAGTAGCAAGTGAGCCGTCATTGTTGCCATATCCTACTGCTTGCATGAAAAGTTGCGCCCCAGGGGCCATGCCACTGTTGTCTTCCCCATCTGGTGAGTTGCTGCCATCCCCTAGAACTGAACCTGCTACGTGAGTGCCATGGCCGTTGTAGTCGTTAGGTCCACCAGTTCCATCTGAGCATACTCCGCAGTTGTTGTATGAAACGACCCCCATTATCCTCCCAGTGAAGTCCGCATGCACTCCCGAGTTCAGGCCATTGCAATTGGAAAGCCCACTGCATTCCACCGCAGTGTCAAGGCCCGAGTCCATAACAGCCACAATAACCCCATCCCCGGTTACCGCTCCACCATGGCTCATCATGTTCGATGAGTCTACCACCCAATTCGCACCGATGATCTCCGACGCCTCTTGGTTATCGAATCTCGGAGCATAGGTAGGCTCAATCCACTCGACGAATGGTTGCTCGGATAGCATGCTGATTTCCTTTGAATCAACCAAAACATCTGCGAACCTGTCGAGACGATAGTCTCGTACTTCGACGCCAGTCTTCAGTAGATCGGCGATGTGACCCGAGCCGGAGAGAAGGACTCTGACTAGGTACTTCTCCCCTTCCATCTCAACGTTATCATTGGAGCCTCCCTGTAAGATGGGCAATGCATCAGGTGCGACCTTGTCGGTATCAACTAGACGAAACACCCCAATTACTCCTGCTTCAAGGAGAGTCGAAGGGTCCAGCCGGGGGACGTCGCAGTGGAATCCTTGAGG
>JAAZXW010000012.1 GCA_014239955.1 Methanobacteriota archaeon | reverse complement strand
TGGGGAATTGGTTAGAGAGCAGGAGTTCAACATGGACAAGGAAGGACCTATGGGCCTGATGTCTTTCATCGGCGAGGCACTCAAGTCTGCTTCACCCGATGGCGAAGAGTGGTGGAAGTAGTTTCAGTGATTGGCCCATCACCTTCTCTTTTCCCTTACCGACTTCTTCAGCAGGAACTCTATCTGAGCGTTGATCGACCGCATATCGTCCTCTGCCCATAACTTGAGTGATTTATGCAACGCTGGGTCTATTCGGAGAAGGATTCCTTTCTTAGGCATTATATCCCTTCTAAATTCCCCTACATTGCTCTCGAATAAGCTCACTCACTGGTATAGTGTACCAGTGTTGATTACAGGCGTAGTGTCCGTCTCGGAGCATAGCACGACTAGGAGATTACTGACCATTGTGGCCTTCTTGTCCTCGTCGAGTTCTATGATGTCCTTTGCGCTTAGCTGCTCGAGTGCCAACTCGACCATTCCGACGGCTCCGTTCACAATCTCACGTCGCGCGGCGACTACAGCTGACGCCTGCTGGCGCCGCAGCATGGCCTGCGCAATCTCCGTTGAGTATGCCAAGTAGCTGATCCTCGCCTCCAAGACCTCGATACCGGCCCGAGATAGGCGAGTCTCCACGGACATCTGCAGCTCCTTAGCTACGATGTCCTGGTGGCTGGAGAGTGTGGTCCCACCTATGTCCTTCTCCTCTATTGCATCGTAGGGATACTTGGTAGACATCTCACGGAGAGCTGCCTCGCTTTGGATTTGCACGTAGTGGTCGTAGCTCTCAACCTCGAACAGGGCCTCGGCCGCATCGAAGACCCTCCAGACGACCACAGCCGCGATATCTATGGGATTCGCGTTGACGTCGTTGACCTTCAGCTTGCTAGACTCGAAGTTGTTGATTCTCATTGAAACCCTAGTCTTGTTGTAGAGGGGATTGAGGAAGAACCGAAAACCCTCGTCCTTGAGTGTGGCTACGTACTTGCCGAAGAACTGGACGGCGACCGCCTCGTTGGGATTTACGACCACGTAGCTGTTCCACATCAGAAACCAAAGGGGCCCAGTGATTATCAGCAGGATTCCCGATGGACCGCCCACTGCCACCAATATAATGTTCAGGATCGGGAGCAGGAATATGTGTATTCCGAGACCGAGGAATCCATTGATTGATTTCGCCTCAATGTCTCGATATATCGGATCGTTCTTGTCACCAGGTCCTACTTGGAGTTCTTCCATGATACGAGTAGTTAGAGGATATATTAAAAAGATATCGGAATGATATCATAATAATATCAATTAGAAAGGGATTTGTACACGTTCTTGAATGAGCGATCTCGGGTTGGAAATACCGTGCTACTCGCAGGCATCATAATCCCTACCCCTGCCCCCTCTAACGACATGGTTTGATGGATTGAATGAATTGATTTATTATCTCGCACACAATCTTCGAAGTGTGAATCTTAGAACCGCACTGATGGCATTGCTACTTCTCGGAGGCTCGATCTCTGGTTGCGTGGGAGCCCCCGACGGAGATGATGATGGCGTCTCGGACGTTGACGATCTTTGTTCACAGACTCCGATTGGCATGGATGTGGATGAGAACGGTTGCTCATCCGGCCAGCGGGACAGCGATGGGGATGGTTTCGTCGATACAGACGACCCATGCCCCTTCACACCAGCCGACGAGATTGCGGCCAGTGACGGCTGTGCAGATTCCGAGGTCGACATGTCGATGCGTCCGTGGTGGTGTCACTCGACGGGATCCGGTCACGGTGATGACCAGGGTCATGGTGATCACTTAGCCCCTGCCTATGAAGGGATGACGAAGGGGGTGCTGACGTGGCAGGACTGTATTGACCTCACAGAGCAGTTCGACGCCGCTATCGCGTGGGCAATGCAGTGGCCTACGGCCTCAGATGCTGAAGCAGATGGATTCCACATGGCTGTAGACTACGCCACGGGCATGGGCACGCATCACGTCCGACTCGGGGACTTCTCGATGGAAAATGATGGCTTCGACCCCCTAGATCCTGAGTTTGTTGGAACTAGGATGGATGGGGAGTTCGATTTCGAGAGGCCGGAGTTCCTCATGTACGCCAGCAGTGACCAAGATGCGCAGTTGGTAGGATTCGCATGGTACGTACATACTGATTCTGAAAATCCCCCAGAGGGTTTTCCTGGCGATAACGACTGGTGGCATGTACACGAAACGCTTTGTTTCACTAACTCCAGCTTCCTTGTGATCGGAGAGGGCATCAGCGACGAGCAATGTCACTCATCAGATGGGACTAACATCCATCTCGGCAACTATTGGATGACTCATGCTTGGATTATTGAACCCTGGCTCACCGAGGTCGATGTGTTCACCAACCATCATCCGTGTCTGAAGGAGGAGGGAGCATCCAGTGACCCCGAAGATTCGTGCTGGGAAGAGGCATCCGGCGAAGGTGGGGATGAGCACAATCACTAGCGTATGAGCGGTATAGCAGTCAATCGGCCACTGTGATTCCTTGGCCTCAGAGGGTTCATCCCAGCAATCCATAGTGATGCACTACTTTATGCAGGCGTCAATGAGGCCGTTAAGACGGCAATGTGGCGGATGCGCGAGAGAATTGAGGATGTGGGTTGGACCTACAGAGTCATGCTCCATGAATTTCTAAAATTCAACATTGTTGGGATTTTCAATTCTACCTTCGCTTTGGTGCTTTATGAGGTCCTTTATTGGGTCGATCTTTGGCCATCCCACACAGCAGTAGCCGCTTGGGCGGTTTCAAGTGCAATAGGCAATGTAGAAGCCCACTTTATGCATTACAGGTTCACATTCAACACTACATTTCCCTATTTCAGAAGTCTGAATCGCGCTTTTTGGACATATTCAGGCCAACTAGTGGTCACAACCATGTTTCATTATTTGATGGTTGAGGTATTTCTCTTACATCACACATTTGCATGGTTCGTAAATACCTGTATTTTTGGATACATCAACTTTCTATTGATTAGATGGATTGCTTTCCCTCCGGAGTATGACGAAAAAATACCTCTGTCGGTACTGTGAAGCGTTCTTAGGAGGGGTTAATACGCGCCTTTCGGGTCAGATTTCTATGGCTGTTCCTAGGGATGAGGGTCTACCATTCGATGCAAAGATGCTGGACCGTCTAGCGGAGGTTTCCATTCGTGTGGGCCTAAACCTCCAACCCGGTCAGGACCTAATAATCACAGCACCTGTGGAGTCCCTCCCCCTTGTCAGGAGACTTGCAGCTGAAGCGTATAGGAATGGGGCCGAAGTCGTAACAACCATGTTGTCCGACGACGAACTCGCACTCACTCGCTTCCGACATGCTTCCGACGAAAGCTTGGACAGGGCACCAAATTGGATTTACGAGGCGATGGGGGAGGCTTTCGACAACAATACGGCAAGACTAGCGATCTCGGCAGCCAACCCTCTCCTCCTGTCTGGCCAAGATCCTGCTCGAGTTGCGAGAGCCGGTAAATCGATGTCTATTGCGGCCAAGCCGGCCATGGAGCGAATTACTAACTTCACAACGAATTGGAACATAGTGTCGTATCCGGGACTCGCATGGGCCAAGCAGATCTTTCCGGACATGAATGACGAGGAGGCGGTTGCTGCACTAGCTGAAGCCATATTCTCGATCTCGAGAGTTGACAATGATGACCCCATGGCTGCATGGGAATCGCATCAGAAAACGCTCACAAAACGACAGAGATGGTTGAATGGACAAGACTTCCATTCGCTTCATTACACGGCACCCGGAACCGACCTGACAATAGGTCTAGCAGATGGACACGAGTGGAAAGGAGGAGCAAGTACGGCTACGAACGGAATCACATGTACTCCGAATATCCCCACTGAAGAGGTCTTCACGACGCCCCATGGGCAGCGAGTAGATGGCATAGTCAGAGCTACCAAGCCCCTTGTGCACCAAGGGACGCTGATCAACGGAATCGAAGTTCGGTTTGAAGGGGGCAAGATTGTCGAGGCCAAAGCGGATGAGGGCGAGGAAGTATTCTTGCAACTCCTTGACATCGATGAAGGAGCGAGAAGGCTAGGGGAAGTCGCTCTTGTTCCTCATTCATCACCCATAAGTGCCTCTGGCCTTCTATTCTACAACACACTCTACGATGAGAATGCATCATGCCACATAGCACTGGGGCAGTGCTATTCCAAGTGCTTCAGGGGGGACATCGGGAAGGACCCAGAGGCAGTTGTCAAGGCGGGTGGTAACTCGTCCAACATTCATGTCGACTGGATGATCGGTTCCGGGGAGCTTGATATTGATGGCATCACCAAGGAAGGCAAGAAGACACCAGTGATGCGAAAAGGCGAGTGGGCTTACGAATGAGGTAAACTCCCTCAGGTCAGCTGTAGCGTGGTTAGGTAATATTTCAGAACAAAAGTGGTCCAGAAACCAGAAATAATCCAATCAATGTCCCACCGATGATGTTCATCTGGAATATCTTCGGGTATTCCTCTTTTGTTCCCCATGAAAATGTCTTACGAATCCATACTTTCTGATTGAGCAAACAATTGCCCACATACAGCAGTATGACGGCACCAATAGAAATTCGGATGAAATCAAGTGTAGTTAGATCCATGCAAGTCATTGTGGGGGTTGCTTTATGGAGCATTCCCCATTCAAGGACCATTCTCCGTAAACCCTTGTTGATGCTCACATCTAACCGTTGTACTCAGGGCTTCTAGGTGGAACAACAATCGCATGAGATCGGCACATTTTCCTCTGCGAGGGTGTCATCATGACCCCCATAGCATACATCTGCAACAGTGACCGCATCGTGGTAGAAACCATCTGGGTAAGCGCAGCACACTGCTATTATTCCCTCAGGCGTTCGAAGGACCTTGCCAGAGTAATCTCTCTCATTCAGATAGTCAATGGCATCGTCTATCGAGTCAAAATATCTCGTGCACTTGCTGGCTATCCATTTCCCCCATCTGTCTTCCATGGACAAACGTGGCGGCAGGATGCTTTGAACGCCTCTGTTACTCTACTTACGGCGTTTATTGTTGCTATAATTTCTATTCCTTCGTCTAGATCTATTTTTCTTATCAGTTTGATTCTTATTTGCCTTAAAGGTATGATTCGTTTGTTTATTTACCTTTATTTTACCTGGTTTTTGATTAGGTTTTGGTATCGCCTTTGCGAAATGGTATCGATGATCGCCAATAACGGGAATTGTTTTTCCAATGAGTCTTTGAATGCCGACCAAATATCCACTTTCACTATCATCACAAAATGCAAACGCCACTCCGCTCTTCCCAGCACGTGCAGTCCTCCCGATTCTGTGAACATAACTTTCAGGTTCATTGGGCAAGTCATAGTTGAAGACATGTGTAACCCCGTCTACATCGATTCCTCGGCTAGCGATATCTGTAGCAACTAGTAGCGGGACTCGTCCCTGTTTGAATCGTTCAAGTGCCTTTGTTCGGGCACCTTGGCTCTTATTGCCATGGATTGCCAAAGCATTGATTCCTGCCTTATCGAGTTGTTTTACTAGTCTGTTGGCACCATGTTTTGTACGTGTGAAGATTATGCCTTTCTTTACCTTATTTTCTTTAACAACGTCAACAATTAGTTTACGTTTGTCTTCCTTCCGAACAAATAAAACTGATTGTTCTATTTTATCAACAGTTATTTCCTTGGGGCTTAAATCTATCATTTCGGCATTATTGAGGAAGGATTTAGCCAAGTCGGCTATCGAAGAAGGCATTGTCGCGCTAAAAAGGAGATTTTGTCTTCTCTTAGGTAGGATCGCCAATATTTTTTTGATATCCCTGATGAATCCCATATCGAGCATTCTATCTGCTTCATCTAATACGAAAAATTCGATGTGATTGAGGTCTACGTGTCCTTGTTGCAATAGGTCAAGAAGCCTTCCAGGTGTAGCAACCAAAACATCGATACCCCTCCTCAATGATTGAACCTGTGGCTTCTGACTGACGCCTCCGAAAATGACCTTGTGCCGAATCTCAATAAATTGGCCGTAAACGGAGAATCTTTGATCGATTTGTGCTGCTAATTCTCTTGTTGGAGAAAGTATAAGCGCACTAATATGGCGTTTCTTGTGAGGATCCCTTTGCAATAATTTTTGCAATATTGGCAAGGCGAATGCAGCGGTTTTTCCTGTTCCCGTTTGTGCCACTCCGAGCAAATCCTTACCGTCTAGCAACAGAGGGATGCCCATAGCTTGTACAGGTGTTGGGTGAGTGTATCCTTCAAGATTAATTGCACGAAGTAATTTATTGGATAACCCCAAAGATTCGAAATTTGACATCGAAAAACCCCCCATTAAATATGACGAAATGCAGTATTACGCAATAGCCAGTACGACCATTCGACTCATGCATCTGCTAAAATCCCACCGTGGCACCAATAGTTATCCATTGCATAATTCCTACCCCCTGCCATAATGCTTGCACCATCTTGGATACCATAAATGACGGCCTCCCCATAGAGGGGTTGATTCACTCATCCGGTTCGGGCAGGTATATGGGCAGCAGGGGAAGCGGATTTAGAAGAACACACAAGAAGTCCTTGGACAGGGAGAAAACTGATGATTGCTCAAATTGCTACAAACCCTATTACCAAATAATTACTAATTCGATTCGGAGCACAATCAAAGATAAAATCAGGGATGATTGGAATGAGGAAGCAATGCCCTCTATCCCTGGCACCACGTGTAGGTGCTACGACTTTGTACTCAATGACTCTGAAATGTCAGATTGGAAAGATGAGCTACTGAAGTCTGCCATCAATGTCGAGATCTCAAAGTGTAACAAACGCACCAGGATTCAGTTAATCTCAAACGGAAAGGAAGTCCACCGAATGTATCTCCGAAGACTCAGGAACGAGTCAGGGGGTTCTCAGAGGGCCGCAGATTCTCAGAAGAGTGATAATATCGATTCATAGGCAAGAGCAAATGCTTCCCAGGCCCGAGGGTATTCCTCACCGCAGCCAAGATCTTCTGAGGCAAGGACTCATGTCGGATACCGAGTTTATCGGTTGCATTTAGTCACCTATCTCCACCAGTGAAGATCCCATGTCGACGCGATCCCCCTCCGAGAAGTGGACCTTCGTTATCTCCCCTGGCTTCGGAGCGAGGATCTTGTGCTCCATCTTCATCGCCTCCAGGGTCATCAAGTGCTGACCCTCACGGACCCTCTGGCCCTCCTTGGCCATGACCTGGAGAACGGTACCGGGCATGGGCGCCTTCAGGCTGCCCTCGCTGGTGGAGGCCCTGCTACCCTGATCGTGGAAGGCGACCTCGTGGGCCCTGCCATCTATGTGGACCCACCACGTGTCACCGGACCTGGCTATGTGGGCCAGCTTGGTCGCGTGCCCGACCTTGACCATCGCCCTGCCTGGTCTGCCCTCTGCCTCCACTGACGTCTCGGGCATGTGCACCTCGACCCCGTCCCTCGTTAGCGAGGTGACTGAAACAGTGCCTTCGGCCTCCTGCAATGAGGCCTTGTACCTCTCTGGCTCGTCGGGAACGCTCCACTCCATGGCATCACCTCAGGGGAACGTCCTCCCGAGGGTCCTGAATGGGTCCCCCTGGTGTCCCGTGTGGTCGTCGACGGACTCCGTGCCTGCGATATGCTGCCTGCTGCCCATCCCCAGCCTCTGGGCGGAGGCGGCCACTGCCACCAGCGTTGGACGGTCGGGATCAGGGCCGCGGAGCTCGCTTGGGTCGGTTGAGTCCAGGAAGTCGGTGTCGATGCTCCCGCTCTGGAATGAGTCATGGGTTAGTGCGTTTCGCAGGAAGTCGATGTTCGTCCTGACGCCCAGGACAACGAATGAGGAGAGTGCGTTGTCCAGCCTCCTGATCGCGGACTGCCTGTCGGGGGCATGGACGATCAGCTTGGCCAGCATGGGGTCGAATTCGATGGTGACCGAGTCCCCCTCGCGCACACCGGAGTCGACCCTGATGCCTGGGCCCGATGGTGGCCTCCAGACGACGAGCTCACCTATCGAGGGGAGGAAGCCCCTGCTCGGGTCCTCTGCGTACACCCTGGCCTCGATAGAGTGGCCGTTCTGTGAGACTTCCTGCTGTGAGATTCCCAGGGGCAGGCCGGCTGCGACCTCGAATTGCTTCTGGACGAGGTCGATCCCAGTGGTCATCTCGGTGACCGGGTGCTCGACCTGTATCCTTGTGTTCATCTCGAGGAAGTAGAACTCGCCGTTGCTGGCGAGGAGGAACTCCACGGTCCCAGCCCCCACGTAGCCGACCGACCGGGCCGCGGTGACGGCTGCGATGCCCATCGCTTCCCTGATCCCGGGTGTGACTGCTGGGGATGGGGCCTCCTCGATCACCTTCTGATACCTGCGCTGCAGAGAGCAGTCCCTCTCATTGAGGTGAACGGCCCCCCCGTGCGAGTCGCACAGGACTTGGATCTCTACGTGCCTGGCCCTGTTCAGTAGCCTCTCGATGTACACCGTGCCGTCCCCGAACGCCGCCGAAGCCTCCCTGGCTGCGGCCTCGAACTCTCCCCTGAGGTTCTTCGGCACTGAGACTGATCTCATTCCCTTGCCACCGCCTCCCGCGCTCGCCTTGATCAGCAGAGGGTACCCCACCTTCGCGGCGGCGCTGGCGAGAACTCCTAGGTGGTCCGCCCCCTCCTCTACTGGGATCTGGCCCCCTGGTATCACGGGGACCCCGGACTCGATCATCAGTGAGCGGGCGGAGATCTTGTCCCCCATCGTCTCTATCGCATGGGCGGATGGCCCTATCCAGCGAATCCCTGCGGACTCGACGGCCCGGGCGAAGTCGGCCCTCTCCGACAGGAAGCCGTATCCGGGGTGGATGGCATCGGCGCCAGTTGACCTGGCTGCCTCGATTATCGCATTGCCGTTGAGGTAGGTCATATCGAGTGATCCACCCTCTAGGAGGACCGACTCGTCGGCCAGCTCGACGTGAAGGGAGGAGGAGTCAGACTCCGAGAAGACTGCCACGCACGAGAGCCCTGCCTCCTTGGATGCCTGGAGGACCCTGACTGCTATCTCGCCCCGGTTTGCGACAAGGACCTTTGAGAAAGGCCTGGGGGCATCGGACATCCATTCCAGTGACATGTTCAGCCTTCCCGGTCCTCTTGGGACCAGGCTGGCTTCCTGCCGTCGAGGAATGCCGAGAGCCCCTCCTGGCCCTCGGGGGAGCCACGCATCTTGCTAGTGAGGTCGAGTGTCCATGACCTGAGTGATTCATCGCCCCCCTCCCGCTGGTCAAGCTCCGCCACCATTCGCTTGGCGGACGTTACTGCGATGGGCCCAGACGTCATCACCTCCGATATCACGTCGGACACCGCGTCCCCCATGGCCTCGACGGATTCTACGACCTCGTCGACGAATCCGACCCTGAGTGCCTCCTCTGAGCCGATCCTGGAAGCGAGCATCGCCAGTCTGCGGAAACCTGCGCTTCCGATACGACGATAGACGTAGGGACCTATCACGGCCGCTGAGATGCCCAGCTTTGCCTCCGAAAGGGCGATCCTCGTCCTAGGCTCAGCGATTGCGTGGTCCGAGCAAGCGACCAGTCCCGCACCCCCTCCGAGGGCGACTCCCTGGACGCATACCACGGTGAAGCAGGGGTGGGACCAGAGGCCGTGGAACAGCTTGTCCAGCCTCTCAGAGTCCTCCCGGTTCTCCTCGGGGGTCTTCCCCCCGCCGTCGCGCATCATGTTGATGTCGGCACCGGCGCAGAAGTGCTTGCCCTCGGACCTGATGACGAGTGCGCGTAGGTTCGGGGAGCCGTCCTCGGATAGCAGTTCGCCTGTGGCGCCGACCGACCTATGTGATGTCCATTCGAGTATCTCCACCATCTCAGATATGATCTGCTCGTTGAGCGCATTGAAGGCGTCCGTCCGATCGAGCGTCAGGTTGGCGATCGCGCCATCAACTTCCAGTCTGCACAGCTCGGTCTCTGGCATCGGGTCGGGGTTCATTCTTTCACATCCTGAACACGCCGTAGCGGGTCTCTGGCATCGGGGCATTGAGGCTGGCGGAAATAGATAGCCCAAGGACGTCCCTCGTGTCCCTCGGATCGATCACGCCATCGTCCCACAACCTCCCGGTGGAGTAGTAGGGGCTGCTCTCGCGCTCGTACTTGGCACGGATCTCGTCCGGGTCCTCCTTACCGACCGTGGACAGCACGCTGGCCGCCTGCTCCCCCCCCATCACGCTGATCCTGGCGTTTGGCCACATGAACAGGAAGCGTGGGTCGTAGGCCCTGCCGCACATGCCGTAGTTCCCGGCCCCGTGCGATCCGCCGATTATCACGGTGAACTTGGGCACTGGTACGCAGGAGACCGCGGTCACCAGCTTGGCGCCGTCCTTCGCTATCCCCCCTGACTCGGCCTCCCTCCCTACCATGAAACCGGTGATGTTCTGGAGGAAGACCAGTGGCACCCCCCTCTGGCCGCAGAGCTCGACGAAGTGGGCCCCCTTCAGTGATGACTCCGAGAACAGGATGCCGTTGTTCGCGACGATCCCGACCGGGTAGCCGTGGATCCTCGCGAAGCCGCAGACCAGGGTGTTCCCATAGCGGCGCTTGAACTCGTGGAACTTGGAACCGTCGACGATCCTGGAGATGACGTCCCTGACGTCGTATGGGGTCCTGTTGTCCTCAGGGATTATCCCCATCAGGTCCTCAACGTCATATGCTGGGGGCTCAGATGGCTTGGACTCTAGCCTGTGCTTGGGTGGGACGTTGAGGTTCTCGACTATGTTGCGGACAGTCCTGAGCGCATCGTCCTCGTCCTCTGCGAAGTGGTCTGCTACCCCTGACTTGGAGGTGTGCACCTCCGCACCACCGAGGTCCTGGGAGGAGACCTCCTCCCCTGTGGCTGCCTTGACCAGTGGTGGTCCAGCGAGGAATATGGTGCCGTTCCCCTTCACGATGATCGATTCGTCGGACATGGCGGGGATGTATGCTCCTCCAGCGGTGCAGGATCCGAGAACCGCGGCCACCTGGGGGATTCCCTTGCTGGAGAGTATGGCCTGGTTCCTGAATATCCTGCCGAAGTGTAGCTTGTCGGGGAATACCTCGTCCTGCATCGGGAGGAATGCCCCGCCCGAGTCGACTAGGTAGATGCAAGGCAGGTTGTTTTCCTCCGCGATCTCCTGTGCCCTGATATGCTTCTTGACCGTCATTGGGTAGTATGACCCTCCCTTGACCGTGGCATCGTTTGCGACGAACATGCACTCCTTTCCATGCACGAGCCCGATGCCGGTGACAATCCCGGCGGACCTTGCCCTTCCGTCGTAAAGGCCGTCTGCAGCTAGCGCGGAGGCCTCCAGGAAGGGGGAGCCGGGGTCGCAGACCTCTGCTATCCTCTCCCGGGGGAGCCGCTTGCCGCGGTCCCTGTGCCTCTGGAAGTGGGGCTCGTCACCAGACTTCCTGACGGCGTCCAGTTTGGACTTCAGGACCTCTGCTAGGGAGTCGTTCCTTTGCCTACGCTGAGCGAAGACTTCGTCACTCGTATCGACCCCGTTAGGCAACCTATCCATGTCGCTCGCTCTGCCAGAGTGCGGGAGAGCCTTCAATTGAATGGGCCGGGAGTCGTGAATTCACAAGTTAGACGCCAAGAGTTAGTCTGCCGACGTCCCTCAATCCGGGAGCCATCCCAACAACAAGCATGGCCACTCCGATCAGCAGCCTGAGGTGCTGCTCCCTTCTCTCGAAGTTGAGGCTGTAGAAGACGTAGTAGATGAGCCCAGCGAGGGCGAACTTGACGAGTGCGAAGAGCCAGACGCCCTCATCCAGTAGGCCGTGCTCGATCCCGAGCTTTTCGTTGGTCCATAGACCAGCGTTGATGACGTGCTGGGAGGCCACGTGCTTCTCCCCAAGTCCGGGGAAACCATCGATTCCGATCCACGTGGCGAGACCGTCCATGATCTGCCCCGCCACGGCTAGGAATACGAGGGGTTGGGCCATGATAGCCCGTGACCTGAGTGGCTCGATAATGGCCTTCTCGGTGAAATCCTCTGCTGGGGTGGTCCTGTATTCCTCATCAGTCATTCCTGATGTCAGTATCCCTGCCACTAGGCCCTGCCTGGAGAGCTCCTCTGCAGCGCTGCTGCCTCGGCTGTACATCCAGTAGCAGACAAGCGAGGGCACCCCTATGACGACTACAAGGGGCCAGATACGATCCGTCGAAGGTGGTTCGTGGATCGCGAATGAGGCGAGTGCGCCGAAGAATATCAGTGACCCCCCGACTCCGGTGAGGTAGACCATCCTCTGGACGTTCGAGAACAGGGCAGAGAGCTCTCTGGACCACCAAGCGAACGCTATTGCGATGACGATCCCAAGGAGCATCGGCCAGAGGCTCAGTTGATCGCCAACCTTCCCTGAAATCGAGGATGCGTATACGGCGAATTGCACCAGAATCAGGCCGGTGGCTAGGACCTCGAGGTCATTCTTCTGGGAGTGGCCCTCTCTCTCAGCACGATCCAAGGAGATTCCCGCTGCACCTGCCAATACCACCCAGAAGGCAGCCTGGAAATGGATGCCCGGGCTGACGAAGTAGGGAGCCAGTCCGGCTCCGAACAACTCCGCATCCTCTGCTACCTCCCCGAAGACTGCCCATGTGATGAATGGGAGCAGCGCTAGCAAGGTGGTATCGCGCGGGTCTATGCCGAGCGCCCTGAGCCATGCGGAGAGGGCGACTACGAACAGCCCTAGAACGACGGCGTAGGTCAACGTGTTGACATTGTTGTAACCAGAATCACCGGTTGACTCCCCCTTTATCTGGTCGATGAAGTACTCATTTAGGGACTCTGAGAGGAAGTTCTCCATTCCTGCCCACTCGAGCCCAATGCCGAGGAAAATCAGGAGGAAGACGGCCAGCAGGGCGTTGATCGCCCATCTCTCGTACGGATGAGCCTCGTCGAGCGGGTTGTTCACGGGTCTACGGGTGGCCATTCTCCCTTATGCGTGACGGTGATTCACTCCTCTTCGAAGCTGACGCTCTCGTCTTCTTCCAGTTCTAGGGGCTTCTCGTCGGCCATCCTCTTGCGTGCCTCGGAGAAGCCTGGCACCATCGACTCGAAGGAGTCGGTGGCGATTGAGCTCTTGTCCCTGAAGGTCTCGAGGTTCTTCGAGCGGAGCCTCTGCCTCCTCTTGTCCTGCTCGAGGCCGAAGAGCACAGTGCTGTGCTCTGAGCCACCCAGTATCCCCTCGATCGCAGGTGTCGCGAGCGAGAGCCCGTCGTTGTCACCCATCACTGCCACTGTTGAGCCGTAGACCGCAATCTCGCATCTTGACATCTCCTCGATAAGGGTCCTTATCCTCCCATTGGTGCCGATGAGTCGGCTTCGCATCCTGCGGGTCTGGTTCGGCTGGCGTCCTACCCACTCCCTGATGTCGTACATCCGGAGGAAGACGTTGTCCTCCAGGAGCTGGACCGCCCTTTCCGGGGAGAACCCCCTGCCTATCGCAGAAATAACATCTGGGACCTTCATCCTCCTGATTGGGTCTGTCTCCCCCTTCCAAGAGATGGACACGTCGCCGGTCTGGGAGTCTATGCTGAGATCGCCCTCGCATGCCTCCTCGATCATCTTACGGGTCTTGCCGGACTTCCCTATGAGGACCGCTATCCTGTCCTTGGGAACTCTGCTGAGGTGCTCCATGGTGGTTCCGCGACAGTAGCCGTCGCTTTAATCCACGCTAGTATTCTCGGATAGGTCGGGAACCGGTCCGTCCAGGACCCTCACTAGGTTCTCTGCGACTTGGGTCTCGTGCCCCTTGCGTCCCGCCCATTCCGTCAGCCGCGTAACGTCCCTGACTAGGAACTCCTTGGCGCTCGGGTGCCTGGTGGTGACTGCCTGACCGGCGTCTATGACCCATGGTACTCCCTGTCTCCAGAGGATGTTGTACTCGCTGAAGTCGGCGTGTGCGAGATCGCAGGTCTGCCAGATCACCGTCAGGATTTCGAGTAGGTCGTCGAAAACCTCGCCTGGATCGTTCACCTCGATGTCCTTCAGGCGGGGGCTCGGAGTCCCCTCTTCACCGATGAACTCCATGACAAGTACGTTCTTGAGGTTGAAGAGGGGCTCTGGTACTCGAAGACCGCTCTTCCTCATCCTCTTCAGGTTCCTGAATTCCTTCCTCACCCATATGTTCACCAGCTCCCTGTGCCGCCTTGAGAGGCCCGAGAATCGAGGATCCCCGTCTATGTACTTGGCTAGGCCCTTGAAGACCGCGTTAGTGGTGTGGAATATCTTCACTGCGAGGGGGCCGTTTGCCGAGGTTGCTCGGAAGACGTGTGCTTCCTTCCCCCTGGCGATGGGGTAGTCGATCGTCTGTATCTCCCCCTGCTGCATCAGCTTGTGCAGCGCTAGCAGGGTTGATCGGTCGAAGACCTGGTCGAAGACCCTGCGATCCACCCATTCGTACCTCCCCTTCCCCATGACTCCCTGCAGGGCGTTCTCTATGTCGTCGAACATACGCTTGTACTTGGGCTCAGAAATCCACTCGTTCTTCCTCTCGGACCTCATCATCCGGTCAAGGTCTGGTTCTTCCCATTCCTCGTCCGAGGGCATCTGCTCACCCGAAGAAGGAGTCGATGTCATCATCGTCTACGGCTGGCTCTGGTGGTGCCTCTGTGATCTCGGTGTCGGCCTCTTCATCGGGGCCCTGATCCTCCGCGGGAGTCTCCCCCTCGGGGGGCCTTTCCTCGGATTCGTTGATGCCCGAGGAGTCGTCGGAAGACATTCCGAACAGGTCCACTATCTCGGGAAGGACCCCTTTCCTAGACAGGTAGAGTGACTGGGTCTTGGTGTAGCGCATGCACACATTCGCCTTCTCGTCCTGGAACTCCCATGGCTGGATCACGATCAGGTCACCCTCCCTGACCCATTGCCGGCGTCGCATCTTGCCGGGAATTCTTGCAAGGCGGGACTCCCCGTCCTCACAGATAGAACGGACCCTCCGTCCGCCTAGGATCTGGTCTGCTATGGCGAACATCTCGTTCACCTTTCGCTTGGGCAGGGGTACGCGTATCCTATCGCCACCGGACTCCATCTGCGCTAGCAGCTCTGTGTCCACTGACTCCTCCCTACGGGCCATCGTGCCTCGGTCATGGGGCCCCTATGTGAAGTTGAGCCTGCTATCAAGACAGGAGCGCGGCCGCGGCGTCCTGAGCAAGGCCCAACAGCCATTCGCTCGGGGGTCCGATACCGAATGCCAGCGAGAGGAGCGCCATCGACACGATTAGTGCGCGGACCACTGGGCTGCATGGGGGGGAATCCCCTCGCTCGTTGGGCTCGAAGAACATCACCATGCCCATCCTGAGGTAGTAGAAGATGGAAAGGGCGCTGTTGAGCACCACGGCTACCGCCAGCCAGAAGACCGGATCGACGCTGATGGCCCATGAGAGGATGGTCGATGCGCCCCCGGTCCCAGCCGAGACGGTCACGATTCCGTTGATCATCAGTAGCTTGGAGAGGAATCCGGAGAACGGTGGCACCCCTGCTAGGGAGAGCATGAACACGAACATCGATGCTGCGAGGAGGGGGTCCCTGCTGGCGAGTCCGTTCAGACCGGAGACCCGGTGGCTGGAGCCCTCCCCCTCAATCGATGAGAGCACCATGAATGGGCCCATCTTGAACAGGACCAAGACGCACAGGTGGAAGAGTACGGCCATTACTATCATCTCCTTGGCGGCGGTGTCCGCGAGACCCGATCCGATTGCCGATACTGCTGCGAGCATGTATCCCGCATGGGCTACGCTGGAGTAAGCAAAGACCCGCTTTGGGTTCTCGCTGGAAAGGGCTGCTAGGTTGCCCCATGTCATGGTGATAACGGAGATGACGGCTAGAGTCCCGAACCAGAATGCGGGGCCCGATGCTGGCATGGCTATGGTCACTAGGAGCCTCAGTAGGGCGACGAATCCCATCGCCTTTGAGGCGGTTGCCAGCACCCCTGCGACCATCGAGGACGTTCCAGAGTAGGCATCGGGAATCGCGAGGTGGAATGGGGCTGCTCCGACCTTGAATCCGAACGCAACAAGCATCATCCCCACTCCAGCTGCTGCGAGTGGGTCCAATGTCTCCATGGACTGCCAGGACTGGGAGAGGGCATCGACGCTGAGGTCCCCGTTCCACAGGTAGAGCAGCGACATCCCGTAGATTCCGACCGCAGACGCCACCGAGCCCACGATGAAGTACTTCGTACCCGCTTCCCCGCCTTCCTTTGACTCCTTGTGGAATCCGACTAGGACGTACGAGGAGAGCGAGGCGAGCTCCAGGCAGACGAAGAGCATGAACAGGTGGGTGGACTTGGCCATTAGGGACATGCCAAGGCCCAGGGTGAGGAGCAGGATGTGGAAGTCTGCCTGCCTCCTGTTATCGTATAGGGCGGAGGTCTTGCTGCTCTCGGTTTCCTCGTCGTCGCCCCCCGAGGGAGCGGGTGCATTGGGGTCTGACGGGAGCCGCTGGGTCGCAGAGACCGCGCATAGTATCAGGACGCAGATGAAGAGGTTCGTGAGTAGGGAGCTGAACTGGTCGACCTCCAGGGCACTGCCCACCTGTCCTGATGAGGGTGGGTCCAGCAGGGTCATCGTGGAAGCAGCGAGGGCAGCAGAGAGCGTCGCGAGTGTCATCCAGTTGGGCAGACGTGGGTCTCTGGTCGTTGGGAACCTCGTACCGCCAATCAGCACTGGGATCCTCATGCTCGTGAGCGGGATCCTGAACTTCGCGTCCCCGAGGTTGGGGATGATGATTATGGCGGCGAGGCCCATGATTAGCACTAGCTCCGGCATAAGGAGCTGGATGTCCGTCCCTTCCAGCTCTGACGTCAAGGCCTCACCCCCTCTGACTGCATTGCCTCGGAGAGAAGCTGGACCATGAACTCGGTGCTCCAGTATGACATCATGTCCCAGAAGAAGAACGGAAGTATCCCGAAGAGAACGGTTAGCACGCCAAGTATGGTCATGCCCGCGTTCTCATGCCACGTGATGTCCCTTGGCTCGTGGTGCAGTGTGTCCGGGAGGACCCCCCGATGGGGGTCGTTCGACTCGAAGATGGTCCTCTGCATCGAGGTCAGGTAGTATACGGCGGTGATCACGAGGGTGAGTGCTGGGAGGAGGACCAGCCACCCGAAGGTCATCCAGAAGGCGATCATGACTGCGACCTCCGCTACGAAGCCTGCCATCAGGGGGAGTCCGAGGCTGGCCATCCAACCTAGCATCATGTGCCCTGCCAGCCATGGGCTGTGGTGGGCGATACCCCGCATCGACCCGATCTCCAGGGTGTGGTAATGGTGCTTGAATGCACCAGCTACGGCGAACAGGAGGGGGCTGATGATGCCGTGAGCGAACATCATGAACAGGGCACCTGCGATGCCGAGGGGTTGCATTGTCGCGATGCCGAGGAATATCAGCCCCATGTGGGACACCGAGGAGTAGGCGACCATGCGCTTGAGGTTGGTCTGCCCCATGCAAACCCAAGCACCGTATACGAGGCTGGCCATCCCCAGGACGACCAGGAGGGGTGTGAACACGACGGTGGATTCTGGGAAGGCGGTGACGGCGACCCTGAGGAACCCGTAGGCGCCCATCTTGAGCATCACCCCGGCCAGGATCATTGAGCCGGCGGTGGGTGCCTGCACGTGAGCATCGGGGAGCCATGTGTGGACGGGTACGCTGGGCATCTTGGTCGCGAATCCGATTAGGAGGAGGACCCAGACGAGGTGCCTCAGGCCCTCGCTCATCTGCCCGCCGCTATCGAGCATGGCCATCATGTCGAACGACCTCTCCGAGATGGATGATCCAGTGTTGAAGTACATCACCAGGATTCCGATTAGCATGACGACGCTGGCGGTGAACGTGTAGATGAAGAACTTCATCGCCGCGTAGCGCCTGTCCTCACCACCCCATACCAGAATTAGGAAGAACATGGGTATCAGCGTCATCTCCCAGAAAACGTAGAAGACGAACAGGTCGAGTGAGACGAAGACCCCGATCATCGCCCCTTCCATCACTAGGAGTAGTGGGTGGAAGTATTGTCCCTTCTTGGCATCCCACTCGACAAGCATCGAGAGGGGGACAACGAGGGCGGTGAGCCAGATCATCGGAAGCGAGAGAGCGTCGGCGCCCACGTGCCACGAGACGCCTATCTGCGGGATGATATCGAACGGAGTATTCTCGAGCTCGTACCCCCCGAAGTTGATTTTCATCCAGTTGATGTCACCGAGGGATGTCGCTGCTGCCCATGTGGATATTGCCAGAAGTGCCAAGGCGACTCCCATGCAAATGTTCCTCGTGACCCCGGAAATCTGCTTGGAGAGTTCCTCGGGCAGAATGTTTGGTAGTGCCATCAGAGCGAGCCCGATCGCGATCGGCAATAGGGACAGTATGGTAAGTATCAGCCACTCACCCCCCAAGCCAAGGCGAAAATCGAGAGTGCCCCTACGGCGATCATCAGGATGTAGTCACTGGCCCTCCCCGTTGTGACCCTCCTGATCTCGAGAGAGCCGAGGACTGAGTTCGACGCGACCTTCTTGATGATGCCGTCGATGACGGTCTTGTCGAACCAGGCAGCGAAGGCAGCGAAGGGCAGTACGGTCTTGGATAGGGCTAGCTCGTAGTAGTAGTCGAAGTAGAGTCGGTTCTGGAGGGCCTCCGAGAGGCTGGACTGGGACAGCTCCGTGGCGTCCTGGGAGCCGAACATTCCCGAAAGTGAGGTCAGCCATGCCACCATGGGAGATGCCCGATGTCCCTCGGCCAGGCCCCCTCCATGGACTCTCGCAGCGAATATCGGGCCGATGATGAAGGACAGGAGTATGGTAGCCCAGCCGATGATCCTCAGATTGGGGTTCTGCGGCAGGAAGGCGTGTTCCAACTCGTAGGCTATCGCCTCGAGAATGCTGGGCTTGTGAAGTGCAAGGTGGTCGTACTCTCCTGAGAGGTAGTCGATGACTCCGAAGAGCGTGAGGATGAAGCCCCCGAGGGAGCTGATCACTGCCAGGATAACCAATGGCTCCTTGATCCATGGGGTGGACTCGTGGACGTGGTTGACGACATCGTGCTTGGGCTCTCCTGCGAAGGTCATGAACCACATCCTGGACATGTAGAACCCGGTCATGCCAGCAGTGAGGAGGATCAGGATTGCGGGCCCGATCATCAGAGGCTCGTGCTCCAGTGCGGCGAGCCATGTCTCCGCGATGATTCCCTCCTTGGACCAGAACCCACCGACAAGGGGGATGCCGATGATTGACATCGAGCCAATCATCATGGCAGTCGAGGTCACGGGCATCTTGGATGCCAGGCCCCCCATGTTCCGCATGTCCTGCGGATCGAAGTCTTCGTGATCGTGTCCTTCCCCACGCAGGTGGTCATGGGCATGGTGCACCTCGTGGATGACTGATCCGCTGGCCATGAACAGCATCCCCTTTGCCATGGCGTGGTTGAATAGGTGGAACATCGAGGCTCCGAAGACGAAGGTGGCAGCGTGATGCTCGCCGTGATTGTAGAACCAGAGGGCGGATCCGAGCCCGGTGAAGATGTAGGCGAGTTGGCTCATCGTCGAGTATGCCAGGACCTTCTTGATGTCATTCTGCACGAATGCTATCGATGCTGCCATGAAAGCGGTAAACCCTCCGATGTATGCCACGATCAGGCCGAGTTCCTCCAACCCTGCTACGCCATGGTGGCCCACATCTACGAATGGCACCATGCGAGCGACTAGGTACAGTCCGGCATTGACCATGGTGGCTGCGTGGATGAGCGCGGAAACGGGAGTCGGGCCCTCCATTGCATCGGGGAGCCAAACGTGGAGTGGGAACTGGGCTGACTTGCCCACAGCCCCGACGAACAGCATCAGAAGTGCCCAGAACAGTTTGTCTGAGTCAACTGCACCATTGAGGGAGGGGTCCGCGAAAATCACTGAGAACTCGAGTGAACCGTAGATGTCATAGAGGATCAGCAGCCCTACCATCAGGAATACGTCACCGACCCTCGTGGTCAGGAAGGCCTTCTTCGCGGCATATGCAGCGCTCTCCTTCCAGAAGTAGAATCCGATAAGAAGGTACGAGCAGAGCCCCATGATCTCCCAGAAGATGAACAGCCA
Source organism: Methanobacteriota archaeon (assembly GCA_014239955.1). GTDB lineage: Archaea > Thermoplasmatota > Poseidoniia > Poseidoniales > Thalassarchaeaceae > UBA36. The sequence goes on along the minus strand of JAAZXW010000012.1, from coordinate 116,306 downwards.
CAGGAAGTTGTCAGCTAGCACCATTCCGAACATCCCCATGGCGAAGAGGACGAACTCGGCGTAGAATCGGTGGTTACGGCCTTCGTTGATCGGGTCAGTGTTCATGTAGCCGAGGCTGAACCAGCAAATCAGGAAGCAGAGGAAGGTTGCGACGAACAGGAGCATCAGGGTTACTGGGTCTATCCAGACGCCCACTCCAATGACCCTCTTGGAGCTCATGGTGTAGTCCGACTGCAGGACCTCGAAGGAGATCCACTCGATCCAAGAGGTGACCTGCTGTCCCGAGAAGTGGTGGATCTCTGCGAGGTACTCGATTAGTATCCACACGGAGACTGAGAGGGAGACTAGCAAGGCTGCGAGGCCAATTATCCCCCCTTCCTTCATCTTGTTCTTCCATGTCTCGTTCCCGTTGTACAATTGACCGGCAATGAGGATAGTCGGGAAGGCTATGAAGGGTGCTATGACGATGAGGAAGGCTGCATCGTACGACTCCATCCCGGATACGTACAACGCGGGAACCACCAAGAGCACCGGTAGGAGGGGCAGGAGGAGATTGTACTCGTTGCTAGATCCAGCCATCAAATCACCTAGTTCCTGAGCTCCCTCGCTCCATCGAGCGAGATCGTCCCCTGTGTACTGTACAGGGAGAGTAGTATTGCGAGTCCGATTGCTACTTCGGCGGCTGCAATGGAGATTGCAATGGCTGTGAAGACCCAGCCGTCCACATCACCGTAGTGGGAGGCTGCTGCGACGAAGTTCAGGTTGGCGGCGTTGAGCATAAGCTCGATGCACATTAGAACAACGATCGCATTCTTGTGGTAGAATGTGCCAAGAAGTCCGATCCCGAATAGGATGACTCCTAGGGCTGCAATCCAGCTTGGGTCAATCATTCCTCGGCCCCCATGTCCCAGAGGAGGTTGACGAGCCTCTCGTCCCTCACTAGGTAGGACGCGCCAATCATTGCCATCGCCAGCAACAATCCGAGAATCACCGTGGCCATCGTCCAATCGTTGAAGATCGCGTCAGCGAATTCAATCGTGGTGGGTGCAGTGGATGAGTCGGCGTCCCACATCGAGTGTTCCATCATCCCCCTCAGGAGGACTAGTATGAATGCGAATACACCTACGCTGGAAACCGCCGAGATTGCGTTCAGGGTGGGGAGAGACTCGACGTCCTGGATCCTGCGACGGGTCAGCATCACACCAAATTGGACAACTAGCATCACAGAGCCGAGGTAGACCAGGATCTGGATTGCGGCGAGCATCTCCGCGCTGGCCATTAGGAATGCCGCTGCGACTGCGAAGAATGTGAACATCAGCCAGAGCAGGGAGTGAGCCACTCTCGAGGAGAAGACGCATCCCAGGGCTCCGACTATGGCGGCACCGGAGACGATGACGAAGATTACCGACTCGAAGTCGACCATGATCATGCCTCCGCCTTGGCTGCCTTCCTTTCCCGCTTGGACTTCTCCTTCTTGGCACGCTTGGCCAGTTCCATGTCCACCCTCTCCTTGTGGACCGACGGCAGTACTCTGGTCCTGCCTGCATCCATCCATAGGTCTTCTCTTGAGAAACCGGACATTCCGTCGTACTCGTTTGTCATGAAGAATGACTCGAACGGACATGCCTCCATGCAAAGGCCGCAGAACATGCACCTCCCGAGGTCGATCCTACCCGATACTATGTCCTCCTCTGCTGGCTTGATCACACTAAGATCGACGTCATGGTGGCCTGAGCCATCCATCCAGTTTACCGTAGCTACGTCTCCTGTGATGTCGATAATCTCTCCGAACTCGTACTGCTGGGGAGCCGATGTGTGGTCCTTGACCAGATCGTGCTGCTCCTCGATCTCGTGGAAGTCATCCCTAGGAATGGCAGCAAGGCCACCGACCTCGACCTCATTGCCGAATCCATGCCACTCATCCCCCTCGTCGGCCGTATCCAGGACGTTCACCCTAACCTCCGAGGTCATGTGCAAGCAATCGTTGGGGCATGCCCTGACACACTGCTTGCAAGCAGTGCAAGTCTCCCAGATCACCCCAATCCTCCCGTTGTAGTTCCCAGGGACAAAAAGCCATGGCTCGAGGTCATCCAGTCTCTCGTATGGGTACATCACGGTCACTGGCCTTTCCACGAAAGGCATAAGCTGGCTCGTCTCCCTATCAGCGGAGAACTTCTGTTCGGTGCTAGGGTGCGAGTCACCGACTCTTCTGGATGTCTCGGGGTCTAGCATGTCAGCTGGTTGGGCGTGATATCCGCTCTTGAGGAACTTGAGCTTGCCGAGGTATGGGACTGTTCGCAGAGCGGTCTTCAGGGTGATCCACATGGGCCTGACCACGAGGTTCCGGAAGCTGGGGGTACCGTGCGGGTGGTAACTCATGTGACTGCCTCCGTATCTGGCGAGCTAGCAGGGGACTCTGCCTTCACCGCGGAATATGAGGTGTACTGCCTCTGGAGATCTTCTAGTTTGGAGTCGGGGTGCCTTCCGGGGTATGCCTTTGTGACAGCGTATGTGCTGTATGGCCTCCTCATGCTCTCAAGGGCCTCCTTGTCCTCGTCGACAACGAGTATCACCAGCCCGACTATGCCGGACAGGATCATCACCACTGGTGCCACAATGCCCCAGCTGCCATCCCAAACCCAAACCCTGAGGAACATAGCCACGGCTAGGTTGACTATGGACAGAGGGAGTAGCCATTGCCATCCGAACTCGAGGATCTGATCGGTCCTAACCCTGTGCAGTGAGGCCCTAATCCAGACGAATACTGCGAATAGGGCCCATGCCTTGATCAGGACCCAGGCTATTCCGGGAATCAGGGATAGGAGGAACTCGAGAGGCCCGCCTACGATAGGCAGTGACTCCATTGTGCCCTGGAAGGGAGCCTCCCAGCCACCGAGGAAGAAGAGTGCGAATAGCAGGCAGGCAGCGTAGCAGCGTTGGTACTCGGCCGCGAACATGAGGCCCCATCGCATCCCCCCGTACTCGGTCCACCATCCCTCTACGAGCTCCGCCTCGGCTTCTGGCATGTCGAAGGGGATGCGCTCCACCTCGGCGATCATGGTGATCAGGAAGAGGGCTGCGCCTAGTGGGAGCATGAACAGGTTCCACACATTGGACTCTTCAGCCTGGAAGTCGACGATCTCTATCAAGTTGAACGAGCCGCTGATCACGCAAACTCCGAGGACTGTGATGAGGAGGGGGATCTCATAAGCGGTTAGCTGGGCAGCCGACCTCATTCCCCCGATCAGGGTGTACTTGTTGTTGGAAGACCATCCGGCGAAGAAGACACCCAGGGGGGCAACCCCGAAGATGGCCATCATGAAGACTACCGAGAGTTCTGGGCTTGAGACGTAGAAGTGCGGGCCGAACGGAATGAAGGCGAAGACGAGAACGGTCGTGGAAATGATGATCACCGGTGCGACCTCGTAAACCGGCTTGTCGGCTTCCTTGGGAACGATGTGCTCCTTGCCTGCGAATTTGGTGAAGTCGGCGAAGGCCTGGAAGAACCCCGGTAGGAGGAACCAATAGCCGTGGTAGCCCCTGTTGTTTACCCTAGAAACCGCCTCCAAGTGGTGATCATTCCCCCATATCGAGTTCAGGGTCTTGTTCAACCACCCTATTGGGACGCCCATGCCGAAAGGAAGTTGATTCCACCATTCTCCCGCAGTGACGCCGCTCTCACCAATCCAGAGGCTCCTGAGTGTGGTCGTGGCCCCGAGTCTGTCCATCAGCCGGCCGATGAACTTCCTCTCGATGTATGGTATTGGGAGCATTGTCAGCATCATCGTCGTGAAGACTACCGTGCAAATCATCGTGGCGGAGAAGAGGCCTTCCAGAGCTGGTTGCATCTGCCCGAATCCGCCTTGTAGATTCAAAACCCTGCCCAGTACGATGTCTTCGGGCCAAATCCCCTTCGGAAGGGAAATAGTGACTGTGAGGTCGAGGTCCTTCGAAGGGAGTGTGTCGTGGACATTGTCCATTGACCATCCAACTAGTCCCTCGACCCAACCCCTTAGGTCCAACCAGTCGCCAGTAGCCATCATATCACCTGTCTGTCTCCCCTATGCATGGGTCAAAGGAACCCATAATCGCAGGAATATCGGCTACCTTGTAACCCACCATGCACTTGGATGCATAAGGAATGGTGATGAACATGGGAGAACGGATTGAGACCCTGTATGGCATCTTCCCCCTGCCCTCGCCGCCACCGGCGAGGTAGAACATAGATTCGCCGCGACTGTCCTCGAAGTGGTGGGATCCGGAAGTTCCCTCTGGAGCTCTGCTGGGTGCTTTGGCGAGAATGGCGGGATCCCCTGGTTCGTGGTATGTGTCTGCCCCGCGGGGAATCTTGTCCAGTGCCTCCAGTACCATCATGGCACTGACCCTCATCTCCTCGACGCGGATTCTGTACCTGTCATAGCAGTCCGCGCCCTTGATCGATGGTCGCTCGACGGGGGGCTCCCAGTCCAACTCGCTGTAGACAGAGTAGGGATGTGCAGTTCTGATGTCGTAGTTTACGCCACCGGCCCTCAGGTTGGGCCCGGTTACGCCATGGTTGACCATCTCCTCTGGTTTGGAGTAGCCGACCCCCTGTGTCCTGATCAGGAAGATTGTGCTCTCGTCGAACAGGGCCTCGTACTCTTGGATTCGGTTTAGGAAAAGGCTGACCTTTGCCCTTGCCCTCTGTGCGAATCCATGAGGAAGGTCCCTCTTCACCCCTCCCACACGGGGGAAGTTGTAGTGCATTCTCGAACCACCGAGCTCCTGGAGTAGATCCATCATCATCTCCCTCTCCCTCAGGCACCAGACCATCACAGACAGGTTTCCGATGTCGGGCCCATATGCCCCAAGCCACATCAGGTGGGAAGCTACCCTCTGCAGTTCGACTGCGATTAGTCGGATGTACTCGGCCCTCTCTGGGACCTCGACCTCGAGGAGGTCCTCGACTGCGTAGATGTAGGAGTGTGACCATGTGTTAGCGCTGGCATAACACAGCCTGTCACAGTAGGTTGTGATTTGCGTGAAGTCCCTTGCCTCGCAGATTTTCTCCACTCCGCGATGGATGTAACCCAAATCGGGCTCGGTGTCGACAACGGTCTCACCGTCGACCTTCACCTTGAGTGTCCATAGGCCATGGGTCATCGGATGCTGCGGGCCCATTGAAATCCACATTTCTGCCATATTCTCACCTCACTTGATCTTCCCAGTATCCGATGGCTTCCTCAGGAATCCTTGGGCATCGTCGTACATTTCCTCGAAGTCGTGGTATCTGAGCTTGTGTTGCTTCTGGAGAGGGTGGAATCCAACTGGGGTCTCATGTGGTTGCAGAACCCTGCGCATTCCTTCGTGCCCCTCGAAGTCTATACCGACAAGATCCCACGTCTCCTTCTCGTTCCAGTCTGCTCCGACCCAGATGTCCTGAACAGATGCTACCGTGGGCTCTCTTGTTTCTGGGAGCGCTATTCTCACTTCGATCTCCAGGGGGACGTCTTTCCCTTCCAACTTCGAGGGGTCCTTGACGATAGGCTGGATCATGCCGTCGACCACCGGGGGATCAGTGACCCCCATCCTCATGAAGTGGTAGATCACCTCCCAGTTCTTGTCAGGGGAACCCTCTGGCCAATGGATGCCTGTGATCATGGAACAGTAGTCTACACCGTGCTCAATCTTCATGCACACTGCCAAAGGGCGCCAATTCTCGCTCGAGCAGTCGACTGATACTATGTTTCGTGGGCTTGTGCCGTTTTTCCTCTCCGAAACCACCGCATCGACTCCGTCCATGGAGGATAGAGCGGATGCCATTGCCTCGGCGGCTGACTTCTGATTTGATGTTGGAACGACCTTGCCCAATTCCATCCCTCCTAGACATCTCCAATGATGATGGGTTTATTCGATTCAGGCGCGTCATCGTCTGGAGCAGCTCCAATTCGGATGATCTTCTGACGGAGCTTGTCGAACCCATCGATTAGAGCCTCGGGCCTTGGTGGGCACCCGGGGATGTATACGTCAACTGGGATGATCGTGTCAACGCCCTCCAGGATGTTGTATGATTGGAAGTAGGGGCCACCTGATATGGCGCACTCACCCATGGCGATGCACCACTTGGGCTCTGGCATCTGCTCCCAAAGCCTGACGATCGGATCAGCGAACTTCTTGCTAATTGGGCCATTGACCAGGAGTACGTCGCACTGCCTCGGGCTCGAACGGAAGAACACCCCGAAGCGCTCGGCGTCGAACCTGCTTGCTCCGGCTGCTGCCATCTCGAGGGCACAGCACTTGATGCCAAGATGGAGCGGGAAGAGGGACTTTCTCTGGCTCCAGTTGAACACTCGTCCAACTAGGACTCCGATGACATCCTTGATTTTGCTGGCCTTCAGGGCCTCGTCGGTGATATCGCCGACTGTGTCCACCAGCATTCTGCTGTTGAAAACCGAGTAGTTCTGTCCATCTCCGTCCATCGAATCCCTCAGATGTATATCCTTCCTCTTTTCCTGAAGACGTGCCAAACCCCAAGGCCCATGAGGAGCATGAAGATTGACATCGTCAGCAGGGCGCTGGTTATCGCTCCCTCGTCAGTTAGTACCCCATTCCCCTTTTGGATGGCCATCACCCCACCGAAGGCTAGGAACATGAATGCGATGTCGAACACTAGGAAGACTATGGCGTACCAGTAGTACTGGAAGTGGAAATTGATGTCCGCATCCCCGAGTGGATCGGAGCCGCACTCGTAGGTGGAGTCCCTTCGGATGTAGAGGCTGTGATCGGTCTCATAACCCGGGAGGAGGAGGGATCGCGTCTTGTTGGGATCTGACCCTTTCGGGGTTGGTCTGAGGAAGCGAGTGGCGATGAAGCTGCCAACCGGAAAACCGATTCCAACTAGGGTCATGACGGCTACTGGAAGGTACATCTCCGCTACGGTACTCATGGCATCACCCTCGGTCCCGTAGGGACCGTTGAACATGGCCACGAAAATTACGGACATAAGCGTATCCGAACGAACGCCTGAGAACTGTCATTCGTCGAGTTCAACGGAGATGGAGTCTGACATCATTCTATTCTCCGCTCGGATCCTGACGAAGAGGTATGTCACGGCAATCGAACCGACAATAATAATTGCCATTGCAATTGCCTTCTGTGCATCTCCCGATAGTACCCCGACACCGACAGTTGACTCTACTGTCAGATCGATTGGTTCGCCGGCTACTGGCATGTCCTTTGGTTGGACTGTGACTGTGAAGGAGTACTCGTCATCAGCAATCATCTGACTGGGGGGTGTGACTCTCACAGTGACCTCCCTGGTCTTCCCGGGTTGGAGTTTGAACTCGTCGCCAATCACGTCTACTGTCCATCCCCTTAGGGAATCGCTTGTGAGGACCTCTACTTCCTCCTCTATGTTTCCATGGTTGGTTACGAATATTGCGAACTCTGTATTTTCTGGGTACGAGGCTTCCTTCGTCTGGCTGCTTTCCATGTCAATCTGCAGGTCGTGAATTGCCCGAATATCCATTACCAAATCGACATAAGACGGAGTCTGCCCAGTATTCTTCTTCGATGTGACGCCCACCCTGATTACTCCCGATGTCCCGCTATCCACATCGAGGACTTCGAAATCTATGGTGACCGAGACATGCCCGTTTGCTGGCACGGTGACCTCTTCCCCCTCCAGAACCTGGCCATCGGCGCTTATTGACCTCAGGACCGAGGAATCCATCCCGGATACGGAGATGACCACGTTATCCGACCCTCCGTCACCAGTGTTTGCAATCAGGAATGAAATTGACGACGCGCCCCCGGGAGGTAGGGAGAAGCGCATCAGTGATGGGTCTTCGCCCGGACTCTCGAATGCCACCGACATGCTGTAGTTGAAGTTGGAAACGGTCACAGTCAGAGACTCTGACATCATGATATTTGTCCCGACAATCCCTATCCTCACATCGAATGACTCGGAGTTGTTGTTGATATTGTCGGAAACGAGGACTTCTAGGGAAATCTGTGTGGTTTCCTCGGATTGGATTGTCAGTTGGGAAATCTCGTTGCCCTGGTCGTCCTTGAACCTAGAATCCCACTTTGTGTCTTCGCAGGACTCTGATATATTCGGATCGCAGGAAGACAGGGCGAAGTTGTCCTGTGTGTTGCCATCGTTGGTTAGCCCTAATGGGAAAGAGACCCATTGTCCGAATCTCCCAGTTTGAGAATCAGAAGGAAGGTCGATGCTACCTGCATGAACTGCGGCCACGGTAACCGTTGCAGACACCTCGTCCAAGGTGATTCCCTGTGAGTTGACGTACATCGTGATTGGGAACTCGATTCCAGACTTGGCATTCGCGGGGACGGTGATCTGCACTTGGACACTCTTCCGGTCACAGTTCGTGGAAGAGTTGCAGTGTCTGCCATCGATTGTGACATAGGTCTCGGAGAGCTCCACCTGCCACCCTGGGGAGAGGTCCTTTACCCCCAGGGCGAAGTTGTCCTGTCCATTCCCAGTGTTCGTTACCATCATCGAAGTCGAGGCAGTAGAGCCGGGGTCGACATTGCTGACTGAGGGGTTTGAAAGAGATAGCGACGAGTCGTGGATTTGACCCAGATTGACCCTGAGGAGAGATTCGCAGCCTACGCTGCTGCCGGCCCTTCCTTGGATGTAAACATCCACCGAGCCAGGCTCAACGGAGTCGTCCGGGGTAATCTCGAATTCGAATGAGGTCGTGTCCTGGGAACCGCCAGGCTCTGAGAGAAGCCTACTTGTGGGAGTCTCGAAGTCGACCCAATCACTTACGTCAAGACCCTCTGAAGTGGCGAATGCGCTTACGGTCCAGGCTGTGTTTCCAGTATTGGTGAGGGTGAACGAGTTGGTCGCTGATTCTCCGGGATCGAGATTATGGGATGGATTCTGAAGGGAGGAGTCGCATGTCTTGACCTCTGGGATATTCAGATTCAGGTTTAGACTGTCGTTAGCTTGGTCTGCTGGATTGGGGTCATTGGATACGGTGGCCTCGAGCACGAAGCAGTGATCTCCTGATTCTGTAGAACTGCCATCAGGGAGATTCACTGTGACAGTTGCAGTATCCTTGTCACCAGAGTTTAGCGACATCTGCTGGGGTTCAACCGAGGCTTCGAGGCCATCCGAGTCGCAGTCCGATTTGGAGGACATCGCAAGTTGGACTGTCGCGTCGTTCTCCCCTGTGTTCTCGACATCTGCCGTCCACTCTGCCTCATCGTCCTCCCCATCGTAGTTCACTGCCCCATTGCTTGGGTTGATGTAGGTCAATTTGACAGAGTATTGCCCCCCTCCTTCGGCCGTTGTCGTGACTTCGACGTCTGCTTGGGCGTTTTCTGAGGGGTTGGAGGCGACCCCGTTTGCATTGACAGTGGTGACGCAGTCACCTGATGCCTGATCGTTGATGCTCACTGTTAGGGTGATGGTCTCCGACTCGCCCTGACCCACTGAGACCACAGTGGAATCCAAGTTAGAAGTGAATCCATTGCAGTCTGACTCTTGCGAGGAACTGAGAGAAACGGTCAGATCCTCGTCTCCCGTGTTCATGACCGTGATATCGTACTCTGCAGCGTCGTCGGTGGTTGCAGTGGAGTTAGTCGGGCTGGCGCTCAATGCGAGGTCGGCAGCCGCGACCACTGGCATGGAAACGAAGGAGGCCAGTAGGAGAACGGCGATAATGCCCGCAGAATCTGGCCTTCTCATCGATTGACCGAGACATTCGCCCCTCTAAGGGCTTCGGGCTCTGAGAGCGCCAATAATCACGATTGTGTGAGTTCTCATTATTCACGGCTATTGGTCACCGTGATCGTATTCGGGGTCTGCAACCCACTCCTCACTAGCAGGGTCCCAAAGCCATCCCGGATAATCGGGGAATCGCTGCAGTTCCTGATGATCACCCATTGCGGGGACTTCCTCTGCATCCGAGTACTCGATTGGTTCTTGCTCCATTGCCCCCGAGTATTGGGCATCCTCCTGCTTCTTCTTTCTGAGAGAAGAGGTCCTGCTGGGGATTATGGAAGATAGATCGCCTCCTGATCTAGTGTATGCCAGAGCAGCCGAGACTGAGACTAAGCCCAGGAGAATTAGTGCACCAAACACGTAAAGGGTGGTTCTGGAGCCTCCTCCAGAGGAGTCGGAGAGGACTTCTATCTCAAGGGTTTTTGACTGCCCTGAGATGTCCTCCGCATTTGCTAGCATAATCGTAAGAGAACCATCTGAACCGGAGTCCGGTGTGAACTCGACCTGAACTGATCTGCCCTCTCCGGGTTGAAGAGTAACCAGGATTCCGTCGATTATCCGGATATTCCAGTCATCTGGACCATCTGTGACAATTCTATTGGAGATGGCGACGTTACCAGTGTTGTGTAATTCCAGATAGAGGTTTGTAGGGTAGTCTTCCCTGGCCTCGCTGAAGTTGACCAACGTCCATTCAACCTCCCTAACGGTGTCAACGAAGAGGGTAACTGTCTCCCTCACTTCTACACCATCTGCTGCCAATACTAGTGAGATCTCGGGTTCAGATCCAGCTTCCTGACTTAATGGGATGGTGATCGAGCACCAAACCATGGCAGATTGCCCGGGGTCGATTCTAACAGGACTGACTGAGCAGCTTGAGAGCCAATCCCCAGTGGGAAGTTCGAGTGATACTTCTGGTTCCCAGATGGAGGTCCCTACATTCTCCAGTTTCCAACCCATGTCAAATGGTCTGTCTACAGGGTGGGCTCCCAAGCCAAGGGGGTTTGCAGAGGAATTGATGTTGGTCCCCTCTACGAATACCACCTCCTGGAACGAGACCTCGGGAATTGCCCCAGAGATCGCCTCCAGACTGGAATTCCAATCGAAGAACGTCCCATCCTCCACCAGGAATCTGATCTCTATGGGGCCACTGGCGGCGAGACCGTTTCCTTGTATGGAGAAAGACCACTGAATGGATGATCCCATAGGAATTGTCACTTCGTTGAGGCCTCCTTGAATTGTCCATCCACCAGGTAGTGATCTCTCTATTGGAGTCATGACGACCTCTCTATTCCCCTGATTGGAAATCTGGATAGATATCTCATGGAGTGAGTCTGCGGGGACGCCCCCCTCAGATCCACCCGAAGAGGGGTTGAATTCGATAGAGTCACTCGGTTGGATGACCATTGGTATCTGGTATGACCAGAACTCTGAGCTGACTCTTGATTTGACCAGTATCTCGGAATAGAAGGTTGAGCCTGCGACTAGCTGGACGCCTGGGGGCGTGATCATTATTCCAGCGGTTATTGAGCCTCCCTTGGACAGAGTTCCAGTGGAGCCTTGCCGGGATCCTTGGAAGGGACCCAGCTCCAGAAATCCGACATCCCATCCAGCAGGTGATGTCATTTCTATGTCGTACGTCTGAGCCCCGTTGCCCAGGTTGTGGATCACTACGGAGGTGTTTGTTACCTCGTGGGAGTCGACTTGGATTTCCGTGGAGGGGAGGGTTACTTCTGGTTGGGCGAGCACGGGTACATCGAAGAAAATCTCCAACTGCGATTCGACATCGAAGTCCTCGTCCGTTGCAGTAATGACCATCGAATATGTCCCTGGGTCAGGGGGAGCTGGGTGAACCAGAGTCAGATTAACCGTAGTCGACTCGGCGGGCCCCAATTCCACGTAAATCTGGTCGAAGCTCTTGAACCAGTCGAATTGGACCCCGTCAATCTTTCTGACGGGATTTGACACCTCGATGCTTGCGTTGGTGTCGAAAAGTGCAAGATTAGTCATCACTATCTCCCACTTTGTTGTGGTATCGGAAGCATCCTGGAGGGTCTTCCAAGGCGATTCGGTTGAAGCTTGAATGCCCGGGGCACTCACATCTATTGTCATTACAAGCAAGTTGTTGTCCTCATAGAGTTCATCCAATTGGCCCCCGGGATCCACTTCAATCCTGATCTCAGTTTCGCCCTTGTCCGAGGACTCGGGAGTCCAGTCCCATTCTAGCCTGACCTGTTCTCCGGGCGACATCCCCAATGACTTGGTCTCCAATGGATCTCCGTTGATGTGAGCAGAGACGAAAACCTCGGCGAAAGATCCGGAGCCCTGGTTTATCACGGACACGGAGAAACTAGTCTGCTCTCCGACTTGGGGGATGGGGGTGGATATCTCGAAAGAACCGGGGGGGATGGAAGGATCAGGAGTCAGGTCATTGACGTTGACACCTCTCACAGCGATGGCAAATGGTTGGTAGGTCCGGCCCCCTCCATGGGAGAAATCCTTGACCTTGACATTCCAGATACCAGTTGATGCCGAGTCGATCAGCACTACCTCGACGTTGTTCTTGGCATCCTTCCCGCCGCCTGTTGCGGACCTACCATTGGCAAAATCGTTACCGAGGTAGGTTACGGTCCCATCTGGAGAGGTAACCTCGAGGTTCAGGTCGTTCCTGAGCTGAGTTCCCGAGAAAGTCGATCCGGGGTAGTCGGACCAAGTCAAGACTACCTTGAGCGGCTCTCCTGAACGTGTCACATCAAAGTTGTATGATGCCTCTTGTCCGCTTGACAACCTTGAACGATCGTCGACGAAGATTCCAACGTCACTATCTGGCAGGAGTGTGTTGACCAAGTTGATCCTCCCCCAACCCTCGTCATTGTTTGGGATGTCACGAGTCCCCATGTCCTCGGCACCTAAGATCAGCATCGCTTTCACCAGCGCACCTTGGGGCTCAGGCCTCTCGGCAATCTCCATGAGGTACTCTCTGACAATGGCTGATGCACCCGCTGCTGCTGGAGTGGCCATCGAAGTACCGCTGTACTCAACATACCACTGGTCATTGAGGTTGTCGGGTGCCTCGGTGGCTTCCTGTGCCTTGCATGACCTGACGTAATCTCCCGCAGCGACGATGTCGGGCTTTATCCTCCCGTCATCGGTAGGGCCCCGGCTACTCCAGTAGTACATCTCATCGGCGGCATTGCTGGTGTATCTGTTTACATGGGCCCCGACGGTAATCACATTCTTCGCTGTCCCGGGGGGGGAGACTCCGTCGTCCCTCTCGTTTCCAGCGGCGAATAGAACGGTCATTCCATCGTAGGACCAGTACTGATCCCAAGTTGAGGTTCTGTCATCTGCGTCCTCGGATTGGGTGGAGTAGTCCCCTCCTGAGTTCCAGCTTCCCCAGCTGTTTGTATGGATCCTAGCGCCTCCGGAGCTGTAAGCCGAATTCAGAAGTGAGTAAACCCCAGGACCCGAGAGGGCTCCGGAGTCATCATCCTCCATTGCCTGCATGTAGAGCTCTGCTTGAGGTGCGATTCCCTCGTAGGATGTCGAGTGGCTTCCGGACCCCAGGACTGTACACGCTACATGGGTGCCATGCCCATCATTTGTGTCGGCTGTTGATCCGTCGTTCGCCACGTCAATTCTCTGAACGACCCTTGAACCGAAGTCTCCGTGATCGTGATCTATACCCGTATCTGCAACAGCAACCCTCTGGCCACTCCCATTCAGGCCCGTGAAATAGAACCCTTCCACGGAGTTTGCTTCCATGTGTGAACGAGCGAAATCGTTCCAGATGGATAGTTCTGGAGTAGTGGAGACGAATGCGACCTCGGGATTCATTGCCAGTGTTGGGATTGATGTGGGGTGGATAGTTCCGAAGTGTATTCCAACGGAAGGCGACCACTCCCCTCCCAAGTGGCTCTGAGTTAGTCGGGCGACGGAACCAGCGAGCCCGACTCCGGGTGAGTCGAGCCTCACTAATTCTGCATCCTTCCACCCAATCACCTCAACCTCGGTAATTGACTGCTGGCTCCAGAGCTTATCTTCTACGATTAGTGCAAGTGGCACTGGGTGGCTAGCTACGACAAATGGTAGGCTGGAGACTGAGCCAAGTTCTTCGCTGGTCCCCTGGATTAGGAAGCCAGAGGGGGGGATGGCAGTCCTTACAGATACATTTGCCGCTTCAAGGATGCCAACCCTAGCATCCCAGAGACCGGTTTCCGGAGAAATCAGCACCATCATCAAATCTGATCTAGCCCCCATCATGGAAGACGGAATTTCAGAGTCAAGAAGCAAGCCAGAGGTGGTGTAAGTTCCTATCGAGGAGTCGGCCCATGGTCCTCTCTGGCCCTCTTCTCCTTCGGCGATGGTTGGGGCCCCGAGGTCTCTGACGCTATGTGGGTCAGGGGAAATCTCAATCCTAGTGACATCCATGGACAGCTCGTCGCGCGTTTCTTCGAATGACGGGGGCTCCTGGTTTGGAAGACTCAGTGTCGATGAGAGGAGGACGATGAGGACGAGGGCCGATACGTGTTTCTCCATCGTTCAACCCCTTTTTTCTCTCGTTTTGATACTATGGGTCACTCGTGGCTTCTGGTGCATAATTGGATTAGAATAGCTCGAAAGGCGTCTGATCGACGAAAGACTCCCTTGTCCAGTCCCCTACTGCGTGAGTCCAAGTGTAGAGATCCCTCTGTGCGTCGTTGTCGATGTACTCCAGTGTTATCTCGATGAAGTAGTCGTCCCACACAGACTGCCCTAGCACGATTAGTTCCAGGTCGTCGGACGGAGTATTGGATATCGAGCTATGAGCTGGGAGTTTTGAGAGGTAGAAGTCATGTCGGTCTATCTCTGCCTGTTCTGAGTCCAGGAACCTGATTGTCAAGCTGACATCCTCGATTGCCCGGCTTCCCTTGTTGTCCAGCTCTACGAGGACAACATGGCCGGAACCCGCCTGCATGTATACGACTTCGACATCCACGTTCTCATAGGGAATAATCCAAATGATAGAGAAAATAGATGCTAGTACAATCAATAGGGTCATTATCGAAGCGAAGACGACTCGCTTGGGTGTGACAACATCGGTGACGTCCTCGATTTTCTCCAGAATGACGTGAGCTACTTCTGAGTCCGCTTCCGAGGCCTTGCCAAGAATTCCACGTGGTGATTTCATGGCATTCCCCCCAATGTAGCGATGAAAGTGAGGATTCCTGATGATACTGGTTCTGGGGCCATCCAGTGGCTAGTTGAGCCGGTGAATCCGGGAATCATGTTCAGTAGCGAGAGATCAGATGCGAACCCATTGACCCCCAGTGTCGTCCCAGAAGGGATGCCTCCTGTCACCTGGGCGTCGAGCATGACCCCCCTGAGGTCTACATCGATTCCGTTGACCTCTGCTGTGGCTCTCGCTGAGATGATGATCCTGCCACCCTGAACATCTGAAACCTCGATCAACTGGTACCCTGGGACCATCACAGTCACCCTTCCGAACTCATGGATCTGGATGTTAGCACTCTTCAGATCCTCTCCGAGGGCTTCCATCTGTTCGAGAACGACTGGAGGGATGGTTGGGATGTCTGTGGCCCTGAAGTACAATCTGTCTACTCCATCGCCGCTCGATCTAATGTTCAATCCGAATGATTTGGTGGGCTTTATGGAGAGTCTGTCTGATAGCCCCTCCGCCATGAGGACAACGTCCCCCTTGCTGTTGATCGCCCGCCCCCGAGCTTCGATGTAAAGGGACATTCCTTCGCTGGATGCGGAAAAGTCGAGGATTGGCATGCCTTGGAATGCTAGATTCTGCGTGATGTCGAAGTTCAGGTCCGGTTCTGTTGTGAGGTTCATTGATCCTGGCACTTGGGCCAGGAACATCGTAGCTGGCCACCATGATCCCTCCATCCACTGCATCTGCTGAATCATGATCGAGCCAACGCCCAAGTCCCCCTTCCGATACTGCTCAGGGACTGTGACATCCATCGAGATAGCATTACCTAGGCTTGCTTGTATCTCGACGGACTCCGGGATGTCTTGTACCATCATCTCAGTTCTGCTACCAGACTGCCTATCCAATAGCAGGGCATGGAACCATTCGAGTCGGTTGGACATTGAATAAAGCGTCGAGGTGGAGGTCTCGGTAATCCCTCCAACCGTCTCGGTTCGGAAAACCGAGTCAACCAATAGGGAGGTTGGTTTGCCCACATCAAGGCCGTCAATTGTGAGGAAGATGTCCTGTCCGTTGACGCCCTTGGAGGCGATGACTAGCTCGGGATTGAAGGGCTCCCAGCCTTCCAAGCCGATTGTTACGGCCCAGACCTCGCCGCTCGAAACCATTGTTCTCGAAACAGAGAGGTCAACCAATGCAGGGAGATTCGGTATCCAAGTCTTCAGATGGAAGCCGTCTGAAATACCGGCGGGTGCGGAATTCAGAACAATTCCATGGACCCACTCGGGTTCCTCGATCGAGTCAGCACCCATACTTGACTCTACTACTAAGTCAAAATTTGAGTCGGCTTCGAGACCCAGGGAGAATGAGAAATTCCCATCACCGTTACTAGATCCAGTGGAGATGTCCGTGGTTATTCCAGATAGGACCCCGTTTACCGACCTCCCCAGATCTGAGAACCCCCCGATGAAGAATGCGACCCCAGTCATTCCCTGTGAAGAGTTTAGTTCGGGTATGTCGAGGGATGGTCCCGCATCGGAACCAGTAGGAATCTGAACCGACAGGCTGGAGGGCAGGGGGTCGATCTCAGCTAGCACGTTCAGCGGGAGATTCTCACTTGAGGGGGCGTTTCCGATGTTGATGCTCATTGCGTTCCTTCCCTCTATGGTGGCGAATGCTGTGCCAATGCCCGCATTTCCGGGAGCGCCTTCCTCGAGGGGGGGGATCCACCCCACCTCGCTGACCCCGGATACAGTAGCTGACAAAGACGAGGTGTTGCTCATAGGATCGTGATGGAAGAGGAAGTGGTCGCCGACCATGGACAGTGGCTCTGTTGAGTCACTGATCTGAGCCTCAATCAGGTCGATAGGGGAGTCTGAAGACCAAGAGAGGACCGAGCCCGATGTTGTTGAGAAAGAGCTGGGGAAGCCGGATATCCGTACGGCCTGTCGGTGGGAGCCGTCGAATCCAGAATAGATAATCGAGCCTATTTCCGAAGATGCAGAGTAGTCAACGCCACTAGGCGATACCGAGATTGTAATGTTGTTGGGAACGTCGGATAGCCATGCAGATTGGTAATCTGAATCCTCCAAGGAAGACGTCCGATGACTGACGTAGGCCAATCTGATATCGTCATTGGAAACTGTCTTGAGGGTCAGTTCCTGGGTGTCGGAGGAGTTGGAATCCACTAGGGAGAAGGCTTGGAGTCCAGAGAAGTTAATGCTGGCTGCGATTGGGACAAGGGGGTCCTTCGGACCGTGATCTGTTTGAATCATGCCAAGACCACGGTCTCGCGACAGGATGACATGGTTTCCCGGTGATGTTAGATGGTCCGAGGATCCGGTTTGCATCGAAAGTTCGTCTAGTGGGAATGGATTTCTTGATGCTAGCCAATTATCAGTCATGAGAAGGTGCATCTCCCTTCCTGAGATTCCTCCCGCGTCAACGCTTCCACTGATCAGCTCCACTAGCGTAGATGGGACTTCATTCAAGATACTCCCCACATCAAGGAATACGTCAACGATGTTGAGGATGACTGAGTCTACTATCTTGGAGATGAAGTCTAGATTATTTCCTGAGTCTAGAGAGTTGTTCGATTCCGCTGAACCTCCGAGTCCGAATGACCCGTACACTGCAACTGCAGATGGAATTGAGTCTGCGAAGATGTGTATTCGTCTGTGGTCCTGACTCTCCCCGCCACGAGAGAACCAAGACGTGTAGTCCAACTCTTGGATTGGCTGGACTGACCTAACTACGATCAGGCTATCTGGTGGGTCTGCTGGATTCACTGGTAGTGTGGGGTCGTCCACGTTCTGACTGCTATCGCGAGTGAAGTTCTTGATTCCGATGATTAACCCCAGTCTCTCTGGGATATCTCCCGGTAGTTCTGGTTGATCCACCGACCCTAGCATTCGGAATGCCCTCTCTATCTGTCCCTCGGAAAGAGTCCCAGCAGGCATTCCCCTGAACCAACCAAGTGAATCGGTGGTATTTCCGAATGAGCCGTCTGACTCCGATTCGGGCAATTCTGAGCGATCCTCGTGGAAGTGGATGTGTAGGTCCGATCTTCGATCTGCCCAGTACTCTAGAGTAGTGAGACTCTTCTCTCCCTCCAAACCTCCTGCGGTGGGGAGAACGCTGTCTGTTCGGACGATAAGTTCAGCAGAACTTGGGAGTCGCTTTGACTCCCCGTGCGGGTGGAATCTGGCTTCGATGTATGCGAGCTCCCACATCTTTCTTTTGGAATTGTCATCCGGTGGCGAATAGTGGATGTAGCCAAATCCTGCTGAAACACCACATGAAATCTCCATAGAGCTTCTTGTGTAAAGCTCTGAGGTGTTGTAACTCTCAGAGCACTCGTCCTGACCACCGTTTTCGAATCTCAATGAGTAGGGGGCAGCTATGGATGCAAATGTGATTCCGGACTCTTCTGGAGGGTTTGCGAGCCCGAATGGGTCTGTAATGGCGGCAAGGAGGGTCGCGGCGAAATCCTGGCCAGTTCCGGCTAGATCGAAGAATAGCCTCTCTATTCCAACTTCGAACTTGAAGTCATTTGGCGGGGTGGTGAACCTCGAGTCGATTACCCAAACGTAGCTCTCTCCTTCTCCGAGATTCAGTAGTGAGCCGGAAGCCGAGTAGGAGAAAGCCTTGATCAGGGATACGTGGAGTGCCTCCATGTTATCCCAATCGGGATCCGAGGCACTGTTTCCTATGTCCCTGACTGTGAATTCTATTCCGGGCTCAATCCAAAGAGTGCCATCCTCTATGCCCCAACCGCCAATGAACTCTACGTCTACCGTCAATCCGACTTGGATGTCGTCGTCGCCATCACCATCAACGTCTACTGAATGCAGTAGGGCCTCGGTGTTTGTGTTTAGGAGAGAGAATAGGGAGGAGCTGAATGAGACTACCTGGTACTGCTCGGTGATTTGGCCATTGACGTCTATGTGCTGAGTCCAAATAACGTAGTCTGTTATGTTGAATAGGGTCTGCCAGATGTTGTCGACCATTCCAGGGTTATTTCCCCCAGTAAGCAATAGGTCGTAAGGAGCCGGGTGTTCGGGAGCCGGTGGCGATGTGCTGACCAGTGAGAGCCCGTCGATAGTTGGACCGACCGCAGAGATAGGTCGATCTGGGCCCGAAGAAATGACTGAGTCGCGAACCGTGTCAATTCTTGCATCCGCCAAAGGTGAGACCGAGTTTGAGCCGAGGAAAGAATCCCTCTCATCGAGCATCTCGTTGAGTTCCTCGAGTACCCCGAAGTCGCTAGATTCGAATCTAGGTTCCCCATTGACACTTGAGAAGGGAAGAAGTAGCGGAGAGGCGAAGATTACTGCTAGAATTAGAGTGAGCTTTGTCGATCCCGGGGGTTCTTTCCTCGGATGCGGTTCTCGGTCCATTCTAGACCGCACCTCTTAGAGGTGCACTATAGGGTATTGCCCTGCTTGAACCTCTGAATATCACGGTTTCAGTGGGGTTAGTTGATTCCGACCATCTCTTCTGAGCCACAATGAGGGCAATTGGTGTACGCTGCATCAAGACCTTCTGGAAGTGTTATCTCGAATGCTCTGGAGCATTTACTGCAATCCGACCTAACCGTTGTCCCTGCAGGGGGTTCGGAATTGATTTCCTCAGGAGTAGATTGGAGGTCACCGAGTAGAGAATCTCCCAAATCCATTGGTACTCTGGTTTCCTCTCGGGCTGATTGAGGTGAGTCGAGCAGATCAAACATTTCATCTCCGGGTAATGGGCTTGTCGTTACCTCTTGAGGTGGTTTGAATGAGGAGGGTGTGTCACCCCTGCTCCACATCTGAGCCTGCATTTGAGGGGAGTGGGGTTGTTTGGGCGGGTCATCTTCCTCTTCGACTTCGGAGAATTCTGACATTCTGCGACTCACTGCAGAATTATACAGGAAGAAAGCCGCCACTGAAATTATGATCACGAGGATTACTGCGATGGCTGCGATGACCTGTCGATCGAGCCCACTGCTGGTTTCGCTTTCTTTTACGACGACCAGGATATCCGCATAGGAGGCGAGGCCAGCATCGTTCTCAATTCTGCATACCACATTTGTCGGCCCCTCTGAGTCGAATTCGTAGACTACCAAGGGTCCACTGAACTGAATCTCATTGTCAGTACCCTGCCCTATTGTCCAAGTGTAATCGAGTCCCTCCGACTGATTATCCTGCGCGAAAATCTGCAGGATTGTTGGAGCTCCGTAGTTTACTTCGATCTGAGCTTCATACTGTGAGATCTCAGGAGCTGTGACATCGATGAAATTCACTAGAGCATCTTGCTGAGTGGTCATTCCAGACCTATCCCTAACAACCAGAGAAATCACATGTTGACCCGGTGAGTAGTCGTTTGAAACCTGCAGGAGTAGGGTCGAAGTAGGGTCCGTAAGGGAGTAGTTGGAGAGTATTGTTTCCCCATCAATCATCCAATCCAGACTCTCCACACCCCAATTGTCCGTGAACGTACCACTGATGGAAAGTTGTTCTCCGAAGCCTTTCGTTACCTCTCCTGAGACACCAAGGGAAACCATGGGAGCAGACATGTCATTCACCATTATTGTTCTAGAGACACTGGCACTCCTAGAATCGACCGATGTTACCGATAGGCGGACAGTGTAGTTACCCGGTTCTTCCCAATGGTGATCCATTGTAATCCCGCTCCAGTCATTGACTCCATCCCCATCGATGTCCCAAAAAAATCCCGAGTCAGGAATCTGGTCAGATTTGTTTGGTGTTCCAGATGCAGAGAGGGTCACCAGAGCACCAACATCAACGGAGTCGAGATTGGTCTGACTGGAGATGGAAGGTTCCAGCACTGGCCTAAGAGTGACGGTCACAGTCACAGCGGCATTGGAGGTTCCTGCACCACCCCCTCCGGGTCCCGGGCGATTATCCACCACAATGTACAGATCTTCGCCCTCGGTGTCACTAGCCTCCCATGAGATGGTACGTTCGTTGGACACGAGTAGCATGTCAGCTGTAATTATCCTTAGAGAAGAAGACCAGTTTGAGGTTGGTGAGTAGTAAGAGAAAGCCGTCTCGGTCATAACGAAAATGTCCGGTTCCCCACCCATGGTTCTAGCATTAATTTCCACGATCGTGCCCTCGTCCACGGTGAGAGGACCGTAGACAATTGAATAGTCACCAGGACCAACCCTGTGAATTGAATCGGAGAGGGTAAATTGCTGAGGAGAAATCATCCCACCATCGAGAGTAACTTCGGAAGATTGTCCTCCTTGCGAGCCCTCTCCTGAGTCTTGGGGATGTGCCAGGTTGTCTATCACGAGGTACCACCTTGTTGAGTCTCGATCGGATGGAACCGTCCAATGCCACTCGCCTTCTCCAGAGAACGACTCGAACACGGACTCGCTAATCCAAACTGAGTCAATCCGGTAAGATTGTTCGTTCTGATAAACTGAAACTGTGTTCGAAGGGAAGAGCAGGATGTCTATATCAGAATCGGATGAGATTTCGAAAAACAGAGAGTCTCCGGGGAGAAGGACTCCCAAATCGACCCTCAGACACGCCTGGTCGGGCATACTCCAGTTTCCAGGGAGTGCGTCTAGGCTCGAGTTTGAGCAAGAAATTACCCCCTTGGTGGTTGTGGCGCCAACGGAAGCCGTGGTTGCCAGGAGGAGCGAGACCATGAAAACGCAGACGAGACGCATCGTTCGGCCGTTCGCCCTTTCCTTTTGAACGGTATCGCAATCACGTTCGATGGTTGAATCTAGAGATTTCGAGGAATGGGAGTCTGGGGGAACCACCGCAATAGGACTACGTCTCCGACTGACCTGACCCAGTTCCATGGCACGGCGACGTGCGTTCGCCCCTCAACCAATGCATCGGGTGGGTCTGAAACAAAAATATGTGTGCATGACCAGTTGTTTACGTCAATAACCGTATCATGGACCGTACCCAGCAGTCGTCCATCGGGAATAATTACCGGTAATCCCCTGATTTCCGATGCGTGACGGTCCGCCATAGTGGGATGCCATTCATCACTCTGCATCAATCTGACGGAATAGTAAGACTACTTTCCACGGTTCTTGTTCGCCTTTAGGCTGGGTCGGAGTTTCTCTGCTCCCTTGCCCTTGTTCAATAGTCCCCTTCCTCTCTTGCCTGCCCCGGTCTTACCCCTGAAGGCTCGTCCTCGATGGCTTGAACCGCTGGAAACCCATCCTAGGTCCTTGTCAGACTTGATCGCGGGATGCTCTGGATCGATCATGATAACTTCGTAGAACTTGTTCTTGCCGTCCTCTCCGACCCAATATGAGTTGAGGACCTCTAGGTTCGGGTATCTTCTCGAAGATCTCTCTTCGGCTATTCTCTGAATCGACTTGCCCATGGTGATCTTCTTGATTCCAGCCTTGGAAGGCTTTCTCTTCATGTGCACCTTGCCCTTCCTCAGACCGCCACGTCGAACTCTGGTACGAACTACAACGACTCCTTGCTTTGCCTTGTAGCCAACCCTTCTAGCTGCATCTATACGAGTGGGTTTTTTGATCCGAGAGAAAACTGGATCTTTCCTCCAGGCAGCCATCCTATCGATTCGGTACCTAGATGGGAGGCCATCTTTGGGCTGCTTCCAGACTTCACCTACGTGCTTGTGCAAACCCATCATTAGACCTCTAGCGGCCCGCCGACCTAGAACTCATTTATGAGCCTGCTTGCATGATTGAGGAACGATGAGTGGTCATATGGACGGAGTAATTCTCATTGAGATTGGCTCTCTGAGAGGTCACGAGGAGGTCATTCCTGACAATCTGGAGAAGAGGTCTTCCAAGCTGCTTGCTATGGGATTCTACAAGCCGATCATTGTGGATCGCGATTCCCTTGTCATCTTGGATGGTCATCATAAATGGACTGCTGCAAGGCTACTGGGCCTCGAAAGAGTACCTGTTTTAATGGTCGATTATCTTTTGGATGAATCTGTAAATGTTGGTGTCTGGCCTGACTGCGGAAGAGAATCCATAACCAAGCATGAAGTTCTGGAGATGGGGTTATCGGGTGGCGTTTTCCCACCAAAGACTAGTCGCCACATGTTCCCATTCAGAATACCATCGATTCGGATCCCGCTCGAAGAACTGAAGGGTTAGTGGTCCGCGCTCCCGGACTTGAACCGGGGACCCCCTGATGGCTGCCTACAACCATTTGTTTCCAGTCTACAGTCAGGTGCTCTAGCCAACTGAGCTAAGCGCGGCAGAGCAATGGAGGGCCTCTCGCCTTATCTCGCTTTCCGGTAATGGGGGGCTGACCTATTCGTTAAGGCCGCTAATTCATGTGGGTCTGATAATCGCCTTCTGGACCTGTCTCTATTCCTCAACGGTTAAGAAGGCAAAGAGAAGACTGAGGGAGCGTAATAGGCAGAAATGCCTGGGATGCACAAGGCGTTATTATGGTAGAGGTACCCAGTAGTTCAGTATCCCCAGGAGGGGTTTCCAACGCACCGACAAGGATACCCACAGCACTCACTGACAAAGAGTTGGAGAGCTTCGGGCCACCTGATCCGCGAATACTGGTTTGTGGCTGCGGTGGTTCTGGAAACAACACGATGAACAGGATCACCCACATAGGTGTGGAGGGAGCCATCACCGTAGCAATCAACACGGACAAGCAGCATCTCGACAACACCAGAGCCATGCAGAAGCTTCTGGTTGGCCGTCACATCACGAAAGGGCTCGGTGCTGGTGGAGATCCAGTCATGGGGAGAAGGTGCGCTGAGGCTGGTAGAGACGTTATCACCAAAATCGTTGACGGTGCAGACCTCGTCTTCGTCACCGCAGGACTAGGTGGTGGAACTGGCACAGGGATAGCCCCGATTATCGCTGAGGAGGCGAAGAGATCGGGTGCACTGGTCGTAGCTGTCGTAACTACCCCTTTCACAGTCGAGAGGAAGAAGCGTATGGAACTCGCACTCGAGGGACTAGATCTAGTCCGGAAAGCTGCAGATGCCGTTCTCGTCCTAGACAACAACAGACTACTGCACTTCGTCCCCAACCTCCCGCTGGATGAGGCCTTCAGCATCATGGACCAACTGATCGCCGAGATTGTGAAGGGAGTGGTGGAGACAATCACCCTGCCTAGCCTGATCAACCTCGACTTCGCTGACGTGCGCTCGATAATGAAGGGGGGTGGCGTTACCATGATGCTCTACGGTGAGAGCGACCAAGGGCCCGAGGAGGTCGTGCACGAATCCCTGAACCATCCTCTCCTGGACATCGAGATAGACGGAGCGACTGGGGCACTGATTCACGTAACTGGCGGGCCGTACATGACTCTCGAGCAAGCCAATCAGGTTTGCGACCTGATGACTGCCCGGCTCTCGCCCAATGCAAACGTGATCTTTGGAGCCAGGCAGGACCCGGCATTCGGGGACACGATCAAAGTCATGTCGATCATCACTGGAGTGGCTCACGAGAGGCTGGGCAGAGAGATGGTCAGTGCCAACATGCTTGGTGAGGCTCTGAACATAGCCAGGAAGACCAGGGAGCGCTCCTCCGAAGGTGGTTTCCAGAGGTTTGACTAGTGAACGGGTATGGAGAAGCCTCAAACATGACCGATTGGAGAGAAATCTGATGACAAACAGACTCATTGCACTCAGTATGGCGTTTTTCATGCTATCCTCAGTAGTGGTAGCGCCAGCATCCGCACAGGCGGCTGATGATCCGAGGCAACCTTCGGTGGAAAACCCACATATGCACTTCTGGGGAACTTCGGACCTGTCATCGTGCTGGACTCACTTCGACAGCAACGACTCGACCGGTTCTGCAGAGGAGGGCTACGGTGCAAGGACCTATGGCAGTGGGCAAGTGGAAATCTCACTCTCATGCAGGAGCCAGGACAACTTCAATGAGAACATGTACCTGAACCCCAACGGGACCATAATTATCGAGATTGGAATTGCTATTTTCTCTGACGAATGCGACCCAGAGCAAGAGAAGAGTTGCTTGACGCTAACACTTCGCAGGGGCAACCTTGCTGTGGCATCCCAGGTATTCCCTGCAACAGACAATAGTTTCAATGACGAACAAATCAGATGGGAGATTCCCGTTGATAACAATATGACAGTGTGGAACAAGAGCCAGGAGGAGCCTGTCTTGGACATTGATTACTCAGCACCGGGGTGGAATGGATTAGATTGTCTGATTCCAACTTCTGACTGCACAGGTGAGTTCAGATTCTACTACTCAAACAACGAGGATGGGATGACCGCAGAGGCGAACTTCCCCCTCATCAACATGACCGAGGCAGTAGATCCAGAAGGAGAAGGCGGGGACGAAGACGGAGGAAGCCTGCCAGGTGGCCTTCCTGGATTCGGATTGATGGCGGGCCTCGGGGCACTGGCAATTGCAGCAGTGGCTGCGAATCAGAGGACTGAGCAGGAATAACCGCTAGAAATCCGTTTTCTAGCGAGTAATCTAGGATAACCTCAAACTAAACGACAACCCTGCGTAATCCGATGGCGAGGAGCGTATTGGCCCCAATCATCCTGGCTCTGCTTTGCATGTCTAGCATGGCTCCCATCGCTTTTGCTCAGTCGGTGGATCCCGAACAACCTTCCCCGATCAACAACTTCCTGCACTTCTGGGGCAACGAAGAACTGTCCAACTGCTGGGGGAGCTTCGATGAGGATGGTGGGGGATCAGCGGAACAGGGATATGGGGAAGAGGTAGATGGGGGCGATGCCCAGAGGCTAGAGGTGGACATCACCTGCCGAATGAAGTACGATTTCGATGAAAACGTCTATCTCAAGGCAGGAATGAAAATCACGTTGGAGTTCGGTCTGAGAATTGATCACGCTGAAGCAGAATCCGAGGAGGACGAGGACCTCACGATCACCCTGATGAAGGGGTCTGCGATTGTTGACAGCAGATCGTTCCAAGACATTGCAACCGACCAGGACATTCAGTTGAAATGGGAATTGGATGTTATCGAGAACTCGACATGGTGGAACTCTAGCAATGGGGAACCGAGTGTTAGGTTCCAGATTTCGAAGTCTGGATGGGATGCCTCCGGCACCCCCTGCAGCGGACCGTTGCAGATGCTGAAGTGCGGGGGCTTCTTCAGGGTCTACTACTCCAACAACCAAGAAGGATTGAGGACTCAAATCCAGTTCCCAATAGGGGAGACCCCTGAGATAGTCATTGAAGAGGAGCCAGAAGACAAGGGATTACCAGGATTCGGGCTCCTGACAGGCCTTTCGGCAATGGCTATGGCAGTCATAGCGACTCGAAAGGAACCTCGGACTCCTCGCCTGTAGCCAGATGCTTCACCTTGACCATGCCCTTGGCCCACTCTTCTGGCATCACCATTACGAGCCTCTCCGCCCCGGCCCTATCGGCATGCCTGAAGACCCACTTCATTCGCTTGTCCTCCAAGATCAAATCCGCGCTCCTTCCACCAGTCCTGATTGATGACGCGACTCTCATCGCTGCTTCCCTGA
Organism: Methanobacteriota archaeon; assembly: GCA_014239955.1. Lineage (GTDB taxonomy): Archaea > Thermoplasmatota > Poseidoniia > Poseidoniales > Thalassarchaeaceae > UBA36. The sequence goes on along the minus strand of JAAZXW010000012.1, from coordinate 89,961 downwards.
GCTCTGGGCCCATCCCGAAGACGATGTCCTGGACGCCGTTTGGCATCTCCGGGACTAGTCCCTTGGCCTGCAATAGCTCCATCACCACCATGTCCCCGAACCCGAACCCGGTTGCTGGCAGGTCCTTTCCGCCCAGGGTGCTGATCAGCCTGTCATACCTCCCTCCGCCACATACTGCTCTCAGCTCTCCTGCTCGGTCGTGTGCCTCGAAAACTGGCCCAGTGTAGTATGCCAGGCCTCGTACTACTGATGCATCGAGCTCTATCCAGTCGCTGATACCATATGACTCGGCCAGAGAGAATATCGCCATCAGCTCTGAAACTGCCTCGCTGGACTGTCCCAGAGCGGTCCCCATATCGCTCAGATCGGTTATGCTGAGCACTGATTGGATAGTGGAAATTGCCTCCGAGTCAAGGCCCAACTCGGCCAATTGGGCTTCTATGACGTCTTCTGGGAGCTTGTCCATCTTGTCTATCACAATGCAAGTCTGTGAGAATCCCTCTCCAGAGATTCCCAGGGATCCGAGGACCTCCTCCAGAACCTTCCTGCTGCTGACCCTGATGACCAAGTCATCGGATGATAGACCAACACTGCGGAAGAATTGCACCAGGACGGAGATTAGCTCCGCATCCGCCTCCACTCCCTCTGCGCCCCAGATGTCGACGTTCCACTGGTAGTGCTCACGGCCCCGTCCCCTCTGAGTCCTCTCGTAGCGCCAGCACTGGGGGATGGAGTACCACTTGATTGGCAGAGCAAGTGCGCCTGATCTGGCCATGACCATTCTAGCAAGGGTCGGGGTCATCTCGGGCCGGAGTGCTACCTTGCGACCCCCTTTGTCCTCGAAGTTGTACAACTGCTGGGTAATCTCCTCGCCTGACTTCCGAGTGTAGAGCTCCTCCGTCTCCAATACGGGGGCATCGTACTCCTCGAATCCGTGGGAAAGGGCAGCGCTGTGGAACCTCTCGAACAGCCAGTTTCGCACACGCATGTCTTCTGGGTAGAAGTCGCGGGTGCCTCGAACGCCCTTCGTCACGGCACCGCCAAGAACGGGACCACTTCAAGCCCTACGCCGATTTCGGAACTCTTCGACTCTTTCTTTGCGGGTGATGCGCCCATCGGACAGGGGAAAGGCGAAGACCCTCAGAAGAACGAATGATATGAAGCCGAAGGCCGCGGTGTTTGCTGCCCACGAGTAGTAGTGGTTGAATTCGAGAGTGTCTGCGAAGTAGGCAGTCGAGACGGTGGAAATGATCAGTAGTGCGACGTAGATTGTCATCATCACAACCAGGCTCTTCTTGTAACTGGTGAGGGACTCGAAGGTTAGCCAGCGATGGAGGTAGTGAGCCAAGATTGAGCTCGCGAAGTAGGAAATTGCCCATGCGGATGCAGCAGGGTACTGAACGGATAGTTGCTCCTTGTATAGGAAATAGTACATTGCGAAGAAGACTGTTACGTTGAAGCAACCTACTGTGCAGTACATCACATATTCGCGTAGAAGCTTGCCCCAGGGGTAATCATCACTGACTAGCATATCATCACACCCCTATCCACTCGGAGAGGGTGTGGGCGATATGAACGGGCACGTCATCGGCTAGTAGACCTGGGCCCTTTTCTTGTGCGGCTCTGGAACCTGCCTCCCTGAGGACCGCGCAAGCCAGTCTGGCTGCGGGCCAAGGGGCCATCCCTTGGGCAAGGAACCCGCCGATGGTCCCTGCAAGGAGGTCTCCCGTGCCACTGACTGCCATCCTAGGGTGTCCTCCGGTAGCGTGGCAATGCCTTCCCTGGGGGCCGAAGATCTCATCCTCGTGTCCCGTGACCACTATGGCCGATTCCTCTTTGGTGCAATCCGCTAGTGCTTGCTGCGGTGACGTTTCAGACAGCCATCTCTCGGCCTCTCCTGGATGCGGGGTTGCTACGCCGATTAGGCCATCCGGCCATTTTCCTACTGGGAGCGCTGAAATCGCATCTGCATCGACCACGAGAGGGAGCGACTTGCTGACCGAGAGGGAAATAATCTCCCTGACGGCCTCCATGCTTTCCTCTTCCCTCCCAATGCCCGGGCCTATCACCATCGCATCTGGTTGCCTTCCCGAATCGATGAAGTCTGACAATGCCCCTATGGAATCGGAAGTCAAGAGTTCCCTGTCGGGGAGTTTCTCGGGAATCAGGCTGGCAGGCCACTGCGACCTGCTGGATGCGGTGGCTGGCATAGCGACGTGAACCAAGTCGCACCCGCTCCTGGCTGCTGCCATGCCAGAGAGCAGAGGCGCACCATGATACGGTCCACCCCCAACTACGAGCAGTCGGCCCCTGTCTCCCTTCCTCGCATCCAATTCAATTGACGGGTACCTAGATGCGTCTCCGACTCCGCAGTTTCTGACCTCGCTCGGCCAAGGGAGTTCTGAGACCATGATCTCCCCGCACTCGGACTCCGACATGCCCATCTTGGGGGAGTGGAACGTGACTGTGCGAACGGGCTTCAGGGCATCTGGGCCCCCCATACCAGTTGGTATGTCGCAGGAGAGAATCGGTAATTCGGTTGACCTAGCCCAAGACGAAATCTCCCTAATCGGGGATCTTAGCTCTGATCCCGAGGCTGCTCCTCCTGACCCGAGGAGGCAGTCGACTACCAGTGTCCAATCGCCTTGGGGGGTATCCGGCCAGACGTGGATTCGCAATCCCTGGGATGCCATTCCTCTGGCGTGCGACGAAGTCTCTGACTTCGATGACTCGTGGCTTGACAATACCGAGGTCCGGATGCCGGCAAGGGAGCATGCGCGTGCCGCTAAGAAGCCGTCACCCCCATTGTTGCCGGGTCCGCAGAGGAATAGCACCTCCTCTCCACCAGAGGCCTTCGCGACCTCGTGTGCCAGGGCCTCTCCCGCGGCTGTCATGAGTTCGAGCTCATCCACGCCGAGACTAGCGGAGTTGATGTCGAAAACCGCAACTTCGTCCCAGTGCATCTCCCAGCGTGTCCCCTCGCTGGCTCCCTTCATCTTCCAGCCTCATGCCAGACCTAGTTCCTCGATGACGTGGTCTGGAAGCTCGTCGCCCACCTGGAAGATATGAGGGTCTGATCCGCCGGGGAGCATGTCGATCGGTGCTTCCGCACCCTCTGGGACGTTCCTGAACAATGGTCTCGAGATCAGTACCTTGTTGAAACCGACGAACAGTGATGCTGTGACCCCCCAGAAAAGCAGGATTATCGAAATCCCATGGGGGTTCGCTGGATTCCAGGGGTCGTCTACATTGGCTAGCAGATCCGCGAAGTACGAGAGCATCAGGACGGAGAACATCAGTGGGAATCCGAGATACATGATGTAGTCCCACCAGCGACCGATCCACCAGTCGTTGTCTCCGGTGTTGATGTAGTCGTCACGGAAGGCGGAGACTCCATGGTCCAGGTAGTCCCTGAGGCTGAAGCCCTCGACCCCATTGTCACTCTGCCATGCCTTGTACCGCGACCATCCGTACTTCCAGATGGTGTATGCCATGAAAAGGCCGCTGAACATCAACCCATAGCCCCAGATGTGGTCCTGGACCTCGAGGAACTGCGGGAAGGCTACTCCAGTGGAAGGATCGATCTTGATCCACAGGACAGCGCTGGGGATGCCGAAGAGGAAGATCGCAACGCCGGTCAGGGCGACCGACTTTGAGCGGTCGAAACCGTGATCGACGAAGTTCCGGACGCAGAGCTCGACGGTGGATATCATGGATGTCAGTGCAGCGAAAGAGAGTGCTAGGAAGAAGATGGCGACCATGGCGAGCTGTACGACGGGGCCGCCCGGTGCCTGGGCGAATACCTCAGGCAGAACTAGGAAGGTGATTGCCGAACTACCCCCACTTACTGCTCCCAGGGGATCAGGTGAAACCGAGAACACTGCCATCATCACAGTGAGTCCGGCGATAATGCTGATGCTGTTGTTCGCGAGGCACATCGTGGCTGCGTTCAGAGTGGTATCCTCGTCCTTCCTCATGTACACCGAGTATGTTATCGCCATCCCCATCCCTGCAGAGCAGGACCAAGCGGACTGGGAAAGGCCGTTTATCCAAGTCTCCGGCTGGACCAGATACTCCGGCTGAATGCTGAACATGTAGATGAATCCGTCAAGGCTTCCGTCCTTGACGTCCATTACGAATGATAGGAATAGAGCTGCGAAAAGCAGGACGAATAGCGACACCATCAGAGTGACGTTTGCCTTCTCAATCGCCTTGGCACCCCCCCATATAGCGGCTAGGGTGATCAAAACGGTAATCATCTGGAAGAAGATGACCTGCCACGGGGACTGGAGGAATGAGTTCCAGACCTCGATCGTGTCAACCTCTTGGGAGAGGCCACCTCTGATAGCAATCTGGAAGTAGTTCAGGCACCATCCCGTGACCACGGCGTAGTAGAATCCTATTGCACAGTTTATCCATGCGGTCCATAGGCCCATCCATGCGAACCTTCGTCCGGCGAAAATCCTGAATGTTCCAACGGTCCCAACCCTGCTTCTCTTGCCCAATGCGAACTCGGCAATTATCAGAGGGACCGACCAGAGGAATAGGAAAATCAACCATGGGACGAGGAATGAGCCACCACCGTTGGCACCCACCATCCGAGGGAACCTCCAGATGTTTCCAGTCCCGATGGCTGCACCGATGGTCGCGAAGATGAGGCCTAGCCTACCACTGAACTGGTCGCTTGACTGCTCAGCCTGCGAATCCAAGATATCGCCTCACTCACCCTTTCCGGGGTTGATCACGGCGGGAGTTGGAATTTCTTCGGGAGGCATTCCGAAAATCCTCTCGTCCTCCGAGAACATCTCCCTAAGGGTGAACCCAAGGCCCCCCCATACGAAGGTGGCTATGACGAGGAACATCAGGATGCTGAGGATTGCGTCCCCAAACCCTGCTCTGTAGGGTATTGACAATTCGTAATAGTTTCCACCATCTTCCAAAGTCGGGTAGGTGAATGGGAAAGCGCCGTTTGTGGTTCCAAGCATTGCCTTGTACTGGATCTTCCCTACAGAGGTGTCTGGAAGTGGGACGAGGCTGACCAGTCGGGTTCCGTTTGAGCCGTCCAGTAGAGTGCACTGATCGGATGTCTCGTTGAATCCGGATCTCGCCCATGGAACCTCTACCCAATCAGTCGGGCCGAAGTCGTTCTGTTGCCTGGTTGGCTCCACGAAACGCCACATGAGATGCGTCATTTCCACATTCGGGCTAAAGGGGAACATCGGGTCTAAGCAGAGTCCGACAGGTATGTCGCCGTCAGATGGAACGGAGACATTTGTTGGGGGTTCCAACCACTGTGTGGAAGTGGTGTTCTCAATACCCACAATGGCTCTGTACCGAGGATCATCGGCCATCTCAATCATGTAGAACGGGACCCCGAGGTTCCTCACAGAAATGTGGGCAATGTCCTCCGGGTTCTCGTGGAACGCGTTTCCAATCTCAATTGTGTAGCAGTACGAATTGTGAACACCATAGTGCCAGTCGCAGAAATCTCCAGTCGTGGGGTAGAGATCTGAAGACTGCATTGGAGCGTAATCAGTCATCTGCCCCATCATCTGGCCGTGATATACCAGATACTCGTCGTCTGGGGAGTAGCAGTTCGTGCAGTGCCCCCATGGCCAGAGGACCAGTTCTGAGAATGAGTGCCATGTGAGTGTGGACTTGAAGTCCGAGGCCAAGTCACCGTCATCGTCGTTCATCTCAGTGAGATCTTGGATGAACTTGGTCTCTGGTTCGGTATTGCCACCCCACCAATCCTCATCCGTCTGACCGTCTGCATCGTCGTCCTTGCCGTCAACGTGGTCCTCGTTAATCTGACCGTCGCCATCGTTGTCCTCAGTGTTCGCAGGTCCGTTGTAAACGTCGTTATTGGGCCCGTCAGCATAGCAGAACCCCGGGAAAAGGGGGCCAGTTGCACCCAAGGGTGCGCCCCACTCGAACTGATAGTTGCGATTGAGGTCAACACCATCGCATCCTTCATCGACAGCTTCGTCGATATCAGGAATTGGGGTCACCCCGGTGTGGGTGTTGTCGCGTAGGTTCTTCCTCCATCCACTCTGATAGCAGTTCTCCCATGCGGTTTCTCCACAGAATTCCTCCCTATCGTACCTATTGCCATCTACGTTAAGCATGGGAATGAGATATATCTCTCGGGTATTGACCATGTCGGTGATGAACTGCTCGCTGAAATCCTCATCGACGCCCAGGTCACCGGGACCGCAGGGGTTACCGTCCCCATTGCTGTCTTGGAATGAAGAGTTCAGCATCAAGCAGTCGCCATCGTTGTCTATGCCATCCCAACCGTCTTCGTCGATCAAGCCGTCTCCATCATTGTCTACTCCGGCCTTGCCATAGTAGAACGCTACGGTTTCCAAGAAAAACATCGGGACCTCGTATGACATCCACTCCCTGGCATGGTGGTTGCCCACCAGCATAACGTCTGGGCGATCGGCATAGTTTCCATCGTCCCCATTGAAATCATTGTATTCACCGCTCTGAACATTTCCAGTAATCTTCATCCACGGACTAGCGTGGTTGTAGTACCACCCCTCGTACTCGTCGGACGACATTACGTCCCCTCTTGCATTAAATCCGCCGAGAAGCCCTTCATGGAATTGAAGGAAATCGGGATAGTACGCGGCTAGTGTCTGCATCCTTTGTTTCATAGAGAAATAATCGTGATATGTTCGGAACTGTAGTTGGTCGGCGTCACCATGGGGCCCCCACGGGAAAATCTGGTTTGCATACTCGGTTGACCAGATGTCTTCTGGAGATGTTCCTGAATCTGGCTCCTGGGCGGTTGTTATTGGGGCTAGTGCAATCGGAGAGAGCATGCTCAGAATGAATGGTAGGAGCATCGCGGTGACTGGTACTCCGCGATTGGAAAGTCTCTTTCTTCCCGGGTTAGAAGAGGTTTGACTAGTCATGCTATGTTTTGCGGAGAAACCCTACGTATTGAATCGTACGGAGAACGGCCCATAGGACCGGGATGGTTTTTTGAGGGGGACCTCGTCGGAAAAGTCATGACAATGGGATCAGAAATTGCTGAGATATTAACGGGAGAAGAATTGTTTTACGGTTTTTCCACATTTGGAATTGGCTTCCTTGTAATGCTAATTGGGGTTTCGATGGGTGCCGGACTAATCTCCAGGAGACTCCTATTCCCTAGGCTGATGGACCTCCTCTCGAAGACTGAGAGGATTGACGGAAAGACGCTGTTCGCACCTAAGTCCCTTGGATGGATGATTGGTTTGCTGGCGATGTGGCAGTCTGTGGACTGGGTTCTGGAGAACGTAAGTGCGGCAGATGAGGAGTATATCTGGGAGGCTGTCTTGATGCAGGATATTGGGCAGTTATGCAGAGCTGGATTTGTGGTACTCATGCTAATCGCGGCATACAGACTAGTCGACTACTTGGATGCGTTCATCGTTGTTGAGGGGGACAACATGGCATCGAGGAGGTCCCTAGCTAGTGTTGCAGAGGCCATCGGAAGGCTAGCAGTGGTGATAGTTGGAATCTTCGTATTGGCAGGACTAGTGGGATTGAATCTCAATGGTATGATTGCGGGACTGGGGATCACTGGTCTAGCACTGGCTCTTGCAGCGAAGGATTCTGTGGCAAATGTCTTCGGAGCGATTTCGATAATTATCGATCAGCCGTTCAATGTCGGAGATTGGATTATCGTAGATGACGTTGAAGGCGAAGTAATCAGCATTGGACTTAGGACCACTATGATCAGAACCGGCAACGATACGATTGTGACTGTTCCCAATTCCTACATCACAAGCGAGCCTGTGGAGAATTTCACCATGAGGAGGTTCAGGAGGATCAGGCCTTCATTTGAGTTCGAGGAGAATAGTGATGAGGGGAATCTGAAGAAGTTCTGCGATTCTCTCTGTGAGCAGGTTCTTGCCGACCCTAGAGCGACCAAGGCGGGGGATTCCTGGGTGAAAATCACAAACAGCCTCCCTCCGAAGATTACTGTTTCATGCAATTTCTACTGCGAGTCTAGTTCCAACATCCAGAGGGAGTTTACCGAGGATATTCTGCTAATGGGCAGAGCTAGGGGATTGGAGTGTGAACTGAGTTTCCATGAGCCTAGACGTAGGGCCAAGCTCTAGGTGTTTGTCTTGGTAAAACTGATTTTGATCCGCCATGGACAATCTGTTTGGAATGCTGAGAATCGATTCACCGGATGGACCGATGTTGATCTATCTGAGAAAGGGGTCCTGGAAGCCGAAGAAGCCGGCCAGGAACTCAGGAACCAAGGAATTGACGTAGTCCATACAAGTGATCTGATTCGCGCACAGAGAACTGCTGAGATTGTCATTCTGGCTAATGATTCCTCGAACGAAACTGTGACTAAAACCGACTGGAGGTTAAACGAGAGGAATTACGGTGAGCTCCAAGGACTAAACAAGGCAGAAACGGCTGAGAAACATGGATCGGAACAAGTCCATATCTGGAGAAGATCTTTCGATGTTGCCCCCCCGGATGGAGAGAGTCTGGAGATGACTGCAGAAAGGACAATCCCCTACTTCGAAGAGGAGATACTCCCCGATCTTGAAGCGGGGATGGATGTCCTAGTTTCGGCTCATGGAAATTCTCTAAGGTCAATTGTGATGCATATCGAGGAGATATCCCCGGAGGACATAGTCTCATTCGAGATCCCGACGGGAGTGCCTAGGTACTACGAGTTCATAGAGGGCGAAATCAAACTAGTCGATTGAATGGAGCCTCGGGCGGGGGAGACATCCTGCGATAAGCCCTCATCAGAACTATGCTGGCAATGAAGCACAATGATGGCATGAAAGTTTCCTGTAGTGATGGGGGGAAAGAGGCGTAAAGTGTGGATATCCCGAATAATCCAGCCATTATCGACAAAGCCCCTATTGTTCTGTTGTTGAACATCTTCTTCTGAAAACTAGGAACGAACTCGATTAGTCCCACTGCAGGCTGAGGAGGCCCAGATTGGTGGGACGTGGCCTCGACTACATCGAGCAGGCACTGTTCGTACTCCCAGATGGCTAGACCCCCTCGGTGGGAGTAAAACACATTCTCAGAAGCCCACTTACTGGGGGCAGTTTCCCTCCAGCCCCCAATCAGTGAGAGTCTGAGTCCAACAATGTCCAATTGCGACCCTGAGCTATAGTGCAGTCTGGACAGATCATGGGTCAATGAAGCAAGGTCCCTGATAGCTGGGAAACCGCAGTCGGGTGGATGAAGTGCATCGGATAACCTCGGTCTTCCGATTCTTATGGAGTCGCCCCTGAAGTCATCGAGTCTGACGTCTCCAATCGAGAGCATGCAATCTGAATCTCTTGAATATGGGGCCCTCCAAATGGAACGGGCGTGGAGAGCCTCCTCTATTCCTGCCACCCTAGCGTTCCATCTCTTGGGATCGGGAGGGGTGACTCGGATGCCTCCGACGTGGTTATGCAGGGTCCCTAGTGACCTGCCGCATTTCCTGAGAATCTCGTCTGATTTACCCTTGTTTCCATTTTCCAAAGCATCGGATAGTAATTCTCTGGAGTTCGCGATGTGGGTTATTTCCTTCCTAATCAAGATGACATCAGAACCCTTCCAAGAATACCCCCCGCATGGTAAATCACAAGATTCTGGGTAGGAGTTGACTCTCTTCCTGAGTAAACCATCTGACCCCCATGGAAGAAACTCGGCTATCCATTCCGCCTCTGAACCGAGGTGCGCAACCGGGCCACGACCATTATCAGAAATTGAGACTTGATCTATCGAATTGGGTTCGGGGACCTCGCCCCAAGCATCCAGTTCCGAAACAAGTTCAGTCCAGTCAGATTTTTTGCTCAACTCGGAAGGCTGGATCGTCGAGCATGAAAATGCAGACAACGGGCCCCTTCCGGAGAATTCTAGGATCTCGAATCCACGTGGGGCGATTTCGGTGTGTTCAATTTGAGGCAGCGCCGCAGGCCTCCAAGATTCAACCCCCGCCGGCATCTTCATCGGGACTTGGAAAGGGTCCAAGGCTTCATTGAATCGGTCTGCGAAGGCTTTGAATTGTAGTGGCCCAAGCGAATGCTGTGGGTCAGAGTAGTTCCGAAATCCCAATTGCAGTCGACATGGATGGGACACTTATCCTCACTGACATGAGCTGGGTAAGCATTCGAAGGGTGATACTCAGGCGTCCGTGGACAATAATGGGGATGCTGGTGAAGGAGTTCACGGGGAGGAGGGCTCAATGGAAGAGGGACCTAGCGGAGAAGCTTATTTTCGATCCCTCCGAATTGGAATATCACGAGGGGTTCCTTGATTGGCTGACTGGAGAGAGGGCAAAGGGCAGGACTTTGATTCTAGCCACTGCATCTGATAGGCTAATTGCAGAGCAAGTAGCCGGTCACGTAGGGCTATTCTCGGATGTAATGGCCTCTGACTCATTATTCAATCTAAGAGGAGAAAAGAAGGCCGAGGCCCTAGTATCTAGATTTGGAGAAGGGGGGTTCGCTTATGCGGGAAACAGCAAGCATGACTTGCCAGTTTGGGAACACTCGGGGGAAGTGATTGTAGTGAATCCCGAGAGTGGGCTTCTGGATAGAATGGGAGATTCGGCTGACATCATTTTCGAATAGGCCGTTTCTGGTTAGTTGTCTTAACGTTTGTACCTCCCGGGACAAATATGAGAAGGAGGGGGAAGAGGCTTGGTCGAGGAATCGACAGTGTTGCAAAGCGACTTCTAAAGTACAGATTTTTCTCAATTCCAGCAAGAGCGTTGTCTAACTCATGGTTAGCTTGGAGTTTCGTTTCAAGATTAGATAGAGTTCGTGCTAGAAGGAAACGCGACAGAGTTGCCAGAAGTGAGTTACCCCAGCATATCTCCATCATCATGGATGGCAACCGAAGGTTTGCCTGGAGTCTGAGTCTGGGTACGGAGATTGGCCATAGGCATGGCAAGGAGAAGTTGAGGGAAGTAATGGACTGGGTAATGGACCTGGGGATACCCTATCTCACAGTTTACGCGCTTTCGACCGAGAACCTATCAAGTAGGGACTCGGATGAGTTGGAGGCTTTATTCGATCTATACGTTGCCGGTCTAGGTGAAATATCGGAAGATGAGAGAATCCACTCCAGAGGAGTCCGGGTCAGGGTTGTTGGCAGGACAGAAGAGCTCCCGAATAGGGTTAATCGGGCAATCGAGAATGCTCAAGAGAAGACCAGTGGCTACTCCAATTTCACTTTCACTGTATGCCTTGCATACGGGGGGAGAGAGGAGATAGTCGACGCTGTGAAGGGGATTGCCTCTGATCACGCTTCTGGAACGCTATCCCTGGAACAGATTGACACTACCGAGATTTCCAATCGCCTGTACGATGCGGAGATCCCGGATCCGGATTTGGTAATCAGAACTAGTGGAGAGGAGCGAGTCTCGAACTTCCTACTTTGGCAGATCGCATACTCTGAGCTATACTTCACTGACGTACATTGGCCTTCTTTCACGAAGTCGGATCTGTATGATGCGATTGAGACCTATCAGATGAGGAGGAGGAGATACGGTGAATGATAGTTTTCGGAACCCCTCGCTTGCGGTGGACGCTATTTGTCTCAGAAGAGATCTTGGAGAGGTTCTCCTAATCAGGAGAGGTTTGCCTCCATGGAAAGGGAAGCTTGCATTCCCTGGGGGGTTTGTCGACTATGGTGAGAATCCTGAGACTGCTGCATTGCGGGAACTTCTGGAAGAGACCGGGGTAGAAGGTTGGGGCCCCCGGGTGTATGCAGTGAAAGGTAGACCAGAGAGGGATCCGCGAAAACACGTAGTATCAATCTTCTACCTGGTTCAGGTTGACGAAGAATCGGTGCCCGAGGCTGGAGATGATGCCGCAGAAGCAGAATGGATGAAGCTGGATAGCATTGTTTCGGGAGATGTGGCAGGCGACCATTTCGAAGTCATTGAGCAACTACGCGAGTAACGCTATACGCCCCACCTCTTAGCAAAGACATGAGTAGAAAGTTGAAGATTGATACCGGTGGAGAGAAATTCGGACCGTACAGCCCGGGAATATCTGTGAAAGATCATATCTGGTTATCCGGCCAAATCGACGTAGACGCTGGAGATGAAATTGAGTCCCAAACGATTGGCACTTTGGCCAAGATTGATGATTTACTTGCGACTGCAAATAGTTCAAAAGCTGATTTGGTAAAGGTCACCATTCTAATGACGGATATCGATTATTATGGAAAGATCAACGATATTTATGGAGAATGGCTAGGTGATATCATCCCACCTGCAAGGGCTGCATATTGCGTTTCAAAATTGCCTCTTGGTGCGCTAGTGGAGATTGTGTGTGAGGCGTTTAGGAGCTCTGGGGACTACAGGACAGATTTTCCTCCGGAGCTAGAGGAGGCCTTGGTATAGTGAAATTGGATGATATAATTGTGAAAAGATTCGAGACTCCGGATGAGGTTAGGACCTTCGAGAAGGGCAAGTTCGAACTTGTTCACTTTGGGGGTATGACGATTGGCAGAGCAACTTACTACCCTGGGTGGAAGTGGTCGGATGATGTCTCTCCTATTTCGGGAACTGACTTCTGTGAAGTAGAACATTTGGGAATGGTAGTCTCTGGCGTCGCAACGTGTGCTTTCAAAAACGGGGAAATTCACGAATTGGGGGCAGGGGACATATTCTACATAGGACCCGAGCCGCATGATAGTTGGGTAGTTGGTGACGAGGATTACATCTCTCTACATTTTCATGGGGCAGAGAAATATGCAAAGTGAAAAATTTCAAAAGAACACAATATGGCACAATCGGAAGAGGGTATCCGGATGAGTGTTTTCAAGGCCTATGACATCAGAGGAATTGCGGGGGATGAATTAGATGTTGAATTCTCTGAACGACTAGGCCAGGCGATTGCTACCCATCTTGATGCAAAAAGCGTATCCTTGGTCCGAGACATCCGTGAGACGAGTCCAAGTTATCACGAGGCTTTCGTCAAGGGGCTTATGTCTGCTGGTGCGGATGTTATTGATCTGGGAATCTCTACGACGGGGGTCCTCTACAGGTCGACCGTCGATCTTCCTGTAGATGTCGCTGTAGCAATTACTGCTAGTCACAATCCACCCGAATACAATGGTTTCAAAATCTGCCAAGGAAAAATGCCACTGGGCGGAGAAGACTTGCAAGATATCAGAAGGACCTTCGAGGCTGGTGAATTCAGAAAGGGCGATGGCGATTACCTCTCTATGGATGACTACGAGGATTCCTACATAGGAGCAATTGAGGAAAGCGTAGGGAAGCCTTCGAGAGAAGTCAGAGTAGTACTGGACTGTGGGAATGCTGTTCCGGGCCCTTTGGCACTTAGGACTCTGGAGAAAATAGGAGTAGACGTCATACCCCTCTACTGCGACTGGGATAATTCGTTCCCAAATCATCCACCAGATCCAACGAGGCAGGAGAACATGGTTGACCTTGGAAAGGCAGTTGTCGAACACGGTGCAGAATTCGGGATTGGCATGGATGGTGACGGTGATCGCCTAGGCGTGGTTGACGAAAATGGTAATTTCATCCATCCGGACAGGTTGATGTGGATATTCGTCAAAGATGTACTGGAAAATATCAAAGAAGGTGCTTCTGAGGAGGAGAGAACCATCTTCTTCGATGTAAAGTGCAGTATGGCTCTAGAGGAGTCAATTCTTCGATTGGGCGGGGTTCCCAAGATGGTCAGAACCGGCCATACTTTCATGAAACTGGAGTTGGGAGAGAATCCAGGTTCTCCGATGGCAGGAGAGATGTCAGGACACTTCTTCATGAATGATTTCTGGGATGGCTTCGATGACTCAATTTACAATGCTGCTAGACTTCTGGAGATTGTCAGCAGGGATAAGTCCCCAGACCATGGAGGTGTGAAATTCTCAGAGCGGTTCGAGTTCATGCCAGAGTATCCATCTACAGACGAGGGAAAGGTCCCATTAGTCGGAGACAGGGAGGATGTTATGGCTGCGGTAAAGAATGCGTATGCAGACATGGAGTTCTCAGAAGTTGATGGGGTCCGTGTCAGATATGATGAGGGTTGGTTCCTTTGCCGTCCAAGCAACACAGAGCCGATTCTGGTGATGAGGGCTGAGGCCAAGGATCGTGCCTCTTTGGAAGAAATATTGGCGGACGTAGAAGACAGGATAGGGCATGTCGCAGACATTGGAAAACTAAAGTGAGTCACTGAGAATTGCCCCCTCGATTTCACCGATTCTCTTATGTCCGTATCGAAGGTGGTCGCTTCGCTGCCACTGTAGCTTAGCCCGGTAGAGCGTCTGATTCGTAATCAGAAGGCCGAGAGTTCGAATCTCCCCAGTGGCTCCATCACGATGCTAGTCCCATGCTCTCTATTGCATCGCCATACTTTCTAGATGAGTCTTTCAGAGAAGCTATGACGGGCATCGGCTCACCGGATAGGAAACTCATTGTTGAGCCACCCCCAGTACTGTTGTGGGAAATGAGATTCGAAGCACCTCTGCTGTTTACCAAAGCACTTGTGTGACCCCCTCCAATAATGGTCATCGCATTCGTCTCTGTGCACATATTGAGAATCTCGATGGTTCCGAAAGCAAATTCGGGGAGTTCGAAGTATGATGCTGGGCCGTTCCATAGAATGCATCCGGCATTCTGCACCAGGGGTTTGAGTGATTTTAGAGTCTCTATACCAACGTCGTATATTGGATTATCAGTAGGTAGGTCATCTATTGACAGAGGAGTTCTCTTTCCATTCGACTCGACTGCAACGTCTACTGGGAGAATGGCTTTTTCTGGGTGTTCAGAAATTATTCTCTGAGCCATCTCCCATGCTATTTCGAAGTCATCGCCGAGCGAATTGCGGATGAAATTCTTATTTCTCTCGCCAATGTCATTGCCGTCAATCCAGAGCATCAAGTTGCCTGTTACGCCGACAAATGCTATTTTGTCTACTTGTTCCCTTGAAATGAGGTTCAAAGCGACCCTGACTGAGTCATCGCATTTTGTCCCGCCAAGTATTGCTAGATATGGCCTTGGAGGGTTCCTCAATGCAGTTCTTAGACTTCTAATCTCTTTCTCCATTAGAGTTCCAGCAATACAAGGAAGTGAGTGGGTAAATCCAGTTAGAGAGGGCGATCTTCGATGGGCCGCGGCGAATGCATCTGTCACAAATACGTCTGAAACCGAGGAAAGGGAGTCGACGATATCGGTGTCCTCTGTGTCCTTGTTTGAACTGTACTTTACCCCGTACTCTTCTTCATTTTTTCTTACGTTGTCCAGAAAAATGATTTCCCCGTCGGACATGTTTCTAATCTCGTCGAGAGCTTCGTCTCCGCAGACATCTGGAACGAATTTGATTGGTCGTCCTAGTATCTGAGAAAGTCTCGTGCAATGCTTGGACATACTGGTGAAGTCAGATTTACCTGGTCTAGATTGGTGTCCAATAATTACCACTCGTGATGACTCAAGGGACTTTAGAGTGGGGATGATCCCCCTCAGCCTTCCATCATCCAGTAGTCTTCCAGTAGAAGGTTCTAGAGGGGAGTTTACGTCGACTCTGTACAGAACGGTTCTCCCTATGAGGTCAACGTCTTCGAGGGTCAGAACCCCTTCCACGGCTTGTCCACTAGGAAAGGGGTTTTGGCCGTTGTGGATGATTTTCTGAATGCTTTGGACCCAAAACCCCTTTCTGTTATGGCAATTCAAGACCATATGTGGAATGGGATACATCGACTTTGGTTGGGCCCGATGGGCAAGACTGGAGGGTCCCTGTTTCTGAATTAGAGAGCAGGCAAGAAAGGATGTCAATTGCATTGGCAGAAGGGGGTATCGAATCTGCGTACATTGAGGACCCTGTAGAGTTGTATTGGCTTACGGGTGGTCGCCAAAACTCTGCTTTTCTAATTGGAGCCGAGGGTGCTGACATCCAATCTAGGCACTTGGTTCGCAGATCGGTTCCAAGGGCTGCTTTCGAGGGTGGGGGGGGCGATTGTCCTCACGACACAGAGAAGCACCCCCGTATGGGTGAGCTGTCGGCGATGTTAGCAAAGTACGGATGTACCCGGAAACCTGCAATGACAGAACAGAAGGTTCCGCAAAGCCGATGGAGTTTCATTAGTGAGAAAATGGAAGGATTGGAGGGGGCCTCTCAAGATTGCACCGACCTACTATACAAATTGAGAGAGGTGAAATCAGAATGGGAGGTGTCAATGATGCGAGAAAGCGGTGAAATCAACCACTCCATGTTCGAATCTATTCGTGAGACCGGGGGGCTTGGGAAAACTGAATTGGAAATAGCAGGAGTCGCTGAAGAGGTCAGTAGAGCTTCTGGATTCGGCGGGAGGATTAGAATGAGGAAGTGGCCAATGGATTGTGACAGAGTTGTAATTGCTGCAGGTAGATCAGGAGGTGTCCCCTCATACTTCGACTCCGCTGTAGGTGGTGTTGGTGGGAGTCCAATTTCGCCACTTGGGGCGGGATTCTCCAGAGTCAGAGAGGGCGATCCTGTTCTCATTGACATTGTTCACGTTCACAGAGGTTACGTTTCTGATTGCACCAGGATGTTCTGTTCTGGAAAACTAGGCAGAGAATGGGGAAAGAGATTGAGTGACATGACTGAAATTGGTGCATTGGTAAGGAGATTCTTGGGTAGAGGAGAAGACTGCTCGACTGCTTGGAGAGCTGGTAGAGAGGTTGCTGAAGAAATGGGCCATGGTGAAAATCTAATGGGAATTAGCCCCGAACAGGCGAGTTTTCTGGGTCATTCGGTGGGATTGGAGCTTGATGAGACCCCAGTGGTGGCCAATGGGTTCGATCGTCCCCTACATTTGGGGGGAACTATGGCAATCGAGCCAAAGGTGATTCACAGAGATGGGGCAATAGGGGTAGAAGACACATGGACTAGGACCCCCGAGGGCATGGAATGTCTTACTGCGGGAGATGGGCTTCCCAATCTGATACGATGGTGAACACATGGAAATCGTACTATCTTTCAGTTAGTCCTATTTCCGATTTCGTTCACGACGATTCATGAGTGGGGGCTCCGGTGTTGTTCATAGAACCGTAGCGAGAACCCTGAGGAAGCGGAATGACCCACATGGAAAGTCGATTGTTGACCCATCGATTCTGAAGGGAGTGGAAATAGATAATTCAGGAATCGTAGAACTTTGGATAAAGCCCAGCAAACCACACTGCCCTTGCTGTCTTGATGATCTAATCGACTTGAGGGGCCTGTTGAAGAAGCAACGAGGGGTTCTTGCATGTCATATCGAAATTGTGGGGATCCCTCAATCTGATAGGTGGACTGCAGCCATCAACGAGTAGTTCAGGGTTTTTCTTGGTCCCATTTGTTTCTCTCTCCGACCTCAATGAGTTTCTGAGAGATTCTGGTGTAAAGCCACCATGACATTATCGATATTCCGATTACGGACACCGTGAGGGAAACCATGAAATCGGACATTCCGAATTCACCGGTCCTCCCACCGGGTCCATCTTCCAGTTTGCTTGTTGAACCTCAGTCCGGCCTTCTTCATCCACTTGTTGAACTTTGTAGCCCCGGCACCTGTGGCGATGATGAATTCCTCCCTGTCCTCCTGCGCCTGGATGTACCCCTTGGCCGCAATTGTCTGATCTATCCACTCGTCTATGCTCATTAGAACCCCCGAAAGTGTGCTGGCCTCCAATGCCGCTTCCAATTCCTCTGCTGAAGCTCCGGCAGACTCCAAATCCCTCATCAGTAGGTCTGTGATTGAACTGGACTTGTCCTTCTTTGGAGGCTTGATTACAGGAAGTCGAGGTTTAATCTTCGGATCTATTGTTATCCTAGAACCGTTGCTCAATCTACCCTCAACCGACTGAGCCATGGCAGCGTGGAACTCCTCCTCACAGTCCCAGCAGACGAATGAGAAATCAGAGGGGCTTTCCATGATGTTGCTCCCTCTCGGGTCCATCTCCTCTCCGCAATGTGGGCAGGCGTGAAGACAGAGCACGGGGGCAATCTTCCTGCGGAAGTCGACAATATCTTGAGGGGTGCCGGCAAGTTCTAGCATTTCGTGATCCCTAGCTGCCTCAAGGCCCCTGGTCTCTAGTTGGTCCCTTATCTTTGATCTCTGCTCATCCTTAGACTCGTCATCTAGGTTGTTCTCTAACTTGACAATCAACTCAACCGTTTTGCCCAGTCGGTTCATTACTAGCTTCTTGTTCCTGAAGTCCTCTACCCTTACTAGACGAAGTTGCTCCTTCTTCTCTTGCAATTCTGCATGGATGTCTTTCTGCTCACGCTTGAATCGAGTCTCCTCGATCTTGTCGACCTTCTTCTTGTTGTCCGACAGGACATCGGCTAGGAACCTCTGTCTGCCCGATGACCTCGGGCCTGCCTTTACTGCATCCAAGACCGATTTGGCTACCTCTTTCTTGATTCCGTAGTTGTTGATTAGGGTTTCAGCATCTAGCGTCTTGAGATCCCCAATCTTGATTCCTCCGTCTGAGAGAATCTGAGCAGTCGTCTCATCGATCCCCCTCCTCAATAGAGCGAGATAGGTGTCCTTCTTTGCCACTAAATCCCTCCCATTGGCTCAGGTAACTTCTCCACCTAGGCTGACCCTCGGAAGGGGGGGGCCTCTATCAAGTCGATGTCAAATTGTCCAAAATTGCTATTCTGAAGAGATCTCAGCGACTATTGTTATCCAATCAATCGGCTCTAGATTCTCAGGCCTCAGATCGGCCCAGCCATCTTCCAAATCTAGAGACTTGGAAGAGAGCAGTTTCGTAACAGATTTCGACCATCTCTCCCTGTGCCACCCAGAAACACGAGAAATTCTGGACGGGGGTTTGGATAGTAGGGTCCTCATCTTTCTCCTTCTGTTGGAGAAGCAGTGCCTGGTGATAATTCTGAACAGTTGCTTGTTCGTTCCTTCGGCCTCGGGCCTAATGGCTGGCTTGAGGACTACTAGTCTAGATTGTACACGAGGGGATGGGCTGAAGGAACTTGGAGAAACTCTTCTGTCTAGAGATACATCGAAGTCGAGCCACAGATTCAGACCCAATGGTCCAATGTCATAGGGAGCGGAGAACATTGCCATCCTGTGGGCGAATTCCTCTTGGACTAAGAGAATGGAAAGTTGTATTGGTTCAGAATGATGATATTTCGTGATTCTATCTACTATCGGACTTGAAATCTGATATGGGAGATTGGATATCACGTGCGTAATCCCTTCGGGCCACCTTTCTGAGACTGCATCGGCTTCTTCGAGAATTAGTGTGCATTTTCTTTCTCCAAATATCCGTTCCAAGTGTTCCACTGACTGTTTATCAATCTCTATCGCTGTGACATTGGAATGGCTCCTTAGTAATTCTAGGGTTAGTGATCCTGGGCCCGGTCCAACCTCTAGAACGTGAGAATTACTCGAAAGGGGGGAGTCGAATTCTTCTGTGAGACGCATGGTTCTCTCGATTACTTCCTCATCGACCAAGTAGTGTTGCCCAAGTGATCTGCTGGGATTTATACGATCCCGGAGAAGGTCGACAAGAAGTCGGGTATCAAGACCTTGCAGCGACTCCATATCACTGCTCTGTGCGGACTAGCAAATCAAGTAAGCGGGGAGTCTGGGCAACATCCTCCATCTCCTTCACATACCGTTCTGCAAGAAGTGGGACTGACTCTATACCACAATCCTCGTCTATATCTTCGAAGGTTTGCCATCCTGCAATACCCCTCTTTTGGACCATCTGTATAGCCTTGGAGTTGCCGATACCCGCCAATAATTGGAATGAGTGGAATTTTAGCGACATCGGGCCGGCACTGTTGTAGAATGAGATATGTCTATCAGGATCAGCTCGAATTGAATGGGAAAGGGCGGTAACTAACTCTTGTTGTGAGGTCCCGCTAAGATCCTTAAGACGCACTTCAGAGAGTGAGCCGATATTTTCCGCTGGGATTTCGATTGTCTCACTTACAGAAAAACCGATCGTGCCCCTTACTCTTGCTCTGAGCAAATACAGCGAAGGCTCGCTAATGCACTGAATCTCGTGACCGATTGGCCTTCTTTCCCGGATATCAAGAATTCTTAGTCGGACCTCTTCGTGGAGGGGGTCATTTTCTTCTCCGTCGGGGTCTTGGGCGTCCTTGGGCTGCATAATCTCCAACCTACCCAGAATGGTTCTCCCTCATGAATGAGTTGCTTGAAAGGGGTTTGAAGCACTATAGGACGTGTTGACGGATCACGGTGATTACTTCCTCGATTTCCGAGGTGTCCATGGCAATCCTCTTGCTAGCGATGATTACCCTAACATTAGAAACTGTGAGAGGAGCGAGTTCGGCTATCTTGGAGGAAACTTCAGGGTACTGCTTCAGTTTCTCGTTTTCCATTAGAGCAGTGAATAGGCCGGTGTAGACAGCAGGATCGGTCTTGAGGTTCCCCGACGGGTGCCCACTGGCGCTGGCCTTCCATTCCGCGTGTTGTAGTGCCATTGTCTGTTCATAGGAAATCTCCCCCCTTCTCTCGATTGCCTCGAGAAGCTTATCTCTAACGGTAGCGAAGTCCACAAATTCTCTTTCAGTCATTTTTCCACCTACTCTATTGGTCTGAGATGCTCAGGTCGGGCAACTACTGTCTTCATCATGTTGCCATCAGCGACCCTGATCACGAATGCTCTTCCCTGGGAGCCTGAGATTACTCCGGTTCTCCCTTGGAAACGTCTGTGTGGCATCCCCTTCTGCTGGGCTCCATCGAGTACGATTGCCACCCTGTCCCCTTCCTGGTAAGTGTGCATTGACCTGCCGATGAACAGTCTTCTACGCTCCCTCTTGTCCTTCCTTAGGATGCTTCTAGTTCCCTGTCTAGACCCCTTTGTCCTGGTGACCATAATCTCACTGCTCCATTATCGCTAATTCGGGCGACCTGTGGGGCGTTCTTAAGGACTCGGATGTCAGTTTTCTACCTAGTCGGCGTGAATCTCAAGTACATCGAGCCGGACGACTTCACAATCTTTTCCTAGAACGCTCTGGACAGAAGGGGTGGTTCGGCCTTCGTCGGAGTGCACCAATTCCTTGACGTAGGTTCCTGCTTCACACCTCAGAGTGATTTCGACTTCTTCACCTTCGAAACTTACTTTGTCGATAGAGGTGATTTTCCTCCTTCTCGTCTTTGCGGCTCTCCTGTGTGAAACTCTCTTTGGGGTTTCTTGGTCGATAACTTGGCCTTCGAGGGAAAGTATTGATTGTTCTGCAATTTCATTGTCATCAATGCCCTCTGCTCTGAATCGAATCATGTATGTCTTCTCTGACCTAGATTGCTTGACCTCGTTTATCTTCGTTCTTGTACACCACTTCAAGTTGTCAACCTCAACTTTCCCTGGGGCATTTATTTTTACCATCTCAACTAAGTCTTCGACTGGGAGTTTCCTCCTAGATGGCCTCTTGACTTCCAAGACGAACGGCCTTCCTGACCCGAGGCATCTGACGTCGATGTCTTCCCTCCCCATCCCGTGGAATGATGTATCTTCTGCACCAAGAGCCTCTCTGATAGGTTCACCGATCAGATCTTGCACCGAGTCGAGGTATTGTAGACCTGTTCCCTCACAAGATTCGCAGCCTAGAGCCCTGCCCCTACAAGCCCTGCAGGGCCAACGTGTTTGCGGTATTCCACGTGATAGTTTCCTATACCTGCCATACAGAAAGATTGGCCTTACATCCACGTCAACCCTGAGAGTTAGGCCATCAACTAGAACCATTACGTCTGGCTTTTCCTTAACGAAATCGACTTTCTTATCGAGTTCTCTGATTCTCTTGTGTATTGATTCTACGATAGCACCTTTGAGATGATATGAACCTGGGGCCCCATACTTGCTTCTGATTCGATCCTCCTCTTGGAGGAGGTCCTTTGGCAAGTGGATCCCAAATTGCATAGTCGAGAAATCTGTATCAGACAGTGTGTCGAACAATCTGTCCACTATATTCTCTATGTCTTCGAAAAGATTCTCGCAGAGAGGACAATAGTCCTGAGTGATTTTTGACTGCAGCTCTCTGTCCCTCAATAATGCCTCCTCTCTGATTGCGGCACCTGAATCAGGACCAGACCCCCTGGAACGAAATCCGGATATCCGAATCAGGCAATGGTTGCAAACTCCAATCTTAATCACATGAGCTATCCCCAAAGGGGCGGGGCAGGGAGGCGAGTCCCAATTCACAGTGCTTCTCTCGGAATCAAAATCGTCGCCGTCAAACCAGATCTCCCCTGGTTTGTCTTCTTCTGAGTCCTTTTCCTCGGCTTCTAATTCAGATGAAGCGTAGCCTGCTGAAGCGTAGAGTTGCCACTCATCCTCTTCATCTAGTTCGTTTCCAGTACCTTCCGGTTCTCTATCTTGCATGTAAATCGCCACCGTAGCGCCGGGGAGGACCCGTTGCTTCGACATGGTTCGGTGTAGAAGTGAGGATTTGAGTGCTTCGTATTGAGGGCTATTCTCCGGGAGTCCCGTGTAATTCGCAAACTTCTCTGAGATGTGAAAATGAGTGTATGCCGCTTGAGCATCCAGAGGGCCACTCTAGTTGTACCCCGTATCGGCCAACAGGAGACGCCTTTGGCTTCTCAAGTCTCAAACGCATTATCTCTTCCTCAAATTCTATCTTTCTTTGCTCGTTTTCCTGCCGCGGTTTGCATTTTGCACATTGGCAGTTAGATCGAATTTTCAAGTAGCTAATCCTAAACGAGTTCCCATCTGCGAATCTCATGATGCAATACTCATCGCTCCTCTCCAATTCTGTCAGCAATTCTCTTGACATGATTTCGCCTCTGTAATCTGACTTAGCAGAGACTGCTCCATATCATTGTATTTCATGGTGGCTTTGTAAAGAAATTTAGCCTAGTGAACAATCAGGTGAATATGAGAGAAATCGGTGATGTCATTTCTTTCCAAGATTGACCAGATTTTCAACCCAACATTACCCCTAGGGGGGTTTTTCACGAAGAATATGCATTGGAAAAATGGAAAAGAGGTGAATCTTGGACAAAGAAATTCCCGAATCTGAAACAATAAATGAAATAGGGTGATTTCAAGCGGTGTTTGTCTGCCACAGGGAATTAATATGTATCAATACAAACACGAGACGATTGTAGAAGCGGATGCGGAGTCAACCTTCGCTTGGTTTGAGCATGAGGGTTCATTTCGCAGACTGATGCCCCCGTGGGAGGTAGCAGAGGAGGTCCGAGCAGATGAATCTCTGGAGGTTGGTTCTCAAAGGGTTTTCAGATTTCCAATGGGGCCAATCAAAATGACATGGGTGGCAGAACACACAGGTTACGAACCGCCTCATTTTTTCTCTGATACGATGGTGAAGGGACCGTTTTGGTCATGGAATCATGATCACCACCTTGTCGAGGAAAACGGCATTACAAGGGTTGTTGACGAAGTGACCTACCAAGTTCCATTCGGACCATTTGGAAATCTGGTTGACAGAGTTCTTGGAGGTAGGCTAGTCAGGAGGAGGCTTTCCCAAATGTTCACCGCTAGAGAGCTCCGATTGCAGAGGGACATGGGTCAGCACGCAAAGTTTTCAGAAATCCAAAGAAAGAGGATACTTGTTGCTGGTTCTTCGGGAATGATTGGCACTCAACTGATAGCTTTCCTTGATACCGGGGGCCACGATGTCTGGAGGTTAGTTAGAAGACCGGTCAAAGAAGGTGCCAAGGAGTTGCAATGGAATCCTTCTGCAGGAATTCTAGATGTTAGTAAACTGGAGGGTTTTGATGCCATCATCCACCTCGGGGGAGAGGGCATTGGGGACAAGAGATGGAGCAAGAAACGCAAGAAGATGATTCGGGACTCGCGTGTGGACAGCACCTCACTTCTGTCTGAAGTAATAAGCAACTTGAGGCAGAAACCGGAGGTTTTCATCCTCGCAAGCGCGATTGGTTGGTATGGGGATCGAGGAGACGAGGAACTGGATGAAGAGAGTGATTCTGGAGAAGGATTCCTTCCTAGCATTTGTGAGGATTGGGAGTCTGCTGCCTCACAAGTGAAGGATTGTGGAGTTAGGACCATTTTCCTTCGAAGTGGAATTGTTCTGTCTGGAACTGGTGGGGCTCTTGGAAAGATGCTGCTGCCATTCAAGATGGGTGCAGGTGGGCCAATGGGAGGCGGCAAACAGTGGATGTCGTGGATCTCACTGGATGACGAGATTTATGCAATTCACCATCTTCTGATGAGCAAACGTTCGCGTGGTGTGTACAATCTTACTGCACCCAGCCCCTCTAGGCAGAAGACCTTCGCAAAGACGCTAGGCAAGGTTCTCGGGCGTCCTGCCTTTGCTCCGCTTCCTGGCTTCATAGTCAGGATTCTGTTCGGAGAAATGGGCGTCAAACTCACCTTGGAGAGTCAGAAGGCGCTGCCCACGAGACTAATCGAAGATGGTTATGAGTTCCTCCATCCGAATCTAGAAGTTGCCTTGACAGATACACTGGGTGCGTGGAGAGATATATAGCCCACATCAGGCGATAGGTGCTTCATTATCGGTTGTATTACTATCTCGAAATGCGAGACCAAGAGCGGCTGGTGTGAGGATCAGACTTGCCACAAGAGATAGTCCGATCATGATGGCACAGAAGAGCCCGAACGTGGAGAAGAACCCCATTTCTGACTGGTTAATTATTGCAAAACCGGTGATATCGGAAACCGCTGAGCCAAAGAGCGCGATACCGGATGCACTTCCCACTGCCTCAATCGATTTCATAGTATTCGCACCCTTCTCCTTCTCTTCTCTGAATCTCTCAATAACGTGGATTACGTAGTCTATTCCAACACCAAGCGATATGGCGGCGATGGACACTGTGACCATGTTGAGACCATACCCCGCTATTCCGACAATCGCGTACAGCCAGACGATCATCAGGAATATTGGAGCAGTGGTAATCGTTGCCAATACCAGAGGCTTAGTACCCCAGAGGATTGAGAAAACAACGGTTAGTAGTGCGAAAAGAATCGTGTAATCGGGCCCTGCTAGGAAGTAAGAAATAATCGACATTGCTAGCACATTAAGCACTATTCTTGGGACCAGTTGCAGAGGTTCTCCCCATGCATCTTTCAGCCTAGTTAACGCCGAAGAGTCCTCTCGGAAACCCCACCATAGTGACATGATGCAGAATACCAAACCTAGCAGAAGTGTGTCTTGGAGATCGTCCTGCATAGAGTCAGCAGCAACGAATCTGATCACAGGCTCACCGGTTGGCAATGCCCATGTTACTGGATGTTCCTGGTCGGCGAATGCTGACTGCAAATCTCCTCTCTCTCGATTTGGCGTCACAGAGAGATTCTGAATTGGGGATAGATCCTCCTCCAACTGTTTCAGTGCTGGTTCTACTAGAGCAAACTGCTCGGGACTTGAGATCCCAAAGCGCAGGGAGGTTCGTGGAAATATAGGGTCTTCTCCAGACTTTGTCAACCACGGTCTTTCGAAATCGATCTCACCTTCGACTTGGATGAACTCTCCGACGATACTGGTGGAAAGGGAGGGATAACCACCACTAGCCGGAACCCCCCTTGTCAACATGAATCCGTAAAGGAAAGAGAGGCACCTGCTGTCATCAATCGAAGGAATCGAAATAAATTCCATCTCTCTGTTGGGAACTTGGAGGGTCTTGCACCCGATTCCCCCGTCGTTAGAGTCGAAGACCCAACCGGCTTGTTCGAATGGGGTCTGATTCCATGCCATTGCACCTCTAGTGTACCAAAGCATCAGATCTATTCCGATAAGCTCCACGTCCCCATTGGGCATTCGAGAAATCTGGTCCGGGTCACCGGGTCCGTGTGAGTTCATGTTTCTACGGAGTTCATCAATTGCGTCCAAGACGAGGGGATTGGAAATATTTCCTTCTATCAAGATGTAAGCGGGTTCGCCTTCATCGCTGAACCGCTCATTGATCAGGCCGACCCCTACCGCCAAATCTGAATCTGCTTCTATGAAGTCTTCAACTTGGAAGTCACCCTCTAAAGACAGCATGATGGGAGTAGCGAGGGCTGTGATAAGTAGTGAAACTATCAAAACCACTGGGGCGTATCTTGCTGCCTGTGTAGAAACGAAAGATAGCCAAGAGCTGGGAATCATGTGAATGATGTCCTTGCGTTCTTCATCCAACCTCCCCCTAGTTTCCAACCATAGGTCGATGTCAAGTCTAGCTAGTGGCACCCATAGCCCCGTTAGGAAGAAGGCGCAGAATACACCGATTCCGGCCTCGATTCCAAACGATCTGAGTGCTGCGATACTCGAAGTCATGTTGGCCATGAAGGCTACAATGGTAGTCACTGAGGTGAGCATGATCGCTAGTCCGACCTTGCTAATTGCCTTGTGGACTGCCTGTTCAGAACTGGCCCCCAATCTACGTTCCTCCTTGTATCTGTGAAGACTATGGAGGCTATCGTCAATTTCTAGAGCCATGATCAAAATTGGTAAGAGATTTGAGAACTGGGAACGGAAAATTATCTCATTCCCGGACCACTTCCCTAGGATAATTGCCCAACCGATCAATCCGTACATCCAAACCAGGGATAGGACAAGGCTAGTAGCTACTATTCCTACGTCCGAGACCCTCCTCAGGCTAGCCCAAAGAAGAAACAATATGGCAAATCCCATCAATAAAACCAGGAATGCGCTAGAGATTAGCTCTCGGTTAATTTCTACATTTATCGACTCAGCGAACATGAGGGAGACGATCATCTCGTCACTCTCTCTGAGGTCCTCCTCTAGTGAGAGGTACAACCACTCGACAGAACACAGAGGTTGTCCAACTTCCTCTCTATGTCTACAAACCTCAACTGAGTCATGGATTGGCTTTGTCTCCAAATCAAGTCCATTCCACTCGTAGCCGAACTCTGAACTTGCATTTTTCCATGTGAATGTCCAACCATTCTGCTGCATTTCGTATCTATCGAAATTGATGATCATCCAAGCTGCTGAAGCTGTCCACCTCCCCCTTTGCCAGTTATCAGAAATCAATGAGCCATTGGAAGAGACTTGGTGGCCTACCGGGCCCACTACAGCACCCTCCTCATCTGGGAGGAATGCACGATCATTCGAGAGGAATCTGAGGAAAGCCCCATTGCTGTTATTTGCCATCCTGTGCGCTGCTAGGTCTATGTGGTCCTGAGTCACGTTTGGGTCATCGAAAGAGAGGCAATCCAATTGTCCGCAGTTGGTCCAGTTGGTAGGAGCCGGATCGGTTGATGCGTTAATGTCCAGAGTCGCAGCAAGCTTGTAGGGGTTAATTCGAGGAGCAGTCAAAGAAGACTGGTTGGCCATAAAGGTGCGAAATTCTGTTGCCAAGTCCAGTATCCCGTATGCTGAATCGCCTGAGATCTCAGATGCTAGAGGGAGGTAGAATTCTGAGATCTCACTCTCCCTCAATGTACTTGCGTCATGGTCAATTTCCCTGAGAATAGTGAGGTTCAGAATTCCCCCCCTCGGTTCAGATATCCCCCCCTTCACACCAGGAAATTCGGCGATCATCGTTACATCGGAATCAGGTTCTCCGAAGTGTGATGGATCTCTAACAAAAATTCCGAAACCCCAGATGTTGCCTGCCGCAGTGAATTCTTCCCTCAGAACCTGATTGGCGTCGAGTTCTGGGGACTCCATGTCATAGGACTCAATATCAATCGGTTCGGAGGACGCGATTATCCCGGGAACCATTAGTATTGAGACCACTATTATGGTGAAGTGTATCTTTTTTCGGCGTGGTATCAAGTAATCGGCTAGACTCCCGAAGTCTCTCACGGTCTGATCGTGGACAATTGAATATTTGACTGATTGTGTCCGTTTACAGGCCACTATCTTTGAGTGAATTAAGTGCTTCTATCTGTGACTTGGTAAGTTTCTCGGGCTCGGCTAACGTGAACTCGATGTCCAACGCTCCCCCTGCATGACCATGTCCCTGTAGACGTCTTCTATCTCCAATCCTAGTCCCACTAGGAACCTCGATCTGCAATCTCTTTCCAGAGGGTGTTGTAATTCTCACCTTGCCTCCAAGGGCCAGCATAGTGTAAGGAAGTTTGACTTCTTGGATCAGCCGGCCTTCTTCCCAGTGACGTCCCTCCGCGGCATCGAGTCGTACAGTGATTAGAAGGTCTCCTGATTCCCCCTCTGGATGCTCGTGCCCCATTCCCTTCAGACGGAGCAAGTGACCATGCTCAGCTCCTTCAGGGACTCTTACTGTGATAGTACTACCTTTTGTGGATACACCGGAACCCTGGCACGTTGAACATCGTCTAGATGACCCGAAGCTTGAGCCGTCGCAGTCCAAACACCTTCTCATTCTCCGATGGCTAAACTTGACTTCAGTGCCACTTAATGCCTGTTCGAGAGAGATATCCAAGCCCGCTTGAATATCGGCTCCTCTGGAAGCCTTGTGTCGGGGGCTTGGACCTCCCCTAGAGTCTCCGAATCCAGGTTCGAATCCGGTTTGTTGACTTCCCCGCCCCCCCATGAATTGTGAGAAAATATCCCCAAGGTCTACGCCTCCAAATGGAGAACGGGGGCGGCCCCCTTGGAACATTTCCTCCATTCGTCTCTGCTGATCATGCTGACTTCTTCCTTCGGCGGTTCCGATAGAGTCGTAGGCCGATTGTATGGCCTTGAATCTCTCCTCTGCCGCGGCGTCTCCTGGGTTTCTATCTGGATGGTACTGTCTGGCTAGCTTACGATACGCTCGCTTTATTTCAGCATCCGAAGCATCCTTTGAGACATCCAGTGTTCGATATGGGTCTTCGGGCACAGGAGTACTCCGATGGGCATTGTCCTTCAACCTGATGAGAAGGTGCAGCCACCGGTGTGCTAATCATCAGTGCCTTGCTGGGGGTGCCATGGGAGTTGGATGGGGGGTCTTCAGGAACTACGCCGGGCATGCACAGGAGATTCTTGGGGATGTGACCGATTACCCTCGTTTCTTCCTTATGCCTCCATCGGCCATGGTAGAGGCTTCCACTGAAGGAGCAAATGTTGTTACCCTTCTCGAGCCAGACGAGCATATTGACCACGAGGTTGAGATGGTCTTCAGGATAGGTGACGATTTGTCCCCAATCCAGATGTGTGTGGGAATAGATACCACAAATAGAACGCGCCAAACGATGGCCAAGAAGGAAGGTTGGCCGTGGTTAGAGGGCAAGGGTTTCAGAGGCTCTGGAGTCCTTGGAACGTGGTCTGATTGGGATGGACGAGATGTTGAGATTTGCCTGTCTGTAAATGGGGAAACGAGGCAGAGGGCCTCAACCAAGTTGATGGTGCATCCGATAGATTCTCTGATGTCCCATCTCACTAACTGGTATGATCTCGAGCCAGGGGATCTGGTATGGACAGGAACCCCCCAGGGAGTCGGTCAGATGAAGCCCGGCGATATCATTGATGCATGGATGAAGAACTCCGAAGGAGAAACCATTAGCGTACTAAATGCTGTATGCGAGTAGTTAGAATAGAGGCGCTGGCATGGACTCCGGAACCAGGAGAGTGACAGATACTTGGTTGCTCGATGACGACATGTTGGTGCACAAGGGGGACTTCCTCCTCCATGAAGATGGGTCTTTCTCATCTAGCAAAGGAGACGAGGACGTCCTGGAAGTCATTGACGGTTCGATGCGACTTGTGACCAGATCATTTCAGAACTGGCATACCCACATGGCCATGGTTCTAAACAAGTCAATAGGCGAGGGATTACCCCTGATGGAATGGCTAGAGACCTCAATTTTCCCAGCAGAGAGAAACCTCTCGGAGGAGCTCGTCGAGAGTGGGACTAGGGCTGCCGTTGCAGAAATGATCGCGACTGGTACAACATTTGCTTGCGACATGTATTATCACCCCGAGGTTGTTGGAAGAGTGGTTGCTGACAGTGGAATCAGAGCAAAGATTTGCGGCCCGATAACAGATTTTCCCACACCATCCTATCCCGAAGGGGCCGGACAGGCACTAAAGAAAATCGAAGGTTTGCTTGCCGGGGGTTCTCCTGTGCCAAAGAAAATAGATTATGGAATAGGGACTCATTCGGTATACACCTGTTCAGAGGAAACTTTGCAAAAGGCATCCGAGCTGTCTCGAAAAACTGGTTGCACACTTAGCATCCACACATCCGAAACGAGAGGTGAGGTTGCGGAATGCCATGCAAAACACGGAATGTACCCTATAGAGTACTTGGACTCAATTGATTACTTCACCGAGGGGACGGTTTGTGCCCATTGTGGGTGGGTTACCAAAAAGGAGATGAGGATTCTTTCTGGTCATGGAGCGCATGCAGTTCACTGCCCCACGAGCAATCAGAAGCTTGCTTGCGGTGGCACCATGTCCTATCCTGCTATGATGGATGCAGGTGTTGATGTCAGGCTTGGCACAGATGGTGCGGCCAGTAATAACTCGCTGGATATGAGGTCTGAGGCAAAGGCAGCTAGTCTGGTCCAGAGACATGATCACTGGGATGCTAGGATTCTCGGACCGGAAGAGACGTGGTCCCTAGCAACCAAAGGATCTGAGGATTGGGTTTCTTGGGATTTGTCTGATATCAGAATGAGACCATGGGGGAGGGACGGGAGGAGGCTGTTGCCCAACCTAATATACTCAGGGGCAAGAGTTCTGGATGTTTTCGTGGCTGGGGAAGCTATACGCAGAGATGGGGTGACCTTGACTGTGGATGAGGCAGGAGCATCCCGTGAATTGGAATCCTCTGTCGAAGAATACTATCGCGGGTTGTAGTTCACGGATGGAATAGGAAAGCAGCTCCAAGAACAGCGTATGCTGACAATAGCATTGCTCCCTCCAACCAGTTTGACTTTCCATCTGCTGCAGTGGAATTGACGATCATTACAGCTAGGAATGCAGAGACTGTCTCAAGCATTCCAAATTCGAAGGTCAATGGGACACCGACTACCCATGCGAAGACAACCATTAGTGGGGCTACGAAGACTGCTATCTGGGTCGATGAACCCATTGAAATTGCGAAGGACAGATCCATCTTGTCCTTGGCAGCAACTGAGACGGCGGTAAAGTGCTCAGCGGCATTTCCGAAGAGGGGGAGCAGGATTACTCCGATGAACAGATGTGGCAGTCCAAAGTCTGCGGCCGCCGAATCGACGGAATGTACGAGAACCTCTGCCATCCAAGAAACCATTATCGTAGCCACAACTAGGAGTATTACTGAATCCCGCTGAGTCATTTCAGGATTCTCGTTATGAGTGCCGTCTGTGGCAAAAAGGTGCACGTGGGTTCGGAATTGGAAAAGGAGGAAGAGTCCATACATCATTAGGAGTATTACCGCAGCAATATGGCTCAAATCTTGAACTCTCGAATCTCCCACGTCCCCTCCCACGGTCGAGTGGAAAACTGTGGGGATCACGAGAACAATCATTGAGAGGAGGAGAAGTGACCCATTCGAACTGACTTGCGTCTCGGAGTACGTCTGCTCAGAATGATGGATTCCACCCCACACAAATGCCAGACCCATGACCAACAGTAGATTCCCAAGAATACTTCCAATCAGGCTTGCTTGAACTAGATGGATGTAGAATGATTGGGTTTCTACATCGGCAACATTGGATGCTTGTAAGATTAGCAGTATGGCGATAATGAGTTCGGCTGCATTTCCAAACGTCGCATTTAGTAGCCCGCCAAGAGACTCAGAGGTGCGTAGGGCGATTTCCTCGGTTGCACGTCCCATTAGGAATGCAAGTGGCATTATGGCCACCAATGAAGAGAAGAATGCCATGGAATAATTGTGATCTACATAATTGAAGTAGACTGTTGCAGGGACTGCAATTAGTAAGATGTTCAGTTTTGTGTCTCTGGGATCCATTGCTCTCAGCCAGCTCACCGACTCTGTCATATTCGGTCGTGGCATCAGTTTTCTAGGTCAATGTTGCGCCTCTGCACGGAGCGTTCTTGTCGTCTTTGCGATGCGGGAAGTCCATGGAGGGGGCATTCAGATTGGCGTTGACGGGTTCTCCCGGGACCGGGAAGTCCACGATTTCGTCATTGCTGGGAAATTCTGGTTTTTGCATTGAAACGGTAGAGGGCCTTGCTGAAGAATTAGATTGTATAGAGGAAGCCGACCCAGAGGATGGAGCAAGGCCAATCGATGTTGAGGATTTACTAATCAAACTGGAAACTGCGTGGAAAGAAGGCCCTGGGGAGAAAACCATCATTGATGGGCATCTTTCTCACTTACTACCAGTAGACAGTGTAGTCATTCTGAGATGCCGTCCGTCTGAGTTACGAGAGAGGCTTATTGAGAGATCTTACTCCATTCAAAAAATCGCAGATAATGTCGATTGGGAGATTCTCGGTGGGCCATGGGCGGAGAATGGGGATCTAGTTCCAACAATAGAGTTTGACACATCCTCCGAAGATGCCGAGTCAATAGTCATGGCAATAATGGAATGGATAGCAGATGACTTCAAGCCAAGGAGTCCGCTCAATCCAATTGACTGGGTTGGCATAGGAGAGGCCTAGAATGTTCGAAAAGATGAGAGAGAGGTGGACTAAGGCGATTACGCCACTGGTTTATAGAATGGAGGGAGTCGATCCCAGCGCCCTTACTTGGACCAGCCTTGCTCTTTCCCTACTAGCATTCTATCTGTTAATCACTGCTGAAAGGAACACTGATGGGGCGATATGCATCATCGGAGGAGTCGTGATTATCCTCATAGCAGGAGTTCTGGATGGCTTAGATGGCGCTCTTGCAAGGCATCAGGGAACTGATGGCCCGTATGGGGACTTCCTCGATCACACAATTGACAGGATTGTAGATGTTGGCATCCTTGTGGCCATTGGGATGAATGCTGACTTCGTGGACAATGCGAGTTCTGGATATGTCGCTGGACTACTGACTCTCTTCGGATCTTACATGGGAACGCAAGCTCAATCTGTCGGACTAGGCAGGATTTACGGTGGATTCTCCAGAGCAGACAGGATGGTGCTAACACTAGTTGCTCTAATTATTACGGCATGGCAGGCACACGGAGAACTCTCGGGAGTTTCTATCGAAGGGTTTCACTGGTTGGCAGATTGGGCCTTGCTGGGTAACGGTGAGTTGAATGGTATGACATTCGCATTGGCAATTTCTGCATGGGGAGGGATGTACACATTCCTAGTTAGATTCATCAAAACAAGAAATGGCCTGATAGCCTAAGTGAAAACTTTGCTGAATGGCAAAAACCCTCTTCTTTCAAGTCTGGAGTGGGGCAATGGTTATCCTCTATTCAATTCGCCTGAGCAATGTGAAGCACCTTATTGAGAGAGTTCTAGAACTCCAGGACGATGGGTCACCATCTCCAATGATACCGGAAGTTGAAAAGGTCCCGGATCTGGAGAATCTATTGAAGTCCCTTCAACCAAAGATCCGAGTCTTCGGTTGTGGAGGGTGCGGATCCAACACAGTCGCCCGATTAGAGCAAGAGGGATTGTTCGATGATGAGTATGTCAAGGGGATGGCAGTAAACACCGATGCTCAACATCTGTTGAGAGTGAGCGTGGAGAACAAGGTCCTGATTGGTCGTTCCGCCCGAGGCAGGGGGGCGGGGGGCGACCCGGAGAAAGGAGAACAGGCAGCATACGAATCGGAACGTGTGCTGAAAACAGAGGTGGAGGAATGCGATCTAGCATTCATCACCGCGGGCCTCGGTGGCGGCACTGGAACAGGGAGTGCCCACGTCGTCGCCAGGCTCGCAAAGGCGGCCGAGGCTCTAACAATTGCAGTTGTTAGTTATCCATTTGTTTCCGAAGGGGCTGTACGCAGACAAAATGCTGAATGGGGCCTGGAGAGGCTTAGAGAAGTATGTGATACAGTAATCGTCCTCCCCAATGAAAGATTGCTAGAAGTTGAGGGAGTGAGGGACCTGCCTCTCGACGCAGCATTCAGAGTGGCGGACGAATTGCTAATGAGGAGTATATCTGGAGTCTCGGAGATGATCGCGAAGGAAGGAGTTGTCAATCTTGACTTCCAGGATCTACGATCAGTAATGGAGAACGGTGGGGGAGTAGCGATGATTGGTTTAGGTGAGGCGACTGTCGATGAGGGTGCGGAGAAGGCAACCATGGAGGCATTGCAGTCACCTCTGCTTGACATCGACATCTCTGATGCTAGGGGCGCACTGGTAAACGTAGTTGGAGGTCCGGGACTGACTCTCGGAGAAGCCGAGCAATGTGCGAAGATAATCCGAGAGAGTATCAATCCGTATGCCAGAATGATTTGGGGGGTGACCACAGATGATTCGATGGGAAGCGACATCAGGGTCCTTCTGGTTCTAACCGGAGTTAAGAGCGAGCAGATCCATGGGGCTTCGCTCCATACACAGATGAGGAATCTCAGAAACAGAACCGTGGAATTCGTAAGTTAGTTTCATTTCAAATTGAATGGGAATGGGGCTTCTGCTTCCCGTCGTCCTTAAATGGAATCTGTGGGTCGCCGTGGTGCTTCTAGGTGGTAACATGGCGGTTGAGAACTCCAAGGTAGGTCCGATTGAAGAGCTTGCGCAGTCTTGGCAAGACGAGATTGAGGGGCGTGTGAAGGGACTTCAAACGGGTTCCTACGCTAGAATTCTTAAGATGGCTAAGAAGCCCTCAAAGCAAGAATTTAGGCAAACTGTGATAGTTTGTGGAATTGGAATGTTCGTGCTTGGGGCGATTGGTTTCGTTATTCTAGCGCTTATGGTCAACGTTTTCCCTCCATTCTTCCAATGGCTAATAGGCTGAGGTGTAATAATGTCAGAAGCTTATACGGTATATCTCCGAAGCGGAGAGAAGGTACTGTTGATGCAACGATCGGATGAGGTCGGTGACTTCCCTGGAGCATGGGATGGAATCTATGGGTTAGGTGATCCCGATGACCACGATTCTGTAGTCTCAAGAGTTGCAGAGTGTACTGGAATAAGCCCGGAAAAGATGAATTTGGTTCGCTCCGGAATGGCCAGAGGGCTTGCCTATGGGAACCGCCTTAATGACGTGACTCCAATACTCTTCGCCACAGAGGAGACTGAAATCAGCCCAGGCGCATTATACAAGAATAGTGAATGGGTTGACCCTGGAGTGATTCAATCCAAAGACTACGCCACCCCTCAACTCAAGGAGATGTACGGCGATGTGGCTTCGTACCTGTACATCCTCAAGACCTCAATCGGTCAAGAGCAAAACGTAGCTGGCGAAATCAGGGCAAGATTATCTGGGACTGGTTCTCTCCAGGATATCCAAGACAAGATCTTCGGAGTCCTCAGTCCACACTACATGAAGGGTTTCATCTTCATAGAGGCTACAGCGATGCACCACGTCCAGAAGTTGATTGGAAGAGTTGGAGTAGGAGTAACCCCTCTAAAGAACTGCAGCAAGGTGTTGGGTGGAGAGGCTCCTCTTGAGGACGTCCTCCCCTATCTAGAACCGAAAGCAGCCACTTCGGGTATTGAGGAAGGCTGTATCGTCGAGATCTCTGGGGGGGCATTCAGGGGACAGGCAGCAAGAGTGACCAGAGTTGCCGAAACCAAGGAAGAGGTTACTGTGGAGCTATTCGAAGCGGCTGTACCGGTTGCGCTTACTGTTCGGGCAGACCAAGTGAGGGTCACTCAGAGGGTGGAGTGACCAGAGAAGGGTCATTTTTCGATTTACATCATTATCAAATAGGGAGAGCAGGTCGGCGAGTTCCACGATAAGAGGTCATTTTCATGTCAGCACGCAACGAAACACCACACAAGGTGATTCAAACACTGGGGAAGAAGAAGTGCAATGGGTCGTGGGAAGCCTCTACCGAGAACCTGACCATGGATCAGGTCAAGGAAATAGCTGAGGGTCAGAAGGCCCGACTCACTGGAAAGTCAATTTACGCGCGTTGTCGAGAAGTAATGGGTACCTGTGTTTCTATGCGAGTTCGAGTCGAAGGCATGGAGCCAAAGGTGGCCCTGAACGCCATGAGCGAGGGGGAGTTTAGCGAACATTTCAGCTAAATTCACACGAATTGCGGGAGAGGCGTGAGCCTCGCGAACCGCAGAGGTGAGGAAAATGAGAGAAAATCTACAAACTGCGATTCAACAGGCAATCGATGGGGCCCCGGAGAGGAGCTTTGTCGAATCCATCGAGATTTCGTTCACAATCAAGGACGTTGATCTGAAAATACCGACAAATAGGATTCAGGAAGAGGTTAGACTTCCCTCAGGTAGAGGGAAGCCTGTCAAGATTGCAATGTTCGCTGGAGGAGAGATGGCATCCAAGGCGAAGGCTGGTGGTCTCGAAGTGATTGACCCCTCCACGATTGAGGACCTGGGTGGAAACCGGCAAAAGGCTAGGAAGATGGCCAAGCATTACGACTTCTTCCTCTCGGAAATTCCACACATGGGAACAGTTGGTAGGTTCCTGGGAGGAGTACTGGGGCCAAGGGGGAAGATGCCTCGACCGGTTCCGCCTACTCTTGATCCATCTGCTCTGGCGTCCGGACTGAAGGATACAGCCATTGTCCGTTCAAGGGACAGGATAACCTTCCACGCCGCAGTGGGTTCCAGAGAACAGAGTATTGACGAATTGACTGCTAACGCTGTGGCCGTTTGGGATAGGGTAACTGGGAAGCTTGAGAGGGGGTCCGGGAACATTCGGTCTTGCTTTGTCAAGACCTCCATGGGTCCGTCCATTAGAGTCGAGGTGATCTTGTGATTCCAAAGGTAGCCGGATGGAAGAAGGATCGAGTATCTGAGTTAACGAAGATTTTCAGTAGCGATGGCGTTGTGGCTGTCGTCGATGTCTCGGGAGTTCCTGCAAGCAACATGATCGATATGCGGAACACCTTGAGGGAAAGAATGAGCATCACAATGGTCAAGAAGTCATTGATGAAGATAGCTTGGTCAGAGGCCGGTAGACCGGATAATGAGATGGAGGCCCTTCTAGAAGGGGCTCATCAACCCTGTGTGGTTCACAGTGACTCAATGAATGCATTCGAGATTTTCGGGGAGATGGAGAAGACCCGTCAAGGCCGCGCAGCCAAGGCAGGAGAAACATTCCCAGATGACGTTACAATTCCTGCGGGCCCCACAGAATTCGGACCAGGGCCAATTGTTGGAGAGTTCAACGCAGTAGGTATCCCTGCTAAGATTGACAAGGGGAAAGTAGCGATCCAGAGGGACACCACCTTCTCCCAAGGAGATGTGATTTCTGCTGACTTGGGGATAATGCTGGCAAAGCTGGGCATCAACCCGATTGAGATTGGTATAATCCTAATAGGGGCCATCGAGGAAGGTCACTTTTTCCATTCTTCTGATCTAGACCTTGACGCAGACGGGTTCAGGAACGATATAGTGAGTGCGACTTCTGGTGCTTTCAATCTGGCTTGTAACGTACGATGGTTCTCCTCCACAACCACTCCGACTCTCATTTCCAAGGCTGCTTCAGAGTCTCTGTCTGTTGCCTTGGAGGCTGGAGTCGTCAACGACGCGACGGCATCGGCCATACTATCGAAAGCACGCTCACGTGCTCTGTCCCTAGCTGGACAATTAGATTCCTCAGCTCTTGATGAAGAGTTACAAGCTGCTCTAGGAGCAGCAACTCAGAGTGCTGAAGTCGCCCCCTCCGAGGCGACTGAATCGGAAAATGCCGCTGAGGCTGAAACCGAGGAGGAAGAGGAGGAAGAGGATGCAGGGTTCGGTGGACTCGGCGATCTCTTCGGATGAAAAAAAAGGTGAATGAAATGGAATATGTATATGCTGCAATGTTGTTGCATTCTGCAGAAAAGGACATCGATGACAAGGCCGTCAGCTCAGTGCTGAAGGCTGCTGGAGTCGAGGCTGACGGGGCCCGAGTTAAGGCCCTAGTCGCCTCTCTAGGCTCCGTCGACATCGATGAGGCCATGGCGACCGCGGTTGCTGCCCCAGTGGCCTCGGCTGCTCCCTCTGCTTCTTCCGGCGGTGCTGCCCCAGAGGCTGCTCCAGCTCAGGAAGAGGCTGCTGAGGAGCCCGAGGAAGAGGCAGGCGGCTTCGAAGGTCTTGGCTCCCTATTCGGCTGAAGCAAAGATTGGAAAGAATGACGCGAAGTCGCTATGGGCGAGGGCCTCGAGGGTGGTCTGAGACAAATGGAGCGGATGCTTGAGATTCCAGTCAGTATTGTACCCACAGAAGCAATCAGAGCTATGCGGATCATCGGCGAAAGTCGAGGATGGGAAATGGGTCGCTTCGAGGAGACAACATTGGTCCAAAGATGGGCAATAATTGTGCCAATTGCCAAGAGAGCTAGAGTCCTTGGATTGAAGGTAATTGGAGGAGAAGCAGAAGGTCTGGCAATTCGAACTTGGAGCTATGTGCCCGGTTCTTCTGGAAGGATGTCTTTCGTTTCCTTCAGGATTCCAGAGCTGTTTGACGGCGAGAAGTGGGGAGAATTCTTGGTTAATTGGTCGAGAAACCTTCCAAGGTGCCCGTGGAAATGGACTTTCATGGAGAGATCGGTGATTGGTTATCTCCTACCTGAATTCAGAAAGTCACGAAAGTTGTTCTCCAATGAAGGGGTCGAAATAGACGGTTGGGAAAGTTCGCAAGATTGATGATTGCAGATGCTATCGTGCAGATAGAGAGAGCATTTGATATGGTGCTCTGAGAGCGAAGAGCGAAGCGGCCATGGACTTCCAAGATCTTGTAGACACGCCTCAGAAGATTAAGACACTGGCAGGAACCTTAGTTTTCCTAGTTGCATTCCCTATCTACTTCGAGGCTCTGCCATCCTTGATTGACGATGATTCGTCTGGGGGTGGTTCTTCCGGTCTTTCGGGTTCACTGCTGGTTAGTTTCGAAGAGAGTACGACCTCCCTTAGTGAGTCTGTGTCCCTTAATGATGGGGAAAGTCACGATTCTTTCTTCGACGTGATTGTTGAGACTGATTTAAGCATTGGATTTGTAGAATTGCAAGTGTCTTGCTTCGATAATGATGACCCTGGTCCTGGTTTCACTGACAGTGTAGATGGAGTGAGCGATCTCAGTGATGTCGAAGGAATTGACGATCAGAGTGCAGATGGAGATTGCTCCGGAGGCGGAAATGGTGGATTTACCATCCGATGGGATGTCACTGCAGGTTACACGGGAGATGAATTCACCGAAGAGGAGATGGATGAGAATGAGATTAGAGAGATGTGGAATGACGGAGAGAATGGGAGGGGGGTCTGGATTGCCACGATTACCGCTACGATAGA
The DNA here is from genome assembly GCA_014239955.1 of Methanobacteriota archaeon. Lineage (GTDB taxonomy): Archaea > Thermoplasmatota > Poseidoniia > Poseidoniales > Thalassarchaeaceae > UBA36. Next base: position 50,826 of record JAAZXW010000012.1, on the reverse strand, counting down.
AGCCGCTCCAATCGCAGGAGGTTTGATTGATAGTGATGAGGACTTTGAAATCACTTGGACCGCTGTTTTCTATGAGTTGAGGATTGAGGCTGCCAGTGGCTAATTCTTCGCCTGGATGCTTACTACATCTCCGTCAGCTAGTTCATGTTCTGCTCCTATCACCATTCCCGACCTAGCATCAATGGCTCTAACGAATCCTTCTCCGAGGTCAGAATGGACCTGAAAAGCTAGTCCCTTCGCAGTAGTTCCTCTTTGTATCAGAATCGCGTCAGGGAGTGTTTTTCCATCCCCATCAACCCAATGGGTCTCGTCCTGAACTGGGTATGCGACGATTCGGGATAGTTGTCCGAACACCACTTCCGATAGAAGGCCGACGAGACCCCCGCCCTCCCAAGAAGATAGGGTGCTGGAAATTGACTCTAATGCTGATCTCTGCTTCTCGGTCAGGTTCTCTTTCCCGTCATCTGTGAGTTCAAAGTCTGAGTCCCCTATTTGGTAGGAAATCATTCCAGAGGAGGATGCTCGACGAAGGGCGAGCTCGGCCTCGGCACTAGTGAAGACCACTGTGCCTCCGTTAGATTCGACTTCGGATGATAACTCGGATCCATGATATCCCCTGTTGTCCGCCTTGTTGGCTGCCACTGAGATTGGGAACAACGACTTCCTGACAGCAGTAGCCAAAGTTCTGAGCTCTTCTTGGCCCCACAATGCAGGATCTGTCGAAGATTGGTGTTCTCTCTCTACTGATGAGAAGCCTGCAGCAACGTGATACTCTGTCGCACCGATCCCCGTTAATCTCTCGAGAAAGTGCTCGCGAATTGCTCGAACCCCTTCGGCCTGGGCCTTTCTAGAAACTCGATCCCATCCTTTTTCCATTATTCCCATTATCCACGAGTCTAATTCTCCGAGTAGGAAGAGGTGTTCATCTATTGGTTCTGAACCTCCTGAGCCAACTGGGTTTCCCTCCAGGTCAGTGGAGCCGGATACATCAATTACCTGAATTAGGGCATCGCATCTTGAAAGGTCAGAAAGAAACTGGTTCCCTCTACCTCTGCCCTCGTGGGCACCGGGAACCAGGCCGGCTACGTCAACGAGAGTTACGGGGACCATTCGCTTGAATCCGGAGCATGAGCCAGAATTGGGAATGCAGATGCTGCCTACCCTTGGATCTGCGGATTCGGTAGTCTGAAGCCTGCCCGATGACTCCCTCCGTTCCCTTAGACTCGAGCAAGCGCAACTCTCTGGTAGTGGAATCCAAGTCACTCCAACGTTAGGGTCAATGGTTGTGAAGGGGTAGTTTGCAATGTCAACCGGAATTTGAGTTAGTGCAGAGAATGCCGTTGATTTTCCCACATTCGGTTTCCCGACAAGACCGATTCTCATACTATCCCGATGCTGGCAGAACCTATCGACCCATTGACTGTGTGGTCAGATCATATCTCAGTAGCGCTACCTGGGAGATCGGTACTAGATTCGGGGACTACTACTGTGTCGAGCTTTCCTTCCCTCTGAGCTAGAATCTTCCTCACAGTGGTCTCCTTGGTTAGTTTGTAGGGACTGGATATCGAAGTTGAAGATGGGTTTGGTCCTTCACTAGCAAGGGTCCCTCTAAATGAGCCACTAATCATGTTGAGTGCATGATAGATCGATCCGATTACGGTTCCGTAGAAGAGTACTGAGCCCAAAACTCGTATTCGGTTTGACGATGAGCTCTCTTCTTCGACTGCGGCTTCGAGGAGAGCCATGTCTGAGAAGTCAGCCATCATTGTGAATGCCAGACCAGAGAATGCCCCGCCTGCCATCAACCAGAATGCCCACCTAGATCGATTTACAGAAAGGACGTTCCTTCCGGAGACCTCGGGGAAGATGGACAATGCTGACCCAAGGGAAGCAGGGACGAACACAACCCACACGCCCATCAGAACTAGAGATTCGTGAATCCCTGTGAGCTCATTGGTTCCCGTCAGATAATCCGTGAGTACGAAAAGTCCACCGATGGCGATGGGAACTGCCATGAAAGCTGCCAGATTTATCTCAGGCATCCCTGGAGAGTCTGGATTCTCAATAAACACGTCATCCCCCCTCATTGTTGCCAAGACATTTGCAGAAAGCGCGATGATTGGGATTAGTGAAAGGGCTAGCAGGAATGAGCCAGCGACAATGTCGTTTCTCGAAGGTTCGAATGTGGCCGCACTTATTCCAAGGAAGTCAGAGGCTATCTCACCTTCTATTAGTCCGGATGGATTGATGGATAATATCGCTCCGACCATGGTCACTGCTGCAAGAGACCTGGACCAGAGTGGGTTCCCGCTTCCTCTGGAAGCACCGTATAATATCGCACCCGACATCATCAGGAAGAAAGACGTCCCCCCCGTCCTGGTGGCTAGCCACTGTCCTGTGCCGGAGCCTAGAGAGCAAGTGATTGCTAGAACCACGATTGAGACCGGTGCGGAGATCATTCCGATTATCATCATCCATGCTGGTAGAGGCATCTTCTTCGTTCGAGAAGCAGCCGTAAGGAGCATGTTGACAATTACTGCAATTAGAGCTAGGCCAGTTAGAAGGGTAGCAACTGGCATAATCCTGATTCCTACAATCTCTGGCTTGTTTGCCGCAATGAACATGACTATGACGGCTAGAGTCCAAACGAGGGACATCAGAGTAGCGTTCTTCTCGGTTGCGAGGGTTGTTCCGCCCAGTTCAGGGACAATGTGCATCGAAGACCCGATTAGTAGCATTCCGACCGAGCCGTAAACTGCAACTAGGAAACCCGATGTGATCAAAGAAGATGAAGTTGGATTGAGCCCCCATGATGAAAGGCTATGAAGTGCTTCGGGGTCATGTGAAAGCCATAGTCCACAAAAGGTGATTATCGATGCAGGGATGATCCAGAGGGCTCCCTGCATAATCCAGGTAGTTGCGGCTGAGCCACGCTTCCCATCTACGAAATCTATTGGCGGACCTAGAGCTTTCTCTAGCATGAACATGCTCATGCTCTTGGAAACATCAGTGAAAACCCATATTCCTCTATTGACTAGAATGAAAACGACTAGCATTGCCAACCAGAAAACGGCCATGGAAGTAATTAGACCCATATTTTCACCTCACTCTCTGGTTGCCTCAGTAAGCATTGTCCCCAATATTGCGAAAACCCCTATCATTGCTCCAAGTATGAAGAACCAAATGCCAGAATCGAAGACGCCGTCGAATACTGGAAGAACGCTAGAGATGACGGGAAGATCACTACTTGGGAACAGAATGCCGTACAGTACCAGGAACACCATTGTGGAAACAAAGCCCATCACCAACATGACCCATGACGACGAGGGTTCTCCCTCACCTTGCAGGAACTCCCCAATCAAAGTGGACCCGTCATCGGACAATCAATCACCCCGGAATTGCACAATTCCGACTCTACCACCGGAGATTTGCCCTTAAGCATTGGGCGAATGTAGTTTGTCAATAGCATCAAGGAGCACGGACAAGGTCTGTCGGATTTCCGCGACGGAATGTGCCATATCCCAGGGTAATGGGAAGACTGAGGTCGTTTTCCAACTCAGCTCTCCAATGAGACTCACAAGAGCATTCCAGGTGTTTGAACTCCTGAGTTTCTCCGGAAACAGAGTACCTCTCTATTGCGGCAACGACATCGGAGTCACATTTTCCGCAGTTGTGGGCTCCACGAATCTTGCCACCTGCTGTCGGATGGACGATGATTCGACAACTGGAGTCGTTTAGATGTTCATGGGCTCGTTTGATCATCTCCACCAATGACCATAGCCACGGTGTTCTGTATTCCTTATTCCTGAACAGTCTGTCGACTATCGTGTTCTTCTGTATATTCATAGGGTTTACAGAGACTTCATCGGAGAAGGGAGCCACATCAATTAGCCACGAGGTGGTATGGTTGAGTGCATCTCCCTCTGACATGAAAGGCGGTTTGAACAAGAGGTAGGTCTTGACACGCAAGTCATTCTCTCTCAGCATTTCTACTGCCCGATGCCACTGTTTGGTTGTGAATCCCTTATTGACGTGGAACCTCAGAACACTGTCGTCGTAAGCCTCTAGGCCAATTGCAACGGTGCATCCGGGATGTCTTGCAGCAACCCATTCAATCTTCTCTGGTGTGCACATCTGGGCTTGAGCCTCTACCACCAAGTGAAGTCCCATATCAGCAGTCTCCTTCAGGACCGCCTCCTGCCACTCGGGCGGATTCTCCCTATCCTCGAAGAATGTGCCCGAGGTGTACACCTTGATCATCTGGCACCCTTCAAATTGATTGGTTGATTTCTTTGCGTATTCCCATTGCGAGAACATGTCCTCGGCAGAAACATCGTCTCTGACATCGTTGAAGTATCCGCAGAATGTACAGCCTGACTTCCACCACCAAGCGCATCCCTTGGATCTTAGGATCACAGTGGCAGCGGTGCATGGAGTTCCATCGGGGAGGTTCTCGGGGGTCTTGTACACCGTTACTGGTCTGCTGGCGTCCCAAGATTCCCTGAATGAAATGGACTCGGGAGTGTTCTCGGGAGCCTTGACCAAATGGTGGATCTTCACGGCCTTGGACCCATCTCCCATGATACCACATGACTTGCCCATGACACGCGTTTGGCGCTTTGCTCTTGATATTGCCGTGTTGTCCATTCAAGAATAAGGCACTAAGTGTTGTAGGATACACTAAACCTAATCACACTTGCGAGAGAGTAGAATGAGTTTTGGAACAATAGAAGGAATGGGTGCTGAGGAAAACAAGGCACTGAGGAGTTGGTACTGGTACGATTGGGCAAACCAGGCATTTGCCCTCACTGTTCTCACGGTACTGGTTCCACAGCTACTTTCCAGCATGTTCGAGCTGTCAACAGGAGGTGGAACAGAACTAGGGAGTCTGAAAATTACTGGGGATTCATTCTACGCAATTATCCTAGGTTCAGCTAGCCTGTTCGTGGCAATAGTCAGTCCCGTTCTTGGCGCAATAGCCGATCGGATGCCTATCAAGAAGAAGATACTCTGGGTGTACACAATAGTCGGAGTATTGTTCACCGCAATGATGGGAGTGGCCCCGCACCTAGAGGTTGGGTCGGGATACAGATTCCTAGCATTCTGCCTGGTAATCGGCAACATCGGATTCGCTGGTGGGAATGTGATTTACTATGCATTCATGCCAAGCCTAGCAGATCGGGGTTCCATGGATCACGTTTCCAGTTGGGGGTATGCCTATGGCTTCGCAGGTGGGTCGCTAATCCTGATTGCCCATCTCGTGGTAGGACTCACTGGTTTCTTCGGGGCGAGTAAACCTTGGAGCCCCTGGGTTTTGAGTTTCATTTTCGTCACTAGTGCTATGTGGTGGTTGGGTTTTGGGATGCAATTGTTTAGGAATACACCTGAGCCTCAGATTCCAAACCCGAAGGAATACGGCTCGGCTATGGAAGCTGTTAGAGATGGCATTGGGGAAGTAAAGAAGACCTTCGGGGAAATAAGAAAATTCAAGATTCTCGCCATTTACCTTGCATCATACCTGCTGTTCTTCGATGGAATCAACACCATAGGGGGAATGGCGGCAGCTTTCGGAGACTCTGTCCTGAGGCTGAATCCGTCAATGCAGTTCGTCCTATTGCTGATGGTGAATATTACAGCAGTGCCAATGACGGTGGTTGGAGGCAAGCTGGCAAACCGGTTCGGAACGAAGAGGGTTCTCGGATGGTCCCTAGGAGTGTACTCAGTGGTTGCAATACTAGCTGTTGGATTCGCCCCTCTGGAACTAGAAGACGATCACGGGCGGTATGACTTCCAGTACGACTTCGACGAGGAAAGAGGCGAATACAAATTATCAGTACTTTACGATAAGGAAGAAAGCGTCAAAGGGTGGGTGAGCAAGACTGGTGATGGGGACCAGTCATTCAGAGACGCATTCTTCGATTTCATGATTGTGTCATCCACAGATAGCAATAGGTGGACCAAGGATGACGTCGTTAGGGAATACTTGACTCCCGAACAAGCTAGTGGATTAGTTAGCAAGATGGGTGAGGTGAGCGATCATAGATTCTCATTCTCATTTAGTGGAGGGGATTTGGATGGAAATAGATCAGTTGGAGACGAGCATCCTACAATTATTGAGGGTGAGATTGTAGACTGGTGGCCAAACCTGCTGAGGGAAAAGGTATGGGGACCTCTGAACTTTGGCGTCAATCTGCAGTGGATAATGCTGGGGATGATGGTCGGAGTTGTCATGGGGACGGCGGGTGCCCAAGCCAGAAGCCTCTTCACGATGCTCACTCCTTCCTCGAGGTCCACTGAATTCTTCGGGTTCTTCGGGTTCATAGGCAAGGCGGCTGCGGTTTTCGGCCCCATCGTCTATGCAATCAGTGCGGCCACGATGGGGAGCAGGGCGGCAGTAGCTAGCGTGGTTGTCGTAATCCTAATCGGGTGGTCCCTATTCATCTTCATCGACGTTGAAGAGGGTGTCAGAGTTGCTAGACAAGAGGACATCGATGCGGGTCTCGTTTCCGAGGAGGAGTAGTGTGAAGTCCTTCGAAATAGTCCAGAGTGTCCTCTCGGTCATTGTGATGATCCTGTTCGGGGTCTTGTTCGGCTTGGCGATAATGCCATCCTACTTCCTATTCATGGAGGTGAAGGAAATCACCAGCGGCAAGAGCGATTTGGTGGAGGCTGCGGGTTTCTGCATAAGTCTTGGACTTGGTTACATAATCTGGGGGATTGTCCTCCTATTGATTTGTGGGACTATGGGGGGTATTTTCAGAATAAGGAAAGAGGAGGGGAGGTATCCACTCAGATCCTTCATCACCATCCAGTGGGCCTTCTCATTGGTTTCTCATAGAGTTGCCCAGATGTTCCTAGGCCTGGTGATCCCCTCATTCCTAGCAACAATGTACTACAGGATGATGGGGGCAAAGATTGGGAGTGGGGTTCAGCTAAATTCGATCAAAATAAATGACGCGTCGATGGTTACGATTGGCGATGGGGTCGTTGTAGGGGGGGATGCGACGATTAACGGGCATATTGTAGAGAGTGGAGAAATCGTCCTAGCACCAGTCAATATTGGAGATGGGGCCCTGATTGGCGGAGGGAGCATCGTTCAACCTGGGTGCACGATCGGCAAGGGAGCGGTCGTGGCAACAAGAGCAGTGTTGCCGAAGTGGACCGAGGTTCCCGATGGTGAAGTCTGGGGAGGGGTTCCTGCTAGATTCATCAAGAGGGTTGGCGAGTAGGGGTTACTCGCTCTCAGACTCAGTTTCATCGGAGTCACCTGGGTCTTCGTCCTCTGATGCCATCTCCTTGATTTCCTCTATGACTGCCTGCTTCTGGGCCTGGAAGGATTCCTGCTTGGAGTGAATGTCCTTGGCAGTGGCAATGGCCCTGTCAATCATGTCGTGACGAGTCTGGATGGCCTCATTGAGCTCCTCGAAGAGTTGCATGTGCTGAATGTACCAATCGTCCCTCGCGGAGAGCTCAGATTGTGCGGCTTGGTTTGACTCGTCTATCTCCTCGGCGACTGTGAGTACCTGCCCGAGCCTTGCCTTCTCCCTATCTAGCAACTCCTCCGTCTTCTCGAGTTTGCTCTCCAGGTATGGTATCTTCGTGTTCGCCGTGGCTAGATCGACTTCCATCTCGTCCTTCTGCCTGCGTAGATTTGAGAGGAGGTTGTTGATGCCCTCCTTCTCCGTCTCCTTGTCGATGAGCTCTCGGTTCAGAGTCTCCACCTGGGCCTTCATCTCACTGATATCAGCCTCTTGCGCCTGATATGCCACTAGGAGCTTGTCCAGTGCCTCCTTGTCCTTGGCGGCCTGCTGCTCAAGTTCTTGGATAGTCGGTTGGGGGTCTGCTCCAGCTGAGTCGTCTAGGTCGTTTCTACCACCGAATCCATTAACCATCCTCCATGGTGCGCAGGTGACCCCGATATAATCCCGGCGGCACCTAGGTCGCGGAGAAACGGCTAATCGGGGGTTTCAGCAAATAGCTGAGATTGTTGCAGAAAGAGCGACTGTCAGCCTCTTCGAGGAGGGGATGTGTAATTTCTCATCGGGGCCGTGGGCGTTGTTTCCAGGGCCTGAGGAGCCGGTGCACAGGAACATCGCTTTGGGGTACTTTCCCTGCATCATAGCCATGAATGGTATCGTCCCGCCCGTCCAAGTTGCCAGTGGGGGGAGGCCTGTTAACTCGGTTGAGGCATCGTGGATTGCATCCGAAACGCTCCCATCGAGTGGGGGGGCGTGGAATCCGTCTGCACATGAGTCTGGGGTGAATGTGACCTCGGCCCCGTATGGGGGGTCGTCCTCGAGGACTGACTTGGCACATGCTAGTGCGGCCTCTGAGTCGACTCCTGGTGGTATCCTGAAGCTTAGTTTTAGGTCGGTATTGGTTCGAAGGACGTTCCCTGCGACCTGTACCGATGGCATCCCGTCCGCTCCGATTATCGAAAGTGTTGGCTCCCAGTTCATTGCGATGATCATGTCCTCTGTGGTTTCCGAGGCCTGCCTTAGCGAGTCGACGGTTGGGAACTGATCCCAGATGCTACCCCCCACTATTTCGCTGAGTGCAATGGCCTTGTCCCTCACCCCTTGGGGGATTTCGACATGCATCTCGGGTATCAGCACCCGACCGGTTGCTGAGTCTTCTACTCGGTCTAGGAGGATTCTCTGAATCCTGAATGAAGAGGGGATCGAGCCTCCTGAGTTGCCAGAGTGGATTCCCTCGTGGGAGACCTTCACCGAGAGCGTGCCCGAAACCAGGCCTCTTAGGGCCTCTGTCACCCACACGTGGTCATAATCCGGCCCTCCGCTGTCCATGACGACTACCATGTCAGGATCACCGAGTTGATCTGTCAGTGCCTCTAGGTATGGGGGGAGGTCGAATGACCCTGATTCCTCGCAGGTTTCAATGATCATCGTACAACGTGGATGTGGCAATCCTGCCTCTTGCAGGAGCCGGATTGAGGTAGCACATAGGTACCCTCCGTAACCATCGTCAACAGAACCTCGGCCATAGAGCCATGGATCCCGCCTGACAGCCCTCAGGGGGTGTAGGCCTTCTGACCACAACTCTGGCTTTGATGGCTGCTTGTCGAGATGGGAGTAGAGCACTACCTCACCGGGTCCAGTGCCCTCGATAGTGACTAGTAGGACCGGGGAAAGGTCGTCGATCCTATGGGTCTCATATGACATTCCATTGATCCCTTGTTCATCCAGCCATCCGCAGAACAGCTTGATGGTAGCATCTAACTCGCCCAAATCGGCCCAATCTGGCTCAAATAGGGGGGATAGTGCCTTTATTCCTATGAATTCAGACAGGCTAGGCAGAATTGAGTTCTCCCATATCTCATCACTTCTATCCATCAAATATCCTAGGTCCATCGCCATGACCCCTAGCCCGAGTATTCACTCATGGACTCTTCGACTGGGTTTTCTCGGTGAATGTGCAATTTTTGCACCTTTGGTTTGGAGATTCGAGGTATTTCTCGATCTCAGAAATCGGGAAATCGGAGGCAAGAGACATCCTAGCAGTCCTGGATAGAGTCTCCATCAAGTCTGCCTTTGCCTCCTCGAGGAGCGCTGTGGGGTATTCGACTAGCCTGCCAGTGAGTCCCACCAGTATTGCTGGGGGTAGGACCTCTCTATGGGGCAATCCTGCATTGAACCTGTCAGATTCTGATTCTTCCAGGGCATGGTGATACAGTGCCATTTGCAGCCTGTGTTTGTGAAGGAGGCTTTTCTCAGCATCACAGGAAGGCCCAGTTGATTCATCTCCGGTTGCCTCCAATAGTCCGCTCTGGGATTGGTCGAGAAGGGAGTGGGCCTCGGTTGTCTTTAGGTCGATGGCTCTGATTGACGAGGGGCCGTTCTCGTTTCTCGCGCAGAGAACTAGGTCGATCACTCCGCTCATATCTATGGTGGTCGAATCGAACGTAATGAGGACCTCTTCCCCGTCTGGAGACCACTTGCTTCTCTTTACAGAGTCAAAGGAGACGGGGATTGACACATGGAATGGCATCTCGGTCCTGAGACCCTCCACACGCCTTCCATCGAACACCTTGCCGCGTACCATCTCGCCCATCTTTCCGTTCGAAATACGCTGCGCCATTTTGGATGTGGCCTCTGCTACCTTTTCGGTGTTCGCATCTGGTGGGAGGAGCTCAGAGAAAACGGTTCTGTGGATTTCTTCATCGGTTATCCTGTCTGCTGTCTTGGTGGTCCAAGAAGACGGGAGAGGCGTGCTTGGGCCGTTCTCTCCTGGTCCGGGGTTTCCAATTCCAATCTCAATAATCCTATGGAAAACATTCCCAAATGTTGCAGGGTCTACTGGTAGAACGGATTCCGGTGTACTGGGCGTTCCTCGATCGGCCAATATTGAGCCCGGTTCTATGCCTGCTCTTACCTCGAGCCAGTGGCACCTAGGGCATTCGAAGTAGGAAGGAAGTTTGCTGGGTTTTACTCTTACTCTCGTCGAGGCTTCCTTGCGAGGTGTAGAAGAGGTTGGTGATCCCTCTACTTGGGGACTTCTAGACGCTTGGTCTATTGTCTCGATCCTCTGGATAGGAGTCATTATTCCATGGTCATCTTCATCGGCCTCTGGGAAGCAATCTGGATGGTGGATGATGGTCATCCCTGTCTTCTCGTTCCCTCCGAGGGAGGCGTCTCTCAGCAAGCTCCCTGGGTCGATTATTCTGCTTCCTCGGTTTACCAACGTTGGTTCGGAGCCAGTGTCTGAGGGATCGAGCCAGGGGGAGTCTTCTTCTCCTCGCCTCCATGACCCCATGCGCAATGACTCAAGCCACATTTGCCCAAGCTGCGGTGCAGATTTGTCATAGGCCCACGGAATCATAATGCCTTCATCAACCAGCCACTGGGTTCCCCTAGGTGATCCGGCAATGATTAGCCTCTCTTCGGCCCTAGTTGCTGCGACGTAGAGCAGCCTCCTTGCCTCGGCATTCTTCCTAGCTCTGTGGAGGAGTGAGACGTGTTCCCAGATGGCTGACCTAGGTGGCTTTCCTTCTGCTGGCCATGGGTTTGGATGGCCTGCGAACATCTCTGGGCTGACAATCAACCTGCTGTTCTGTTCGTTCCTCATGTTGGTCTGCCTAGCAGAAAAGAGATCGGCGAGGATGACGACCTTTGCCTCGAGGCCCTTCGAGCTGTGGATTGTCATTACTTTGACTGCGTCGCTTGGGGGGGTGGTGGAGGCCTCAAGTGCCTGAGAGCTCCGTTCTCTCAGATCCCTGAGTCTGTCGGAGAGAACTATCGGATCGCCTCCGACCTCTTTGGACAATGTCCTGATTAGCTCGACGAACTGTTCCACATCCTGCCTAGAGACCTGATCAGGGTACGCCACAAGTAGATCGGAACGGTCGATGGTGTCCTCCAGTAGTTCTACGAGGCTCGAAGAAGAGGCAAGTTCACACCATCGGTGAACCAAGGATCTCTGTCTTTCGCTGGAACAGTGAGATAGGAGGGCATGGAGTAGATTGTCTCCCTTCTTTGAAGTAGATAGGAAGTCATGGAGTTGAGAATCGTTCATTCCGAAAAGGGGAGACCTTGCCACCCATGCCGCATTATGACGGGACATTGGTCTAGCGACAAGTTGGACAAGCCCCTCCATGGTCGTGACCGCTGGACGGCCCAATAGTCCACCTTCGCGATCCACCTGTGCCGGTACCCCAAGATCATGCAGGTGTCTGATTATGACATCCCTGAGATTCACTCTGTTTGGTAACAGGATTGTGATGTCCCCTGGGCTGACTGGGTCTTCTGATTGAGTTTTTTTCCATGAGTTGTCTGCAGATTTGACTTTTACAGGGGTTCCTTCGATGAGGCTTCTCACTCTGAGTGCTATGAGCATGGCCTGTCTCTCCAATCGGTCCTGTGAGCCCGGTCCGAACGGATCAATGTGGGTCCCTAAATCGGTGGGGGGGTCGGTGGAGCCATCGGAGTCGGGCGGGCATATCCACTCAATTGATCCAGGCCTTTTCCTCTTTTCTGGGAATGAGTGAAGAGTCTGCGCCGAAGCATAGAAGTCACCCTTGGAGATTAGCCTGTGTCTATCTGAGAAAACATCCGTCCACCACTCGTTCATCACCTCTAGAAGGCCTCCGTCGGAGCGGTAGTTGACCTGCAGCGACACCATTCCCTCTCTACGTGCACGAACCTCTTCTCCCGATGGTGCTGGAAGGTCCCAGTCCGTTGAGTCGAATGGAATCCAAGGGGCCAGGTCCCTGCCGCCCCTTTCCATGTACTCTGAGGCGGTTGCAATGCTCGACATGTGGTCGTTTCTAGGATCCCTGCTGTGGGACTCTTTCCTGAGAGTTGGTTTTCTGGTAAGTTCAGGGATGCTAGAAAGTTCGTGCACGTTGATTGACCTTAGTGACTTGGCGAAGTCCAGGAAACCGGTTACCTCTGCCTGTCTGAAAGCATAGATGCTCTGCTTCACGTCTCCAACGTAACATACTGTGGGCTCCCATGGAGTGTCTGGCTTCGGCTGGTCTCCTTCTCTGAACTCCCTAGGGCCCCATAGTCTGGACAACAGCCTCCATTGGAGGGGTGAGTTGTCCTGTGCCTCGTCGATGATGAATGCCCTGTATCTCCTTCTAATTTCTTCGAGCAGGTGTCGCCTGCTCTCGAGATCGGTGCGCATCGCACTCAGTCTCGATGCCCATGCTACAGCAGAGTCTCGGTTCTCCTCGAGAAGGGAAATTTCCTCGAATGCTCTGGTGATGTGCTCGTCCCTCCATGGGCTGTCTATACTGATTGAATCGAGGGCCCCCTGGACGGAGGGATGGTAGAATATCCTGCAAACCTCTGGGCAGTTTGCTAGTAGTAAATCCCCTGCTAGCCTCTGGATATCATCGAAGTCATGAGCCTCTTCCCGCTGCTTCAGATTCTTCATGACTCCTTGGAATCCCAGATGCAGGAGATGGAGGTCGCGAAGGTTCTGTATCTCGGCCTCTAAGGAGAAATAGTGGTTCTTCTTTGGGTTCTCCAGCCTCTCTGGGATTTCTACTGGGAGGGCCCGAATGGGCGGTTCCCAATCTATTGGTACCTCGGGGGGCTTGGATTCGTCAAGAGTAATTGCGGTTCTCACGAAGTGTAGTATCATGCTTCCCAAATCATCGGACCAGATTCGTTCTAGCTCTGCTATTTTCGACTTCATCGTGGATGTGTATTCGGACTTGGCATTCTTGTCCTTTATTTCCGCATAACTTCTAATTCCTGCTAACCAAGAGTCCGATGGGAACTTCATTCTTGGGAAGAATTTCATCTCCTTACCCATCAGTGTCGAGGGGCTGACAATGCAAGTCAGAACATGCCCCATCCAGCAAAGCTTCCCCCATTCGTCGGAAGGCGGCCCGCTTCTGTCGAGCTCGTCTAGAGACGCCATCCGAGTCTCGATTGACCAACCGACCGCAGAGGGTGATTGGAGGGACTCCTTAATCGTCTCACAAATGTCTGTGACAACTGAGTGAAGTCTCTGGGCCTGATTTGCAATCTCTTCTTTGTCGACAGAGGACATGATCGTCATTAGCAGTTTGTTACGATCCACGTTACCCGATTCGTCCATAATCTTGCGAGAGGACTCCTCCACGAAGACTGATTTTCCAACGAGTGTTCTGAGGACCCTGGCCGCAGAGGTACTGCCAGAGTAATGACGAGCTACTCTGTCCCTTGCGGAGAGGACTTCCGATACGATTTCGGATGGTATTCCAGCATCAACCGCATCTCCGATTCGGGTTCTCTCGCTCGCAAGTCTCCAAATGGTCCTGAGTGCAGTCTCGACCAATATTGCCCTTGATGCATCTGAGACGTTCTCTCGACTGAGTGCATCCCCCAGTTTTCCACGATATGGGGATACCAACTGAGAGAGGAAGGAGTCGATGGTTCCGATTGGTGCATCTTCGAGAAGTGTGAGTAGTTGCTCTACGAATCCTTGGCTCTTTACTCTCGGGTCATATCGATGTTTGCCGTCGTCGCCCAAAGGACCTGGGCTGATCCTTGAAATTGCCCTCCGAAGACGGTCCTTCATCTCGTCAGCGGCTCTGTTTGTGAATGTCAGGAGGACGACTTCTCCAGGGAGGAGCCCCTCCCAGTCTTGGAGGTTGATTCGCTCGGATGCGGGTGCAGTGACCATTCCACCGCTCACGCTCGAAGGACGGGCTGGCTTAGGTAGAAGCCTAGTTGCCCTTTGGTCGGTGGCGAGGTAGTGCTCTATGACCCGGTCAACTATGGTGCTTGTCTTGCCGGTGCCAGCACCCGCGTCAATAACGATGTGTGAATCGAGGTTCAGAGCTAGGCGCTGAGCGGTGTTTAGTCGAATCAAAATGTTCCCTCCATCCTAACATTGCAGGTTTCTCTAACTGGGCAATACCCGCATACTCCTGGAGATGGAGTCGGATGCACCTTTCCTGACTTGGCTTTGGAAGCTACCTTCAGAGCCACCGAGAGCCTTTGCGCCAGCCATGATCTGAAGTGATCGCTCTGAGTTTCCTCGTCCTCGTCTGCGAACCTGTGTGATGCGGAAGTAATTGACGATCTAGTCCCAATATTGATTCCTTTTTGGGAGTCGGAGTATTGAGAGGAAACCTCGAGAAGGTGTTCTGAGTTGTGTCCAATCACAGAGATTCCTGCTGCAAGAACCAAGTCTCCTGGGTGGGCTTCTTCCCATGCTCTGGCATAAATTGCAAGTTGCAGTTCTTCGAGAAGGCCCTTGTAATGGCGGTTCCTAGGCAAGGCCGATTCGGAGGTCTTGAGATCCCTGATTGCAACGATTCTCTTGGGCTTCCATCCTGAGCCGTGAACTCTGATTGGTGCGACGCTGTCGTCCCCGTCATTGTTGATCCACTTTCCAGACTCCAAGTCATGTGGAAGCAGATCGACTCGATCTATCCACCCCCTGATCTTGATTGGCTGGATACCGGCCTCACTAGAAAGCTCGTTGGGGATGGAAATCTCCACGTTCTCAGAGTCATCTTTCCCAATCATCCACTCGATGGAAACCGGGGCCGAGTCCCCTATCTCGAGTTCTGCTGCGACAATACTTCCAACCCTACCAGCAGGAGGTATCGGTGAAGGATCTGCGAGCCAACTGCTCCAATCCTCTCTGGTCATCCCAGTCAACGACCTTAGTCGTTGAGTGGACACTGCGTCTGACCTCTCCAGCCATGGGGCCCTGGAGTCCAGTGATTCGAGGGCGACCTTCATGATCTCGTTCGGATGCAATCCTGATCTCTGTACGCTGATTTGTCCGGATGCTTCATCGAAATTTCGTTCCTCGCTGGTTGGAAAGCCCAGTATTTGTGCGATGACGTCGTGATGTACGTTGTGTAGGAGTTCGCCGTATGTCCTGCTGTCGATATCTTCTCCCTGCAATTCTTCCCTGCCTGCTCCCAGTTCTCTAGATAGCCATCCCATCCTAGGGCATCGCAACCATGTCTGAAGTCTGGTTGGTGACCAAACAGAAACATGCTGTGAGGAATCTCCCGAGTGCCCGTGTCTAGAGTCGCTCACCAATGAACCGGTTGAAACTGGAGAGAGTGGTCTCGGGTCAATCGAGGGGGTTGTTTTTCCACCGAATTTCCCTCCTACCACTGGCCATCTTTGATTGTCCCTGGGGGTTTCGACTCCAGATGGGGTTTTTCCATGGAATTTGAGACCCTCGAGAGAGAAGATGTGCTTTCTGGCGTCGTCAGGCAGGTACCCATCAATATCGGCAATGGAGGGCTGCCTTCTTTCGCGGTCCCTCTGGACGTGGGGGTCGGTTGGAATGGATACTGCGCTTGGGTTGATTGGGGGTTTGGCTGGTGTCTTGCCCTTTCTGATTAGCAAGCCATCGGCCTGCCTGGAGTCTCTGGGGGAGGTTTCTAGTTCAGAGGTTTGGTATGCTCCCCACTCGCTTCCTTCAATCTCAGAGTCTCGGGCCCATTCCCTGATTGGTGCAGCTGGCGGCGCAGTTTCATCCATGCTTGGATCTAGAATTACCACCTCAGGAGAAGCGTGCAAGATATGCTGCAAACTGTGCCTGGCATCTCTGATTGGGCTGTCGGGCCTGAGAATCCCCAGTGAGTGGCGTTCACCCTCCCCTAGGAACGGTGCCTTGGGGACTCTGAGGTCCCAGGAAGAGCTGGACAGGTTCGCTAGCACTATGAGTTCGGATGTGCAGCCAAGGGCCTCTTCTGGGCTCAGGACAGAAACATTCCCAGAAAAGTTTGGGCCACCTGTGATGGCAGAGGATTGTTCGGCTAGTGAGATTAGTTCGTCCAGCCAATCGGGGCCTAGCATTGGGATTTCTTGGCCACATCTACGCTGCATCTCTCTTAGGGTCTCTCTGTCACGAACAAGGGCCTGGACTGCCGCTGCCGGGGAGAGTCCCCGACCTCTGTAGCGTTCCATCTCAGAATCAAGATCGATCAGTGAGAGTATGTTCTGCAGCCATCCATCGCCATCTGATGCGATGTCTGGGAGTGGGAGTGGCTCACCTGTGTGGCATCCGATCGGTTGGCCCGAGTCACTTACTAGATCCCTGTCCGGACCACGGAGTAGGGGCCAAAGGGAATTCGCCAAGCAGAGGAGCCACCATTGTGATGCTTCCTTTACTGGACCATCTTTCTCGTTGGAGGGCGGTCGGGAAAGTGTCTCTATCCATTTGGAAAGAGCACCCGGCCCGCCTAGGACGTGTTCATTCCTAGCTAATTTTGTAAGTAACTCGGAATCTGCGGAAGGGGTGATTTCTGACTCCGAGGGGTGCTCTGAAGGAGTTTCAAATGGGGTGACTGATGTCTGAAGTGACAGGGCTCTAAGATTCTCAAGTGAAAATGCGTCAGACCCATGTGCCAAGTTTGCTAGGCACAATATCCAGTGACCAATTGGATGGGACGAAGGGGGTTCGCCTCTCCTCTCCATGCTAATTCCGATGACCCCAAGAATCTGTTCCCATCTGTGCCTATTTTTTTCAACGGCAGGGTCGATGATGATGACCTCTGCGTCCCCTTGGTTGAGTCTCTCTGAAACCAATCGGACTGCGACTTCGAAAGAATGGGCCTCCCTCCTGAGGAGGAGCCTTTTGACTTCCGTAGGGGCTTCCTTTCTAGGGGTCCTGTCGTGGGGGACCCAGTGTGGCAGATCCTTCGGGTCTTTCACTGGATGCTCATCGACGAGAAGGTTTCCATGGTGGCCGAGACGGAAGTTTCCGGGATGTGCGAGTTGGTGTATTGGGCGATGCTTGGACAGGGACAAGAGCATCTAGGTGTGAGCTCGACAAATCACCGGAGAGTGATCTAGCATGATGATTCCATCGATATCGGAGACTGTGAACGGAATGGTTCCGCTCTCTAATGAGTCGATTATTCGGACAACGGCCATATCCGGATGAGTGAATCGGAGCTTTCCCTCTAGACGTTCGATGACACTCCTGAAGGTCACTATTCCGGGGCCATCCCACTCCTCTGCCACCATCTCCCTGGAAAGCTGGTAGTGGAGTGCAGCCAGAGCCTCGGTCTTCCCCTTGCTCCATTTCATATCGGGAAGTGGGTTGATGAGTGGGAAGCCCAGCCTTGTCGCTTCCTTTCTGCACTCGCTGTGAATTACAGACATCAGTGGACCGTTCTTCGGCATCACTCGAGGGAGCCTGAGGTCAGTGACTAGAGAATGAATCAGTGACTCGATTGTGTGATGCAGGGTTCGGTCCACTGCTCCTCGAAGATCGATTGATGACAGTACTTGCATTCTAGATTTCTCGGTGGGGTAGATTACCAGAACTCGTCCCTTTGAATTCGGATCTGTGCTTGGGGTTCCCAATGACTGACGCCTGATCTGCTCTTTGAGCCATTCAGGTATGGCGCCCCTAGGAACTTCCTCGCTAGTCACACAATGTTCCCTTGGCGCCAACAACATGTCATCTCCGAGCGTTGACCATGCTCGGGGGGGTTATTCAACCCAACTGTCAGCACTCATTGCACTGGCTCAGAATCCCCGTTGCGTCTTGGTACCAACGCGGCAAGCACACATAGTAGCGTGGATAATGCCGGTGCTGGTAATGAATTGCCGCTATTCAGGGAGCGAGTTGTCCAATCCACCACTAGGATCACAGACATATCATCCCCATCCCAAGGTTCGGGGGGATCGATGAGGATTGAGCCGATTTGGTCCGAACCGATGTTGACTGCCTCGTGGAGGACGTGGCTGTAGTTCCCCTTCCCGTTGCTTCCATCTGGGAAGTTGGCGATATCCTCAACGAACAGCAGCCAGCCACTGACTTCCCAGTTTTCGATGGAGGACGAAATCATATTGCTCCAAGCAAAGGAGAAAACCTCCGAATCGCCTTCCCTATCTGCCGAGAGAGAGAATGAGCTGTTTTGTTCGAACGGATGGCTAGAACCCAGTGCCAGTGCGGTTGAATAGTCGGTAACCAGGCTGTTGGACCTGGTGCTGATTCCAGTGTACATCCTCTCGCCGTCAAAAACCTTGGAGGGGGCTGCCCGTTCCATTCCGTCCAAGACGGGCGTCTCGCTAGACAATACCGAGCCCCTTCCATAGGCGTTGACCCACCTGGAGTCTGTCGAGTTGCTTCCGAATGGGTCCAGTGTCTCGTAGAGGTATCTGTGGTAGTGAATCCTAGTCACGTCCTGATCACCGATCGCCTCGTCCAAGGCCAGTTCTGTCTTGATGCAGTTGAAGCACCAAGTGGCGGTGTACACCTCGACGATGCTAGGCAATTCGGAAATTACGGATGAGGCAGATGCATCGGTGGTGGCGTTTGTGAGATCGATGGATATCCCCCCGATGGTTCCGGCGAATGCGTCTTTCCCGTCGATTATCCTGGCATCATCCCAGAGGTTCTCGCTGGCTGCTGAAGCCTGAATCGGCAGTACAATGAGTGCCGTCAGGAGGAGTGCCGCGAGTTGTCTCACAAGTTTCTCGAAGTGGGCGTGTTATTGAACGCTTACGTGTTATTGTGAGTCTTCGAATGCCTCTATCGTCCCATCTATGTCCTCGTCTGTGATGTGTAGGTGGACGACGGCCCTTACCGTTGATTCGGACAGGTCTAGCACGTCTACACCCCTCTCCGACAGCCTTTCGACCAGGTTCCTCGCACCCCCCTCATCGCAGTCGACATAGACCATGTTCGACTGAACTGCTCCGAGATCTACCGAATATCTATCCATGTCGTTGACTGCCTCTGCGAGCAACCTAGCTCTGGCATGATCCTCGGAGAGTCGTGATACGTTGTTCTCCAGAGCGTAAAGCCCTCCTGCAGCGAGCATCCCTGACTGCCTCATGCCGCCTCCGAACATCTTCCTCCACCTGTGAGACTCGGCAATGGTCTCGCTATCTCCTACAAGGACCGAGCCTACCGGTGCACCCAGGCCCTTGGAGAGGCAGACGGAGATGGTGTCGAAGTCCCTGACCATCCTAGCGGGATCGGAGTCACTGCCAACAACTGCGTTGAACATCCGAGCGCCATCTAGGTGAGCGCGGCAGTCGTTCCTGACTGCGACTTCGCAAATGGAATCCAGGATTTCCTGATCGTAAATCGAACCGCCACCGACGTTGGCGGTGTTCTCAGCGCACACCAAACTGCAGTCGGGATAATGCGAGTCGCTTCCTGCTACCTTTCGGATGGCTCTTTGCACGTCATCTGGCAACATCTGCCCCCTTTCCCCATCCACCAAGGAGATGGAGCAACCAGCAAGGGCGGCATACCCCCCAGCCTCGTACAGGTAGATGTGGCTCTTGCGGTGAGTTACGATCTCATCCCCGGGCCTCGTCTGGGCCTTGATTGCAATCGCGTTGGACATGGTTCCAGAGGGTACGAAAAGGGCTGACTCCTTGCCCAGCATCCCTGCCAACCTGTTCTGTAGCTCTATTACGGTGGGATCGTCCCCCAGGACGTCGTCGCCTACGATGGCCTTCGCCATCGCTTCCCTCATCCCCGGAGTTGGCTGGGTGACTGTGTCACTGCGTAGGTCAACTCTGTCTCCAGGGTAGTCCCTCATGGGGTCTCCTGGATGAGCGTTTCACATAACTGGTGCGTCTGTGATAGTACTACTTCCTGATGTCCTCTGAGTACATGTATGCCTTTCCACGCTGGCCACCCTCCGCTTTCTTCTTGTTTCCAATATAGAGGATTGCCATGGTGCCAACTACGATTGCAGGGACACCGAACATGAGGATGGTCAACCAAAGGGGCCTCTCGATGGGGTCGCAGGCGGTCTGCCCGCCGAGCTCCTGCTCTGTTCCGGATGGACACTTGGACTGCTCAGTTGAGCCGGTCTCTGAAACGTAGTTACCGGGATCCGCTGGCAGGCAGGCAATCTTCCCCTCTGCCGATTGGTATGTCCCGGGTTGGCATGGGTTCTGCGAAATCGCGGCCGAATTCGAGACAAAGCTGCCGGGGTCTGAGGGGGTGCAGCTGTCCGCCCCTCCATCTGGTTGGTAATTCCCGGGCTTGCAAGTGGTCTGGGACTGGGCCCCCTCCTCTGGGACGTAGTTTCCAGGCATGGCGGGCATACAGGAGTCCTGCCCGCCGAAGGACTGGTACTCGCCCTTGGAGCAAGGGGTCTGACTGGTCGAACCAGTCGAATCTGCGTAGTTGCCCGGGCTGGCCAACTCGCATGTGGACTGACCCGGTTGGGATTGGAATGACCCTGCTTCACATTGTGTCTGCGAAGATGCCCCGGACTGGTTTACGTAGTTACCCGGAGATGCTTCTATGCAGTTCATTTGTCCACCTGGCTGGTACTTCCCAGTGGGGCAAGCTGAGGTGGTCGAACCATCCGGGCTAGCCACTTGCCCGGGAGGAGGGGACTCGCATCCCGAAGACCCGTTTTCGGACTGGAACTGTCCGGGGGGGCAGGGGGTAGCGCCAATGGCGCCATCCAAGTCTACGTAGTAACCCGGTTCGGCAGGAGTGCAGGCAGCCTGTCCTAGCTCTGAGGAATAGGTCCCATTCTGGCATTGTGTCTGGGAGGTCGCCCCTGCTGCTGCCGAGTAGTATCCGGCCTCAGTGAGAATGCAAGAGCTCTGGCCGGAATCCGGCTGGTAGCTCCCGGCTTCGCATGGGTTCTGGTCGGCTGAACCCTCCTGATCGGTATAGTATCCCGGATCGGTCTCCAAGCAAGATTCCTGTCCCGAAGAGTTCTGGAATTCACCCGGTTGGCATGGGGACTGCGAGGTCTGCTGCAACCCATCTGCGAAGTGTCCTGGTGAGGCCACGGTGCAATTTGCCTGCCCCATCTGGGAGGAATATGTGCCCGATTGGCATTGCTGTTGGGAATCTGAGCCCTCATCTGGGACGAAGAATCCGGGTCCTGCCTGGAAGCAGGAGTTCGCTCCGGACAGCATCTGGTATGTCCCCGGCAGGCAGGGAGTCTGCTCCACAGAGGCGAAACCTATCACGAAGTATCCCGGGTCTGCATCATTGCACCCGGTTGCTCCTGATGACGGTTGGTAGGATCCTGCAGAGCATTGATTCTGACGAATTGATGCTTCGTCCGAAACATAGTTGCCCGGTTCAGCGAGTAAGCAGGAGGCTTGGCCTGAATCCGGTTGGTAGCTACCGGCTTCGCAGGCGGTTTGAGCAGAAGAGCCTGCATTCCCAACGAAGTTGCCTTCACTGGCATCAATGCAATCTGTCTGACCGAAGCTTGGCTGGTATGTCCCAAGGCTGCATGGGAATTGCTCGTAGGGATGAACTCCGTCAGCGTAGTGTCCTGGATCGGCATCGAGGCAATACCCGTTTGCATCGTAGGTCCCGGGGATGCAGCCTTCGGGGAACGGATCGAGGATGTTGACTATCCCATCGTCGTCATTGTCTCTCTCGCTCATCAAAGCGTGTCTACCGGCACCAAGATCGACATATGCTGGCACGTCGCTGTCGACGCCTTCGCCCAGTCCGAGTGTTCCCTCTACATGGGCCCCCCAGCAGTATACCGACGCATTGGTCGCGACCGCGCAGGTATGACGGGCACCCGCCGATATTTCGGCCAATCCTAGTCCAGATGGCATCACGACGGTTACGGCAGTCGAACTGTTGTTTGTGGTGCCGTCACCGAGCTGGCCGTAATCGTTCCACCCCCAGCACATTGCACTACTATCATCGAGAATAGCGCAGCTGTGTGCATTTCCGACATCTATCGATATTGCTGTTCTTCCCTGGGGCAATTGTACGGCCCTTGGGTAGGTAGAGTTGTTTGTGCTGCCATCACCGACCTGCCCGCGATCATTCGATCCCCAGCAATGCACCGACCCGTCGTCGAGGATCCCGCATGTGTGGAATGCGCCAAGATCGAGTGCGGCCAAAGAGCGGTTATTTGGAATCACAGACATAGGCGTAGGGACGTTCCTGTTGTTATATGTCCCGTCACCGAGATGACCGTTGAAGTTCTGCCCCCAGCACATCCCGCTGCCATTGTCGAGGATGACGCAGGTAGAGTCGAAATCGGCACTTACCGATACCGCATGCCGACCCGTAGGGAGTTCGATTTGAGTCGGAGCGGTTCTTCTATCGTTGTCACCGGTTCCTAGCTGACCTTTCGAGTTGTCCCCCCAGCACCATACGGCCATATCTGGTTCCGTTATAGCACAAGTGTGATGAAGACCGGTAACCACAGTGATGAAAGTCCTACTCCCGGGCATGTAAGAAGGACCATGTGGACTTGAACATGAGCCGCCGCAACTAATGTGGTTATGGCCGATCTGACCATTGCTGTCCTCGCCCCAGACGTACGTCGTGCCGTTTGACGTCAGGGCAGCTGTATGATGACCGCCAGGACTCGTCTCAATGATGTCAGTGAGGCAGCACCCGTCTGTGTCAACTTGGTTGACGCTGACTGGAGTGTGTTCGTTCTGATTGTCGCCCCCGTTCCCCAAGTATCCCGAGCCTGAGTCTCTACCCCAGCATTTCATCTGATTATTGTCCATAACCACACAGGTGTAGTTAAACGCTGCTCCAATTGCAGTCAGGGAATGTATCGACCCTACGGTTGAGCCTGGGAAGTTGAGGCCAGAGTGGGTATTCGCGGAGACAATTTTGTCGTCTATTTCCTCTCTATATTCGGATTGAAATCCCATGGACATGGACATTCCTAGGAACAGTAAAGTTAGGACTAGCGCAAGGGTTCTTTTGGGTTCATACTGGGTGCTCATGGTTGCCGAAGAAGAATGGCTGTATTAACGGTTTTTTCGGAAGTGCCAGTTTTCGGTACCATATGGTCAAACTAATTTGTGACATGCCTCACGAAGGGACATGGCAGAGCATGAGGGGGATGTGGAGTCCTTCCTATCTGACAACTGCCCGCCCATGGGGATCTACGAGACATTGTACGCTTTCAGGGACTCGTTCGGGAGCTTCATGGGCACCGAGGGCACTCATCCGTGGTCACAGGGATTCCCCCTGACGACGCCTCTGGAGGATTTCGACGGCCCTCCGTTACCCGATAGCATCGATGTGACGTGGGAGGACCGCTTCTACCCCAAGGCATGGGGGCATCCGGAGTTGCGCGATGCGATTGCAGGGTACTACAACTCCCAATACGGTTCCGGGATTGCCCCTGAGAACGTCATGGTGTTCGCTGGGGGCAGGCCTGGGATCTACTCGGTGCTGGCATTCCTGAAGGAGAACGTTCAGGCGAGGATCGGGAACATAGAGTGGCCGGCTTATCTGGATATCATGGAGCAGACGGATACCAACTTTCAGGTCGTGCCTTTCACCAAGGAGAACAACTTCCATCCCAGTAACGACGAGTACTTCGACCGTTCAGGCCTCGACGCCAAGACTCGTCTAATGCCCATCATATCCAATCCACAGAACCCATCTGGACAGACGCGTTGGGGGGATGAGCTCAAGGATCTGATCCAGATGGCAGAGCAGCCAAAAAACGGAATTCTGCTTGATGAGGCGTACGAGATGTTCCATTCTCCTTCAGTAAGTGGCATCCAATTCGTGCGGGATCTGGATAGCAGCAACGTATTCATCGCTGGAGCCTGTACAAAGGGCCTTCAATCCCCTGGCATTCGCGTTGGGTGGGTCATCGCCAGCAAGAAGAACATAGGGACTCTGGCCAACTACTCCAGCTTCGGAATGGGAGGGGTGAGTCACCCTTCGCAACTCTATGCCGTCAAGCTTCTCGAGCCAGGACGAGTGAAGCAGGCCAGAAAGGCGGTGGAAGAGCATTACAAATGGCAACGAGAAAGGTACAGAAGGGCATTCGAAGACATGGGCCTGGGGGTATACACTGGAGACGGTGGGTTCTACCACTGGCTAGAGCTCCCTGAAGGAATGACGAGCGACGAACTCAACAGAAGACTCTTCAAACGAGGTGCGGCGATACTTTGCGCGTCCGAATGCGATATGGCCCGACCGCATTCAAAGGACCCTGGGTATGTGACACCATATGCTCGCTTCTTCCGCTTTTCCTTCGGACCTTTGCTTCCAGAGACGTTCGATTCGGATATCCAACTTTTTGGTGAAGTCCTTGATGAGTACAGTCTCGTAGTCAGAAGTTGAATCCGGTCAAATCCTTAAGTGATGGATTGTCTCCAGAGACGTGGCGAGTGGACCGACGGCGGAACAGGCAGCGAAGCTGGCGCAAGCAACATACAAACAGTTCTTGGAAGAACCAGAGCGTTCTAAGCAAATCACGAACATCCCGAAGCTGCTGAAGAAGTTCGAGGGTAACTACGGAACCATGGTCAAGGGGCTACAGAAGAAGTATGGGAAGGTCACTAAGAAGGCCACTGCACCGGAGCCAGAGGCTGCACCGGAGCCAGAGGCTGCACCGGAGCCAGAGGCTGCACCGGAGCCAGTGAAGAAGAAGGCGAAGACAAAGAAGGCTCCAGCGGATCCGAAGGAAGCGAAGGCTGCAGAGGCGAAGGCGAAGGCCGATGCATCTGCTGCTCAGGCCGAGTTGAAGGCAGCAAAGAAGGCGCAACTTGGGGATGCCAAGGCCGCGGCGAAAGAGGCGAAGGCGGTAGCAAAGGCTGAGGTGGAGGCGAAGAGGGCTGAGGCTGGAAGGATCGCTGCTGAGAAGCAGGCAGAAGCCGCGAAGAAGGCTCTCGATGATCTACAGAAGTCTTCGAAGCTATCCCCGGAAGAGCTCAAGGCCAAAGAAGCCGAACTGAAGGAGAAGGTGAAGACTGAGTCTGCTGCTGCCAAGGAGTTTGGGAAAGAGGCGAAGGATGCAATGACCGAGGCGAAGAAGCTAGGGTCCGAGGTCGCCAAGGAAGGCAAGGCCGCCGCAAAGGCAGAGGCAGAGCTGATGAAGGCGGAGATGGAGAGAAAGGTCGCCGAGAAGCAGATCAAGGCATCGGGCAAAGCGAAGTCGAAGGCGGAAGAGCAGTTAGAGGCATTCAGGGCCAAGCGTGAGCAGGCCGAGGCGAAGATGGAATCCACTATGGCGAAGAAGCAGGAAGCCCTGGAAACCTCCAAAGCAGATGCAGTGGAGGCAAAGGGTGCCCTCAAGGATGTCAAGGATCAGATGAAGACCGAGATGGCTGCGGCCAAGGTCCTAGAGAAGGAAGTGAAGGCCAAGGTGAAGGAAATAGCCGTAGTCGAAGAGGAGGCGAAGAGGGCGGAAGAGCAGAAGCTGAAGGTCCAGCAAGAGATAGAAGACAGTCACAAGTTCAAGTCTGAGACGGCTAAGAAGGCTGAAGAGGTCCATCAGGAGATAGTTAAGCTTCAGAGCGAAATGAAGGGCAAGGAGCAGGCTCTTGTCGGTGTGGAGACAGCAGCCATGAAGGCAGAGAGGGATGCTGCTCATGCTGAATTGAGCCTTAAGGCTAATCTCATGGACAGGGAAGATTTGATCTTGGAAAGAGTCGGCCTAAAGGCGGTTCAGGTTAACTGGGCCCAGATAGGAGAGGCGGAGGGCCAGAGGCCGGATGATCTGTCCAGGATCCAAGGTCTTGACGAATTCGCCCAGAAGAAATTGAACGTTTTGGGAATACACACCTACGATCAGATCTCCAAGATGGACCCGGTCACTGCAGAAGTCGTCAATGACGCGATGGAGTTCACACCGGGCAGGGTCACCAAGATGATGTGGGTGCAACAGGCAACGCAGCTGATGCACGAAAGAGGACGCTGATTACTCGACTGGTGCGTAAATCTGGAACCCGCTTAGTGGAGGCGTGTAGACGTGCAGATTGATCAGGTTGGTGCTCTCCTCGTTTGATACTCTGTGGATGTCTGGCTCAGCAGCAGCACAAACCTCCCCTGGCAGGTACCTTCTGTCCGATACGGGGAAAGCAAGACCTTCCTGATTGGTCTCGTAAATCGTCTCAGTGGTTACGCCAGAAGCGATCAAGAATGCACAGTCGCTCCCCACGTGATCGTGGATTGGGGTGTTCTGTCCCGGCGTCCAGCAAATGGCTACTAGCTCGTAGTGCTCGGTCTTCTTGATCACGTTCCTCTGATATCCATCCTCGGAGTAGCCGATGCAATCCTCCAGTGCTCCGACATTAAGCTCCAGAGACGAGAGCCTCGAATCAAGTTCGTCTAGACCCGGCCGCCTATCTAAGCCGTCGAGCCAACTGGTTAGGTCCCGGAGACCATCGCACTGGGATAGAAGGGTGGAGCGAACCTCTTCTGTCAAGGGAGTCTGGGTCACCACATCCCTCGCATGCGGGTTTGGCTCAAGACTCTTATGTCAAAGCACGCCGTTGTCTGACTATCGAGAATCCCCGGGTTAGCTAACCAGTGATAGTTGTCCGGTGATCTTGTCGATTTGCTCTCTGGGACCCGGTCCGATTCCGACCACTGTCTCGGTTCCGGGGGGGATCTCGGTATGGCCGGCGTCGGTAACCAAGTGGCATACCAGCCCTGCCTTCTTCGCTCTGGAGTGAACCTGCTTCAGTGAGACTAGGTCCGGGACCTTGCAGACAATTTTCCTAGCGCCCCTCCTGAGATACTGGTCAAGTGACCTAGGGTTGCTTCTCTTTGCCGAAAGCACGCACTCTGCCGAGGCATGAGCACATTGTGCGGCTAGTTTCCCCTTCGATAGTTGCAAGTCCTGCCTAGTCACTAGGACCATAGTAAGTTCTTCAGTTGGGGGCACCTTCTCTCACCAATTCGAATGCTGGGGAAGATCGATGTCTGGCCATCATTTCTCCTAGCGGAGATGCCATCCATGCTACGAACACTACGTTCCCCGCTGCGTGATACAAGTCGAAAACCAGACCATTCAACAAGTAGGGGACCAACATGGAGGAGTCGGCTTCGAACAGGATGCTTAGTGAAACAAACCAGTTGAAAGCCAATCCAGATGCAGCTGCAATTATGGCTAGCAGGCCGATTCTGATTCTCCCGCCCACGACAATGTGATTCGACAGGTTTGCTCCAACGAGGCCGATTGCGCCCCACCCGATTGCCTGGAACAGAGTCCAAGGACCGTGTCCCATGAAAATGATGTTTGATGCCAATGCAATGGTTGCAGCGAGGGCGAGAGCACGAGGTGCCCCGTAATAGGCCCCTGCCAAAAGAACCAGTACCGTTACCGGTTGAACATTTGGAATTGGGTCCAGGAGAATTCTACCAGAGACCCCGAAGACTGCGAGCAGAATGAGCATCCCCCACTGACTCTGATCCCTCAATGAGCGCTCGCTCCTAATCAACGATAGAACGATTATCGACAGGATTGCAACATTGAGGAAAAGTGACTGGTTAGGGGAAAGAGCAGCATTATGGAAGTCGTACATTGATTCGCCCCGACCCTCTGCCTGTCTCTCATCACTTCATGGTTGCGAATGTCTACCAAGTCTCGATGCTCCATGAGATGACATCTCCCTCTGACATTACCAAATCCCCAATACCCACCATCGACACGCCACCGTTGTGTTCTAGGTTCCAATATGCCCCATCGAAGTCTCCTTTCACGGCATCTGCGTTCAGTCCGCCTATGGTATGGACGTAATGGCCCCATTGTCCGACATCGTAACCAACGGACAGTGTGCCTCTCGCTGATCTCGTTGAGTCCATCATGAAATCCAAGCCATTTGAGTATCCCTCAAAGCCACCTACGCAGGCCCCTGTCCCATTGAGATCCTGATTCACCCCCAACTCAACTCCTTCAGCATCAATCATGGTGATCCCATTTGAAAACTCCTCCCCTTGAGGGGAGTCCGCTGGAAAGAACACGCAGATCACTTGCTTATTCTCCCATTCCACCGGGAGGCCGTCATGAGCAGACTCGTTATCATCGACGTATTTGTATGCCTCGTTTGTCAGCATATCCTGAATCGATGGAGCAAGAATTACTAATGTAAGCAATGCCACAACCGATGCTGGTTTCAGGATATCTGACATGGATTTTAATGGTAGTAAAATTGGTCTATCAAGGTACTTCCTCCCACATCACCCAATCTTCTCATTGATTCTATCTCTCAGAATCTGGCTCACCGCCTTCCCATCAGCCGAACCACCAAGTTTCTGCATTACCATCCCCATCAGAGGTCCCACTGCACCCATCCCCCGCTCTTCGATGAAATCGGCTCTTTCGCTGAGAACTGTATCCACCGCTTCCTCTATCGAAGATGTGTCAGCAGGGACGAAGCCTCGAGACTCAGATTCGGAAGACATCCATGACACCAGCTCATCGAGGGGAGCCTCAGCCGATTCCATCAGCAGAGTCTCAGCGCCTTCCCTGGTCAACATACCCTGTTCACGCAGGTGCACTGAAGCTGCCAAGGCGTTTGGCTTGTCGGTTCCAGTCTCCAATAGAGCACTGGCCCAGGCTTTCGGAGGGAGCTCGAGAGGACCTTCGATACCCTGGAAGAGGAGATCATCGATCTCACCGTTCAGAAGCGCCTCCACTTGATTTGTGGATAGTTCTAGAACGTTGAGTCGCTCCTTCCTCTCATGGGCTGTCAATGGAAGGTTTTCACATATCGAACTCCACCTATCGGGGGTGATTTCCAAGACTGGAATGTCAGTCTCTGGGTACATCCTAGCCCCTCCTGGTAGGGGGCGCAATGCCGTGGTGGTCCCATCCTCCGGTTTACCCTTCCGAATGACTACGTTTCTGACCTCCTGGGGAATTCTGTTGAAAGCAATCCTAGCTCTATAAACCACGGACTCCAGTGCCAATTCTCCCTGCCAACCAGGGGCGACGCACAGCACGAAGGCATCCTGTTCGGAAAGCGATAACGCGCTTCTGACAGAGTCGACTTCGGATGCTGAAATCCCGTACGCAGGGAGTTCGTCGGAGTGGAAAATTCCAGCCACACCAGCCAGTTTGGCGGCACTCGCCAGTTCTCTGCCTAATCTTGGAAGTTGAGTCTCGTTTTCATCGGTTGTCTTCTTGCCCAGAAGGCCTGAGAATCCCGGCAGGGGGACGCCGAGAACGGAAGACCCTGTCGCTAACGACGACAAAACCATCTCTGATTCGCATTCTGAGAATATCTCGGTGAGTTCGTGGATATCCAATTGTATCCTGTTCGATGTGGCAAGATGTACACGGTTCTCGACAGGCTTGGAGTCCATTTCTCTGTCTGGGGGGAGTAGTGGGAGAGATGCTGCGCTGCGAAGTTCATTGGCTAGGCGATAGAAGTGCAGTTGACGGGCCATTTCAAGGCGGATTATTCGAGGGATCCAATCCAGATCCTGGCATCCCTTGATCTCGACTCTGTCACCACATGCAACGCTGACATTGAGATCCTGCCTGATGGATCCAAGCCCCCTTCTGACTCTGCGAGTGTCCCTAAGCAATCTGCCAAGAGCCAATGCAGTGTCCTTTGCGTGTTCTGGTGAACGAACATCGGGGGCGGTTGCGACTTCCACGAGGGGCACCCCCAGCCTGTCTAGGTTGTAGACGACTGTCTCTCCCAATTCGCTTCTCTTTGTCTCCAGCTTCCTAGCCGAGTCCTCCTCGAGAGAAATTATGTCTATCCCCACTTGGCTAGAGTCGGCCTCAATCTTCCCACCAGTCGCTACTATCGTTGTCCTCTGGAAGCCGCTGGTATTGGAACCATCCACAACTGTCTTCCGCATTGCTTGAAGATTTGGGATGGGCTTTGCGTCCATTAGTGCTGCCATGGTTAGGACTACGTCAACAGCTTCTGGTTCGTGGCCTCTGGGAGGGGATTCGTCTAACTCAATTAGTCCAGCATTCGGAGGTTGGACATACTCGAAGGTTCGATTCCTTCTCTGCTCGAACCTGGCTGCCACATCTGTCTTCCCACCCTCTCCCTGTGAAGCTCTCAGTCTCCTAGTTGATCTGGGCCAGTCGGAAGGAATGTCCTCCGACTTGTACTCATAGAGCTTGCTTGGCATTCTGGAGTGGAGTTTTGCAGTGGCCAATTGCTGATGAATCTCGAGACCGCACATGAATCCCAGAGAGACTGGGTCAAGTGCCTCGGGGTTGGTGATGTCTCCGATTGGCTCCATTTGCATTACCTAGGAAGGGGTTCGGGCTCATAGGGTCAGCGGGCGAATCGATATTTATCGGTCGATGATTCGAACAACTCTCCATTTTGGAGCATCTTGCTAACGACTCGGTTGACCTCGTCCTCAGATATCTTTCTCGGAAGTGCGAGATTGTATATTTCGACCAAAGACGCCTCCCCCTTTTCGGAACAAAGATCCCTGACTATGTTCATTATCGCCGAATTGTTTGAACGGGCCCTTACGGAAACTCCCGAATGGAGCTCTGATTCGTCTTCGATTCCAGACTCCTCTCGCCAATGCCTGAAAACTGCCAGTGCAACGTTGGCGTTTTTGACTGTGGCGACTTCCTGGAGGTGCATCCGAGCATGGGCCTCCGTGAGACGGATGAGCGCCTCCAAAGCTCTGGCAGTGATGGGGATGACCGTATCCTTGCCCTGATCAGACTCGTATTGTGAGGCACTTTGGTCTTCCCTTCCGAAAGATTGCCTCTCCTCGGTGTAGTACTTGAGAATGACACTCTTAGACTCTTCATCCAATTGTGGATGGATGGTTCTCTTTGCGAAAGCGATGTACTTCCTTAGGAAATTCTGGGTGAGGTGCTCTTCCCCGTTATCCGAGGTGACCATGAACGACTCTTCTTCGAGGTCAGTTGGGCCCAACTCAATTGAGTTCTCCATTATGGACTCGCTCTTCCCAGAAGTCCTGTTGTCGAGGATATGTCTGGCTATCTTCTCATCGTCATGTAGAATCACCTCGTCCCTGATCATCCATATTATGTCGAATCTGGAGGCGAGAGGTGGTGGTAGACCTGTCTCCTGGAATGACCGCATGACACTCTGGTTCGGTCCTCTTTTGCTGAATCGCCCGTCCTTTGGGTTTGCAGCAGCAAGAATAGCGCATCTGGAATGGAGCGTTGCGGTAATTCCGCCCTTTGCAACATGGACCTTCTGTTGTTCCATGGCAGGGTGCATCATCCTCCTATCTTCAGTGGAGATCTTGTCGAACTCGTCAATTGCAGCCAGACCCCTGTCAGAAAGAGGGAGTACCCCCGCCTCGAGAGCGAACCTGCCGTCTCCGAAGGCATCTCGTACCGCAGCAGCGGTTAGCCCTGCTCCAGAGACACCCCCGCCTGTGGCAAACCTCCCTCTTGGAGATAAGGCAGAAATGAATGTGAGTAGTTGGGACTTGGCAACTCCTGGATCACCCATTAGGAGGATGTGAATGTCCCCTCTGGACCTAGTCTTGTCATTCAACCTTCGAGACACCCCTCCGAAGAGTTGCAGAGCGAGTGAACGCTTCACGTGTCCTAGAATACCCGTTGCAAAAATGGAGGGAGCTATCGATCGCTGAATGAGAGCCATCAGGTCGTCTCTTTTTGATACCTCTAGAATCCTATCACTATCTTCCTCATCGATCGAAATCTCAGTGAACGGAGTACTCTCATGCTCTGAGCTGATCAAATGGAAGATCACGTCGAACATTGGGGTCTTCTTTCGGTTCCTAATCTCGCTACGGACTACAGGGATAACGTTCGCTGTTATCCTCTCGCCGGGGAGGTGCTTGTTGACTTGGTCACCCTCTATCAGAACCATGCCCCTCCTTGGCTGGGCGCCGCTGGGGACGTATTCGGGTTGCTCCTGAATCTCAATCCATTGGTTGTTAACCATTCTAGAGCTTAGAAGTACCAAATCGAACCTGGTTTGTGGTTTGGAGCTCCCGCAACCCCCCATGGACTGGGGGCAGCTGAGTGGTTCCTTTAGCTCCCTCTCGTTTTGCTGGTCGATTTCTACATCGTGGCCACATGACTCACACTTGAAAACCGCCCTGTGAATTCTTGGCTTTATCTCTGATATCTTCGTAACGATTACGTCCACGCTGCGCAGTTTGTCTATGTCTGAGCTTCCGATATCTCGTAAAGGCTTGCGAGTATCCCCCGGGAGTTCCCCGACTCGAAGCAATGCGTCTATTTCTTCCCCTCTTTCTCGACAAATCTCCATCAGAGTCTTGGAACCAGCAGAGAGAATCTGCTTCGGATACTGCAGTACGTCCTCTGCGAAGTCTGGATCGAAAGTCTGCAGTTCGTGGAAGGGAATCGAGAGGAACGGGAAATTGGACTGTCTGGAAAGCAGGGTCATAACCTCTGTTTCCTTGGCCTCCTCGAGGAAGGTCCTCCATCTGGCGGAGGCGTCATGTGCTGCCATTGTCATTTGGTTTGCCACCGGGCTTTGCAATTCCGAAGGCACGGCCTATGAACAGTATGGTCGTAATATCGAACCCCTTTGTTTCCAGTGGAGAAATGTTGCACCCTCAGGGTGCTCTTCTGGTAATTTCCCACTTCTACTGGACATCGTTTTGGAAGTTCGCCGAGTGAATGGGTTATCGTGGGTTTGAAGTCTGAGACCCGAATGGATACGCATGGAGCACCGACGTATTGGTCGAGACATATTCATCCGTCTCGACAAAGGTGAGGAGTTGCATAACTCAATCAGGAGCCTGAGCGAACATGGGATTACGGCGGCTGCTCTGACCAGTGGAATTGGCAGAGTTCGGAACACTGCATTCGGATTTCTCGACTCTGAAGGAGTCTACCAGAAGAAAATTGTAAATGAGCCGATGGAGCTCCTCTCAATGCAAGGAAACCTAGCCCCTGGACCAGATGGCCCCTTCTCGCATATTCACATTGTAGCCTCAGATGACGATCATGTAGTCAGGGGCGGGCATCTTTTCGAAGCCACCGTAGAGGTAACGGCAGAGATCCACATGAGGGTTCTGAGTGATGATACAACGCCCATGGAGCGGGAAGCCACTGAAAGCGAATTCCTCAGAATCTCATTCTGTGACATGGGGGAGTAGTCCTGCGAGTGCTCTTTGCACATGGTTTCGAAGGAAGCCCGACCGGTTCCAAACCCACATACATGAAGGAAGCCCTGGGGTGGGATGTCACTGCACCTAAGATGTCAGAGTTGGGTTGGAGCATAGCGAGTCAGACAGAGGTTCTCATTCGTCATCTGGATGGGGGGCAATTTGACCTAGTCGTGGGCTCCTCGATGGGTGGCCTAGCCGCAGCAAATGCTTCCTCAATGAGGCCACAGGCAGAAACCAGGTTACTGCTGATTGCCCCTGCCTTTGGGCTAGCTGAAAACTGGGAAGGAATGGAGGAAACAGGCAGGAGCGCATGGAAGACGACCGGAGAGAGGCGCTACACGGGTTTCGAACTGGACATAGTCCTCCCATGGGAGTTCATGGAATCGGCAGAGAAGATGTCGTGGCCCAACCCAGCCCACCCAACAGCAATAATGCACGGGAAATACGACGAAGTGGTTCCAATCAGCCTTTCTCGGAAGGTCGCGGAAGGTTGTGAGAACGTTAGCCTCCATGAGACTGATGATAGCCATCGAATGAAGGACTCAATGCGGTTCATTCCGGAAGTCGTTTCCGAGCTAATGAAGGGTTTAGAGATTTCATCAGTCGAAATTACAGGAACCGGTGGTAGCCATTCCCCAGATGATGAGGATAAACTTGAGGTACCCGCGGAACTATCGGAGGAAGTGAGTGAAATCGGAGATGATGGTGAGGTTGTAGAGAGCCAAGCCGATATCGAACAGTTAGAGGCTGAGATGAGGAAGCTCGAAGCCGAGATGGAGAAGAAGAAGGCAGCTCTCGAGTCGTCGAAGAAAGAAGTTCTTTCAGAACAAATGGCTCTGGAAAAGGAAGATCTGGAAGAAGAGAAGGAACGAATGTCGATAGAGGCCAGCGATGCGATCATCAAGGCTGAGGAGGAAGTGAAGCTGGCCAAGGCAGAGGCAGAGCAGGCAATCAAGAGAGCCGAGCAAGAAGAGGCTGAGGCTGAGGAAGCCAGATTGATCGCTGAGATGGAGGAAGACGAGGCGAGGGAGGCCAAGATCGATGCTGATGCTGCCAAGAAGAAGCTCGATGAGGCGTTCAGGAAGGCTGAGATGGCTGGGAAGGACGCTGAGCAATACACTGAGGAAATGGAGAAGGAGAAGAGAGAGGGTTTGATCATAGAGAGAGTTGCCAAGAGAGGAGATTCGCTCGATTGGGCTACGATTGGCATTTCCGAGGGAAATAATCCTGATGACCTAACCATGATTAACGGAATTGACGAATTCACGCAGAAAAAGTTGAATGCACTGGGCATTTTCACCTATAGTCAAATCTCCAATATTGATTCCGAGACTTCCCAGGAGGTCAATGACTCTCTGGAGCTTCTGCCTGAGAAGATTGTGGAGCTGGCTTGGACTCAACAGGCCATCACCATGCTGGAGCTGAAGGGGGTTGACAAGTCCTCCAGTAAACTGGAAGAAGATGATGCTGTCATTGCAGACCTCAGCGCGGCTCAAATCAAGTGGGCCCAGATAGGCGAAGCGGGAGACAGGAAATCCGATGACCTGACTCTGATCAAGGGAGTCGATGTTGAGACGCAGAAGAAGCTGAAGGTCCTGGGGATCAGGACTTTCGATCAGATCTCAAAGATGGACAAAGAGACCGCTGAAGCAGTGAATGGCGCTCTTGGCCTGATGCCTGACAGGGTGTCAAAGATGATGTGGGCGGAGCAGGCCAAGACACTGATCGAGGATTAGGTCCTGGAGACTGGGTTCATTCTCATTCCCCGGTGGAACCGAGGAAGTACTCGCCGATCTCTGGATCGGTCAGGATGTGCTGGGCATCACCTGAATGCACCACCTTGCCATTGGAGATGATGTAACCACGATCGGATCTGGCGAGGGAGAGCCTAGCGTTCTGCTCGACGATTAGGATGGTGATCCCCTTGTCTCTTAGGGAGTCTATGCTCTCGATTATCTGCTGTTGGTAGAGTGGGGAGAGGGCTGCTGTCGGCTCGTCCAGCAGGAGGAACTTCGGATCGGAGATCAGGGCTCGAGATATCGCCAGCATCTGCCTCTCTCCACCTGAAAGGGAGGCTGCGAGGTCGTACTCCCTATTCCGGAGGTCCGGGAACATCTCCAGTGACCTCTCAATCCTCTCGCCCATTACTCCCTTGGAGAGTGTGTTTCCCCCCATCTGGAGGTTCTCGAGTACTGACAGGGATGGGAACACGTTGTCCACCTGTGGGACGTATGCGATTCCATGGTTGACGAGCTGGTCAGTACGCCAACCGGAGACGTCTTGGTTCCTGTACTCAATCCCTCCGCGATAATAAGTGGCGATTCCGAAAATCGTCTTGATGAAAGTCGATTTCCCACATCCGTTCGGCCCGATAACCGTTACGAACTCGCCCTCGTCTACGTACATGTCTATTCCATAGAGGATCTGGACTGCCCCGTAGCCTCCTTCTAGACCGCTGACTTCCAGAACACGAGTCACTCTTCTCCACCCCCAGAATCCACCGTGGCTCCAAGGTAAGCCTCAATGACGGCCCTGTTGTTACGAACCTCGTCTGGGGTTCCTTGCATCAGCACCCCGCCCTCGTTCATTACGATGATTCGATCCACGCCCTGTCTCAGGATGAAGTCCATGTTGTGCTCGATAATCAGGACAGTGATGCCGGAATCGTCGACTAGTTTCCTGAGGTTGTTGAATATCTTCATCGCCAGCGGACCGGCCACACCGGCAACTGGCTCGTCTAGAAGCAGGAGCCTGGGTTCGCCCATCATTGACCTACCTATGTCCACTAGCTTGCTCTGCCCCCCAGATAGTTCGCTGGTCATGTTGTGGGCCATGTGCGGGACTTCTAGCTGATCGAGGACCTCGTATGCCCTAGAAAGTCGTTCTTCTTCGACTGGGTTGGCGGGGAACAGCAGCGATCTAACCATTTCTCTGATTGATGAACCGAACTGCCCCCTGGGAGGCACTAGCAGGTTCTCTATCACGGTCATCTCCCGCCAAAGGTTGGTGTGCTGGAAGGTCCTCGTCATCCCGAGGTTTTGTATTTGGTCTGGTCTGATTTCAGAGGCGTCTTCTTCGAAAATCTCAATGCTGCCAGAGGTCTGCTCGAGGAGACCGCTGATGCAGTTGAAGGTCGTGGACTTTCCGCAGCCATTAGGCCCAATCAGGCCTACAAACTCCCCCTCATCAACCGTGAAAGAGACGTCCTTAACGGCAACCAACCCCCCAAACTCTTTCCTGAGGCTGGTGACCTCGAGGGCTTTACTCACTGCCGGACACCCCCTCTGGCCTGGATGGTCTGACTGGTACCTCTGGCAGTAACCCCTTTGGATTAAACTTGAGAGAGAACAGTATCAGACATCCGATTAGAAGTAGTCTGACGTATATCATGTCGGTGACGACCACGCCACCGAAGTAAGACTCCTCAATTGATCTCTCACCAAGTGCAATTGCCGTGAATGCTAAGATGGCAGCACCAGATGCCCCCATGTCCAGAAGTCTCTCGGATCTGGTCGCTAAACCGACCAATGCAATTAGGGCAAATATCTGGAAGGCTTCCCATTGGCTCGTCACTAGCCACGCGAATAGATTGTCGATTCTTTCTGCTGTTGTGTGTAGTGGGAGGTCCGGTGAACCCTGACCCGCAGCTAGGACGTTGAAGACAAATTCACTCAAGACAATGATGAATGCCCCGACGACCATGCCCTTGTTGTTGGCTCTCCCCCCGATGATGAATGCGGCCCAAACAAGGAATGTGGAGCGCGCTGGGGACATGAAAGGAGGCTCAAATCCGGTCAACTTCCAAGCCCAGAATGCTCCAGCTAGCCCTGCAATAGCAGCTCCTAGAGCCAGGCTTGCCGCCTTGTGTGTTAGGACGTCATGACCATGGTGCTGAGCTACCTCCTCGTCCTCCCTGATTGCCTTGAGTACCCGTCCCCATGGAGAGGCAAGGAGCGTGGAGAGGAGCCACCAAACTACGGCTACTGCGACCAATGAGAGAATCATCAGGATGAACAGGTAGGGTGCTGGTTCACCCAACCCAAGGAGATCGCCAATGTTGGCAGCCGGAGTGTCGACTAGGGCTATGTCATCCCTACAATTATCGGGACCTGCCCAAGGTGTATCTGGACCTATGGTCCTAGAACCGCAGAACCACGTGTCCTCCAACGGGAGAGGGTACGAGGAGATCCCCACAGCTGCCCCAACCGATCCGACCCTTAGCAGTGGCTCTCCCCCAAGGAGGACCCTGACAATCTCGCCTAGTGAGATGGTAACGATTGCGAAGTAATCCGTCCTGAGTCTGGCTGTGGGATAGGCTAGTGCCCATCCCAAGACGCCGGCTAGCGCTACACCGAATATTGTGGCTGGGAGGATACCCCAATCATACCCATGGAGCCTCTCTGGAGCTGTCAGTATTCCGACAGAAATCGCACCGACCGAGACGAAGAAGATGACCCCGAAGTTGACCATTCCCGTGTAGCCAGTATGCAGGTTAAGGGAGAAGGACATCAAGATGAATATCGAGAGTGACAGGAGGACATTTGAAACCTGTAGGGTCTTCTTGAATCGGAAATCGTCGGATTCAGCGATTGGTAACCAAACCAGGAACATGATTAGTATTGACATCAGGACGAAGAAGAGCACCCATGACCCTAGGGGACTCTCTCGGCCGTACAACTCAGCCTTTCTTCTCTCCTCTGGGAACTTGACCCCTAGAAGATTACTGGATTGGAATCTCCTCGAGAATGCGCCGGAGATGGGCGAGTAGGCACTTCCACAAATTTCTGAGGTCCTGCTATATAGTCCCGCAAAGCGCAGACGGGCCATTGATGATGCCTCTTCCACGGCAATCTTGTGCCTCTCATCCAAATCTGACCATTTTCTCCTTACTTGCAGTTTCGCACGAGATATCGCAGAGGAAGCAGCGTCTAGCGCTCTCTGTAGAGTGGGCCACTCGATGGGTTCGTTAGAACCCGATAGCATCCTGAACCCTTCGAATGCGGAGTAAAGCCAAAGCGCCACTAATGTCGCTGGCCAGATTACGTCTCCCAAGTCGACGATGAAATTGACGAAGTCTATCTCGAAACTCATCATCTCGAACCACGAGGAGTCCATTGCTGACACTTGGGTGTCTAAGTGGGGAGAGTCCCCGACAACCAACGTGCCGTCGTTCCTTCCAGTAAGGACGGCGAGGTTAGTCTCTGCTGAGGCGCTGGCCTCACAAACTTCCGAACATGCGCCGTCGGCGAACGAGTTCTTTCCTACGAAATTGCTGAATCTATGGAAGACGTAGGCTGCTAAGGCGACGATGGAGAAGTTCTGCATCCTGTGTGCCTCGTCCCTCCACCAATGGTGAAGGCCAAAGATGCCAGTAGGCAGGATGGCCAATGCCGCTGCAGTCTTGAGGCTCCTCTCGGAGTCATTGGTCTCGTTGATTTGGAGATTAGCCTGTCTCTTTCTCAGCCTCTCTATCTTCCACTTCTCGTAAGCATCCCCAATCCCCTGAGGCATAATCATTAGAATGGCAATTAGGAAAATGTATGGCATCATCGTGTCAAGCGTTGCGAGTGACGGTCTCCCGAGGGGGTAACCTACTCCGAAGAGAACCGGGCCGGAGAGGGCTCTGACGAATCCAACTACCACTGCGCCTACCAATGCCCCTGGGATGGATCCTATCGTTCCCAGGACAATGATTGCGAAGGACGGCAGGAGGAGAGTGAAGGCCGTCTCCGCACTGAATCTCGTGGTCATGGCGAATATCGCCCCTCCCAATCCTGACAGCCCGGCCGATAGGAAGGCGCTAGTCGTGTGGACTCTCTCGACGTTGATTCCGCTGCTTGCTGCCAACTCCGGGTTATCGGCCACTGCCCTCATCCTCCTTCCCAGCCTAGTCTTGTTAAGGAGAAGAATCAACATGAGTACGGCTGTGAAAATAACGAATGGCACTGCTCCCTTGTAGTAGACGTAGGGGGTTACTGCTTGGGTGACACAGTCGGAGGTAGTGTTGTATATCTCCAACGCAGGCTTGGAGGACTCGCTTACGATCCTGGACAGAATGGGCTCACCGGTGGCCTCATCCAATCCTGTCTGCTCGCATTCCCAGCTGGTGTAAGTTTCGCCCTCATCCAGGGACCTGTCACCTAAATTAAAGCGCATCTTTGTTGTCGGGATCTTCCATGATAGGGTTGGCAACCTCCAGTCTCCCTCAGGCTCAAACATTTGCCTTCCGGCTCCGAACCTCAGGTAGGTAAGAGACCGTAGGATCAGAGCTACTCCCAGTGATGCTATCATCATCACCTGCGGGCTTGCCTCCTTCTTCCGGAAACCCCGGTAAACGAGTCTGTCGATGATGATGCCAGCCAGCCCAGTGAGGACGAACGCTGCTATCAGGATGAATATGAGGACAGACCAAGTTAGGACCCCGTCCTTAGAGGTTGGGAGGTTCGACATAGGGAATAATTGATCAGTCCAAACCATGAGCACGGCGAGGTACATTCCAATCATGAAAAGCTCGGATTGGGCGAAGTTTCCGTATCTCTGGACCTTGTAGGTTAGGGTGAGCCCTACCGCTATCGCGAGATAGGTGGTTGACCATGTCAGGGTTCCTGTGGCGATGGAGGCCGAATCGAGAGTGAAGGGGCCGGTCTTGCCGAGCCCCTGCATCAGGATATCCAGAGTGAAGAACGCCAAGGCTACCATGAACAGAGGAGAGAGCAGCAATCCAATAGTCCGAAATATGCTGCTTGGGACGTCGTCGTACAGTATCTTAACAAATACGAACCCTGCTGAGAGCGACTCTACAACTTGCAGTATCCAAATCATGTCGTTGGGAAGTCCGCCCCCCAGAAATACATCTAAGATATTGAGGGACCCGAGCCCATTGAGCGTGCCAAGAAAGTTTGCATCGAGGAACAATGCTGTGGCAATGATTAGCCTACGAGTTCCTCTGTGGAGATCTGAGAACCTCTTTCGCGCCTCGTGCAACATGCTCTTTGGCGAACCCGTCCATCAGACGGGATAATTGTTGGGGCAGTGCGGCGGAACTAGCCCGCCGCACTGCTTTTCGTAATTCCAATCACACGGTGGTCGTGATGCCGTTTATTGGGTCCCAGCTTCTGACGCAGTCGTAGGAGACTGTCGTTCCGTCGGAGGTGAACTCCCCGATGCAGAATCCCGCAGCGGGCACGTCACCATTGGCCAGGAAGCTGATGGTGCCGCTGGCACCATTCCATCCTTGGCCTGTTCCCATGACTGCCGAACCGGCATCTAGGCCGGGTGTCGCCAGTGCGGTGAAGGCTGCGAACGCAACGATGGTCACTGCGTCGAATGCCTCAGCGGTGTAGATCCCGCCGGCGCAATCCGCATACTGGGCGCAGAGCGATGCGAAGACCATTGCCACCATACTGGGGGTTCCAGCTGCAGCAGGCTTGGTTGCGATTATTCCGTCCACTGTTGAGTTGTCGGCCATGCCTGAAGCCAGTCCCTCTTCTGCGATACCATCAGCACCATAGATGGCGCCTGTGAATCCCAATCCCGACAGTTCCTCGATGATTCCAGCGCCATCGGTGGCGTAGGAAACAAGTAGCACGGATGTGCACCCTGCATCGATCACAGCCTGAGACATGGTGGTGAAGTCAGTTGCAGTGTCCTCGTAACCCACCTGTGTGCATACGTGAGACGCATCCATGTTCGCCACGAAAGCGTCCGCCAGACCGGCCCCGTATGCATTGGTCATGTGGAGCACGGCAACGTTGTTCTGTCCGTCGGCCGTCATGACATCTGCAACCACTGCGCCCTGGAAGGCGTCGCTTGGGACCACCCTGAAGAATCCAGGGTAGAGCGTTGCGTCAGTAAGTGCTGGGCTGGTGCTCGCATAGGAAACCTGAGGTATGCCTGCTGCGGAAAGAATCGCGTTGGCGCCCATCGAAGCACCGGAGCATGCGGCTCCGACTACTCCCCAAACGCCAGCATCCACTAGTGTCTGAGCGGCCGTTGCGCCCATAGCTTCCGAGCAGCCTGAGTCGGCCATGACAATCTCGAACTGCACACCACTGCTGTATCCGATGGTGTTGGCTAGTCCGAGTGCAATTGTATAGGATGCCACGAAACCGGCGGCATAAACAGCAATTGGACCTGAGGCGTCGTTGAGGAAGCCTATCTTCACAGTGGCTCCTGCCCATGCCACGTCTGTGAGTCCGTTAGTGAGGTCCCACATCCTGTCGCAGTTGAAGTACTCGCCATAGGTCGGTACGTGGAAGAAGGTGCAGACATCATATCCTGAGCCTGCGACATCGCCGTTGGCCAGGAAAGTGTGAGTACCGCTCTCGCCAGCGTAACCGTCTCCTTCCATTACGATGTGTTCAGCCATATCTTCTCCACCATCATGCATAGCAGCCTTCCCGATCATCATGACCGTGTCGTACGCCTCGTTCTGGTAAATCCCTGTAGAGCAGACGGAGTCGGCTGCACATTCGGCCGCGAAGACGCCTGCGCCGGATGCTGCTGAAGGCTTGGTGACCTGTAGCAGGTTGGCTGCAGCTGGTGCGGAGTAGTCTCCCAGAGCGGCCTCGCCGGCCATTCCGTCGGCGCTGAAGGTCGGGATCGCAGCGCCCAGCGCTGCCATGGTCTCGACAATCATCGCTCCGTCAGCGGAGTAGGAGGCCAGGAACGCGGAGTCGCATCCAGCGTCAATCACAGATTGTACGGTTGCCGCGAAGTCGGTCGCGGTCTCCTCATAACCTGCCTGAGTGCAAACGTTTGCTGCGCCCAGATTGGCCACCACTGCGTCGGCTAGGCCTGCACCGTAACTGTTCGTCATGTGAATGACGGCGGTGTTGGAGACGCCTGAAGCTGCAATCATTCCCGCAACTGCCTGCCCCTGCAGAGCATCGCTTGGAACGATCCTGTAGAAGAGCGGGTGGTCTGCGTCGCTCTCGAGAGCAGGTGAAGTGCTCGCGTAGGAGATCATTGGGACGCCTGCCGCGGAAAGAATCGCGTTGGCGCCCATCGATGCACCGGAGCAAGCCGCACCGGCTACTGCCACTACACCTGCGTCAAGCAAGGACTGAGCGGCGGTTTGGCCCATTGTGCCGTCGCATCCAGAGTCTGCCTCGATAACCTCGAAGACGTAGTTGTCAGGATCGACTGCATTCAGATCGTCCTGAGCCTGTGCCCATGTCCATGAGAAGGGTGCAGCGAACTGAGCAATTGGCCCGCTCGCGTCGTTCAGGAAACCAATCCTGATGAGGGTAGCTGGCTCGGGGAGGGGATCGCCGGAGAACATCGGATTCGCAGTGCCCATGTAGTGGGCTGCAATCTCATCTGCGATTGCGTGCGCGATGTCTGCGTCGAAGCCGACCACGTTCATGTCTGCGTCATAGCTCTCGAAAGGAGCGTAGAACGGGTCTGTGCAGATGTTCAGTGCTCCGGAATCCAGAACACCAGCAAGGTCGCTTGACCCACTGGGTGTAGCAGGGTACGCCATAGCCGTGTCAGCGGTGCTGTCATCCGCAAGGGTGACTGCTCCATTGAAGGACGCTGCGTAGATGTCGTCGTACTCTCCCGAGTCGATTATTGCGCCGATTGCCGCGTTGAGGGCATCTAGAAGTTCGCCCGAGTCCTCGCGGACAGCGAAACCGAAGTTCTCATCGGAGAAACTTGTCATCAGATCAGATTCCAACGATAGCACGGGTGCGTCTCCCAATGCGTACATGACGTCACCGTTGTTCAGTGCAGCGATGACCGTTGGGAAGTCTTCGTATGCCACAACGGTAGCATTGGCAAGCATTGCATCGTTTGTTGCATCGCCGTTTGCGTAGATGTCCGAAGTTGTACCGGACTGTACGCCCACAGTTACCCCTGCAACGTTAAGCTCGGAGACATCGCTGATGGCGGTTGCTCCGGATCCGCCGATTACTCCCTGGCTACTTGTGTAGTAAGCCCTGGTGAAGTCGACTACCTCGTCACGTGCATCTGTCTTGGTCATGGCTGAGATGATGACGTCGCACATCTCGCCGGCATTCAGGTTGGGGATGATTGGGTCCCAAGCGGACTCCACCCATACTACACTGACGTCACTGGCCGCATTCTCTGCGTCCCAGTCGTCGTCCCCACCTGCGCATCCAGCGAGACTAGCCGCTAGCATGCTCAGTGTAAGCATCATTGCTATTGTTTTCTTGTTATACATAGTGTTCACACTATCCGTAGGCCCCGCGAAATAACTTCCACCTATAGAGATTGTTGATT
Source organism: Methanobacteriota archaeon (assembly GCA_014239955.1). Classification (GTDB taxonomy): domain Archaea; phylum Thermoplasmatota; class Poseidoniia; order Poseidoniales; family Thalassarchaeaceae; genus UBA36. The sequence continues at coordinate 7,335 of JAAZXW010000012.1, read as the reverse complement.
CTTCTTTTATAAGTAAATCTTCTAAAATCTACTATATTGCCATAACTATGGGGTTTTTAGAATAGAGATCTCGCATCCGAGATTGGTCTTCCGAAGGATGAAATTGCTACCTCCCTGCGGTATGCCATGGAGGACCCCCTCGACTACTCATCCAGTGGGGTTGACATAGACTTGGAGGGGAGGGCAGTGGCTAGCTTGATCGGTTCCTTGGCGCGCTCAAAGAGGCCCTCTGGAGAACTAGGGGCGCCAGTAGACCTGCCTGGGGGGTTCGGAGGAGTAATCGAGTTCGGAGACTCCTGTCTTGCGTTGGCTACTGATGGGGTTGGCTCCAAGTTGCAGATCGCGAGTGAGGTTGGCCAACTGGGGGGAGTGGGTTTCGACTGCGTTGCCATGAACGTGAACGACCTGATTTGCGTCGGAGCAGAGCCGCTTGCCTTTGTGGACTACATCGCAGTTCCTATAGCGGATCCAGAGGTTCACGCTTCGCTTGGTGTTTCTCTTTCCAGGGCTTGCGAAACAGCCAGAGTGACGCTTGCGGGTGGTGAGACTGCGACCCTGCCTGGCATAGTGAAGGAACTCGATCTCTCGGGGACCTCCCTAGGCTGGTTCCCGAGGGGCCGTGGAATCACGGGCCAGAATCTGATGGAAGGTGACGTGCTGATCGGACTACCCAGCAGTGGGATTCACTCTAACGGGTACACCCTAGTTCGTGCGGTAATCGGGAGATCGGGTTGCTCACTGGAAGATTCCGCGCCATTCGCTCCGGAACACGATTCCAGGGAGATCGAGAGGTTTTCCGGGAGAGACGGCCCAATTACTCTAGGCGAAGTGGTGCTGAACCCGACGCGGATCTATGTTGATCCAGTGGTAGATCTTGTTTTGGAATCTAGGCGTGAGAATGGTTTTGTGGAGCCTGAATCGATCAAGGCAATAGCGCATATCACGGGAGGGGGGCTGTCCAACCTTCTTCGGCTCCATGACAATCTTGGGTGGCATATCGACGAACCTCTGGACCCCCAGCCCGAGTTCGAATGGATCTCCGAGGTTGGATCGATCTCCGCATTGGAGATGCATCGAACGTTCAACATGGGGATGGGGATGGTGATTGCTGTCTCGGAGAGTTGTGCTGAGTTAGTAGAGGAATGGCTTGGTGATCGGCTTCCGGGAAGCAGAAGGGTTGGACGGGTTGTCGATAATGGCAGATTGGTTACTCACTCAGACTCCGATGTGGTCTTCTCTCACTACTGATTGTTGGCCAATTCCTTTTGTCGGGTCCCCCTCCGGGAACCATGTCAATTGACGGTGGGGGGGTCCCTCATAGGGAAGGCAGGACCCTGATGCTCCTCCCAAATCTCCCTGAGGAATCTCAGGGACCCGGGGCAAAGGCCTCGGGGAAGGTGTTCTACAACCCAGCGATGGCAGGTAGCAGAACAAGGAGCGTTCTCCTGTTCAGGCACGCTATGGATGAGGGGATGCTCGGTGATGGGACCGTGTATGCACTCGATGGTCTGACCGCATCTGGGCTCAGGGCGAGAAGATGGCTGAATGAGTTGTCTTCGGAGAGATCTAGCAGAATATCCGCGACAATGGTGGATCTCGATGGGAGTGCTTTGGAATGGGCCGAGGCCTCTCACCGTGAGTTCCCCCCGTCAAATGGGGGAGGGAGTCTGGAATCAACGAAGGGGGACCTCAGGGTGGCGGTCCTAAGCAGTGGAAGGCACTGGGTAGACATCGACCCCTATGGGTCTCCGATTCCATTCATTGACTCTGCCATGCAGTCTATGGCTAGGAGTGGGGTGATGGAAGTTAGTGCGACTGACACCGCTGCACTAACCGGCTCTTCTAGGACCGCCCTGATGAGACGATACGGTGCTAGAGTGAGGACGGACAGTCTTTCCCATGACTCTGGAATGAGAGTGATGCTGGCTACATTCTCTCGCGTTGCTGCAAGACACGATAGGTCGATTGTGCCCTTGGTTTCAGTCTGGGACTCCCACCACCTGAGGGTGTCTTTCAGGGTTTTGAAAGGAGTTTCTGCAGCTAACGAGTTGGAAGATAACATTGGTTGGAGGGTGCACTCCCCGACAAGGGAGGAGGTGTTGGCCTCCATCGGTTCGGGGTTGCATCATGGGAGTGACATCGAACAGCTCCCGATGCACTGCATGCTTCCGCTGGAATTCCCCCTCGACAGAAGTGACCCCCGGGTCTCCGGTCCCCTGTGGGTGGGTCCGACGGGGGACAAAGGGGCGATGTCATCAATGACCGAAGAGCGGGCGCTAGAGAGCTGTGGACCAGAATTCACGATTGATGACCCGTTGGGATGGGATGAGCGGAGGTTCGAAGCCGAAAGGAGGAAGGTGATTAGGAGCGTGAGGCACATCTCGGAAGAATCCGAGGTGATTTCAGCCAGTCATCTGATTGTCGTGGACGACCTCGCTGCATGGCTAGGCACAGGTGCTCCACCGAGTCCTAGGAAGATTGTGGGCACGCTTAGGGAGGCGGGACACCCGGCCGGTGTGTCTAGCTATGGTAGGCCTTCATTCAGAACCGGGGCACCTTGGGAGTCCATTGTGGAGGCGGCGATGTCCATTCAGCCGCCGATGTAGGACATCTCCACCTTGGGCAGAGAGTGGCCAACGGAAGATCGCTCCTCGCTGTACCTGTCGGATCTTCTGGTCCAGACTTCCGTGATCGCCTCAGTCAGTTCGGACGCATCGGACCCATCTCGAATGAGGTCGGAAAGGTCATGCCCGAGAGTGGTGAACAGGCAGGTGAATAGTTTTCCATCCGATGAGAGCCGCGCCCGCACGCAATCTCCGCAGAAGGGCCGTGAGACGGATGAAATGAATCCGACCTCCCCCGAGCCGTCGGAATGGGCCCATCTCGAAGCAACGTCACTGGGGGATTCTCGCATCAGCGGGACTAGTTCGAACTCCTTGGAAAGGAATTCGATGATCTCGGATGTTGGCACGACCTGCCCTGGCGTCCAGCCGTTCGTCCTCCCCACGTCCATGAATTCGATGAAGCGAATGACGACTCCGGTCCCCCTGAATTGCCTGACGAGTTTTGGTATCTGTGACTCGTTTACCCCTCGCTGTATCACGCAATTCACCTTGACCGGGCCCAATCCACTACGGACTGCATCCGAGATTCCTTCTAGGACATCGCTGACCGGGACATTGGAATCCGTAATCATGGAGTGCATTTCTTGGTCGATTGCATCGAGGCTGATCGTGACCCTGTCTAGGCCGGCTTCGGCGAGCCTTGCTGCCTCCCTGGACAGGAATGAGCCATTCGTGGTAAGAGCCACTTCCAAGTCCAATGAAGATATTTGCCTGACCAGCGTGGGGAGGTCCTTCCTGAGGAGCGGCTCGCCGCCGGTGATCCTCACCTTACTCAGCCCCAGCGGCTTGCACGCGAGAACGAACTTCTGAATCTCCTCGTAGGACAGGATATTGCTCTTGGGCAGGAAGTTGTGCTCCTTCCCGAATCTCTCTCTGGGCATGCAGTATCTGCATCTGAAGTTGCATCTATCGGTAACAGAGACCCTCAGATCCCTCAGGGGTCTGCCCAACGTGTCCAGCACCACGGTCGTTCGATACGGTCCAAGGTGAATAGTTTGCCTAAAAGAGAACAGGTTGAAGAATGATGGTTCACTGCACCCGATAGGATGCTAGAGATTACTGACAAGGCAAGAGAGATGCTGGATAAGTTCGCTGAGCAGGCCGATGATGACGAGGTCGCGCTCAAGATTGTGATTCTTGGTAGGGGGCCCAAGGGCTTCCAGTACGACTTGCAACTCATTGGTACTGGGGATGCCATGGAGGATGATGTACAGACTGATGTCGATGGGCTGACGCTTTTCGTTGGCGCTAGGAGTGCTCCCTACCTAGAAGGAACGATCCTTGACTACAAAGAGACTCTGATGGGTGGGGGCTTTAGTTTCGAGAACCCTAACCCGCTCTGGATTGATGACGTATCGAAGTCCGTTGCAGAGGTTATCGAAAGCCAGGTAAACCCTCTTGTCGCCTCTCATGGCGGGCATGTTGATCTGGTCGGAGTAGATGATGGGAGGGCGATGATCTCCTTTGGGGGTGGATGCCAAGGATGTGGCATGGTCGACGTTACCCTGAAGGAGGGGATAGAGGTGATGATTACCGAGGGAGTCCCTGGGATAACTGCAGTAGTCGATATGACAGATCACGATGCGGGGACCAACCCATTCTACTAATCAGTAAATCATTGGGATGTCGTCCTCGTCATCTCCTGAATCTGGTGCTGGGAGGGCATTCAACTGGGCTCTCTCGAAGGCCTCACGGACCTTTTCTTCGATATTCCTAGCATCCTCCAGCAGACCGTCGACCGGAACCTCGACCCCGACCAGCTCACTCAGGCCTTCCACGGCAATCAGAGCAGCCCTTGCGTCTGGGTAAATTGGATTGCACTCTGCCAACAGGGCTGTGACATCTAGTCCCCTTCTCTCCCCCTCTGCGATAAGGTATCCTGCAATGCCTGTTACTACTCCCTGCTGAATCCTCTGGATGCTGGAACTGTCAAGTTGATCTCGTCCTATTGAAGTGGATGAAACCCCCCAGAGCTCGCTATCCTCCTTGATTCCCAAATCATTGCTTACCACCCCATCGATGACGACCAACCGGTCAAATCCGCCTTTGGTGAACCATTCTAGAACTGTGTTCGCGAAGTAGATGTCGTGCTCACTTGTGAATTGTATCTCAGAAGTGAAGACTCCGATTCCATCGCCTTGGTATACTCTGACTGGATGCTTTGGCACTGAATCGTGAATTAGGGCTACTGCGGGGAACTTTGGATGAAGAACAGTCCCCATTGGACCTAGTTGCAGGGAGTTGATCAGGTGGGATGTGGCTATCACGCCGACAGAGCCGACAGTCGAGAAGCCACAAACTGCCGTCCCACCCAATCGAGACGGGTCTGCCTCGGAGTGTAAGACCAGTGGATAACCGCCGTCGGGTTCGTCGCTCACAGCACAGCGTTGGGTGGGCGCTCTTTGAATCTCACGGCTCGATGGGTTTCGTGGTGGATGTAAAGGAAATGAAGAAAAAAATAACCTGATAAGTGCTGCCTCTCAGGGATTGCCATGTCAACAAAGAAGTCCGAAGAATTAGGTGGTCTTTTCCTAAGGCTAGGCTCACAGGACATCAATTTGGCAGACTACACAAGGGAGGCGAGCGATCGTTGGCTGAAAGTGACCAACCAGGATACGTGGTCATCGACCCTTTCTAGAGTTAGAGTAGCGAGGCAAGAGGCTTTGGAGAGTACTCTCGAAGCCGTCCGAGCAAGTGGGTTTCCCGACAGGGGGTCGTCATTCGCGAGGCTTCTGAACTCATGTGGCATCGAGAACAAATCTGACGTGATTCTATCTGCGATCCAATACATGAGATCGGTTGAGAAGGAAGGCAATACCCCTCCCAGGGAGCTCAAGAGGTTGATTGAAGAGACCGGGAAGTGGACCAAAAGATCGGTCAAGGAGTGGAACGTGTCCTTGTATATCGGGAGGATGCTCGAGGGAGGGGCCGGTGGTGTTGGCTCATTCTTGGAGTACCCACGGAGAAGGCCACGGAAGAACTCGTACGTCGTCCTTACGGAAGCGGGCAGAGACCATCTTGACAAGCTGTCACTGGAGAGGTGAGCCATTGACCGGGGAAGGCAAGGACTGGTCATTCACATCCCATGTTGGGGAGGATCTGCGCGGGGTCGATTTGTCCGGGGCCAATCTCCGCCGAGCGATTCTGGACAGGGCTGATTTGGAAGGAGCGGATTTGTCCGGTGCTGACCTACGGAATGCATCCATGCGAGATGCGAACCTGATGAAGGCGGCTTTGGATGGTGCTGACCTACGCGGGGCGAGGATGGTGAAGGCTCGTCTTGGGTTATCCAACATGCAGGGAGCTAGGCTTGACGGTGCGGACATGCGAGGGATCCGTGGGAAGTATGCGGTTTGGAGGGATGCCAACTGGTGGGATGCGATTATGGATGAGTCCCTGACGAAGGCGCTGTCGAAGAAGTGGCCGAAGGATTAGTCCTGTGTACCCATCTTGGCTAGGCCTTCCCTCATCCAATCTGGGACCTCCATCTTTGACTTGACCTCACGCATGTCAGTGCAAACGGTAACCTGATCGGCAGTCCAGCAAAGCGTACCCTCTTGGTTTCGGAACTCGTAGTGCCAATGTATGGAGGTCCGGCCGATTCTCGGGACGGTGATTGTGCACTGCACTGTGTCCCCATAGGAAATGGGATGTGTGAACTTGGCCTCGCTATGGACCAACGGGAACGCAATGTTGTGCGATGACAGAATCTCATTGTAGTGCAAGCCACATGAGAACTCCCAAGACTCCTCGTAGAACCTGTGGGCCAAGTCCCAGAACCTCGGGTAGTAGACGATCTTTGCAAGGTCCACCATGGGAAAGTCGACTCTCCTCTCCGAGACGAATGCCATGTTCACTACCTCATCGAAGGGGCATACTGGATGCCCCCCTCCGAGACGAGTGCGTTCAGCGTTCCAGCGCGCGAGATAAGGCAGTCGGTCATCGCATCCGAACCGCTGACGCCGTCGTAGGTACCGTCGCAGAATGCGTCGTCGTATGCCTCTCCGTAGTTCCCGGAGGCTGCCAGTACGTCTTGCATCCAAGTGCCGGATAGTGGGTTGTCCGCGGTGCCCAACCCGAAGTTTTCTGTCAGGAGGCGGCATATTCCCGGGTCGGTGGCAGAGCCAGCGGAGTTGACGGCGCATGCATCGTTGGCCTGGGTGGCGTAGTTGCTCGAGGTCACTCCGCTCTCCTCCGCTGTGATCATCCCGAACCAGACCCATTCCACGATATCGTTCCACTCCGTGTCGTAGTCCCTCGTGGCGGCCGCGAGCGGTTCCTTGGACATCAGCTCTGAAGCGATCCAGATGTCCACTCCGTTCATCGAGCCGTCAGTGTCAAGTTGCCACTTCTTGGCAACCATGGCCGACATGTCTCCTGTGAGGGCGTCGCATGATCCGTCGATGAACTTGGCAGTCGCCTCAGCGGAGTCTGATACTGGCACGGACGTGAAGTCGATCGCCCTGGAGTCGAACCAGTCCTGCATGTTGCCCTCGGTGGTGGTACCGATGCCAACGCAGATGTTAGCTGCGTCCAGTCCAGCGGCCGAGTTTCCTGCAGCTGCTGCAGCGAACCTGTCCTCGCGGATCATGATGCCCTGTCCATCGTAGAAGTTTATTCCTGCATAGTCCGCTTCGAGGTCAGCGTCTCTGGATGCTGTCCACGTCGTCGTCCTGATCAGGACGTCGATGGTGCCGGCGGCTAGCATTTC
>JAAZXW010000011.1 GCA_014239955.1 Methanobacteriota archaeon | reverse complement strand
TCCCCGCAGGGCGCAGCAGCCTCAACCACTTACCCTGATAGGCAATCTATCAGAGCGCACAAAGCAATCTCGGGACCAACCTATGGTATTTGAACAAGACGGGAGCAGTGGACCGCATTAGTAGTCTGAAAATAACCTAGAAAGGGCTAATTATTGGGGAAAAATGGCGCATAGTCGAGTCCGTATGGAAGAATCTCATCACCACTATGAGTGGGTGCGTCGTCAATATCGAAAGGTAATATCGGGGTTTTTATCATACTCAAATCGGCAGATTCTTCGGTAGTTAACTTCGGATCTTCTCCATTAGAGTCCTCGGTATTGTCAATTTCTATTTCTGTAATTTCCTCTTTTTCGATATTGTCCCCATTGGTCGCGGCAGATTGATTTTCTGATCCACAAGCTAGACATACACTAGTCCCATCCAATGAGAAGCCACAGACCGAGCAATCCACGATAAGCGCAACGGGCATCAAGACTTGATGCTAGCGGAGATCAAAACTACGAGTAAAGGACCCCATGGAACGCAATCATGAATATTGTTGCAACGACGCAGGTGATTAGCATTACGGGTAGGCCTGCCCGCACCCACTCGGCAGTCGTAATCGGGTATGGCCCACGTTCACTGATGGCTACAGTCATAACATTAGCACTCGAACCTATGGGGGTGGCATTACCACCGAAACCAGCACCCATTGCTAGGGCCCAGAGAAGGGGCTCTGGGCTAATTTCACCGCCACTTGCCTCCGTGATACTGAATATAACCGGAATCATGGCTGCAGTAAATGGGATGTTGTCAATTAGAGCGCTTGCAATAGCGGAAACCCAAATTACTGCGACAGCTAACTTGACCTCGTCATCTCCAAAGTTATCGAAAATCCAGTTTGCAACCTGTTCAAGGTAACCTACATCCCCTACTGCTCCAACAAGTAGAAATAGGCCTGCGAAGAAAAGAAGAGCTTGCCATTCTACCTTATCTACGACCTCGTTTATGAAGCCCTCTCTGAGCTCTTCCTTTTTCGGTCTGGCCAATATTAGCGCAAATGCTGCACCGGATAGTGCGATACCATCTATTTCTATCGGAAGATCCAACAGCGACTTTGCTGAGAATGCGACTACAGTGAAACCAAGAATAATCAAAGTGGAGTACATCAGTGGTTTGTCGGTGATAGCTTCCCACTCGTCTTCTTCTAACAACAAATCTACATGAGGGGGCTTCTGAGTGGACCATTCTCGGTAATACCATCTGAAGTAGCTTAGAGTCGCAACCCATGCAAAGATGGTAAGGATTCCGAGTTTAAACAGGAAGCCATTGAAAGAGAATGCGCTCAAATCGAGAGTAGATTCTGCAGCAGCTGCAGCTATCATTACGTTTGGGGGGTCTCCGACCATCGACGCCACACCACCGGTGTCCGACAGGATTGCCTCGGCCATCAGTGGGGGAACTGGATTGATTTCCAGTTTATTGCAAATCCTCAAAGTCACAGGGGCGATGATGATGATCGCAGTAACATTGTCAATTACAAGAGAGATTAGGGTAGTGATTGTCCCTAGGAGGACGATTAGCCTCCAAGGATCGCCCTTGCTCATCTTGGAGGCCTTGATAGCGACGTACTCAAAGAAACCACAGAGTTCCAGTATGGATGCGAAAATCATCATGCCAAGGAGTAGCCCAATTACTTCCCACTCGATCCATCCGATCATGGTGTGCTCAAGCGTGTATGTCTTTTCCAGTATGGCGACGCCCATTTCGTTTGGTTTCCATACCTCGTGTAGATGAAATACACCAGAGTAATGCCCGTAAAGAAGCATTAGGACCGAGCCGAACCATGCAGCTATTGTCCTATGAACGACCTCGGAGAGTATTAGGACAAATGATAGGATGAAAATAGCTAGAACTACCTGGGGTTCAGACACCATTATTTGGTGCGAGAAATATTGCCTCTAAATATGTGACTGCTGCCGACTGTCTTATCAACGGCTATACTGACTACTTACCAGACCAGAAAACGGCTACATTACCCCTTTGAAATACGAGAGTTGCTGTTGTTAATTGAGCGATTTTGGTGAATAGTGACCTTCTCTGCTCCCTGTCGGATGTAGTGCTCTTGTTGGCCTTGACCTTGACTAATCTCTTTCTTGATAATTGATCTGACAACTCGAAGAGGAGCGATTCAGTCACCCCACCTTTGCCAATTCTTACCGAAATCTCCAGGTCCTCACTCTTGGCCGCGTTAGCGATACGTCTGGGTATATCATCACTCATTTTGAGTTCCCCGCGAAATCTGGACCTTGTCGGGCCTTCCTCCCACATCTGAGACAGGTGCTGATTAATGTCTTGGATGTTATTCTTACTCTTGATGTGAGGCCAGGGGACATGGATTGTTTGCAACTCCGGCATATCTTCCTATTTACTTCGGAGCTGGGTCGGACGCCGTGTTTCTTACCGATAGCAAGAATTTGCCTTGCTGCGTTATCTGCGATTGGGTTTCCCCCTCCTAGACTGGCCTCAAGCACAGTGGAGAGATGCCTGATTGCATTTTCGGCCTCATTCTTTCGATCTGCCTTTCTCCTTCTGGAACGCCTTCCCCTTCCAGCCATTGTCTAACCCCATAGGCTTCTTACGGCATTTGCGACGGACTGGCTGACGTCCTGAATTGAGCCGGTTCCATCGACGATTGCGAGTATCCCCATATTGCCGTACCAGTCCCCTAGTGGCTTTGTTTGCTCATAGTAGGCAGCGAGCCTTGATCGGACAGTATCCTCATTGTCGTCCTTCCTCTGAATAAGTCTGCCCTCTACCTCCGGAGGTGGTGGTTTGAATGAAACATGATATATCTCACCGGTTTCTGGATCCATTCGCCTTCCTACTATCCTGTTTACGATGTCTTCATCTGGAACCTCGATGGATATCACCGCCGATACCTCGGTAATCCCTGCTAGAGCTTCTGCTTGGGGTATGGTTCTCGGGAATCCGTCAAATAGGACGCCATTTGATGCGTCTGGCTCATTCAACCTGCCTTCAATTAACCCAATTATCACCTGGTCGGGAACAAGTTGCCCGGATTCCATATACGTCTTCGCTTCCAAACCAAGTTCCGTCCCTTGGGAAACCGCTGAACGAAGCATGTCCCCCGTAGAAACCTGGGGCTTCCCGGTCATTTCTACGATAATTTCTGCTTGTGTGCCCTTGCCTGCTCCCGGGGGTCCGAATAGCACAATCGATCCCGACATTAGTGTATGGCGTGGGCGGGTGCAGAAAAATGAACCGCTCTAGGGTCCGTTCTGTTCCCACCATAGATTCCCGTATGCAACCCATTGGTCCATTGTCCAACCGGCGGGCAGTCCCGTAAGCGGAAGCGGCAGGGCTCCTTCGGGGACCTGATGCGTGGGGAGAGTGGGTACAGTTGACTGAAGGACATCCTGAATTTCGGTCTTGGAGACCTCTCCGGTAACCACGTCACCAGTGGTAGATGTATCTAGTGCGGCTGCCCTCCTCTCGTCCTTGGTTCCTGCTTGGAGGGCTGAACCTCGTGGAATCAACTCCTCGTCAGTACCTACTGGCTGGAACTCCTGCCTAGTTCTGATGCCGAAAGAGATTGCTCCGGCTAGAGCCGCAAAAATAAATATTGCAAGGGTCCATGAGGGTAGCCCTAAGGCTTCGAAAACCCCGGAAATCCCTCCGCGATTAGTAGACTTTGACTTGCTGACATCGAAAGTTATAGAAGAATGAGTCACTGTAACTTGTCCCTCTTCGGTTGTTGAATTTGCATTAATTCTGAGTTGATTAAGGCCGTCTTCGGCGGACTTTCGTGGTTTGATCGATACAGTGATGTCCGCATTTTCTCCTGGGCCCAGTTCTTCTACAGAAGTGGGTTCAAATTTGATGGCCCATCCTTCCAATTCCTCGGAATCTAGCCAAACTCCTGATGCAGTGTTCCCAAGATTGTGGACTTTCAATGTGAACACTGACTCTTCACCTTCGGGAATGCCCTGCAAGTTAACAGAGTCAGACTGAACTTCGATCCACACTGATGGAAGTACGATGACTTCCATCTCAACAGTGATGGTTTCCTTGGATAGACTCGGGGATGTTGATTCGATGATAACTGGAACTTTCTCGAGCAGTGTCCCGACGGGAGTGCCACTGGGGAGTTGAAGTCCGATTGAGATTACTGAGTCCCTATTCATGTCCATTGAGAATGTCTTTCCAGTCAAGAATCCTCCAGACCAGCCATCTGGAAGAGTTCCCATCGTTAGATCGATTAGCAAAGGAACATTGCCCGAATTGTGTAGGAAAATATTGGAGTTTCCGTCCCTCCCTAGAGCGATTGAGAAACCTTCGTCGCTCTGGATATCTAGGGTGGTAATTTCTCTAACTTCCAGCACAGTAGCATTAGTTACGATGGTTTCTCCCAATGTTGTCTTCACTGTGATCGTGTTCCTATCTCCTTTCTCAGAAGCAAGGGGGACTATGGTCCTGATATTTATCCTAGATTCACCCCCTGGTTCAACTTGCACTTCGATGCTTGTCACCTCTCCTGTGGGGGGTTCGTCATCGGAGAAGAAAACCTGAATTGGCCATGTGTTGGTCGATGATAGAGCCCGTACCTCGAAATCAAGTGGAATGTTCCCCGAATTAGATATCGATAGAACTGTGGTAATGGTTTCCCCGTTCAGAACTGCTCGGGATTCGGAAATAGCTACTGGACCAAACTCAATACCGTTTGAATCTGAAATCTTCGTAGAGAAGTCTCTGCTTTCAAACACTTCAACCTCTGCTGTCTCGATTGTGAATAGCGAGGGGTCGTTGACGGAAGTAGTCACGCAGGTAACTTGGTTCGTATCCCCGGCAGATAATCCGGAAGATGAGGGTGGGACTTTGACACGAATTGGGACGGGCACGAACTGAAGTCTGCTAAGTGGGCCGATCGTTACTTCCGAAGACTGACTGCTTCCGACGTGAACAATCCAGCGATCTGCAGTCTCGCAAGAAATACTGTACTCAGTTGGTCCGTTTCCTATATTCTTTACAGATAGTGTGAACAGGGCGAATTTGTTAGGTTCAGAACCTAGGTCCTCGGTACCCGCAGAGACCGTGTAAAGGCCCTCTACCCGATTAATGTCCACCGACAACCGAATCGAATGGAAGATGGTCGGCGACATCTTGTCTCTTAGATTGAGGTCGGTAACGAAAAGGCCCGGGAGGGCAAAACTGCTCTCTAAATCGGCGTCTTCATCAGTCAGGTTCAACGAGATTACCACTCTGTCACCCGAATCCCCGAATGGGGAAAGAACCCATGGTCCAGCCTCACTCAACGTTCGGGACCACTCGTCCTGTGGCGTGCCCATAATTCCAGATTCATCGATAATTTGTACGGGGGAAGTTGAGAGTTCAACGGTAATCTCCGAGGTCCCCTCATTCAGAAGTTCTAGTTGAAATTCGGACCAACTTACTAGGCTTGGATCGATATTCTGAAACTTTGCGGATTCTAATTCTTGGAAATCCGAGGGGTGAGAGCCATCGGCCATCAGCGGAGTAATACGCACCCCTATCTCTGTCACATCGAATTCTAGTTCGAAAATATTGTTATTCAAACCGGCGTTTTCGTCATTCAACTCAACAACCTCGAAGAGGTAATCGAGAGTTAGTCTGACTAGGTGAGATCCGGTGGTTGGGAATGAATGATAGATCGAGAACGTCTCAATTCCACCTCCTCCAAGTGATGGCATCGAATATGTTCCGATCTCTGTCCCATCAGTAACGTCCCGTAGTGAAATTGAGTACTCACCAGTTGGCGCAGCGGCTTGGTTAATCCAAGAAAGTTGCATGGAGATTGTATCTCCCTTCAATGGACTATTTTCTGATGAAAAAATCGAGTTCGGGACTACGGTTAAATCGGGCTCTTGGCGTTCTTCTGCATTTGCAGATAGTACCAAGGAGAAATCTTGAGAAAAACCTCCGGCGTGTCCAACTTGAATTGTCCATATTCCAGATTGAGAAGATGGTAGCCTGACTCTCTCTAGATTATTCAAGTGGTCGTTGGTTCCAGTTGATTGGCTGAACCCGTTTGCGAAGTTATTGCCATTGTATACTTCTCCCGTTGGAGAAGTGACCACGAGATCGAGGTTGTTGACTAGTCGGCTTGCATTCTGATCCGCGGAAGCAGGGCCCTCCTTGTCATTCCATGCCAGAGTCACATCGATGCCGTTGCCGTCAGAGACTTCGAAGGTGTAGATGAAACTGTGACCTGGAAGAAGTTGCCTTTCTTGATCATAAAATACAGACAGATTCTCTCCATTGCTTTGTGGAAAAAGGCTGTTGGAGATATTGAGTTGCCCCCATCCTTCCCGTGAGTTTGGCACATCTTGCTCGCCGATATCCTCTGCCCCGTTGACCAATAACGCCCTAATTAGGGAGGAGGTTGGGGTCGCTATTCCAACTTCCGTCCTCAGAAATTCTCTGGCCATCGCAGATGCTCCGGCAACTACTGGAGTTGCCATCGAACTTCCGCTCAATGTCATGTACATTGGAGTTGAACCATCGGAATACATGGAGGCAGAGCAATTGCCACCAGAGACGAGGTCTGCTTCTTGAGCCCTAGCAGAGCAAATCATTACCCCGGGTGCCACCAAATCGGGCTTTATTCGGCCATCTGAGGTTGGCCCTGAAGATGATTCGTTGAAAACCTGGCCCACGGTTGCAGAATCGAAGGCACCCGTGGTTGAAGCGCCCACAGAGAGTGCGTTTTTTGCCGTACTTGGCGAAGTGACTCCGGATTCGCCCATGTCACCAGCAGAAAAAATCACTAGGAACTCCGGGTAGTCATTTGTAAACCAGTCAATCGAGCGAGAATCTGAGGTGTAATCCCCTACTAAGTTATCACTACCCCAACTATTTGTATGGATGTATGCATCATTCTGTAGAGAGTGCTCGAACATTTGGTACAAAGATCCCCTCCTTGCTAATAGTCCGGAGCTATCGACCTCTAGTTGGTAGAAATGGAAAGTCGCTTGGGGGACAATCCCCGTGGCATTCGAGTCGCCGGAACCATCCCCCAGTAGTGTTGAAGTGACATGCGTCCCATGGCCGCTGTTTGAATCGGCACCAGAATTGTCTGGTCCGAACAAATTGAATACTGGACTCCTGAGTCTCCCGTCAAAGTCGCCATGATCTACATCTAGGCCAGTGTCAGAAATTCCTATTACTTCTCCGTGCCCAGTAAGATTGACTCCGGCCATAGTCCTTGCAAAATCAACACCAGACAGGGAGCTGGCATTTGAGTTCTGAATAGATAGAACTGGGCCTGGTTCAACCCTCATTACCCTATAATCAGAGGCTAATGAAAAAATCAAAGCGGGATTTGCAGATTGGATTTGGCACAGATACAAGTCGCAATTGGAAGATTGGTGTAGCGTCCCTTCAAGATCATTAATTTCACGTCTTAGATTGGAAATATCCTGTTCAGAATTAGTTGGAGAGGGGATGACGTCCAAGTCAATTAGAGAATCTTCCAACCCCAATAAAGGAAATAATGATTGAGAGACCTTCCACGTTGATGGCATCGGCCCCGCCCATCGAACTTGTGAAAGATTCTGAACCCGTGATATTTCTTCATTGGAGCCCCCCTCAGAGATGCTGATAATTACCGAGTCGTATGGTATCTGATCAATTATGTCAAATCCGATGGATGCAAGTGAATTCTCTAGATCTTGCAAGTCCGAGGTTTGTGATTGGACAATATGCAATCTGCCATCATGGGGCTGTTGGAGGCCTGAAATCTGCCACGGACCCACTGGAAGGTCCTCACTCAGTGGGTCAAAGATTCCGAAGGGAGTGTGTATTTTACCGGATGATTCCGAGATTGGATAATCGCTAGATAATGGATTCTGGAACAGTTCCCATGCACCCCCATTGGACTCATCGTAAGATTGAGAAAGGGATTTTTCATCGGCTACTGGTTCTAGAGAAATTGTATGGGAGAAAGTGGAAAACAAAAACAGAGCAATGACTGAGCAGACTGATTTTGAGGTAGTCATTCGGTATTCCGAGACTAGATTCTCTTTTGACTATTGACACTATGCGAGCGTAAATTATCAGGACAACGAGGAATAATAACGGCGGATTGAGGCATCTGTCTTTGCAACGGTCTTACGCCAGTCCTCCTCGACACCCATTAGTGCCCTTACGCAATCAACATTCTCGGGAATTACGTCACTCTCCTGATGAATTGCTTGGAAATAGTAGAGCCGGTCTCCAACCAGTTTTACGCCATCTTCCCAAATGAAAATTTCATGTAAATCACCCCACTTCCTACCTATGTCTCTAGCCATCTCCATGACTTCGGCAGTAGTTGGGATTCGGTCCTCTGCGCCATTCATGATGATTACTCGAGGTGTGTCCGCCCACATCTGTAATATCGACTCTGTAGTTAGCCCATGCTCCGCTGGGAGGTCCGCAACAATGCTGTGGACATGCATAATTGTTGTTGGTACTGCCACAGCTAGGCTGTTAATTTCTATCTCTGGTTTCACGGTCATTACATCAGGCCCATGATGGCTTGGTACCTTCAACACGGGCTTGATTGCATTGATCGGCCCCTTTCCAGAATCTCCCGGATCGGCTGCTCGTCTAATCATTGTACATTCGACCTTCAATGAGCCACAGTGTTCGAAAAGAGGCACCAAAGTTCTGGACAGTCCGGTGGTATTGCAAGAAACAACCCTCGTGCCCTTTGCATTCATGTTCTCCATGTGGTTTGCCGATGAAGAATACGATAGCCCAGTTAGTTCGTGATTTTCTCCCCCTTGGAAAATATACTTGATGCCTGTTGACTGGTACTTCTCAATATTCTCTGCGCCCAATTTTCCAGGAGCGCAATCGACCACCACATCAGAAATCTCTAGTAAGTCAGAAAGGCCCCCGGAGCAAGGGTATCCCTGCTTAGAGAACTGCTCAATCATATCTTCATCGTCAAATGTGCAGTATAGAGGAAAACCCTTCTTGATTGCAAGCTCACAACCAAAACTTGGACCAGTCTTAGTTACGCCGGAGACTTCCATGTCTTCTTGTGCATCAATAGCGTCTGCAACACGTTTCCCGATGGTCCCAAAACCGTTTATTGCCACCTTTATGGTTACCATTTTCAAATCCCCATGTCTTTGCCTTTGATTAATCGACGTCTGAAGGATGCCTATGAACCTAGCGAATTCGGCAAGAGTCAATAATGAGTCGCCTCTTTCTGGATACGTAGTGTAATGCATAGGGGGCAATAAGTTGAGAGAGATTGTCACTAAGAGTTTGAAACTCAACAAGGACCTAGACAGGTATGTTGAGCAGGCATTGGAACAGGGTCGCCCAGTGAAGATTGGATGGGGGCGTGCTGGTGATGAAAGGCCCAAAGATGGAGAATTTGGAGTCATGACTCACTTGCCCGAGGGTGCTAGGGTGCTTTGTCTAGGGGACTTGGGGGCATGCGTGGGAGTGGGAAATCGAGGCGGAACTTTGACCCTCAGAGGAGGTACTGGGTCAATGTTCGGTGCGTTTCACGTTTCTGGAAAATCAGTCGTTGAGAAAGATGTGGGGGACAAGGTCGGATTCGAAATGATTGGAGGCGAGATTTCGATACAAGGTTCGGCAGGAGATGAAGCCGGTGCTGCAATGTCTGGCGGAATATTGCTAGTTAGAGGTCATGCGGGTGATCGTTTGGGGTCAGGGATGTCAGGGGGCACGATCGTAGTAATGGGATCAGTGGGTTCAGAACCAGGAATCGGAATGGCTGGAGGGAAAATCGTGATATCTGGTAGTTGCCCTCCCCCTCCGGATGGGGTAGAAATGAGGTCAATAAATAAAACAGAAATTTCTGAATTTTCAAAATTGCTGGATCCGATGGGTCTGTCCGTTAACGAGGACGCTCTAGTTCTAGAAACAGGAGCAACTCATTCGGAAAGTTTTGATTCACCTGATTATTTTATCTCAGAGGGATTTGATAATATCTCACTATACCCAAATGAGAACTCGCTGTCTGACAATGCCCCATTGGACCACTACACACTTCTTGTACAAGATGGGTCCGATTCGGAGGGTGCACTATTGAAAATACCATGGATGATTAGTTGTGAAACCACAATTGGTCTGGACAAATGGAAAGATGTAGATTCACCGGCAATTGTCAGAACAAAATCAAGGAAGAACGACTTGCTATTAATTGGCAGGAAGGAGTTCTCCGAGGTAATCGATCATGTTGGGAATTGTTCAGGGATAATTTTCGATATCACAGATTTCCCGGGACTGAATGACGCGGAAATAGAGGCAATGCTAACCTCGTTACGAAGCAGGATGGATTCAAATTCGATTATCATGCTAAGAGGGAGAATTGACAGGATTGAACGTGTTTTCAGGCTAGTTATGGACTTGGAACTGGATGGAGCTGTTGTGAACTGTGCAACTAGAAGTGGTTCTAGGCTTGCCTCTTCGCTTCCAAAGATTGGGCTTGCTTCGAAGACCATGGGGATAAGTGAAACAGGAAAATTCGTCATGATTGAGGTAATGCACGAACCTGATGCTAAGGACCTAGTGATTGCTGTCGCTTCGGGTTGTACGGCATTGGTTTCTCCGTGCCCCAAGGGTGATCTGAGTGAGAAGATAGAGGAATTGGGCATTGGCGTTCGTGGTTGGATGCGAGATGTTGGAGTGGATAGAATCGAGAGGATAGGCAGGAGGAACCTTCGAGCCAATGATTTTGACACGGCCGCAATTTCTGGACTCAGACTAGTTGGATATGACCGACCGCTGAAGATGTGGCTAGAGCTGAGGTGAGAACATTCCTACTCTTGATTTCAAGCACTCAATCCTCAGTTATATTCAGAAAATTCACGGGACTGATCACAGGTCCGAAGAATGGCCAGGGTGGCTGCCGGAATTGGGTTGCCCGGTAGATAGCAATAATAAGAATTCGATAGAGGTCGAAGTGTTTCCGGATCGACCGGACCTACTCAGTCATGAGACTATAGCAAGAGCGTCGAGGTCATTCCTATCATCAACGGAAATCCCAGTTGACTTGCCAGTTTTTCCTGGTGAAATCAGACTTTCAGTTGACCCCGAATTAGATGAAGTCAGACCCATAATAATGGGAGCAGTAGTTAGAGGCGTGGATACAGGATCTAATACAGAAGAGAGAGAAGATTTCATTCAATCTCTGATGGATCACCAAGAAAAATTACACATGACATTGGGAAGAAAGAGGAAGTTTGCATCCATAGGGGTCCACGATCTAAATTCTCTGAAACCCCCGTTCAGAGTAACGACCGTCCCGTCAACTTACTCTTTCATTCCTCTTGCTGGCTCGGAAGAGATGAGTATAGAACAGATTCTCACCGAGCATCCGAAGGGAGTGGAATATGCCCATCTAATGAAAGGTTTGGATCAATTTCCTGTGATACTAGATTCGGGAGATAGGGTTCTTTCATTCCCCCCAATAATCAATGGCAGCCATACAACTGTACACGAAGGGACCAAAGATTTCTTCATCGATGTTACCGGTTGGGATGAAAGGTCCTGTGAATCCTGCCTTCTTCTTGTATGCCTCTCAATGTCGGAAAGGGGGGGTAGAATCGAGAGTATAGAATTCTCTGGCCCGGATGGGGAGGAAAAGTCAATCCCACAAGGGGGGGCTCGAAAGCATCGGGTTCCAGAAAGCCTGATTAGGAAAATTCTGGGTTTGCAGTTGGGCTCGGATGAGATATCGCGTGCAATCACAAAGATGGGCGGAAATCTAGAAGAAAGTAGGACTGTAACGGATGGTCCGAATGGACGTGGAAGGTGGGCTGACTGTGTCGTCGGAGAAATTGAGCACCTAATTTCGATGCCTCGGTGGAGGAGCGACATCATGCATCCGGTGGATATTGTAGAAGACATTGCGATAGGATTCGGTTTCGAGAACCTCCCAGAAACTCTGTCAAAGACACATCTCGATGCTATTCCGCTCAGGACTTCTAATCTGAATAGGAGATTTGGAGAAAGTATGAGGGCATGCGGGTTACAAGAAGTGCAAAGTCTGACTCTTTCCAATGAGAGAGACCAATTCGAGAATGTCAGATGGCCACAAGAAGAGGGAGTGGCATTGATCTCCAATCCCATCACCTCGGAACACACCATCCTAAGACAATACATTCTGCCGTCCCTACTGAGGTTGCTTGCTGCGAATAGGCATCATGAGTTGCCTCAGAGGGTGTATGAGTTAGGCACAGTGGTCAGGAGATTCAAGAATTACCAAAGAGGTGCATGGACGTGCGCCGAGGTTGGGAGTGGTTTCACTTCTTCTAAGGGAATCGCACAAGCGTTTCTTAGGGACCTGGGTGCTGAACATGATGATGTCGAATTTATACCGACAGAACCAGGACATGGGCCATGGATCACAGGAAGGGGCAGTCTGATTCTGATCAAGGGCAAGGAAATCGGAGAATTCGGAGAGATTGCTCCGGAAGTGAGTGGTAAATTCGGAATAAAATCGCCAATTCAGGCAGGGGAGATTGACCTGGAAGGAGTTATGAGGCTGATTCCCGATCCTGTCGCCTAATCTTCCTTGTCCTTTGACAATAACTTCATTGCATCCAAGAACTTCTTGGTCTTCAGGTGTTTTTCATCATCTTTCTTGCTTTCTTTCTTCCCAGCCTTTTTCTCGTACTCAACGACGTTCGTCATGTAATTTGTTCGGGAAATAGCCGGTTTTGTGGGTTTCTTCTTCTTGAACGGCCATATCGGTCCCATGCCTTGCGAGCGACGGCTATAGCCATCATACTTTCCCCAATCCGAGTCAATAAGCAGTAGTTTTCATGGCATTAGTTACTCTGGAAGACATATGGGCGAGCGACACATCGGAGTTGACGAGGCCGGGAGGGGACCTGCCATTGGCCCCCTAGTGGTCTGTGCACTGTCCATCCCAAAGGAAGACAGGAATGTTCTGAAAAATATAGGAGTGGATGACTCGAAGAATCTAAGCAAGATTAGGAGGGAATCCATTCATGCAGAAATCGTCTCCATTTCCAAATTACGAGGTTGGGAAATAGGTTTGATTTGCTGTGATGCGGGCAAAATTGATCGTTGGATGGAATCTGGAACTCTGAATACTCTAGAGGTGATGTTATTTGCCGAGGCCATAACAAAGGCAACCGAAATTACATCAGAATTCACGCTATTTCTAGACGCTTGTGATGTAGATGCAGAACGTTTCGGAAGGAATGTATCGTCCGCCCTAGGCGAAAGTGGTAATGGTTTCAAGATTATTTCCAAACATAGGATGGATTCTACTGACGTGATAACTGGCGCAGCCAGCATTATTGCTAAAGTAAATAGGGACTTAGCGATAGAAAAATTATCGAAGGAATTGGGTGTTGACCTAGGCTCTGGTTATCCATCGGATACGAAGTCCAAGACTGCTATTGAAGATCTTTGCAGTGAAGAAATTCCCAATGATTGTCTGAGGCGGAAGTGGAGCAATGTCGAGAGAGCTTGGATGATGCACCATCAAAAACCAATTCCACCGAGAGAGATTGGAAAGTTTAGAGGGGTCCAATCGGCTCTTGACGAATGGAATTAGCAAGAACCGTGAAATGCAACTATTGGTTGGTTTGTTCGAGAAACATGGGTGAAGACAACGGTTTTGGTCCTGATGACATACAAACCGTGCGAAAATATGCATTGCAGAATGCCATAGAATATGGTGGAGAGGGGAAAACTGGAAGTGTCCTTGGAAGAGTTCTCGCAGAAAGAACTGATCTTCGCCCTCATGCAAAGAGATTACTAAAACTGATTGAGTACGAAGTTGATCTAGCAAATTCATTGGCTAATAATCAAGGCATAGAAGAAGCTCGTTCAGAATTGGAAAAGATCGATCCTCGGGCTCTGGAGAGAGAGAAACACCAGAAGAAAGAAGGTTTGCGTGACCTACCTGGAGATACATCGAAAGTTGTACTCAGATTCGCCCCCAATCCAAATGGGCCCCTGTCAATTGGCCATTCTAGGGGAGTCGTGATTAATTCCAAATATGCAGAGAATTATGGTGGGAAAATTGTTCTCAGATTTGATGACACGGATACCAGAGTCAAGCCACCTTTGGTCGAAGCATACAAATGGGTTGAGGAAGACTTCGAATGGTTGTCTGGCAGATCTGCCGATATTGTCGTTAGGGCTAGCGAAAGGATGCCCATTTATCTCAACAAAGCGGAGAAAATGATCTCGGAAGGCCATGGTTATGTTTGTCGATGTAGCGCCGAGGAGTTTCGTGGATTTCGTGAGTCGAAAATGGACTGCCCGTGCAGGGATAGGGATGTCGTGGAAAGTATAGAAGACTGGACGGCGATGAATTCCGGCGATATGGATGAGGGGGATGCCGTTGTGCGCGTTAGGACGGACATGAGTCTACCCAACCCAGCACTGCGGGACTGGCCTGCGCTAAGAATTCAGCATTCCCCTCATCCAACAGTTGGTGACAAATACAAGGTTTGGCCTCTATTGGATTTCCAGAGTGCCGTGGAAGATCATGAACAGGGAGTCACCCATATAATCAGGGGCAAAGATCTGATGGACAGTACGCGGAAGCAGACTTTATTGTACGAACACTTCGGCTGGAAGTATCCTGAGACTCTTTACTGGGGCAGAGTCAAGGTTCACGAATTCGGTGGGTTCTCTACTTCCGGGATGTCATCTTCGATCGTTTCGGGAGAATATTCGGGCTGGGAAGATCCTAGACTACCAACTCTAAGGGCACTTCGGCGCAGAGGATTTGAGGCTCAGTCTCTGATTGAACTTTGGAATGAAATTGGCCTAACTCAGAAGGATATTTCTATTTCAATGCAAACCTTGGAGTCATTCAATTCCAAGATAATAGACAAAATCTGTGAAAGAAGATTTTTCGTATCTAATCCGGTACCTGTTGTTATTCAAAGAGAAAACAAGCCTAAAGAAGCAAATCTTGCTAGGCATCCAGACGGAAAAATTTCCGGAATGAGGAGGTGGGAAGTTGATGATGAAATATTCATCCAAGAGTCTGATTACATTCAGGGTAAGTTACGACTGAAAGACTTCGCAGATGTAGAAATAACCGACTCTGGCGCTAAGATTGAAGGTGAAACGAGGAGCGATGACCGCCCAATCATTCATTGGCTGTCTCAGAAAATTTCCAGAGAAGCAAGAATGCTTGTCCCAGAGGGGGAAGAAATGAGGGAGTTGGTGGGCCTGATAGAAGACTTTGAGTTGAGCGTCGGAGAAGTTTACCAGTTTGAAAGAGTGGGTTTCGCAAGGCTTGACCGAATTGACAACGATGTAGCAGAATTAATCTGGCTTCACAGTTAGTCGTGAATATTCATTATTGTCAACAAGACCGCAATTATCACCCCATTAGTTGCGTCGCATTGAAGGGGGCAGTATGAATCAGAGTATCGTGGAACGTTCTGGATCGAGGCTAGCAGTCATTTTTTCATCGGTGCTAGTAATCGTTGCTTTCTCGCCAATAATTACTCAGGCTGCAGAGGGCAATAGTTGCTGTGAATCACCAGATGAGTTCGACCTATACCTGATCGGTGACCCCGACAATGGGCAACTTTCTCCTTTCGAGTCGGACTTAGAGGAAAAGAAGACCGTGGAAGTGACCTCGTCTGTTCTCGGAGAGGTAGAAATAGGCTCATGGATGATAGAATGGGGGGAGACTAGTAGCTACTCTTCTGGAACCTGGACGTTCTCAATCCCCTATGAGGTCACAGATTCAGCTGGAATATCGGCTAATGCAACCGTGGTAGTAAAGGTTGGCGGGAATACATACGAAAGCTCTTCGCAATTACCCGCGGTCTATCTTACTGAATCTGGTGAACTTCAAGTGGATATTGAAGTTAAAGACGGTGAGGTCGCAAAAAATGAGAAGATCGAAGTGATATTTTCTGTTAGGAGTTTGATATTCTCTAATCCGGGGAGTCAATCGGGCATAATGTTCCATTGGGGGGCGGAAGAGGTTGATGCTGCAATTTCTATTTCATTCCCACTTGTGAATGTGGAAATTCGCGATGCTAGTGTAAAGGGCAATCTTGTATTCTTTCCCGTAAGGCTTACTTCGGGATTTGGTGACAAAATATGGACTGGGTCCACAGGAGGCCTGATGGTCCAAAACGTCGAGATTTCCGAAAGTCCGATAGTCAATTCGAACGAAGATTGGGTAGATGTAACATTTGTCTGGGAACCGAGCGGTTCTAGTGGAGGGACAGTGAGGACTGACTTCCGGATTTCTCTGCAGGGTTCACTTGTAATCACTGCAGACAAGATTCACGAGGTCACACTTGGCCAAGATACTGGGGACAATAGCTGGTATCCTGACGAAGAGCCCCCTAGAACTGGCAGTTCGGATCTCATGGTTGAAGTCAATTGTAAATACGACGGCAATTCAATCGAAAGAAAGACGACAATAGAGTTTGATGGCGCCATGTCGCAATGGATGAGATGGGGGCTGGACAACATAGGGAATAAGAGTCTTGGATCGAATAGTTGGTGGAGGAACCTGAATACATTTTCCGATACCGTCAGCGGAACGGAGAAGTCCAATGCTAGAGTAGACAACAGCGAGCTATCGGCACTAGAGACTCATCTGGAAGGGTCGAAATCCAATCTGAAGTTATTTCTCTCAAACGGATTGATGCTGAATTCGGAATCTGTTTTCGGAGTAGACGCAGTAGAATTTGGGCCGTTGGAAGTTACCATTGACCTAGGCGTATCTAGGTCATTCAACTCCGAAAAAATTTCTATCAGAGTTGAGGCTAGTTACCCTGTAGAGAGGGGAGAGAGGCAGACACTGATTGAGGATTTTATCAGACCTGGTGGTTATGATTTCTGGGATGAAGTGGATCTTTCTTTCGAAATTAGAACTGGGATGCTATCCGGATTTGGTGGTGTAAATCTAGACAGTGAAGAAGTAGACTACACGCATAGAAGATGGATTGTAATGGAGATCCTCACTATGGAGGAAACAGGAATAGAATCTGATACTGACTTTAGACTTGAGTTTATGGCCAACAATGCACTCCTATTCAGTCCTCTGATTTCTGCTATGATTTCGGTATTCGCTCTTTGTTTGGCATTGGGCATAGGGATGACTCTGACGAGAAGGAGGACAAGGGTCCCAAGTATGATCATGCTGGGTGTTTTGGGAATACTTTCACTTTCGATATATTGGTTTGGATTGCCCATGCCAATAGTTCTGGGTGTAGTCGGTTCAAGTGTATTACTGGTATTCCCTGCTGCAATCGTATCACCAGTAATTGAGGATGGAAGTAGTAGGAATTCCGCCAAGGGAGGTAGGGTGAAGTGCCCATCTTGCGGCAGGAGGAACTCCGTGGAATCTGATATCAGGCCACTAAGGATTGAATGCACTGGATGCAGCAGTACTCTGAGGATAGAATAGTCACACCACTCCACTAGATACTAGGGAATCGGTAACAATCGATGCTGCTTCGGTAGAAGAATTACCTTCCCAGTTGGACAAGGCTAGGCTGATTTGAGATGCGAGATCCGACTCCCAACCGGATCCTAGAACACAGTGCCAAAGCAACTCCTCAGCTCTGGCTGTAGAAGGTAGGTTGGAATGCAATATTGGACTAACCATCCTCCTCATGATTATTTCACGATTCTCCAATTCTGAAGCCACCCATTCTTTGGAGGATTCTTCTATCTCAAGACGTTCGAGCCAGAAGTAATTATTGAAGTCCAGAATGGGTACTTCCGTCATAGGGATAACGCGGATTGAGCCTTCTGCAGAAAGATAGTCTCGTAGAAATGAAAATACCGGATCATATGTTGTGTCGAGTGCTTCGTTAATCCAGTTTCCAGATAATATCCATGGCCTCATCCTCCTCAGACGAGGACTCATGGGATTAATCTCCAATGCTAGAGCATGTGCTTGGGCAACGGTAGTTAATGGCCCCTTTCGAGAGTCCCCAAACCTCCCCCTCAAGCCATCTACAATAATTGTGGAAATGGAAATCCCGGAAAGTTGCGTTTTCTGGATTTCTCCGCTTCCGACGATTTGTATGTATGGTTCATAATCAGGAGCCGAGTGTGTAAATCTTCTCTTGTAAGCAAGTCCTGCATCGAGAAGGGCAGCCTCAATAGGGGCCAGTGAAAGTGACCCTTTCAGTGTGGGTTCTGAGATTATCAGGATTGGCAAATTTGCTCTGGCTGCATCATTGGCAAATCCTTGGAGCGTCTCTCGTACGGGGGAGAAAATATCCTGTTCGATTAGTGGCTTCACACTTCGACGATAGAAGACGAGTACAAATCACTACTGATTACTCGACCATCAGGCGGAGTTGGTCTCTCTTGTATGTCCAATCCGTGTCAATCTGGTTGTTTTCACGGTAATACCTGGAGAGCCTCCTAATCTTTGATTCGCAAAGTTCCAGTTGCCTCCTGTTGTGGATATCCTTAGAATTATGTGAAAGGTGGTCAATCAGGCGTAGTGCCCTGCGCATTAGGCTCATGAGATCCTCTGGGAGTCCAGTCGACTCCCCTAGCCTATTGAGTGTCTGAGAGATTCTCTCACCGGTGACTAGTCGGACATCGGGAACTCCATGCTTATCCCTTAGTATAGTCCCAATTGAGGCGTTTGTGTGACCTTCGCCTGAAAGTTTCACAATGATCTCCTCGATCTCTTTCTTGTCAGCATTTGACCACTCGGGAGGAGTTGACGAATGGGGCTTACTAGAGCCACTAGCTCCCTTCCCTTTGCTGTGCATCCTAGACAATTGTATACCTCGGGCGGCTGGGCGACCTGCTCTCCCTCTTTAACCGCTACGCAGTAAAAGTTGGATTTGGGCGGTCAGAGGCGGTGCCTTGATTTTGCCAGTTTGCCCGGCCCTAGTGGCCATTCCCATCCCGGAGCAATCGATCTGGCAGAGCCAATAAGTTTCCCTCCCTGGATTACCAGTATCTCATCGCCGACAAGAATTGAACGGTCATGATGGTCGATCATACCCGGAAAAATATCACCAACCCAGTCTACTTCGGGAGTGATTTCCACTGTCTTTAGTAGGTTGAGTCTCCTCATCGTATCTAGGCTTGACTTGGAAAGCAAGAATCTTCCTCTCCGAGGGTCCCATTTTGCCATTTGTACCCCATCCTTGGTGATTGTGAAAATTGGAGGCCTCCCCCTAATTTGACAGCCATCCAACCACTCGTCTGAACCGAATTGGAATCTGGAAATTGATTTCATCTTCTCCTCCCTAACGCTGAAATCGGTTTCGCCATCATCTCCTTCGCCAAACGATGAAGAGATAGCTTCCTGAAGCCTTTCTAGAGATTCGCGAGAACCTGCTCTTTCCCCTCTCCTGGTATCGATTACTTCTATTCCTTCAATCTTTAGTTCGACCCCAGAATGATTTACTATGTTGGAGTATCCGATCCTTTCGACGAGCCTACTCAGCATTCTTCGAATTATCGACAATTCATCTTCATCCCAATCCCCAGTCACCGGAATGTCATAGTGTGCAGCTGGCCACAAATCTTCCAAATCTCTTGGAACTAATCCTAAAGGTGCCGTCACCATCACCTCATGGGCTCGTGAATTTCCAATTGAACGGCGGAACCTAGAGTGGCTTTGTGAGAGCCTGTATGGCTTCTTTGCTGAGCAGGGTAGCAGGACTAGGACGTCTCGTTGTCTCGAGGGGGGCTCATAATCCTCGGAAATGGTTTCTCTCCAATGACGAATAGTCACATCATTCCTACTCTCAAAGGAGTGACAACGAAGTTGTTTTCCGAATTCTACAGAACTGCTTGACAAACCCATTTGCTTGGAAGTTTCAAATGACAGTTGGTCGTGCCTTCGCAGATGTTCGACTGAACGTGGACTCGAAGTACTCTGGCGTTCGGCCAGTTCCCTAAGAGAACCATCCCTAATTGCTGACCTGGTTGCCGAAATTGCTCGAATCCACATCTCTCTTTGGGCCTCCATAGATGAATCCTCATTAGTTGATGATTCAGGCATCCTTGGACCTGTTTCAGAAAGTAATACCCCAAGTGATGATGCTTGTCTGGAACGAGCCAAGTCGAAAATATCCACCCCCATCCACGACAGAAGAGCACAATTATCAGGCCCGCCAATCCCTGGGGCCCATATCAAAGAAGACGAAAAGTTAGTCCTAATCGTCAATAGAGCCTGTTCTATCATTCCCTGACTGTTCGATAATTGTGGAGCATCCGTCAATACGATTATTGACGGTTGTACCTCCATGGCAAGTAGTGATTTATCGTGATGCAATGAATTCCAAGTTACTGGAACGATCTCAATTCCTGAACCAAATTCACCAGAATTTGATTCCACTAGACTAGGTGGCAGTACTAATCCCTGTGAAGATTCCCATGTGTCTAGTGAATCGAATGGGAAACAGAGATTAGCACGGGTGGATATCTTCATCGAAGAAGGAATTGTAGAATTATCCAGAGAAGATGAAAATGGTGCGATTGAAACCGGAAAATCTGGATCATTATCACTAATAATTAGTCCTGGAGCAAAGGAATCGGGCGCATTCCTGTCTCCAAGAGAAAATAGTCTTGAGAAACGGTCTCTGGAAATGACGGTCCTACCTATCGGCCGCTCGTCCATTGGCTGCCCATAGAAGCATTTCGCTTGAAGGATTCTAAGACCTAGTTGCCTTCCCAAGTACGATGCGGGGGGCCGATCTAGTACTGATTATATTGTTCGCGGCTTCAATTTCCGCATTTTCTAGTGCCGAAACAGGATCCCAAGAGTTACTAGTTGAGGAGATTGGAGATGCCCCTGGAAAGTTGTGGGGGCCAGGAGAGATTGGTGAGCAATGGCAAATAGTTTCTCCAAATAATACCACGACCATTGGAACTTTCATATTGAACGACTCAGTTGACGTATTTGCTCTGAACATTTCTTCGACTAACTGGACGACGGTTGGATTCTGGGTTTCGAACAACGATTCGGTGAGTATCAGTATACAAAGATTGAATCAAAGCACTTGGTCAATTGTCGAGTTTGCGAATGGTGACGAGGGCGAATTGGGCCTAGACCATGGATTACATGCCATCAGACTGGAGAGGATTGGGAGTTTCGAGGAGGAAATTTCATATCGATTCACCCTGGAAAATATCGGGTCTTTCGATGGAGAGGAGAGATTTGTCAACCTAGCATGGATGTTTACTCCTTTCTACGTCTTTGCAGGGGTACTCTTGATTCTCCCGCTTGTCATCGTTTTATGGTGGAATAGAAATGACCTTCTTCCCCCTGGAAAGAAGGATGGGGGATTAGTAGAGAATGAAAGGTACATCTTGAACTCCCTTAGGGAGAGGTTCTCCACCAGCGATGGGGCAATGCGGCGTGAGGAAGTAAATTTGGCGTTATCAGTACTTGGAGAGGGTTCATGGAATTCGGTTTCAGAGGAGTTAGGGGTCCCGGAGATAAGGTATTTTACAGAAAACATAGATATCTGCGCTTGGAGATTTGAAGGTTCGAGAAGATCGTTTCTAATTGGGATTAAGACGGGAACATCAAGTTGGGAAATGGCAGCGATCAGAATTTTCTCACCCCTTGGAGAAGTAACGACAATCCGCAGTGTTGTTCCGGAAATGGTGTTTCAAGATGATGAAGTATTCATAGGAAATCTTGAGGCGGGGGTGACGACCTTTGTACAAATTGAAACACTAGGAAATCCGCCGGTAGTCAATATGCACATTTCAGGTCTCGTAGATGGAAAACCAGTAGCTGCCGTCCCAACTAACTCCATAGAATTGGAAGAAGAGTGAGTGATTTTCAACGTCCTCTTCGTAACCTTGCCTCGTCCTTGATCCGATCCTCTATAGGGGGTATTGAATCTTCTAATTCAGCTCTAATTTCGTCGATCTTCTTCTTCAGTTTACGTGATGGTTTCTTTGGAGATTGGAGCCTCAGAACGACTGTTACTGAACCTCTGTTGGGCCTAAGGTGATTTCTCGGTAAACCTCTACCTGAAATCAAAATTGTTTCGCCGGGATTTGAACTGGGTGGGACCTTTATCAGAAGAGTTTCAGAATCAATGTGTGGAATCTCGACCGTGGTCCCCAGTGTCAGATCTGCGAAGCTAAGTGGTAGTGCCATTAGTAAATCCGACCCGTCTCTTTCGAACCATGGATGTGGTTCAACTTCAATTTCTATGTATAGGTCTCCAGGAGGTCCATTGAGTGACGACGAAGCCTCTCCCTGATTACGCATCCTAAGGCGATTTCCGGATGCGATTCCAGGGGTTACAAAGAATTTGACACGGATTGATTGGGGTGCCCTACCATTGCCTCCACAATCATTGCATGGGTCAGAAACTAATCGACCCGATCCCCTACATGGCGCGCAGTCCTTTCTGACTCGTTGCCTGAAAGGACCAATCATAGAAATCTCGTCGATTCTCCCCCTTCCTTCGCATGAAGGGCATGGTCGCGAACCACCATCCTTGGAAGATCCCAGTCCGTTACAACCGTCACAATCCTTCAGTGCCTCTATTTCTAATTCGTCTTCCAATCCATCCATAGCAGCCTGAAATGGCACTGAATGCCTCACCAGCAAGTCTGATCCACGTGATCTATCACCCTGCTGACTGCCAAAGAATTGACTGAATATCGATTCAAACCCACCTCCAAAGAGATCATCAAAATTGATGTCGACTCCTTGGAAGCCTCGTGATCCAAATGGAGAGCCGCCGGGCCTTTCGTGACCAAATACATCATACTTTCTTCTTTCTTCGGGATTAGATAAAATCGCATATGCCTCTTGAATTTCCTTGAAATTGGACTCGGCTTCTGCGTCATTTGGGTTCTTGTCAGGGTGATACTTTCTTGCTAGAGATCGGAAGGACTGCTTAATTTGATCCTCTGTAGCATCTTTGTTAACTTCGAGAATATCGTAATAGTCTCGCTTACTTGCCATAACGTTCCCGAGTTAGGCTCCTAAAGGAGTCATATCAACCGTTCCCTACTCAATTAATCGAAGACCCACAGGATGAGCAATAATTCGACTCGCCTTCATTATATGTTGAACAGTAATCGCATAATCTTGTTTTCTTTTGTGTGCCTTTCGGAATAACCCATCTTGAACCGTCATCTTGCTCAGATGGAGAATATGAATCAATTTTCATAATTTCTTCCTTCTTCCTTCTTTCGGCTCTCCGGGTTGCGGATCTCTCTATTGAATTGACGAAAAACCCCGAGGCTCTGGCCAATAGATTTTGTTTTGGTTGATTTGGCACTTCCGTTTTTTCCATCTTCTGTTCAATTCCGTCGACTGAAATGGAGTATTTCGAATGCTCTTCCATCCTTTGTTCTAGTTCGGCGGATTCTCTATTTATTTGTCAGATGCTTCCTTGCATTTTCTGTCTGGATGCGGAGGCCTTTCTGCCTTTGAAATCGGAATAAGCACTCGCTTCAAGCTTCTGGATTGCGACTTCTCCCTTCTCCCATAATCCTCTATCCTCCAATTTGTAAGTTTTTGAGAGGGCGCTGATAGCCTTAGAGCGACGATATTCGTGATCATGTACTGCAGAGTATCGAAATGCTATGATCAGGCCAATTAAAATGGCCACCGAATGTACTGCTATTTGTCCGAAGCCATCATTTGAGAGGGCTTCGTTCAGTTCTGGTGAGAGAATCCGAAAGGCGACCAAGAGGATGCTAGGAATTACAACAAGGGCGAATGAGACTAAGCCTGAGCGTTGAGTCATAACGAATCGTCAATTGTAGGTGTTTTGAATTTTCGTACAAACGGAGTGATTACCGGTTAGCACTATTAGTTCACAATTACTCGACCGGCCGTGGAACCGGAGATTCGAGTTTCTACCATGTTCAGGAGTCATGATGATCCGATCAAGGTGGTTGATTCGGTTCGCTCAGTTTTCCCGGGATGGGATCCAGAGGGAGTTCCTGAGCAGTCTGATTTCCCCATTAGCAGAGAATCAGAGAAAATTAGCGAGAGTGTTGACTCACTAGATAATCTTCTATCAATACTACGAGAAAATAGGATTCTTGACACTGCCCTTGATGCAATGGCGATGAAAGCGGACGATGAGGGGGCTGTTTTCAGAATTTCCCGGCAGTCGGCCTCCATAGGGAAGATCTCTTTTGTTTTGGGGGGGAGCCCACTTGGGGGGACTATGGAAGTGTCATTGAATGGGCCCGACATTGTTCTCTGGCTAGAGCAGAACACTTGGCATAGTGGGAGGGATGAGGTCCCTAGAGAAGTGGGTGACGAACTAGCAATGACAGTCTCTGGAGAGGCATCTGAATGGTTCGAATCGCCAAAGAGGGCAAGGTAGTATTAATCAATAATTATTGGCTGATTCTAAAGCATTGCAAACCTTACAAATTGTCTCTGTCTGTTGATCAAATGGAATCTTGTTCGCACTTGGAAGGTGAATGAAGAGTACGATAGGGGATTTTCTAATGGAAGCAGACAGCAAGGACCGAAAGTATGTCTCGTTGCAAACGAATCCACCAGCATCTTCGTTCCATCTGATTCCAGAAATTCCTTCCAAGTGCTCATCAATGATGTTAATTGGGGCGTTTGTCTGAAGGATGGATTGGCCAGGGGAAATCTCCCCGGAAGACTCCATCCTGCCGGCGTTATCTGCTATTTTCATCTGAAAACGATTCCTAGCGAATTTCTCAAGTAGGATTTCGTCGGCATTTTCGGAGAAACCAAGATGAAGAACGGAACCAATCTCTTCACCGCTATGGATTCTATCAGAGATTTCTCTTGAGCCTTTTTCATCGACCGTTAGTATAGACGTATTGATTTTGTAATCAAACTCTCCTTCGGTTGAAATATGCTCAACTACCTGTTGGGAGATATTTCTCTCATGGTGAGCAAATGGTACAAATCCAGTAACTAGAATACTGTCAACCATGAGTTTCGCAACTGATGTCAGTAGTTCTCATTTTCTATGATATATTGGTCGGCAAATTCATCCGCTCATAATCATCGCAAACAATATGGAAGAGGAGTATGTAGTCCAATTGGAGCCTTCAGAAGGCAGTGATTTCAGACCCCTCGGAGTCATTTCAGCTATTTGGAGCGAGTTGAGCGGCGGCATTGGCCCATGGGGTGCGATTAGGCCTCTTTTTGCTGTAGCATTTTCACTAGTTCCTTTTCTCTTCCTCGGTCAGCATTTCAATCGCCAACATAGAAAAGGCGGTGAATGGTTTCTAATTCAATTTCCATTGATTCCAGCATTTCTATGGCCTTTCCTTTTCGTCTGGTCAATAGCTGATGCTTGGTGGGTTTCCAGCGGAATTGTAGCATCATCAGAGTCAAATATTGACTAGAATTCATCATCTAGAGAAAGTGGGCTGAAGAGGCCCCCGGGACTTGTCACCTCAGAGAGTTGGTTCCTGATTTCAAATTCCCAATCTCTAAACTCACTCAGTGCAGAAACAAACTCAAGTTGACTCTCGTTGAGTATGGTCCTGACAAGAGTATCCAAAATATCGATCCTATCCTGATCGACCCTGTCAATTAGATTCTCCAACGGGAAAGAACCGATCCCGGAAACCATTTCCGTGTTCGATTCTGAGTCATTAGGAATCGGTTTGAGAAGTATTTCGGGCAATCGTTCTCCTTCATCGATAGCTGCCTTCTGGAGAGAATCTAGTACGATTCTGATGTACTTGGAGATTACCAGAGCCACCTCGATTATTGGCATACTGAGTTGATTTGTCAAGTGGACCATGTTCTCTCTGAGAAATAGTAACTTCTCGTTGACTGGGGATTCGGGACCCGGGATGGTTCGCGTACCCTCGGTCATGATATTCTGAAGTGAAGCTAGCAAATGAAGTGTTGAGGTCAAGATGTTCTGTCGTCGTAACGAATTGGTGAACCGCTATTCCCCCTAATTCCGTCAAGCAGGTCGTCATCAATCTCGAAGAAGTCGTTCAACCAGTCTCCATCGGTGTCCCAATTGGTTGGATCAGTGCCATCTGCAATTAAATCGCCATCTATGTCTAGAATCCACCAACCATAAGCATACTCGCCGAGGCCGGGATTCGGGAGATGGTGGCGATCTCCAGCGAACCTGTTGAATTCATCAGTCCATGCCCCATTGACGTGCGTTATGTCATTGCTAGTGTTTACATCCAAGTATGATAAGTCATTATCTTGAACTATCAACGCATAGAGTTGATCCTCATCATTTATCCTGTTAATCCGCAAATAGTTGGAAGAAAGGGAATTGGAACCAGAACATGTTCCAAGAAGGGTCTCGCGGAGTTGCCACCATTCTTCCACCTCCTCTCCTGAACAGTCAAACAAAGTCGATGCACGGACAATCGATGGTGAAGACAAGGTTGCATTGACGACTGCGTAATACTCCTGGAAATTGTTGTACGGGATGTACTCGCAAATGTTCCCGATACACTCCCACTCGCCGTCGTTGTCCGCATCTTGAGTTGCGTCCGAAGGGTCAGTAGGGTCATGAGTAAACCAATTCCACTCCAACTCTGGCCTTGTTATTTGGCCATCTAAGAATTGGATTGGTTTCCAGTTTTGAGGGGTTACTTCTATCCATTGGACCTGAATTTTAAGGAATGACGACCAGTTATCGTTGGTCTCGTTCCAACCTCTATAGAACTCATAGAAATCCGGCATCATATCTCCATCAGTATCATTGTCAAGTGGATTTGTTCCATACTTGAACATCTCTCTACCGTCTGATAGACTCATATCTTGGCGATAGTCGACTACTGCCCCATCTATTAGAATTGGAGTCATCAATATGGAGTCCGAGTCCGAGTCCGGGTCCAAAGGCCCGGTCCCATTGTCATACTCCATTATGTTGGTAAAATAAAGTGAGTTGGCATCGTTCCCAAACTGCTGGTCCCCCGGGAGTGGTGTGAAAACACGTTCATCCCAATTTCCCTGGATCGCGGGAGTGTCTAGTATCCCCCTGTCCAACCACCCATCTGCGTCTGGATCATAATCCACATCTAGAGGATTTAGTGGATTGAGTGACCATCTGAATGAGTTGACTGGTAAAACTTCAGCGTATACCGAATAGCAGTACTCCCAACCATCGGGCATTCCGTCGCCATCCGAATCATCATCGGTGGGATCACTGATTCCAATTAGGGACTTGTTGAAGTTATCTGGATCGACCTGATTGATGAGGCCAATCTTTTCAGAGGAGCGTAGACTTTTTGAGGAGAACAATGTGAAAAGTTGACCCCAAGCTGATTGGTTCGAAAGCCCATTCTCTTCCATGAAGGCATTGGCTGCATCCTCTCCGTATGAGACTGCAATCGTTCCATTGGGTACGTTACCCACCTCTAATCGCTTCCCATACCATCTGGAATCGTACTCTGCCAAGTTGTCAAAAGACTCGGAGTCGGTAATTTCCCCGTCCCCATTGCAATCAAAGGAGTCATCGTCAGAGTCGAAATCTACATCCGAATCGGTCAATGGATTCATTGTCCACTTGTTTTCTTCAAGATTCCATTCTGAGAACCAATACTCGTATCCATCACTCATCCCATCCCTATCGGTATCTTGATCTTTAGGATCAGTGATTCCGAAGATTGCCTGGAGCATTGGCTTTGCAGGCAGGCCAGATTTCCATTCCATGTATTGCTCCATCCCAAGTTCGGCCCTCCCCTCCTTGCTGAATAATATCCTAAACACCCTGTTCTCGAAAGCAGTCTCATCTATTTCTCTCGCTTCATCTCCGAATGTTGGTGCCCCGAGTGGATAAGATTCTCCATTTATTGGGAGATTTGTTGTGAGGTTGAGTTCCACTAAATCACCAATGCCATCACCATCGGAGTCGAATCCGCCATGATTGGGGATCAGTGGATTTAGAGTCCAAACACCACCACTAGAGTTCCAGGTAGTAAAAATCACTTCTATTCCATCCAACAAACCGTCGCCATCGGTATCGGGGTTGTTCGGATCACCCGAAGTTCCTGTCAAATTTGATTGCTCGTCAGACAAAAAATGCCCAAATGACAAGGCTGAATTGGCACCTATCCAGGGAGTTTCTAGGAGAGCCCCGGCTGCGTTTGTCAGGTAGAATTGAGGTGATGAAATTGTGGGGTCTGATTCGCTAATTTCACTATCTATTGCATTATACTCTTCCCAGTTTGACATCCCATCCAAGTCCGGATCCCCGAGGCCGTCTCCCCCATTTACTGGATTTAGAGTCCAGTCGCTCTCGAAAAGACTCCATCTGGCATGGAATACCTCCCATCCATCTGGCATGCCATCGTTATCAGAATCAGAACTTAATGGATCTGAGGAGCCGATGTCTTCACTCGGTAAACCGTTCCACAAAGATAGATAGTATTCTCCAGTTCGTTCTCCGAATGATTCGTCTGCCAATCCCTGCCATGAATGATGGGGCAATGAAGAAGTGTGATTATCTGGATAAATAATGCCAGACTGAATTGAATTATAGAGTAGTATGTCGGATTTGATGTGATACTCCATCCAATTAACAAATGCTTCTTCGGAATCAATTTTGCCATTTTTGTTGACGTCAAATCCATCGCCATCGGGATTATTTAGGGCGTCAGAACCATTCATTGGATTGATTCCTGAGTTTGAAGACGGCCAGCTGCAAGAGTATCTTGCTTCCCATCCATCGGGAAGTGAATCGGAATCCGAATCCGCAGAATTTGGGTCGGTTGGAGTCCAATTGAGGACGGAATCGGAAGATTCCCCATGTGATTGGATTCCGGTGGAAATTGTTCTCTCCCGCAACCTCTCCCATTCGTACTCGCACAAATTGGTTAGACCGTCCCCATCGGCATCATCAGAAGCATCGTCAGGGTTATTGGGATCCAATGTCCATTCGTTCCCACCGGTGTATATGTCACCAATCCATCGGCGATGTTTTATTTCCCAGCCGTCGGGCATGCCATCGCCATCGGAATCTGGGTTTGTTGGGTCGGTGGGAAGATCGCTGCCACCACTAGATCCTGTGCCAGTCCACCCACCAAGGTGTACGTCCTCAGCAGATTGTCCGACGTCTGAATCGCACAAGTAATGCTGATTGAGATAGTGGCATTCGAAGGTTGTGGGACCTATGAACCAGCCCCAGTACTCCTCCCCATCGGTTAGGCCATCTCCATCAGAATCTGAAACTCTAGGGTCGGTGCCGTTTTTTCCGAAGTCAGAAGGTGCGACGAATCGATATTCTTCTAAATTGGTCCACAGTCTGTCGAATCCTGGGGCACTGCCCCCTCCAATAGACACTCCGTCGTTGTCATGGTCTCTTGATGCATCGAATGGGTCGGTTGGATCGAGCCCATATGCATACTCCCAGCCATCAGGGATACCATCAAGATCGGAATCATGAGAATTTGGGTTCATTGGGGCTATGTTCATGAATCTGCCAGGTGAAATGCCCGCGAAAACCCAAACTTCACCTTCTCTTTCCAAGGTAGTCAACGAAGTAACAAGTCCCGGAATCTCGGTCTGATTCTGACGGATATCTAGAATCCCATCAGAGTCTCCTTCTAAGCACCAAGTCCCATCTGCAGAACCAAGGACGATCATGCCATCTAATAGTAGAATCGAATGGACATCATTAGCACCGGTTAACAATCCCTCGAGATTGAGCATTCTTTCATTGCCAATTGCTTCTTTCGGTTGAGAAATAAATAAGTCCATGGTGATAAGATGGAGTCCACCCCCCATACCCAACCAAACGTCATCGGAACCTTGATCGGAAGTTTCCACCAAAATGGAATTGACGGTTGCGGTCTTAGTCGGATTCAAGATATCGGGACTGACGAATTCATCAGCGTTGTTTCTAGTGAATACCCACCATGGCACCCCATTATTGTCAGAACCGTCTGTAGAGTTCCAACCTATTAGGCCATAGTCAGTACCAATCAGCAATATTGGGGTTCTGCCGAAGATCTTTGCATGACCTGCAGAAGTAACGGTGGCGTTTGACTTCTGAAGTAATGTCGAAAGAGACTCAACGTACGTAATCTCGGAAGTTGATAGAGATTGTTCAACCTCAGAAAATGTTGCCCTCCAAGCCCCATTATTACCCATAATTAGAATCCCAGGTTCAATAGATTCAGAGACTAACTGGAACAAAACAGAAGATTCTCCGATTTCATAGGTGGTCATGGTCTCCATGTCTGGAAGTCCGTTTTCCATGATTATCGTGTGGAATCCTATGTTTGTTCCCAACATTAGGAAGTCTATGTTTCCTATGGCACCCCTCTCCATAGTATGCAATTCTATTCCGGCAGGAAGTTCGAATGACGAAGAAATCCCTCTGAATGGGTCCAATGATGTAATCGTATATTTGCTGCCAATAAGCAACCTTTCTCTTGGTTGATCAGAAATTAAGCTATGGACTGAGGAGTCGATAAGTCTGATTGCAGTGGAGTGATCAAAATTAATCGATTTGCCGCTATTGGAAGAGATCTCAATTCCCTTAACTCCTGGGGTTACTCCAGAATTTTCGTCTAAGTCTACTGAGTATTCCTCGAAATTACTGAATGACTCGCCCCATTGTGATGTCCCTATTGTGACGTCCTCGGTGATGAAACCGTCCCTGTCTTTGTCCCACCCATCCAAATCACTATCAATTGTCGCGTCGCTGGAATTTAATGGATCCATCCCATATTGGGCCTCCCACCCGTCAGGAATGCCGTCCCCCAATACCTCTAATGGGACATAGGATATTTCGTCCCAGAAGAAATAGTCTGAATCAGGAAACCTGGGGTCGCTCCCCATCCAACCAGATCCCCCGGTTGGCCTCTCGTACTGAGTCTGGCAAGAGTCTTCGGTGAGTCCTTCTATCGAGCCCCAACACCAGAGCCCATCTCTCTCAGTAATCCAATCTTGTGGCGTACCCAGCAAGTATTCCTCTACATTCGTGAACATTTCTCCTAAGTCAATATCCCCATCACTATTGAAATCGAATCCATCGCCACAGCCCCAACTGAAATCTGCCT
Source organism: Methanobacteriota archaeon (assembly GCA_014239955.1). GTDB lineage: Archaea > Thermoplasmatota > Poseidoniia > Poseidoniales > Thalassarchaeaceae > UBA36. The sequence goes on along the minus strand of JAAZXW010000011.1, from coordinate 89,816 downwards.
CACACCTATCGAAGTCGATGTTGACATCACTGGCATCGAGTGGGTCAAAATATCGGCATTCCCAGAATTTGTTGGTATTGAGGGGGTCGTTAGGATCCCTCTCGTATAGCCCTCCCAATGTGCACATATGTACTTCATAACCATCGGGTAAACCATCGCCATCGGTATCCGACGTTCGAGGATCGAGGTATTCCCTCAATCCAGAGTCGGTTTCCTCGGGTGATTTGCCTGTGAGGGTGTTTCGGTCCTCGAAGCAACTATCCAAAGTGTAAGGCCAGCAATATTCCTGCAAAGCGGTCAATCCATCCCTGTCATAATCGGTTGAATTGTCAGTAGAGTCGGAAGGATCGAGCCCTTGAATAGACTGCTGGAAAGTCGCGGTTTCGATATCCATTGATTCGCCAAAAATTACCTCGTAGAGATCTGGCAATAGATCACCGTCTTGATCGGTTACCGGAGACTCAGTGCCCTCCGCTAGATTAGGATCTGTAGAGGAAACCGGAGACTGTGGACGAGTCTGAGAGACTAATGCGAGACCAGAAAAAATCAACAGAGAAACTAGCAAAGCTGTCTGCTTCCTACGCATTCGCCCACCTCTATGCAAAATCCCGGGTTCAGAGATTTATCATGGTGATGGAGCGTCGTTCGGACATATGCCGTTAGAGATGCCTTAGAATCTCCAACGAGGTAAGAAAATCACAGTTGTTCGACGAAAAGTATGGATTTGTTCAAAGGTCGCCTAGAACCGGGTTCGAATTGATGGGGATTGGCATCACTCACTTGGGTTCGGGCAGCCGTGGAAATGCTGCCATAATCAGTTCTGAAGAATGCAATGTTCTAGTCGACTGTGGCTTCAGTCTCAAACAGACTGAGAAAAGATTGGCGATAGCCGGATTTGAGCCTGAGTCAATTGATTCTATCATTGTCACGCATCATCACAAGGACCATTCCGGTTCAGCCCTGAGGGCCTCTAAGAAGTGGGATTCATATCTGCACTGTAATCTCGGAACCGCATCGAAGATGGGTTGGAATACAGTAGAAGAATGTGAGACATTTGGCAGCCTAGAGAGAGTCCAATTCTCGTCAAAACTTAGCATGTTGCCAATTCCCGTACCACATGATGATGCCGACAATGTAGCCCTGATAGCTAGTGACGGAAATGGGGGCCGAGCTGCGATTGTAACAGACCTAGGAGAAGCCCCACATGATCTGATTAAGCATTTGTCTGGTTGCAATCATATCTCAATCGAGGCAAACTATGATCATCGAAGATTACTAGGAGGCCCATATCCAGACTCCTTGAAGAGAAGAATTTCTGGGAGAGGGGGTCACCTTTCCAACAGACAAGCGGGGGAAATACTGATGGAAGTATTGCACGACGATTTGGAAAGTATTGTCCTATGTCACCTTTCAGAGAAGAATAACGCCCCACATATGGCCGAGAGTGAGGTTCTGATGGCAATAGGTGACGATTTTGATGGTAGTATCGCAATTTCTAAGCAACTGGGCCCTGAATTTAGTTGCTGGACTGGGCAGTTAGAGCCGCGAAGCATAGTGGCTGCATGATTACCTGCCCATCACCGCTCTGTGAACAGCGTTCTGGACGTCCTTCATCCTCCCTACGGCGCCTAGGTCTCTGAATAGAGATAGTGACCTCTGAAGGTAATCCATTCTCTGGGAACTATCAGTTTCTACCTCCCCTAGTCTGGCGAGCAATTCACCTTGAAGCATCCGAAAGTCATTTGACTCGGCAACTGCGAGACCATTGAGGTAGTGTTCTGCAGCCTCTTCCCTGTGGCCCGCATCAATTAGCACCTGCCCGAGAAGCATCTCAACTTCCACGGTGCTTTGAGGGTCGTTTTGGTCCGAAAGAGTATCTAGTGCTCCTGAGTAATGAATGAGGGCTAGGTCGTTGTCTGAGATCTTTGCATAGTACCTCCCAAGAACGGCTCGTGATCTAGCATGAAGGAAATCCTGATCCAATTCCTTAGTATTCTCGTATGCAAATAGTGCGTGATCCCTGGCCCTATCCAACTCACCCATTTCGATAAATGCTGATGCAAGTCTAATTCTGGCGTCATTCAGCTCCGGATCTTTCTCCTTTTCCAATAGGTCCTCAACGTTCCCATAGACCTCTAGTGCTCTGCGGGAATCTCTCCTTCTACGGAAAATATGGCCCATGTTGTTGTAAGTTCTTGCCGCTCCAACAGCATCCCTAATCCCTATCTGAATCTTCAGAGCATTCCTGTGTAGTTCGAGGGCATCTTCCATGGCCCCCCTCTTTACTGCTATATCTGCCCTAGCGGACAGCAAACGAGCAAGTTCGTTACTTGGATGGCTCCCCCCAATATGCTTTGTTGCAGCATCATATTCTTCTTCGGCTTCGTCCCACCTACCCTGGATGGTTAGAATATCGCCCTTTAGTTCCCTAATTAGGCCTCTACTCTTAGAATCGAAGTCGCTGCTTTCAAGAGAGTTGAGAATTGAAAGTAGCTCGGTGTGACCGGAACTAACCAAGCCGTGCCCCTCGGTTAGCAGAACCTCAGCAAGACCATCCTCATCGCCTGTCTGGCTTAAGTGGTGGATGAACTCAATCCTGTTTGCGGCATCGCCCTTCTTGCCCCTATACCAATTCACTGCTGCGGAGTGAAGTCCGTTCTTCATTTCCTCGTCCATCGACCTCAACAGGAATTCCCTGACAAGATCGTGAACATCGTAATTTTCAGCATCGGACTGTCGTGCCAGGCCCTTCTCAACCAAATCATCGAGGAGGTCTACACTCCCCTCTACTTGGTGAATAGCTTGGACAGGAATTGGTTCACGGAAAACTGCAATAGCCCCCAGTAGGCGTTTCTCGGAGCCAGAAAGTCGGCTGAAAATCTCCTTTTCGACAAATGACTCCAGGGTGGCATGGAAAGTCTCGGCAACGTTACCTCTGTTGATCAACTCAAGGATTAACGGGTGACCACGAGATAGTGAGTAAATGTGTGTAAATTGTTCTGAGTCCATTTTTGGCATGGCAGTTAGGATCTGTCTGCTTGACTCCGCATCCAACCCCTGCAGAGGCATAACAAGAGTAACGATATTTCCAGACTGGTCGGATTCTGGGACGACCATTCTGAAGGAACGGGAGAACATAACTAGGCCAACTTCCTTCAGTGCGTGAATTCTCAGAGTAAGCTCCCTAAGGATTGAGTAAAGGGTCTCATCTCCGACCTTGTGTAAGTCGTCAATCACTATCAAAGAAGGCGCCTCGGACAATCCGGAAGCAATTAGGTTGACTGCCATATTTGTTTGCGGCACGGGGGCTGAAGAAAGATAGTCGGAAAGGTCGTTGTTTCCCACTGCTGAGAGCCATTCCGCGCATGCTTCCAGAAATGCACGAGAACCTTCCCAATCCTGGCATCGATGATATAGTAAATTCCTCCTGTGAGTGAATTTGTCTAGTATCTTTGTCGAAAGAGACGTTTTTCCAATCCCCGCAATGCCGGGAACCAGAATTGAAGCGGACTTGGCTTCTAGGAGCTTTGCCATCACTTCTAATTCCTTTTCACGACCATAGAATCTTCGAGTTCTGGGGAGTTCGTTGAGATAGGAAACTAGCTGCTTCTCAATGTGTTTAGATAAGTCCCTCTCGACCAATTCAGAAGTCAGTCCAGAGAGATCAATAGTGCCTGAATCGTCCATGTATCGAAGCATGTCCACATGCCTAAGGGGCAGTTCTGATTCCTCTATAGCTTCAGCCAGGGACGTTTTATCGGAACGTCCATCTGAGTGTATTATTCTTACAGTGATCTCGGAAATCCTCGTCCAAATCTCGTCTGCAAACTTGGCTCCTTCATCTGTTAGGAAGTATGCCTTCCTCTTCCTAGAAACCCCAGTAACGTGTGCCTGCCTTTCGATAAGATGGCCGTCCTCCTTCATTCCGGAAATTGCACGAGGGACATTTGACCGGGCAATTGACACCGCATTGGCAATGCCCATCTGAGACAGTGCGAAGGGAACTTCTACCTTGTCACTATGATCGATGTAGTCGCTGAGATGGAGGAAAATCCTCTCTTGGACCCCCGGACGTGATGAGGCCGTCGTTGTCATATAACTAACACTCAGGCTCACTCAATATACAAATGTTAGTAGAACTTGGTACCTTGATTATCCCTAGAAATCTGGATCTGGGACCCATTCCTCAGAAGCAGCATCCCAAAGCCAACCTGGATGGTCGTCATAACTCTCTAGAGCTCCCTCTCCTTCTCTTTCCTCGTCACCATAGTCTTCTGGTATCTGGGCCGGGGTCTTGTATTCCCCTTCTTCTTCATCGATCTCGATTCCGATGAAGCCGGTGAAGTATGCAAGAGCAGCCAATGACAATGTGGCCAATACGGACACCGCTCCAACTAAAGCCCAGTTTATGCTATCAGTTGTTGGCTCTCCCTTGCCAATTGGCTTTACTGCCATTGTTTGACCGGAATAGGAGAATTCCGGTATTGATGATTCTCCCTTTATTCTCGAAGCAGGTACCCCTAGTTCCCATGTCCCGTCTTCGGAAACAATTGTGTTGTTGACTGGATTGCCGCCAATCAAAACAGAAACCTGTTTGCCTGGAAGACCGATGCCGGAATACATAGCCATTTCATTTTCGTTAACCCAAGACTGTTCTGGTTCCTGAATCTCAAATTGTAAGGGTATGACTTTGAAGGTCACAGGGACTGAATTGACCCTTGAGTCCCAAGCATCGGTTGCGATGAAAATCACATTGTTCAGAGTCCAAGATTCCATGTCATCATCGAAAAACAACATGTCTGCTGGATCGTATCGGGCGATTCCGTCTGTCCCCACCCCTACGACGAGGGGATATCGGTCATCCGAGGAAATTGTTGAATCATTGTACACAGAAATGAATTGTATGTCGTTGTCAATGTCAGAGAAGTAGGCCTTCAGATCAATCTCGACAGTTGTGCACTTGTCGACAGAATTGGAATCTAAATCGCAATACAGGGTGTATTCACTCTGCCACTCAGAAGAGTCGAATTCGGGTTGATTATTTCCGGCATTTGGAGGGTTGTCGGCTATGATTGTAACATCGACCCAACTGCTGTAGTCAATTCCGTCATATGAACGGAATCTGAGTAAATATTCTGCATCATGACGCAGATGTGTGGTATCCCATTCTATATCCCACATGCCATCTTCCGAAAATTCACTGGTGCTCGTCTCGAAAACTGAGACGTAATCATTTGAAACGTCCTTCACTTCCAAGTCCACTCTTGTCACCCCCCCATCGAAATCCCTAGCTACCCCACTCAGGAGGGTATCAATAGAGGAAGAAATTCTGGTTCCCGAATATGGTTGGTTTACACTAATTGTAGGTTGGCTATTCCTGTTATCAATAGTTAGAGTAAGAACTACTGGCTGACACTCGTCCACAACTCCATTGCAGAAATCAGAATCGGATGCCCAAATTGTGAATGTGTAGGTTGTGAGTTCTCTGGGTCGGGAGCTGAAGTCCCATTCCCAATCCCATGTGCCATCTGAATTGGTCTCAACTGGACTAGTGACTTGGTAGTTTGGACCTGAAATTTGCATATACACGAGGCCAATGTCGCTGTTGCATTCATCCGGGCACCCATATGGATCTTGAGAATAGCCATCAAAAATTACCGAACCGTCATCGTGTGACGAGAATGAACTGGGAGTGGTGACGAATATGTTTGGTGGTTGGGTATTGAGCTTTATTGTAAGTGAAACAACCGGGCTGTAGTCTATACCATCAAATGCTTTGAATTCGAATGAGTAATCCCCTTCCCCTGCCAGATTACTCATGTCAATATTGTAGTACCAAGAGCTGAAGGGCCTATTGAAACGTGTTACTTCACCCTCATCTGAACCGCTTGTATCGACGGCGTATTCAGCATCCTCCCAAGAACCAGTGAAGGGATTCCTAACCTGAACAGCATGCACGTATCCCCCTTGATCCCATTGGGCTCTCTCATCGGTGAGGTAGCTATTCGCTAGTGTACCGTCGTGTGCGCTACCTGTGATATTGACGACCCTGCGATATGAGTGTCCTTCATTCTCTGTGACAATCACTGTTGGAGCGTCGTTCTCCAGGTGTGCAGTCTCTTCAAGTGAGTTCTCCTCAAGGGTAAATACTCCCGAGTAGTAGCCATAACCAAACCTATAGGCGGTATACCTGTAAAGTGACATTTCTCTTGTTCCTGCTGAGTAGTCGCAACTTGGATCGGCAGTGTCGATAGTCAGATCTCCGTCATTGTCAATCCCATCGGAGCATGAGTCCTCGTACTCGTCATCGGCGAACCCATCTGGATTATCACCCCCACCTAGACCTCTGAAATCGAGGTGAAAGTTCGATGGAAGAGCAATCCAGGGAGTGAAGCCATCGCCGCCTGTATTGACTCGGTAGAGGTCGTTTCCAAGTGCATCCTCCACAATAACCAAGGCATCACTGACCTTTTCCCCGCCAATTAGTGTCTGGAACCTAACCAGCTCGGCCCTGCTAACCTGTACTGCGAAGTGGGTTGGTTGTGTTGCTATCTTGACCTTTGATAGATCCAAGTTTGTTAGATCGGCGAAGGTGAAAACGGTGGAGTTGTTATCCATGCTGACGCCCAATGGGAAGTTTCTCGGGGTCATGTTCTGACAATTGTTGCAGTCCTTGACTGGGGTGGGGATAATGGCGCCTTGGAATTCATTGTCTGGCCATGCCTCCTGATCTGGCCAAGAAAGTCGAACTGGGTATTCGCCGCTGGGAGGGGATGGAATATACTCTGACTGGGCAGTTACTGAGCTCTTGGTAACGTTGTAGATCGTCTCAGCTTGGTTCCAATCGTTTTCTGAGAAGTATGCTAGTGACCCGTATTGCTGGGAATCGGCGTATCCACTATCGTAATTCTTGATTATAGCACCTGTCTTTTGCACGTCGAAGGAATTCCTCTGAATGTCCAAAAGGGAGCCGATTGCTCGAATTCCATCAGCAGTCCCCCCTGCGGTGATTATGTTGTCATACATCGTCACACCAGTCATGTAGGCATGCAACACTGGACATGTGAACTGCCCTCCCCAATTGGTTTCGCTACTGCAAGTCCCGGTTCCTTCGAATGAGATTGAGTTGTTTGCAAGGTACAGCCTAGAAGCGGCCTGGATTGAATATGAATACATTCCAGCGACAACAGGGGTCAGAGTGGTGTCGAAAATCGAGTTGTTCTCAGCAATGACGTCGTAAGAGCCGCCAAGCCAGAGACCAAAATATCCCCCTATTGGTCCAATCTCGTTTCCGTGGATGTGTGCCTCACTGTTGTAAACAGAAACCCCAGAGCCAGATGCTGCCCCTCCGATAACGTTGTCTCTCAAGTAGATTAGCGCTCCGGCAGATGCGAATACACCGGCTCCATCGGCCGTAGCAATTTCATTGTCAGAAATATCAAAACTGAATGATGTCCCTCCCACTGCCTTTTTGCCGTTGAGGTCGATACCATTGCAGTTCACGTTAATTTGTGTGTTAGTGACGCTTCCTGCGGAGGTCCAAAGCCCGATTCCAAAGTCTCCTGACGATATTTCGGCGTTATCGATCTCGATGAATGAGTCCTCGGCCCAAATTGTATGGCGTCCGCCGTCCCTATTTCCACAGCCATTGTCAGTTCCCGTCAGGGAGATGTCAGAGAGGGTGAAGGGGCTGACTGATGAACCCGATGAGTAAATCTGCAGTGCCGCTCCAACGATGCTTTTGCTCGCATCGGTACCAACGACGAATTCTCCCCCGTTGAAAGACGGTTGGGCCAGGTTGGTTGTCAAAACGCTGGATGTGTTGATCTGGTTGAACGAAAGTTCGGTAAGAGTTGGGCTAGCGCCATCAAGAACTAGGGCACCGTATCGGAACTCCCCCACTGCGGAGACGTACTGCGGAATTCCCCATGCGCTGTCGAATGTGACGTACCTTAGACCGGTCTCAGAAAGATCGATCGAGCTCCTCATGAGCACACCCTCGTTGCAGGAGGGATCGTCTATCCAAATCTCCTGGTTGCCGGAACTCATCCCATAGCATTCGCCTGTTGCACTGGAGTTTACTGGCTCGCTCCATCTCAGAGTTATTCTCATAGCGGGGCCGGCATTAGAAGAGGACCCGCAGGAAGAGACGCCTGCACACAGGCTTCCTCTGACGTCCAGATGCGTACCATTGGGGAACTCGATCGTTGCTCCCGGATTGATGATTAGTTTTGCACCGGGGGCGATTGTTACATCGCCTGTCAGAGTGTGAACGCCGGCCCAAGTCTCGGTACCAGTGATCGTTCCTGTCGTTGTCTCGTTAGATGCGGAAACGGTACCTGCTGGTAAAGCCAATGAAAGCAGTATGCTGAACAAGAATAGTCCTGTTAATGAGAATGATCTCAATTTCTCATCCCGCGCCATAATGCATCGGACGACATCTAGACAATTTAATCATAGGGCCAAGGAGTTTCATTGATGATCATAAAATCATGTATTTTCTTGGGTGATTCCGAATTCAATTTCCACTTGCCTGGACCATTCTCCAGCATCTAGAAGACCATATCCTTTCTTGGGGTGATGAGTTTGTAATAGGCTTGGATCCGATTGGGCTGAGTTTGCCAGAGCAACCTTTACGAGATTCATCTCGTGTAGTTCGATTATCCCATTTTCACCGGCAATATGCTCACCGTGCAATGAGAGAATCAAAGCGAGTGCACCGGTAACCATCACCGTAGAGTCACTTGTCCCCGTAGAGAATGCGTAGGGAGGGTCACGGCCACTGTCTCTACAGGACCAAAGATCCACTCCGGGAGCGAGTATCTCTGGCTTCTGATTAGGGAATGTGCGCTCTTCGCCAGTTTCAGGGTCCACTTCTGCACCGACTGCGCTATCTACCCATGGATCCCCGCCTCTGTCATGAGCTCCAACTGCAATTACCCCTGTTAGGCTAGCCGGCGATGAAACGTCGGAGATATTCTGCTGAGGATCACTATTTCCAGCCGCCGCAATCACGAATATGCCATCTTCCAATGCCTCTCTGACTGCCTCCAGAGTATCGGAAGATGTAGAGTAACTTGACCCTGGTGCCGTCCCTAAACTTAGGGAGATAATGTCCGAATCCTGCGATATTCGGCACCACCTAATCGCTTGCGAAACCATTCTCTCGTTCGCAGACTTTCCGTCCGGTCCGAGTGAAATTGCGATTGACAGAGACACACCGGGGGCGGCTCCAAGAAAGGACCCGTTGGCGACAAGGAGTCCTGCCATCAAGGTCCCATGGCTATTTATCCCGATGTCTCTGACCGGCGAGTCTTTTTCACTGTAGAAATCACGGAATCCCTCCAATGATATGTGAGTGAGATCTGGATGTGAAATGTCAATTCCCGTATCAACAATGCAGACGCTGACTCCTTCACCAAGATTTCCAGATTCCTGCATTTCCCTGATGCCACTATCCTCAAAAGCCCACTCCGAATCTAGGACCTCACCTAGAATGGAGTATATTGAGGGATAGAGAAGGAGAATGGAAACGACCACTGCTGAGAATCCAACTGCCCCCCATGGCCATAAGAATCTCATTATTGGGCTCAAAGGCCACCTAAGTCTCCTTGCCTCTTCGTCACTGAGGCCATACACTTCTCCTGGATAGCCCGGTGAATCTCTGTCAACAGCCGTTAGCAGGCTAGAGTCCTCAGGTTCAGGCATCAATTCAAGATGCGGGATTCCACGCATGTTTGCCTCGAATATAGCGCTTAGGTAGTAGTATTAGAACGGGGCGCTGACTCGTCTACCTGGTCTTCTCGTGAAGTATAGGAGTGCCGTAATTAGCATAATCAGGAAGGCGTATGCCAAGTACTTCAGGTTGTCATTCTCAACAGAGCTGCTCCAAAGCTGGGCCTCCAAGACGCAAGATGCCTTGCCTTCGGACTTAGGCGATGTGCAAGACTCGGACGTTTCATCGAGCAATTCACCATCTATTGAGAGGACGAGCCAATACGTCTTGGCCTCGGTAAACTGAGTGAAGTCCACCGTGATGTAGAAGGTCGATTCACTCATTGCTGAGACTGATCCGCTAGATGTGGAGTTGACACCGACCGCATTGTTGCACTTGATATCGGAGCAGAGTGTTGCTGCCAGAGTTACGCTCTCGGCGTCCACATTTCCAATGTTGGAGATATTGACAGAATATTGCTCGATTTCACCATAACTCGCGAAACCGCCAGAGCCACCGATTAGTATTGCCGAATCGCCCACGATAGAAAGAACAGGGGAGTCTGTCTCAATCACTGTAGAGCCGGAGTAAGTGTTGTTATCCTGATCTGAAACGGTGAATTTGATCTCTTCGGCATATGGGGAAGGCAATGCTGGTTCTGCGGAGCGGATTAGAGTGAAGGTGGCGGTTCCATCAGAGAATGGGGATGCTGGTTGAGTAGTTGGTCCGGCAAATTCCCACCATTCAGAAGAGTCGAATTGGAAGTAGAAGAACTCATCCGAATTTCCAGTGTTCTTGAATGGGATCTCGATTGTCACAGCGGTTTCCTCCTTGTTGAAGAAGAGGTTTTCGGGCTCATAGACCTCCATTCCATTGTTTTCTGGGATATCAACTCTCAACTCTAATTGGGTGGAGTATCCCTGAATCGTGGATATCTTGACCAGTACCTTGTGCCCTTCTGAGAAGTGGTGGGCGACGCCAACGTTGGCTGGGGCCACTCGGATGATGAGCTCTTCCGTAATATCTGAATTAGTTAGCCCCATATCGAATGTGGCTGTTTCCAACCATTCCCCAGTTGAATTCTGGAATTGGACCTTCCAATAAGTTCCGTCAGCACCGGGGATGGTTCCAACCACTGTGTATTCATCGAATGAGTTGTGGCCTTCATACTCAATCGATATTGTGAACTCGGCATCCTGATACTTACAGCCGCCGACTGAGTTTGTGGGCTGCCCCTGACCCAATGGGAAGTCATCTTCCCAGTCATTATCACCATCGTTGTCGTCATCTGGGTCGGCATTGTCCCCGATCAAGTCCCCATCGTTGTCTGAGGATTCGGTAGAGTCGTTCGGGAATGCGTCTTCGCCATTGATGACCCCATCCCCATCATTGTCGTTGGTGCAGGATAGATCCACCTCTTGGACCTCAATCCTATCAGAGCCTATGACTGTAGTGATGACACTCTGCTTCGAGATCCTATCGATGCTAAGGGTGTTCAATGGGCTTACCTGGCCTGCTCTGATGGAGACTCCCTTGCCGCCGGAGTAAGACACGTTCCTAACTCCCTCATCAATGTCAAAGCTACTGGAGGTTTGGACCGTTCCAGGCAAGAGCAGGAGAGTCAGAATCCCATCGCTTCCAAGTTCCTCGGACCATGAAATTGGACCGTATTCTATGACTAGGTCGTAATCCTCAACCTCGGTGAGGTCATGCAAACCTCCCTCGAAGTCCAACCAACTAGTTTCAAGCATCAGAGTCCCGCCTTCGGTGAGTTTGGATTCAACTGAACCGCCCTCCACCCCGACTTCAAGAGACTCGATCGAGATTAGGCCAAAGCACACCGATGCAGGGTCATCTGAGGTTGTTGTTGCCATCGCCACCCAACTTCCCGGTTGTATCATGGAAGACCACTCTCCCAATGAGTTTCCAGATACCGACACTCGGTCTCTGACTATCCCGTGAGAGGGGATAAGTTCAATCTGCCACGCGGCGCTAGAGATACAGTTTTGATCTGGATAGTCGATAGTTCCTGAGACCTCGACCTCGCCGGCCGATATCTCGATATCCTCGTTAACTGAGGTTTCTCCGATATCGACTTGTGATGTCTGCGTTCCGAAGCCTTCCTTCTCGACGGTGATATTCCATGAGCTTTGAGATGGTAGGAATGTAGACCATGCACCATCATGGCCTGTGATTAGGTCATGACTCTGCAAATCACTGCTGGTGATGTTAACCGTTGCATTTGCAATGCCTTCAGAGAATCCCGGCAAGTCATCGTCATCTAGGTCCCAGAATACCTTACCGCTAAGTCTGACTAGCATCTGAACTGACAGGTATGCCTGGTGATCAGGACCCACAGTTACTCCTGATTCCACTAATGATGTGTTCTCTAGGAACATTCTAACTCCATCTTGGTTGGTTTGGTTAATCTCGACATTCCACAGCCCTGGGACTATTCTGATTTCGAGTGATTGCTCGAGCCCGCCGACAGAAGTTACGAATGATCCGAGACCTTCCTGTGATGTAATAGTGAGATCAAACGACTCCAAGGTAACTAGGTCTTCTGAAGTGGACTGAAGGGTCACAGCCACCATGGCAAGCTCGGCTGTTTGGAAGTTCAGCCTGGATCCTGCCGATGATTGTGAAACTGAAAGTGATCTTCGTAACCCCTCGAAGACGCCCGCGTTGGTCTCGAACTCTTCTACGATGACGAGCCAGTCTCCCTCGTTGATGTACTCCACCAGCATTCCATCTTCATTGGTTGTGAACGTCTGGACCCAACCGCTCTCGGCGTTCTCGAGTTTGATCTCGTGATTGTTGAGAATCTGGCCACTCTCGTTTCTGAAGGTGATGTTTGCCAGCCACCTTGGCTCGAATCCGACAGAACGCTTGACAGTGGATGGTTCAATCTCAACGTCAAATATCTCATTTGTGTCATAGAGAGTATCGAAAGGCTCGTCGGCAGAAGAGTTCGCCCTCTCAACCACTATTCGGTACCTTCCTGGTTCGAGTGATATCTCCGCCATTCCCGTTTCTATCCACTCGGATCCGTCAGCCGAAACTGAGTAACCAGCCCCATTGGGGGATAATGGCTTAATCTCGAAGGGATAGGAAACAGGGGTCCCGTTGGATACATTGTTGTCGCCGTTATGGTCGATGAAGAAATCAATCTGGACGGTACTGTTCTCTAGTGTCATGACAAGTAGCTCGATTGTCGGATCATCTAATGAGGAGTTGATTTCCTTGACTACTGGGCTACTTCCCATGTCATCTCCTGCGTCCAACGTGAAAGACCAGTTCCCATAGGGGAGGAGCATGTCGAAACGTCCGAGATCATCCACCTCTTCCCTCCAAACGGCGTTTGTTGTGCCGTCCAAGTTGTTTGCTTGGGCGAAAATTGGTTGCCAACCCGAGAACCCTTGGTTGTACGTGTTCCCTTCCCGATTGAGGCTCACTTCTCCGAGCACCACTGTCGAATCTGTGAGTTCGATCGTGATATTTCCCACCTCATCTGTGACTTGGAAGCTAGTCCCATTGGAAAAGAGGCCTCCGGCGCCTACTATCCTTTCCACAGTTGCTTGGACAAATGCCCCTTGTGGCAGTATGACGCTAAATTCACCTAATGAGTCCGTTGTAGATTTGAGAGTGAAGCCTTCCCATTGGAACAAAACCTCCTGGTTGCTGACTCTCGAGAGTTGGGAAATGGTACCTTCCTTGTCTGGTTTGTCAACCACCGTCCCATTTACTACCTGACTTACTAGGAATTCGAAAGACTCGTTGACATCAACAACCCCTATCGAGATACGCTGCCACAGTTGCTTCTCATCACTAAGGGTGTAATTGAGTATCCAATCCCCTAGGAGCAGTTCAGCGTGGTATGTTTTTGTCGCATTGTCGAACATTGTTGAGACAGGAGTTCTGGATAGGTCCTCTGGGATGAATTGCAATTGCAGGTCGTCTACGCTTGTACCGTCATCAGAAAGGGTGAATGTAATGTCGGATGTCTGGGGAACTTCTGAAGGGAATGCAACAAGCGATGTTTGGTATGATTCGAATGTGAAGATCTGGGAAACCTCCGGGAAGCCATCATCGTCGATGTCAACCTCTGCCAAGTAAGAACCCGGGACTATTGGGCCAACCTCGAAAGACCCGCTTTCGTCGGGTATTGCAAAGCATGGCTGAGTAACAACTCCCTGACACTCATCCTGCGCATCGTCACTAGAGCCGTTTATTGAGAATATTGCAATCTCATTGGATAGTGGTTTTCCAGAGAAGAGCGAGACGGTGCCCTTGATGGCGCCACCGGAGATTGACACCGGGACCTGGTACTCAGAAGATACAAGTGTGACTACAAATGGTTGCGGTAGCTCGACGGGCTCACCTACCCCGAAATCAACGGATACTACGTACTCCCCGGGAAGAACGTCGACAATATGGAATGAACCCGGACTGACCATTGGACCGCTGAACGTCCCATGACCCGAGAACATCCCAGTTCCGTTTACTGTACCAAACGTGGTGAGATTCTGTGAAGAGTCTGTCACGAATATTCCCGAGCCGATGAATGTGGCCTGGGAGAGAACCCTAGTGAATTCGCTAACCCCATGAGATGTGAACTTGCCTGAACCATTAACAGTGCCGTTAATGAGATAGCTACCAATCTCTCTAATACATGCCTCAGAGCCGTCAGGGACCGAGTCTCCAGAACAATTTGGGAAGTCTCCGGAAATTGACCCATCGATCATCCCCTTTCCAGAGAATTGGCCCTCTCCAGTAATGCTATGGTTGTCGAAGACAGCCTGAGCGTGGGTACCAGTGAAGTCGTGGACTGAGACCGCCCCCATGCTCTCTACTTTTCCACTCCCCTGGAATGTTACTTCCCCTGTTCCAGTGAATTTCAGGTTCTCTCCATCCATGCTCCCATCGGAAGTCATGGAGGCATAGGGTTGGATGGAAACCTCATCTGAAGCAGGGGTTAGTACAACTTGGGCTGAAAGGACGGGCTCTCCATCGAAGTCTAGTTCGCCCGACCATGATAGGATCCCTGAAGCGGTCGACGGTGAGACGGAGATAGGCGCTTCAATTACTGATTGGCCGTTGCTGTGCCCATCTGAACCCGATATGTTCACAATCGTCTCGGAGAGCCAAGTGGACCCGTAGACGTTTCCTAGAATTCCAGTAACTGGGTTTACATCCCGATTCTGCGAACTCTCGGTGAAAAGTTCTTCCATTGAGTTCCCCATTCCAGTCATCAGTGCTGTTCTAGCTGCTTCCAAGTCTGGTTGACCGGAGAATGCAGAGACCCTAATCTTGCCAGCTGGAGCGGTGAATGAGAAGTGGCCATCCTCGTCTGCTTGGGTACTACCAATGGGAATCCAGTATGTCCTAGAGTCGTTATCGACCACATGTCCATTTGCGTCTGCAGACTCCTCTCCGCTGAATGCGTCCCTCTCAATGAGAATCCTTGCGTTAGGTACTGGGCCGATTCCCTCCAATGAGACAGTTCCCTCTAGGGTGGCGCCACTGAAGTATTTCAGAATCTTCACGTTCCTGTTTGAGTCGTAAATCGAGCCGCAGTACCTGTCTAACTTTCCTGTTAGGGTGAAGTCTGTGAAATTGGCAGTTGAAGAGGCTTGTGAACTGATGGAAAGTGTCTCGGAATTGGCGTCGTAGGAGCCAGTATATGCACCCATTGGGATGGTTCCGTTTTCCACTTGGGTCATCTTCCAGGGTCCACCCGATTGAATCTGCGACCAACCGGACAAAAGGCTGTCCGGGGAAGATAGTGTGACATTTGACAACTGGGAATTACCCGCTTTAGTTGATGCAGAACCAGTAATCTGGATTTCTTCGCACGAGGTCCCATTTGTAGGATCGTACCAGTTGGACAGAACAAAGTGGTTCATCATGGCACCTGGGAGGGCCATTGCGCCCTGCAAGTAGCTCCCCGGCGTCCCGGTTAGGGAATCCGGAAGAATCCAAGTCGAGGGTGTGTCGGCATCGCCGGCCTGGCCACTCATCGATGGAAGCCCCAATGTGGAAGTCCCATAGCCGACATATGTCCTTGCAATCATAGTGTCGAAGAAGCTGTCCAGATGTTGGTATTCCATATCTGTCATCTGGATCATATCTTCCCCGGTCGATGCCCCCGATGCCTGAGCCTTCAGGTCACTCATGTACTGGGTTTGGAAATCCTCGGGAGACTTAGGCCCCTGGTTTGTCTCGTAAGTTGTAGTGATGTAAGAGTCTATGTCAAGACCAGAGAGATGGGTGGGGGCATGAAAAATCCCAGTAGTCTGCCCTCTGTGGTACGATTTATAGTCCTGGTAGTATTTTCCACCGAGAGGATAAAGTCGGTTATCGACAGCAAAGTATCGTATCTCATGGTTCCTCGAGGTCGTGCTGCCGTGAGACTCCTCGTAGTCTGAGACCTCGTATGAGGGGATTGAGGTAATTCCATCGTATATCTGTACCAAATCATCAAGGGAGAAGGCCGTTATTAGGAAAGCACGAGCCATCCCGAACCTAGCATTGGTCCTGTGGAGTGCAGTTGAGAGGTCATCGTAGTCATCGATGATGTCACGAGTATACCGGTATCCGGACATATCGTAGTGACTTGCGTCGTCAAAGTTGGACAATTCGAACGCGGATGAGGAACCGCGAGCCTCGTCGAATAGAGACATTGCCTCGGAAACATCGGTAGTAGGATCACCGAATATCTCGCCATTTTCTAGAACGATATAGGTATCCAAACAGGGTCCGGTGCAAGATAGCCCATCTTCACCGAGAGGGTTTCCCATGAGTAGTTCGGCGTTTCCGTATTCCGCTACAACTGCCATCAAACGGTCTTCAAGGAAGCTCTTCTCATTGTTGGAAGTGATTGCCACAAATTCCTGAACCTGTGCCTCAGACATGTGCTCCCCAATGACACTGATGAAAGGCTCGCCAAGTTGCCCATTGATGCTTTTATCACCCATAGCCAAGGTGGTGATGAACAAAGACAAGGTGTCTTCCTGGCCACCTGAGAGGAGCATGGCCCCACTGTGTGGAATTCCAGACTGGAAGTTGTCGGCAACAGTTGGGTGCTGACCGGATGCTAGGGCCTGGAATCCATAATCCCACCAAGAAACGAAGGCGGGCCGATCACTGAATGGCGTGTCGCTGTCCTGCTGAGCAAGCCAGTCGTATGCCTCGTTCCACCCCTGTTGATTGAAGCTCGGACCGAAAGTGCCCATATACCAAAGGCCTGATTCAGGATCACTTGGGTCGTATTGTTCGCTATTCATGACCGAGAACAGACCGAGCAAGTCCTGCCTCAGAATATCGGGAACTATGTCGTATAGGCTCTGGTCGATGTCGTCCGCTGACCGATCCCCTCGAGGAATTCCTGCGTCGATCCCGTAAGTCGCATGTTGGGATGTGATAAGGAGCAATACCATGATCATGGCAGGAACTCCGGGGCGTGCCTTAGTGGCGGGCCACAAGGACTTGAAACGCGTCCTTGGAGTACCTATTCCAGAGTTCCTCCACACCTTGGCGAATGCTGGTAAACTTGCGGAGCCCCAAAGCATGGAAATCCCGATGCCTCCAACTGCTGCCATCACTGGCGTGGCGTTGATGATGAATCGACCGGCTGACCACGCCATGTATGACGCGATAATTGTCCAAAGGCCCAGAAGAGTTAGTTCTGACTTGTTCTTGCGGCTCCCTCTCCACAATAGCAAGAATGCACACCCTATTGCGATTATAGCCACAACTGGACCATATGATGCGAACAGAACCCCTCTCTCGGGCGCTTGAGCCTCGCCGATCGTTCCGAATATTTTGTTCTTAGAGAAGTAGAACCCACCGGTGAAGAGAATGTCCCATCCATTGTAAAAGCCAGACTCTTGCAGAATGAATAGCAAAGAGAGTATCGACCCGAATAATGTGCTCCCGCCCAAAACCACAAGTAGCCAAGGTTTGTCCCTGAAGGAGCTTGATACCCACCCCATGGCGAAGGTAAAACCGATGATATAGAACATCGGTTGCATGCCACTAGGGGCGAAGAGAAGATTCATGCCTGGCCATGCATAGAATGGAGCCGGGACGAGAATGGAGACAAACATCATTTGGAGTGCTGCAGAGGTAAATTGGATGCTATCCCTGCCCTTGAAGATGTTAATCGCTACCTGGAACGAGTAAGCGAGGAAGAGTATCCCTGGCCCGTAAACGAAGCCCTTCCAACCAAGAGCCATTATTGAGAATGCGATTCCTGACATGGTGGCATTTGCCATCAAAGACGGGTTCCTCTTCCAAGTCTCCCTCATCCCTGCGATTATGTAAAGAGGATTTGGGCTAGTTGTCTTGAAGAGCTTCTTGTGATCAATTTTCTCTATGGCCCTGATCCAGAAGTAGAATGCGATGGCCAGGAAAAGCATCGCAAACGAGTCGTGATCAGACATTGCGAAAGTGGATCGGCTAATGTGACCGGGCATTAGGGCAATCAGCCAAGCAGCAATCATCCCGGCCCTTCTGCTGTGTGTGCGTGAGGCTATTCCAGCAATGGGCAGAACGATGAGGGCCCCGTAGATTGCCGGTAGAGCGCCCATGGACCACCATACAGCCTGATCGGTTGGAATCTCGAGAACCCATGAGAGTGCTATACCGCCAAGAGCTAGGGACCACGAGAAGAGTGGTGGTCTCGGGTTTATCCCCCCCGTTGGATATGCCCTATCATGATCAAAAATCAAGTGGCTTCTCTCGGCGATAATGTAATCGACTACTCGCTTCATGTACCAAGGGTCCGAACCGCCAGTCATATCCCATAGGCCAGTGCCATTCGCATTCATTGCTGGAATTACGTTCCATGCAATTCTGACAATTAGTGCTATTAGGAAGGCAAGCGAAACCATCACGACGTAGGAGTTGTCGTCCCACCAAACTCTGAATCCGCTCCGGTCCCTTCGAGGCGCAACGTCACCGAAGACGCCTCTGGAGGCAAAGAAAAGAGCGAAGAAGTTCATCCAGAACCACAAGAAGAACCATGTGAAAGAACCGATGAAGCCATCATCCGAGAATATAGAGGGAAGTTCATTCCCAATTTCATGGATGTGACCAATGGTGTACAATATCCAATTCACTGCCAGTAATGCTCCCAATACGTGCCATCCTTCGGCTCTGAAGAAGGCGTGGATGAAGATTACCAAGGCAGAGAAAGACCCCCATGCCACTCCGATGTGACTTTCTTGAGAAAATTCCTGAAGAGTGTCTATCTGCCCTATCCAAATGAGAGGGATCATGAAACTTACAAAAATAAGGGACGAGTAAGCGACCACCTCTGGATTCTCTCTAAAGGTTGGGAGGACTGACATGAGTCGCCCCTTACCTCTCTGCTCAATTGTCCCCCTAAGGCCGATCATTACTACTAATCCCAGTGATATTGAAGATAGCCAGAATGAGAAGAATGCGCTGCCAAGTGATTCTCTAGCCGTGTCGATGGCCACTAGAGAGTCATTTTGAGCGATCATTAATCCACCCGCGTAGTATGCCGCAAGCCTCATCCCAAGAACTACTGAGAGGAAGGATGCAGATTCCTCGAACCTACTGGATTCGTTGAGCACAGCTGAGACAAATCCGACGAGGACGAATGTTGCAACGAACATGTGATTGAAGTCAGCGGGGTCCACAAAATTAGCGATGATGCTGAGGATCGCCGTGGCAAGAGTAAGTGTGACTACTCGCAATGCTCCAGAATCAATAGGAATCAGCCACGAGGTCCTCCCAATGCACGCTGGAATCAGAACTGAGAGGGAAATCAGGATAGCACCTGATAAGAAATCTCCACCGACTTCTCTGCCATCGAGAGAAGATGCCCCGATGGTCAATCCGAGTAGGGCTAGAGTGATCGCAATGGGGGCGTATAGATTGTTGAATTGGGCGACTTGAGGGGTATCTTTCTTCGCTTCCATCCCATCCACCGGACCTATTTGCCAATGACTCAGCATCGCGCCGACCTGAACGGTTGTTTTAACCGTTCGTAGAACGGTAGGGAATTTGAGCTCCCAGATTGGTCCTATATTTCATCTCGGAAGGGCGCGAAAACCGATGTCTTCGCGGTAATGAGAGCCTTCCAAGGTGATTCCCTCGATAATCTGATATGAAGCCCCTAATGCCTCACTTAAGCTAGGTGCAATTCCCGTTGCCGACAGAACCCTGCCACCCTTCGAGATGAGTTTTCCGGATTCCCCCCTCATCGCCCCAGCTAGATGGACAAAGCCAAGCACTTGCCCCTCGTCGATTTCTGCCTCCCATCCCTCTATGACTCTTCCAGAATCCACATTCCCGGGGTATCCCTCTGACGCTAGCACAACTGTGGCTGCGTGGAGCTGTTTGAATTCGACTTCAGTCTCTGCAAGATTTCCCTCTGCAGTAGCAAGGAGAACCAAACCCAGATCTGACTGAAACAGAGGAATCGTGACCTGGGCCTCTGGGTCTCCGAGCCTCACATTGAACTCAACCACACTGGGAGCACCTTCTTCATCGATCATCAGACCGACGTACAGGCAACCACGGTAGGGGGTCTCAGAGTTGCGCAGATAGTGGTGCATTGGTTCTACGATCTCTTCCTTGGTCCTAGCTAATACGGAAGGAGTGGCGGCAGGTGCGGGTGCATAGGCACCCATTCCACCAGTGTTTGGTCCCGTGTCATTATTTCCTACTCTCTTGTGGTCCTGACTTGCTGGGAGCATGACATACCCGGACTCATCCATTATCACGAGTACGGAAGCCTCCTCTCCGGACAGATGTTCCTCCATAAGGACGAATCCGTCGGATTCTATTCCGATTTTAAGAGCCTCATGAGCCTCTTGCCGGGATGAGGTGACGGTTACTCCCTTGCCTCCTGCAAGGACGTCCCTCTTGACAACCCAAGGGGGGTCAAAGGAGTCCAGGCCGCCATCTATGGAGCCGATTTCGTCTATCTTCTCGAACCTCCCCGTAGGGACCCCCAATGATTCCATAATCGTCTTGGCATGTATCTTCGATCCTTCAAGGAGAGCCCCCTCGGAATGAGGACCGAAGCTAGGTATTGATTCCTGCCTTAGTCGATCGGATAGTCCGGCCACGAGAGGAGCCTCTGGCCCTACAACAACCAATGAAACGCCCAATTCATTTGCTAGGTCGACTATCCCATCGATATCAGTAACAGAAACTCCGTGATTAGTAGCAACCATGGATGTGCCAGCATTTCCAGGGGCGCAGTGAACGGTCGAAACAGAATTGCTCTGTGAAAGCCCCAGTGCCAATGCATGCTCTCGGCCGCCGCCCCCAACCACTAGGACTTCCATGCCAGTCATGCTTCGCGCCCGCTATTCTGGTGATTAATGGATTGCACGTTGGGGTTGACTAGTAAGGCACAGACTTGAGTCCGAGGTGGAACCCTATGATGTTGAATGATCTGTGGAGGATTGGCGTAACCAGGAGCAGTATGGCCATCCCCAGAAGGAGTTCTGAACTCCCCACAATGGACGGTGCGAGCAGAACTTGGCCGAAAACGAATGCTGAGGCAGCGAATGGGATGGTATCGAGCAACGGGGCTTCAGAGCTGACGCTCCCCTCCCTCTTGTGCCCAAGTCTTCGCTTGACGAATGACCCAGCCGAGTCGCCGACCATGCAACCAAAACCAAGTACACAGCCGATTGTGAAAGCAGTCATCGAAGCTCCTCCGATGTAGAACCATGCATCTGAGATTTCTGAAGAATTCAGCCCATATGTCGAAAGAGGATCTAGGAAGGGTGCAGAATCAACAGGGTTGTCATTTGCTATTATATGGGTGAGGACTCCCAATAACCCCCCTCCTATAGTGCCCCCGATTAGGCCGTTCCACGTCTTACCATCCCCTAAAATCCGATTCCCATCAGACATCACCGCACCTCCATCGATGGTGAAGACGGGGATTCCAATCAGATCGGGGATCCACTTCCCTCCGAGCATAGCTGCGGTATTGGAAAGATATCCGGGAAGGTATAGCCAGAGTACTAGAAGTGGTGCGATTACTGGATCATCCCAAGGAAGATTCTCAGACGACATTATCCCCTGCAGGGAAATCAGGCGATTTAACCTTGGGTCAAACGTTGTACAATTGAGTCTGGGGCATTGCATGGAGGGGTGACCTTCATTTCCCGGCTGCTCGGCCGAATGACAATGAGCAAGAGGTTAACGTTTCTCGTGTGCCTAACAATGGCAGCTGCAAGCATCGCACTCCCGACAAATGCAGTCGCTGATAGTGACGACATAATCGTGGAGTCTGAAATGACTTGGGACCAAAGCATGACCCTGTCCAATAACGTCAGGGTGGTAAACGGCGGTGTTCTGAACCTAGAATCTTCAGATGGTGCAAAGACCGATTTCTCAATAGATTTCGGAGTTGAGATTTTTGTCGAAAAGGGCTCCCGAATAAATATTCGAGATTCCAAGATTGTTTCCTCGCAGCCACCGAGTGGTTTGGTTGGATTTGGCTACTGTGACGAGGACAATCGCTCTGCAATCCACATCCCATGGAATCAACCTAACCGTGGATTCGAGGTGACCTTGTACCCGGTTGATGGCGCGTCTCTAGACGGGGTGACAGCATACTTCGGGAATGGCTCCAAAGAAATTTCAGATGATGATAGCTCCATAGTTTTCCCATCTGGGACGGAGGGGGTTTGGATTGATTTGGTCGGCCCGGTTTGCCATCCCGTTTCCCTCAGCCTGGTCAGTGTATTGAGGGATGGCGGTGGCAATAATCAAAATGTGTATCTCGCGGCAGATTTGGAACACAGGAATATGATGGTCCATGGAAACCCGGGCTTCTCCATGGATATCGAAGGTAGTGGCAACTTCATTGACAGTTCGATTATGGGGGGTGAAATTACTACTTCAGGAAGCATCTCATTCGAAGGAACAAAACTGAACAGAGTTGGACCTGTGATATTGACCAGCGACAACGCCTCAATCGCACTATCAGGAGTTGGTTTCTCAAACAGCACAGACGATCATGATATCAGAGCAAGAGCTCATTCCTCTATCGAATGGGGTGAGTTGGTTAGTGGCTCTGGGGGACTGACAGATAAGTGGGAGAGGCGCGTATCGGGGCAGAGCCTGTCCTTCGATGCTATGTTCGTTACATATGAAATCACGGGGATGCACAAATTCCCAAGCTATTCCAACTTCAGCAACGAAATGGGTGTTTCCTTCATCGATGGGGGAAAGGAGAGGGTAGTCGAGATTGCATGGTCCGCAGACAACACGTGGGAGGAAAACCCAGTTTGGAGTGAACAGGCGGTTGTCTCCATAACCGATTACAGAACTGCATGGAACCCAGAGGAGTCTGGGATTGGAGATTATGGTGGAGGGCAATTCGAACTCTTTTGGGATTTGGAAGTAATGGTCGAAAGTGGGATCCCAATGGTTAGGTGGGATGACTTGAGAGTAGTTGGAGAAGACGGGTTACTGAGTGAAGCCTACGTTGGTGATTCGGTTAATGTCGAGGCTGTGATAGTCAATTCTGGGACTGCTGCTGCATCCCTGGCGATCAATTGTGAAGCTGCCAGCACCAATACAACGGCGCAAATCTCACCCTCGTTTCCCAACGCTATACTAGGCCCCGGCGAGCAAGTGACTATTTCTTTCAGTTGGAGGACGTCAGTCGCTGGCGAGGACTCGATCTCGTGCAGAATACTGACTCCCACTCAACTCGTGGACGAAATGTCATTCGGAGGGGGGCAGATGTCTAGTCAAATTGTAAATTGGACAGTTGCCGATGACGAGGACAGCTCTGCTCTGCTTCCGGCCCTGATAGCCCTAGTAATTGCGGCGGCAGTAGGGGGTTACTTGCTATTCTCGATCTACAATGAGCGAGAAGAGGGCGTAGTCGGTTACAAGAAGACAGAAGAGTAAACTCAGAGAATTCCCTGAGCCATCGTAGATTCTGCGATCTTCAGGAAACCAGCGATATTGGCTCCGGCGACGTAGTTTCCAGGCATGCCGTATTTCTCAGCGGTCTCGAAGGCGTTCTTGTGGATGTTCACCATGATCGCTTCGAGCTTCTGGTCGACCTCCTCCCTAGTCCAACTCATCCTTAGGCTGTTCTTACTCATCTCCAGTCCAGATGTTGCTACTCCGCCGGCATTGCTAGCCTTACCTGGTGCGAAGAGGATCCCGTTGTCGAGGAAGACCTCCACGGCTTCTGGGGTGCAAGGCATGTTAGCGCCCTCAGCGACAGCGATGACACCGCTACTGACTAGCATCTGTGCCTCAGCCTCGTTAATTTCGTTCTGAGTGGCACAAGGGAGAGCGACGTCAACATTGGTACCCCATAGTTCGTTATGATTCGGTTCTGGCTTTGACGCGGTGTACTCTATCCCATCAAAGTGATCCGCGTACTCCTTGATTCGTCCTCTCCTGTTGTTCTTCAGGTCCATCACCCAAGCTAGCTTCTCCCGATCTATTCCGGACGCATCATAGATGTATCCACTGCTGTCGGACATGGTAACTGGCTTTCCTCCGAGATCTATTACCTTCTGACAAGCGAACTGGGCCACGTTCCCAGAGCCACTTATTGCTACTTTGGACCCGTCAAATGATTTGCCCTTCGTAGCTAGCATCTCCCTTGCAAAGTAAACTAATCCGTATCCTGTTGCCTCTGGCCTGACTAGGGAGCCACCGAAGGAGAGCCCCTTTCCAGTTAGCACTCCAGTGAACTCGTTTGCCATCTTCCTGTACATGCCGAATAGGTAGCCTATCTCTCTGCCGCCTACTCCAATGTCTCCTGCTGGGACATCCAGATCTGCACCAATATGCCTCCAGAGCTCACTCATGAATGATTGGCAGAATCTCTTAACCTCTGCATTTGACTTCCCCTTTGGGTTGAAGTCAGATCCTCCCTTCCCCCCGCCCATTGGCAGACCAGTCAGGCTGTTCTTGAACACCTGCTCGAAGCCCAAGAACTTCAGAATTGATAGGTTAACGCTTGGATGGAATCTGAGACCTCCCTTGTATGGCCCTATTGCACTGTTGAACTGCACCCTGAAACCACGGTTGACGTGGAGATTCCCCTCGTCGTCGTACCACGGAACCCTGAACTGAATGACCCTCTCTGGCTCCACAATTCCATGGACTACGTCAATGTAATCCGGATATTCGGAGATTACCGGTCCAAGGCTGTCGAGCACTTCTTCAACTGCCTGATGGAACTCGAGCTGGTTCGGGTCTCTTACTTTCACTGTTTCGTAAATTGTTTTTATCGCATTGTCCATTTGGTCACCAACGATTATGTTGACCCTGATGTCGGGCGGGCGCTCCTGCATTTGTCCCCCTTTTCAATGTTCCAAGGGAAAAGTCAGGGTAAAAGGCGTTATCAGAACAGAATCTGTTTAGCGATTTCGGCAACTCTTTGTTCGTTCCCTGATAGAGTCATCACGTACACTGCTTCTTGGCTGACCTGTCTCTTTCTGAGAGCATCTGCCATAGGTGTGATCTCCTTTAGCCATCTGGTTTTTCCATCATCGCCAACTACCTTGATGTCAACTTGAGCCATCCTTGGCTCGGATAGTAGGAGTTTTACACAGGGGACATCGATTGCAACATATCCCGGTTCTAACCCTGCACGGAATGCTATGTCGTCCTCTAATTCCCTTCTTGCATTCAAATCATTGGCTATTGAAACAAGTTTTTCTATCTGCTCAGGTTCTAAATCGTCCTTCCTCCTACTCAGGCATACCTTGAGCAAGTTCCGATACTTGAGTCGGGAAATCATGTCTCTCGAGAAGCCTCCGACCTTGTCAAGAGCGCCCCAAATCTCTGCGTCGACCCTCCTCTGTAAATCTAGAGAGTCGGGGAGGGCATCGCCAGCCCTCTCTACCGCACGCGAAAGCATTACTTCGGTCACTCGCGTGACCCTGTGAAAGTACACTGCACTGTACATTAGCCCCCTAGCCACTAGCATTCCCTCTAATGCAGATAACCCGCCCTGTTCGACGGCAATGTCTCCACTCTGTCTGCGGAGGCACTCGATTAGTCGGTTGTGGTCCACAACCCCATGCTTGACTCCCGTGAAGTGGGAGTCCCTTAGCAGGTAGTCCAGTTGATCACAATCAACAGGCCCATGGACGAGTTGTGCCAGTGTCTTGTCCTCACTGGAGAAATCTGTCTTGCCTTCTGTCCAGTTCAACAATGACCTCTCGGAACCCGAAGCATCTGGTCCAGTGATCAATGAGGAAACTAGCTTGGGGTCAATACCATAATCTTCCAGGATAACTGGGATAGATTTTCTGTCATCTATTGACCCTCTCTCCGACTCAACCATTACATCGTATTCCCCGAGAATGATTCCTTTCGTTACCTCCATGTGATCCATTCCACCCCTATCAGCCAGAATATGCTCCAATGTGTGCGAGTAGGGGCCATGCCCAACATCATGGAGCATCGCAGCTACTTGCAAGGTATCCCTATCCAAGTCATCCAGTGAAATTGAGTCGGCCATCCTCCCTGCGATGTGCGAGGCCCCCAACGAGTGCTCAAACCTCGTATGATGAGCGCCGGGGAAAACCAAGTGAGCCAGTCCTAACTGCTTGATGTGACTTAACTTGTTCAATTCTGGGGTGGAAAGTAGATCCTGAGCAACTCCTTCCAGTTTGAATTGGCCGTGTATTGCATCGTTGATGACTTTCACAGGGGCACCATGGTATGCCAGACGCCCATCTGCCTTGAATCGCTCGATAAAGCCCACAAGAGTGGTTTCCTATTATCCCAATATTGTATTTCATTTGCATTTCAATTGCAATACAATTATATCCTGTACGCGTCTCTCGAAGACTCAGGAGGAACAGGAGGTGCCCGGCAACAGTCCAATGGTCTCGCTTAGGATACCAGAGGATTACCTCCTAGAACTGGATAGACTCGTGGGCTTCGATGGAATGAGAAACAGGTCCGATGTAATTAGAGAGGCAGTGAGGAGAATGCTTTCAACACCACTTTCTGGCAAGGGTGACAGGGTCGAAGTGGACCTAGGTCCGGAGCTAACCGTTAGATTGAGAGACTATTGCAAGATTGTTGGTGAGCCAGCAGATGTGGTGCTAAGGCAATCTGCCAGGGAGATGATCCGCAAGGAGATGATCGAGGGGGCCACCGTTGTTGGCCTCTTGAGAAAGCGCATGGACGAATTGCGCTTCAGGCATGATGAAGATTCAAACGCTTAGGTGAGAGAGATATGGGCGAAGTTGGGATGCACACAAAAAACACGGGGGAGCGGCATGTCCGCTCTCCCAACCACCAATCAAACGACGCCAAGAGATTCGGCAACGGACTGAGGAATATCAGGGACAGGGCGAAGAAACTGAGCAATGCAGTGGGTTACGAACCAAGAGACGCCCCTAGAACCCCAAGGAAAGCAGAACAGAGTTAGAACTCAACACACACCGTCCCGCACCACGTGCGGGGCAACCCCGACTCTTCCCAGATGGAATGCTGAAAATCGGGATGCAAACTTATGGACGGTCAATTTCCCAGTACGGCTCCATGTCGAGCGAAGTAGAGGCCAATGGCAGTCTATTCTTCGCTCATGAATCCCCTCGGGAGTCCCAAATAAGGATGATCTCGGATGGAATTGAGTCATTGAAGGGAGGAGGTTTCCTACTGGCGGCGGCACCTACAGGAATTGGAAAGACGGCGGCGGCTCTAGCATCTGCACTCAATGCGGCTAATATGTACAGTACGAATCCTGAAATTCCCAAAATATTGTTTCTGACGGGTAGGCAATCTCAACACAGAATAGTTGTTGATACAATTCGAGAGATAAACAAGAGATTGCCACCTGGATTCTCCAGAGTAAAGGTGGTCGACATCATCGGAAGGGAAGGCATGTGCAAGGTAGTGGACAGGTCTACTGGGAAATGCAATTGTGAAGTAGGGGTCACCGAGTCTGAGAGGAGGTTTCTAAGATCTGATCTGGAAGAGTACATTCATTCCGATCCGCGACATGTTGATCAGATTCTGAAGCGGGTCAAGAAGACAGATGTTTGCGCTTGGGCAACAGCGAGAGAAGCAGCCAAATCCACGGACATAATTGTCTGTGACTACAATCACGTGTTCGTGGAAGGGGTAAGAGAGGCTTCACTACCAGTGATGGGAGTGGATTTGGAAAATACAATCATCATAATAGACGAGGCCCACAACCTCCCCAATCGGATTAGGAATGGACTGCAGAGGAGGGTAACAGAACAAGTCTTTCAGAGGGCACTGTCGAATGTTGAAGAGTATAAGGAAAACTTGGAGAAGCGTGAGCGTGAGCTTGATATTCCAGAATCCAATAAGCTTAGGGACGCTATGAATCTAGAAAAGCAAATCAAGGCATTGAAGGAAGATTCGAGGATGAGGAAATGGTTTAAAGAAAAGAAATCAGAAAACCAGAGGTCCAAAGGAGATGACATCAGAGTAGCAACTCAAGATTTCTTGGACATCATTTCACAGGCGATTGAAGGCGTTCTAGAGGAAGATTCAGAGGATATAATTTACAGAATCAGGATGATGATCTCAAGATTATTGGCGGTAGTTATCGAAGAAGATGATGATCTTGACGATGAAGAACAGAACGAATGCACTAGACTGGCGGAGATTCTGGAAATATGCATAAGATATCGAAAAAATGCCGCATTGGCATTGGTCTTCGATGAATTACTGGAAAATCCCCGAGTGACAAGTCATCTTCTAGATCCAAGCGTTGTTGGCGAGCCCATCTTTGAAAAATGCCTGGGCTCGATACTGATGTCGGGAACTCTATTCCCTCCAGAAATGTACGCAGAGATTCTTGGCATACCTGGAGATAGGGTTACATGTCACCAGTATTCATCGGGGTTCCCTCTTGGAAACAGGCCAGTACTGATTGCGAGCGACGTGACTAGCAAGTTAACGGAACGAGAAAGTAGTTTTTCATCGATAATTGGCCACATTAAATCAGTGATCGATAATACGAAAGGGAATGTTGCGGTCTTTGCTCCTAGCTATTCGATGCTTGGTAGGATTCATGGGGAATTCGAAAAAAGCGGGTGGTGCCCAAAGACGATCGTCAAGGAAGAACAACGAATGAGCAAAGCTAGGGTTGAAGGTTTGATTTCGAGACTCTATGAACAGAGAGATATGAGGGGAGCGGCACTTTTTGGCGTTCTTAGTGGGAAACTGTCCGAGGGAGTCGACTACTCTGACAACGTCCTGAATGCTCTAGTTTGCGTAGGTCTACCCCTCCCCCCACCAAGCGCCAGACAGGATGCTCTGTTGGAATACTATACGAAGAAATTTGATAGGAGCAGAGCATGGAAGTACGCAAGCCTCCAGCCTGCCGTTAACAGCATATTGCAGGCCCTTGGTAGGCCGATAAGGAAGAAAGAGGACAGAGCCATTGTGATTCTCTTGGAGAAGAGGCTGCTAGAAAGGAGAGTCAGCGACTGCATGCCGGAGATGCAGACGATGCAGACATCGAAACCCACTAGAACTGCAGAGCGGGTCAAGGCATTCTTCGAGATTTGAACATCAATGGGTTCATGCGAGTTGGATAACTGGGCATTGCATGGAGTGGACGAGGGTCGATGTCCAATCCGATGAAGCCATCATCGATAGAGCAGGCGGATTAGCCGACCTGAAGGTGGGTCTGGATACGGATGCGGAGTCAATGCACAAAGAGTTCCTGAATTCTCTACCCCATCTCTCGGAAGTTCAGGAGATGCATGGAGTAGTGGCCTCGGAAATCGAGTCTAGGGCCCTCAGAGACTCTGTGTCCACCCTAGGAGAATTTGTCTCAGAGTTCGGTGGAGAGTGGTCTGAGTCTGAAATCAGACTCCCATTGCCAGCAACCAACAGGGACGAGTTTACCGTCGACACGAAGAGTGATGGCGTTTCCCAGATAGTCCGTATTGTAGCACCCGAGAATTTCGGGGGGATGCTCAGGTCATTCCGTCTTCCAAAGGAGAGGGTTGTCTCTGGTGCGATTTGGGAAGGAGAAGTCATCTCCATCAAGTTGGATTGACCTACTCGTCCATCTCAATTTGAAGTGGCCCCCTCTCCGGAATATCCTGCATTTCCTCTATCTCCTGCATGACAGATGAGAGCGCTAGTTGTGCATTGTCCCTATGGGCATCTCCCAGAACATGGCTTGAGTATCGGGCCTCCTCGAAGATTCGGTCAAGAGAGACCAATGAGGCCTCGCTGATAGGCAATGCTTCCCTGATTGCGGACTCAAACTCTCGAACTGTTTCGAAGTTCCTACGAAGGAAACCCCGACGCATCAGCACTGAGCATAGATTCTCGTAGCAGAGGAAAATCGCCCTTCGGTATTCGTCCCCTGATGCCAACATCTCAACTGTCTGGCCAAGAACCTTTGCGAGCTCCCTGATCGTTGACTTCCTCTTTGTGTTGAATGCCAAAGCACCGAGGGCTATGGCGATTGTAGCGACCACGAGTGCCCCGAGTGCTACTGTGGTGCTGCCAAAGAATGAGCCCCCTTCCTGCTTCTCGTAGGCTATCGGGACCCCCGATGAAGGCAGGAGGGAGAGGCTGCCCGGGGCAATGAACTCGGAGTCCGACCCGATCATCACACTGAGAAGCCCCCATCCCACTGGGGGGAGTTCCTGTTCGGAAAACGCTGGAAGTGGGGACATTGCCTTGAACTCGTACTCGAAGACGCCATCTGCCCCAGTCAGCTTGGAGACTGAGAAATGGGTGACGCTGCCATTGGCCAGGCTGGCAGTTAGTGAGAGACCCTCTAGGGGCGCCCCCGTATCCCTAGCAGTAGCGTTTACCGTGCCCCTGATTACCCTCTGACCGTTTGAGAGATCAAGTTCAGAGTAGACGAAGTCAACCTCGATCATAACCAATATTTCGATATTCCGAGATGCGCCGTTCAGGAACCTTGTCTGATCAGAACCAACCACTATGGTGATGACGTTCTCACCCGGGTGCATGAACTCTTGAGCCTTGGCCCGAATCTGGAAGTTCATCGTGCTTGGGTTATCCCATGGCCCAGATGTTAGAGGGAGGTTCGAATCCCCCCAAGTAAGGCTCATGGAAAGATTGTCGAAGATTGCGGATTCACCGCCGACCTCACGAACTAGTCCCTGTATCATGATGGAATTGGATGGGGATGCGTCTCCACGAACAATTGTGTTGGTAATCGGCTGGATCTCAACCACTATGTCTGACAAGACAAAAACCGATGAAACGAACGTGGTGGGAAGATAGAGGAACTCCCCCTCAAACTGGAAAGAGAGATTATGCACACCCCTGCTCAATGAGTACTTTGCCCTGTGGCTGTAAGAGAAGATCCCCCCTTCTTCTGTGGAAATCAGTTCCACGGGCACCCCATCCAATAGTACTGAGACCGCCCTCCCCTCCAGGCCCTGCTCAAATCCGGTGTCCGATTCGAAAAGCCTGCCAGAGAAGTTCCAGTGACCGCCGCGTGTGACATAGGTCTGTTCGACCTGGAGGGATATCGAAGTATGGTACGAGACCGTGAAATTTGACTCGGTGCCGCCCTGCCTGTAGAATCCCTGAGCAGGGGAGATTGCAGATATCGAGTGGTTGCCAACTTCCATTGACTCCGGAATTGTCCACTCAATTGACCAGTTGCCGTTTTCCTGGCTGCTAGTAATACCCACTAGGACCCCGTCCACGAAGGCCTCGATTGTATGGCTCCCGAGCCAACCGTTCTCCAAGTTGTCCTTTGCAGAACCAGAAATAACCATGGAATCTCCTACCGCGATGGGACTTGGTTGGTCCATCGCCACGAACACGGGAGCATAGATGGCGAAGGCGACAGAGGAGTTTGATGGGAGTATGAAGGCCTCGCCAGCGAACTCTATTCCGACTAGCATTGGCCCCAATGGCATGTCGGGTGCGATTGGAACGAAACCGATGAATGATCCGTTCTCGTCCACAGAAATACCAGTGATTTCATTTCCATTGACTGACAAGATGAGATCCCTGTTTGGGATGGCTCGACCGACGCCATCGGTTAGCATCCCTTCGACGATTGCCACTCCGGTCCTGTCGATATCGGCTGGAGATGTTGAGATGACTACTTGAGAGGTTTGAGTCACATTGAACGCCATTGAATCCGAAGAAGGCAGGTAGTATTCTGGATTCAGGGAGTCCCCTTGGCCCATAGGGTCGACCCATGAGAAGCCACCCAGGAAGTCGACGCGAGCGGTATGGGAACCGAAGTTCATATCTGCAGGAATGAGGTAAGTTATCGACCACTGTCCTGTGGTTCCATTGGAGAATGTGGTGTAAGCAGAGCCTACATCAATTCCATCTATGTACAAGTGGATTAGCCCACCACTAAAGTTGCCATCTTCCTTCAGCATCTGATTCCTCTCATCCAAGAGTGAGCCCACGAGTGTTACTGACTCGCCTGCTATGGAAGGCGAGGATGCCTGTTTCAGGAACAAGTCAGTGGGGGCCAAGACGACGACCCTTGTCCATGTCTCGTCGCCAAGAAGGCCAATCGTACCATTGATGCCAGAGAATGTGGCTGTGACCACCATTGGTCCGGGATCTCTGTCGGGTCTGACGAGTATTGATGCTGAAGCGGTCCCGTTTGAATCGGTCAGCCCGCCCCAAACGGTGATGTTGTCGATCCTGACTACGATTATAGCGGAAGAGACGGGTCCGCCTGCGTTGTCTATTAGGGAAAGGTCGATGTCGAATGTTTCGCCCCTGATTGTCCTGTTGTCCGGATCCAGGTCATTCGGGTTGTCTATAGCTAGAACCGAATAACCCCTACTATCGAAAGTGGAAAACCCAGATGCTGAAGAGAAATATGTTACTTGGGGCGTGAAAGATACCTCCAATCCGTGTGGACCCCTTTGGAAAGATAAGTCGAGTCTCAGTTCGGCGGACCAAGTTCCATCCGAATGGAATGAAACCTGAGATACGGTGAATGTACTGGTTTCATCGTCAATTGAGAATGTCAATGTAGGGTTCAGCGAGTTTCCTGAAGCGTCAGAGAGTCCAGTCCCATTACTAGAAGTAAGAGAACCAGTCACATTGAAGAACTCCCCGGGAAGAGGATTGGCAGTGATTGGATCGATCACCATAGTGGTTGAAGATCTAACAGTGATTGTATTCAGAATCTGTACTGCCTGGTGGAGGTCTTCGGAACCGTTGAAGACGAAGGTGACATTCACAAGGCCAAGTGGGTGGTCGTGAGGAATTTCGAATTCAAATGCGACACTGCCATCGGCTGCAGTAACTTCAGGATCAAGCCATGTATCATGGAAAAGGACCATGACTTCGAAACTGGAAAGTGGCTCCTCGTTGTTGCTGAACTCGACAAGTCTGGTTGTCATGGTAGCCGATTGGCCTCTGTCTACGATGGTATTGACGAATGGATTAGAATCGACGAACTGGGACACGCCGATCACTAGTATGGATGCGTCCCCGTTACCTGTGAGGTAGAATGGAGTAGAGCCGCTGACGACGCTGACGACCACGGTTCTGTCGCCCCTCAGGACACCGTTTCCTAGAGTATCAGTGGGAACGGTGAGGTTGAATCCGCCTGACATATTCGTAGTTTGGTTATCAATCAGGAGCTCATCGGGCTCGTCTAGGAAGAAGACGTTGATCCCCACGGGGCCATCTACGGTCCTGTTGATATCTGCAGAATCCATCACGGTACCGACCAGGTTGAAGAATTGCAGTGCAGTCACTTGGGTTGGAATCGAGGATATATCAACCGTGCTAGCTACCTGGACGGTGAGGTTAACGAAGCTCTCGTTCCCGAGCCACCTGCCTGCTTCGGGTGTGCTAAGGGAATCGGAAAGGTCGTCTGGAGCGTGCACTCGAATATCATAGAATCCCGGTGGAGCAGAAGAAGGGACAACAGGGTCGAAGGAAACCATGCCCTCTGAATTAGTAGTTCCAGACTGAAGGATAGTCTCGAGCGGCCCGCCCCAATCGAAATAGAGGTCCAAAGCGACGCCAGAGAGCATTTCACTGGGATCCTCAACATCGGTCACTACGGACTCAAGGAGCAATTGCTCACCGGCAGTTATGATCGAGGCTGTGGGATCCGTCTCGATGACAAACTCTGTCTGAACTCCAATTTGGATTGTTGTGGGATCACCTGCATTGTAGTAGCCCCCCCCTGCAGGAGGATTACCCGAGAAACTCAGGGTGACATCGATCTCATAAACTCCCGATGGGACTCCCTGTGGTATCTCGAATGAAAGGTTGTAGGCACCGGTTGCTTCATCCACCCAACCGTTTGCAATGTTGTAAATCGGACCGGCGGCAGGGAAACCTCCAGGGGTAGTAGGCAGTTCAGATGGCAACAGGAGCTGTGCCACAACGGAAGAGTTGTTTCCAATGACCTGGTTTTGCAGCACCATATCGCTAGCGAATCCAGATATCCAATTTGTCGAACCCCTAACAGACCACTCGTCAGAGATGCTCACAGATGCATTGGCCATCCCACGAACCCTAAGTAAACCAGATGTAGAATTGGGGATGAGCCAAGTTGAACCGCTATAGCTGAGATTCCAATCATAGTCACCGGGATCCATGTTGAACAAAGGCGTGAACGTCGGTGTGATCCTCCCCGCTTCCGGATCGGTTTGATTCCAAACGTTATCACCATCGAAAAGAAGGGTGTATTCACCCTCAAATGAAGCGAATGATGAGCCGGTATGGTCCTCCATGAATACGTCTACTGCGTACTCCCGTCCTCTGATTGCGAAGATGAGTTCATAGTCGAAAACTACGAAACTTCTGATTCCGAAGGTATCGACAAATTGCTCTTGATCGTTCGAATTCAAGTCATCCGAGTCGAACTGCATTCGCACATCAACTGGACCTGCGGGTAGAGGGACTTCGGAAGCTGAGAATGGCCACGATATGGAGAAGTCTCCCGGCGACGCGCCCCATGATGAGTTGTTGAGATACCAAGAGGAAAGTTCGACAAAGGGACCGGAGATGTCGGCTCTGCGCATCTCGAGTATCAGAGTCCCATTTAGGGGAGTTGGAGAGGGCCCTCTACTGAGAACTGTACCATTCAGATAGATGTTGCTTCCAATCTCAAGAATTGAGTTATTTGCGCCCTGGGACTCGATTTCAACGGATAGATTTGGAGAAAGAGTAATGTTGAACATGAAGGGGAAGGAGCCTGGTCGGGCATGGTAGGCAGGAGGCGTCGCGTTGTTCATATCATCGAAATGCCAACCTTGGAAGGAAAGAGCAGCATCCATCAGGCCGAGTGGTTCTGTCTCGTCAATTGGGACGATGAACTCGTAGTAACCACCACCCGAAACACCTGAAACAATTGATATCTCGCCATCTACACTCGAAGAATAGTTTAGCACGACCTGTAGATCATCTGCGATTGATGGGTCCAGGTAGGGGGAGCTAGCCCAAGACAATTGTCCGGTAATTGACGAATTTACCCCAATCCCTAGCATTGGTTGTCCAATCGGGATTGGGCTAGTTATCGAAATTGACACATTATCTGTGATGTTGACCTGCCATGGCATGGAAATTCCTTGTGTTCCAACATAACCCTTCTCGGTAGTCAGGATTACCAGAGACCCGAATCCTGGTTGGATAACTTGTGAGGGGAGCCCTGTCAGATTGAACGAACCATTGGCATCCGTAGTTACGTTAGCCACCAGATGTTCTTCGATGGCAGCGCTTCCGGGGACCTCGTCGGATTTACTCGGTTCGACCAAGTACATGAATAGAGAGATATTTTCCACAAGGGTTTGGTTATCTACAAACTCCAGAGTTCCCTCCACCCAGATTGAGTCAGATATCGTTGTATTTCTCTCAACTACTGTTGGACCCCAAGATTCCACATTGACCATCACTTCAGAAATAGGGGGACATGCTTCGAACGGGATCCAACCAAGGTCCAGTTCCCCCTGGTTCTGGTTTGTCTGCAGATGAACCTCCGCCCATCTTGTGAAGTCTTTACCGTACACGTTGAATGCCTTGCCGTCCCATGAGCCACCAGAAAAACCGGTGACCTTGCGAGCGGGGATTCCTGCTATTCTAAGCATGGTCACGAAGATGGAAGTGAACTCGTCACAGTTTCCCTCTCTCGAAGAGTTTAGAATCCAATGAGTGACATCGCTATCGACCCCCAACCCATTTGTCCTTCCTGAACCGTAATGATTCCTAAGGAAAGAGATTGTATCGTTACCGTTCACTATGAAGTCCTGAATGGCGGAGATCTTGTCCCATGCGGATATCGCTCCGGATTGGTCCAGCACGTCCTGAGTTAGATTCGTAACAAAACCAGAGTTATCCGTGAAGTCTTGAGGGAGATCCTTTCCGTAATCAGAATTTGCGAAAACTGTGGTGTTTTCACGGATTGCGGCGGACAATATCACTTCGGGAGCGTTGACATATAGGGCCTCCACAACGGCACTATCCACGATAATGTCCCTAGTGTAGTTGGAGAAGTTGAGGCCCGCGGCAATATCCACCCATGTCGTGTAATTGACCACATTATAGGGTTGTATGAGTTCTTGACCCGGCCCTATGTTTCCGGCACCTTCGAATATTATCTCCCAAGAAAGTGCTCCGGAGTGATTCCAGAAAGACTGGTCTGCCACGCCTTGATCTGTGGAGAATTCGGGAGTAACTTGGGTATTCCCAACTAGGGTGCTATTGACCCCCCATGAGACTCCGGTGTAGAAGTCGTAAGTATGCCACCTCCAGTAGTGTTTGACGGTGGGATCCATCCCTCCCGAGGTATTGGTTGCTGTGAACATTAGTGCGTTCTCCTGGATGTCGTCAATGGGATCGAATGGATCTCCCGGAGATCCGATACAATCCAGGGCCCAGAAGTCTTCTGTGCACTCTTCGCCATCGGGAACACCCCCTCCATCCGAGTCAGGGTCAAGCCAGTCAGTACCAAGCTCCTGCTCAATCAAATCAGGGATTCCATCACCATCGGTATCTAGAGGATTGATATCGTCGTCCGGATTATCTTGGGGATTGGTCCCATCGAGGTATTCCTGTCCATCGTCAACGCCTCCATTGTCGGAATCGGCTAAGTTCCAGAGAGTAAACCAAACGTCCGAAGTGAAGTTGCCACCGAAGCCAAAGCCACCGATCCCGAAAATCATCGAGCAACCAGTGGTGTTCTCGAAGTAGTTGTTGAGGCCGTCATCATCGGTATCGAGGAGATTGTCACAAGGCTCCCTTGGATCTGTGAGGTTAAGAATCTCGGATAAGTCATTGACACCATCACCATCGGTATCGAAAAGGGTCGGATCCGAAAGGAATCCCCAGGTTGCAGTCAACTCCTCCCAGTCTGCTAGCCCGTCGCCATCTGAGTCCTTGTAGTCATCATCGCACCATGGGTCATTGGTAGCATTGGCAGACACGTTCCAGCACCAAGATCCATTCGTGAACAAAATCGCATTGGCTCCGATTGGTGGTTCGGTATCCACGCCTTTCAAGAATGAAGGATCCTCTAGAGATGCATAGGTAAACGGTGTGCGTGTCCCATTGGGTGCGACGAAATATGCCATCGGAACGTCCCCCCTCCAATCCGCCGGATCGGGATTGATCCCCACAGTGGAATTGATGGTGAGAGTATCTGCATCACCGTCCCAAGAAATGATTGTGAAGACTAGATCGAAAATGGAAGTACAAGGATCCGTCTGACCGGGGAAGCCTTCGTTGCCGTCACTGATTCCACCGCCATCAGAATCTGAGACGTTCCATAGGGTGCAGGAGTTGTTTTCTTCCCAGTTTTGAATCCCATCACCATCGAAGTCCCCTTCGTCATTTATCCTAGTTGGGTCCGTCTCTCCTGTGTCAATCACCCCATTACCATTCAGATCCTCTTCTCCATCATCCAGATGATCGCCATCCGTATTGTTGCTTCTTGGGTCTGAACCTTGTGCAGGATCACCGTATGAGCCATTGAATTCGACTCCATCAGAAATGCCGTCGGAGTCCGTATCGGGCGAAGTTGGGTCGGTCAACAAGACGAGAGCCTCTAACGAGTCGTTCAAGCCATCTCCATCTGTATCGTTGTTCTGCGGATCAGTCTGAGTAATTCCATCGACCTCGGAGGTAAAAATGGTACAGCCTCCAGGGCCAAGCGAAAGTACTGGATTGCAGGGCGACTCTGTGACAGTCATATTGATTGGGCCTGGCCTGAAGTACTGCGTTGGAGGGAATGTAGATCCATTTCTAGTCCCCCATGCAGGATTGACATATTCGTAAATGTTTGATAGCCCATCGAAATCGGGATCACCGAAGGTTCCGTCTTGATTAGAATTAGAGGTTGGATCCAATCCGTTTGCCGCCTCCCATCCATCTGGCATCCCATCTCCATCGGTGTCCCATCCGTTGGGATCCTCATCGGCAATTCCATCCCCATCGTCATCATTGGAGCTGCAGTCCGCATCTCCATCAAAGTCACCGTCATTTGAGTCAACCATCCCATCGTGATCGTTGTCGAACGTGTCAGTACAGATGTTGCCCACCGGGTCCTCGTCGGCACCGTCTGATCCAGAACCCTGAATCACTTGCATTGCGCTCTCTTCGTCCCAGTTGGAAACGGGTATCGTGCCATTCCACCATACCCCATTGTCTAAGATATTCGTAGTAGAAGGCTCGTCCCAGCCTGAAGGAATCCCGTAAAGATACTCATTCAGATTTGTCAGGCCGTCGGAGTCGGGATCTCCTGTCGATCCATTGTCGCCAGATGAAGAAAGTGGGTCTAGTCCATATTGCCATTCCCATCCATCTGGGAGTCCGTCATTATCAGAGTCCCAATCCTGGGGCTGGGTGTTAATTAGGAACTCAATCCCGTATGGTAAACCGTCGGCATCTTGGTCGTTGACAGTAGCAGAAACCTCGAAGACTGTGATCTGCATTGAAGCGATTCCAGACATGAGTAGTAAGCAGGTTAGCAGTGTAGCGGACCTCTTCTTGACCATGGGGTCGGAATCTTCGTAATTTGAAATTACGAACTTCATGAATATCGGTCCC
Organism: Methanobacteriota archaeon; assembly: GCA_014239955.1. Taxonomy (GTDB): domain Archaea; phylum Thermoplasmatota; class Poseidoniia; order Poseidoniales; family Thalassarchaeaceae; genus UBA36. The sequence goes on along the minus strand of JAAZXW010000011.1, from coordinate 51,085 downwards.
GTTTTGTTGGCGCTAACTTCGGGTCTTAAGAAGAATGGAGCGTCGTTCGTACATTTGCCTTTCTTACATCAGCTCTACATCGTCATCGTCGTATCTTTCCACACCCTTCGGCTCATCCATAACTGTAACTGGGGCAGGTATCTCTGGCGTGTTTTCTTGAGACTCTGTTTCATCCTCAGAAAGTGACTCTATCGCTCTCATCTGTGCTGCCCATCTTCTCCTATTGAGCCTGCTCTGAACACCTGCAAACAGCAATAGTACGCTTACTAGCACCAAAACAAGAGTGATTGGTCTGGGGTGAGACATTTCGTTAACTATGATGTCAACGAAAGAGCCTATCTCAACAATTACTGTCAAAGTGAACTTAGCCGTTAAAGACTCTGAGAAGCTCTGATCCGTATCCAGTGGGGTTGCAGTTACAGAAATCGGAATTGAATCCCCATTATTTGCGGAACTTGAGACGGAGATTTCGACTGTGAAGGTGGCTTCGTCGAACGCTTCGATTTCAATCAGGGGCGAACCCGACAGGCCGCCGATACTGACATCCCATCCATTCTCATCAACGTCAGCTTCAAGGAGAACGGTCATAGGACTGTTTCCTTCGTTCTTCACCTTCATTTGAATCGAGTAGTCATTACCAGGTGCAAGTTTTGTATTCTGGGAAACTTGGACGATCTCCAGCATTGGTTGATCTGCTTCAATTTCGAATGTCATCGGGAGATCGAAATATCTTGGATCGTCGTCTTCTATGTCCTCGGAAATTCTCAAGAAAACAGTATGGTTGCCGACCTCTACCTGGTTCGTCAGAGTTACGCTGATGTAGACCTCAGTGAAGTCCCCCGGACCCAGGGAGACTCGAGGGACGGCCTCTCCGTCTGAGTTTGTGATCCTGAATTCCCATTGCCCGTAGGCTGAGTTTCGATCGGTGTTCTCATTCAACGAAGCAGGGTTTTGCAATAGCCACCAAGATGCTGCCTCCAAGTCGTCTTCACTATTCGTCAATCTGGTCCTGAAGTCCAAGACCGGTCTGTCCTGTCCGGGTGCACATAGTGCCACCTTCATGTGTCCGAGAGGAGTTCCGTCGCAGTCTTGTGAGACCTCCCCCCTTATGCCGTATGTTCTCTGAATTGTGAATGAAATGGTTGTTGATGATGATGCGTTGCCGCCGCTGATTACTTCTATCTCAATCTCACCGATGTCCTCGTCCTCTCTATCCAAGCTTGGCTTCACACCGAGAATCAGTACCTTTGTGCTGTGCCTCTCCAATAAAGGAGTGTGGAAAGTCCCATCCCCCTCGTCCTGAAGTATCCGCTGACCTGTGAGATTGTCGTGCAACTGGAAGATTGACTTCGATCTCTTGAGAATGTCAATCCGGAAGTTATCGGCATCGAAACCAGTATTGAAAATCTCCAATATGAAGGGGTTGAATTCGCCATATTCGGCAAATCTGGGGATGGTAGAATCCAGAGCATCACCCCTGGAAGAATTCGCTATCGGTATCTTGTGGTCGTCTGACCAGATTGAGACCACGGGGGGCTGATAGACATCAACCTTCTCTACAACCAGTACGAGAGTGTCCTGATGGACTACCGAAATTACCCCCTCCACATCTGCCTCTGCAACCGCTCTGATCTCGATCTTCTTCGGCATGCCAGTTAGATCATCTGGTGCGGTTAGAGTCACTGTCGGATTAATGACTGACCCTCCAGAGCTCATCTCATATCCTGCAGGAGAATCGAACTCAACCAACCAAGAGCTTCCTAGATTAGTCAGCACCTCTAATTCTACGTTCATCGACTTTGTCGAATCGCCTCTATGAACAAGTACCATGGGGATAGGAGTTACCTTACCTGGTGCGAAGTACTCTACCGAACGATCGAACCTATGCTTCAGAGATACTCCAAACTGGTGCATCTCGATGGGCTCGTGCTCAATTTCAATCTCGTTTCCACCGACATCCCGGACCTTGAGTATCACTGCATACTCACCGGGGCTGAGCCCGCTATTGTACGTATAGGGGAACTTGCCGAAGATTCCTGTGCTGGAGTCTTCTATCTCCTCCATGTCGCCAGTAATCCTCTCGTCGACCTCGTAGTTTCCATCCGGACCCCTCATCAGGATGTCTACCCTGGCGATATCAGCCCTTCCGAATGCACTAATTGCATCTATCGAGAACTGCATCTCTCTGTCTTCGACGATGTCATTCGGGTACCAGTCAATCTCCGAACCCTCTGCTATGTTTGCCCCTTCCCTCTGGACAACAATGATGCTATTCATCAGGGCATTGCCGTTTGCCTCCATCTTGGAGAATTTGTTTGGCTCATTGTCGATATTGTTGAAGGCGACGTCCGCAGTACAAGACCCCCCGAATGGGCTATCACTGCTGTCGCATCCAGACATGCTGGCTCTAACTTTGATAATCAGTCTCTCATTCTTTCCAACTTGGAATGATTCTGAGTTGCCTATTTCGACATCGATAATCTCGTGGTCGAAGTCGCAACTGCTTCCGAATGAAGAAGAGCATACTGAACCAGAGTAAATTTTGGAGCCAACAGTCCTCTCAGAAGTCATTACTGAGACGGTCCAATCGACGTTAGAATTCTGGGATCCTTCGGACTTCAGGAATAGTTCAACCGGAATGTAGTATGAGTTATCTGTATGGTGCTTCCGGCCAAAAAATTCCATCGATGACATTAATGAAATAGACATAAATTGGACGTCATCATCCAGAGCACTGGCTACTTCCTGATCCTGATCTGCCTCGGGCGGTTCGGTACTAATTAGGCCGTCCATTCCAGAAGTCTGGTTCTGTCCGGACGAGACGAAGTATAGTTTGTACAGGTTTGCGTCTGGTGCGCTTTCGGAAGCATTGAGGATCGTGGAATCGGGCAGTTCAGAAGCCTCCAAATCGAAGCCCACGGGAATCAGCATCAATAACGCCAGTGAGAGAGTAACGAGTGTACTTTGACGTACAGAGGGGTCGGTGTTGCGTTTTCGCACGATTGTGCGCCGTATCCGAGAGGTTAAAGAGTTCGGGAGAGTAGAGTACTGGATGCATCGGTTATAGGACGTTAACGTCCGCTCGGTTGAAATCGAAAGTCGTGGCTCGTTGGGCTGCAGGGGTACCCGAGTTGGTCAAAGGGGCCGGACTTAAGCTCCGGTGCTTAGTGCTTCATGGGTTCGAATCCCATCCCCTGCACCATTAATCCTCTAAGTCCGGTTTTACCCTTGCCAATGAGCACCCAAACTTCCCATCAAAGCCCATGGGAGAAACCTTGGTCAGGCATACTACTCCTGCAACGACGATCTCTGGTTCTAGAATAGTATCCAGAATCGATGAAGCAATTGTTTCCACCAGAGTATGCCTCTTTGAGATGGCGGACTCAATTGAACGGTATAGGTACTCGTAATCCAGTACTTCTCCGATGTGATCGTTAATTGGTGCATCGGCGCCTTCGATCAAAACTTCGATATCGAATCTAACTGGTTGCTTCACCCCCTTCTCGTAGTCATGGGCCCCAATGTCTAGTTCGATTACAACATCTTCAAGCCGCAGGGTCGTCCATCCCGTCGATTCGAGGTTTCCGATTATCGAACTAAGATGGGGAGTAGTAATTGTCATTTGAGATTCTCCTGATCGAATGCTGGATCGTGCGACATCTGCCTAAAGCGCTCCCCCGAGTCAACGAATATTGTTTGGCCGGTAATAGAAGGAGAAGTGGCCAAGAAAGCTACTGATTCAGCCACATCATAAACAGTTGGGCCAAATCCTAGCGGAGATTGGGATTGAACTAGTTTGAGAGAATCCTCATCGAGAACATCGCTAGTCAGAACATGGCCAGGGGCGACTGAGTTGACTCGGATTCTTGGGGCAAGGTCGATTGCTAGTGCAGATGTCAAGCCATACATTGCAAATCTTGAACTAGTATATGACAGATAATCTGCATTGGGGGATTCTACCTTGAAATCCAAAACGTTCACCACCCACGACCCTTCCTTGGGGGACTTGGATAACTCCCCGATTAGGACTAGGGGCGCGAATGCGTTGACTCTCATATGTTCCAACCATCCTTCTTCGGAGAGGCTCTCGATTCTGTCGAAAGCAAAGTACGAGGCATTGTTAACGATGCCTACCACCGCACCTAATGATTCAGTGGCTTTCTTAATCAGGCCTTTCACAGAATCGGCATCGTTGAGATCGCAATGCAGGGCACATGCCTTTCCGCCGTTGGACTCTATCTCCTCGAGGAGGAGGTTTGCCTCACGTTGGGAATTCCTATAGTGGATCGCTACTGGGAAACCTTCTGCTGAAAGCCTCGAACATATTTCACGACCAATCCTCCTAGCGCCCCCCGTTACCAAAACTGTCCCGTGCATGTGATGCGCAAGAGACCTCACACTTTACCAATTGCTCACAAGAAGTGGGACTTCGCAATGAGAACGGTTAATGTCGTTCTTCTATCCGTTGATTACGATGGAGAGGCGGTTGCCAATCATCGACTCTGAAACAGAGGTGTCTGGAGGTTGTGGAAGTGCGACTACAATTAGCCCTCTAAATAAGAGGAAAAAAATGAGGAAGCGTCTCCCTTCTTGGTTCAAGACGTCTCTTCCAACGGGTCTAGCTCAGTCGAGGTACAACGAAACAAAGGAGAATGTGTTGGCTCACGGGTTGAATACTGTCTGCGAAGAGGCAAGGTGCCCAAATGTTCACGACTGTTGGGGCAGGGGTACGGCGACCTTCATGATTGCGGGAGAAGTCTGCACCAGAGGGTGCAGATTCTGTGCAGTCGGAACTGTTAGGACCCCTTCGAAACTCAATCCTGAAGAGCCTCGTGAGTTAGCTGATGCAGTATCCAAAATGGGCCTTAGCTATGCAGTAATCACGGTAGTGAACAGAGATGACCTACCAGACGGCGGGGCGATTCACTACAGAGATTGTATCATAGAAGTTGCGAAGAATAATCCAAACGTCGGATTGGAGCTACTTTGTTCAGATTTAGACGGAAATCTCGAGGCCCTGGATGCACTGTTGGATGGATTACCTCTGAGAGTATTTGCACACAATGTCGAATGTGTCCCTCGACTAGACATTGTTGTTCGGGATCACAGAGCTTCATTTGTTCAGTCACTTGAGATTCTGAGAACGGCAAAGGAAATTCGTCCTGACCTGCTTACAAAGACTAGTCTGATGGTTGGTTTGGGAGAAACAGATGAAGAGATCATAGAGGCAATGGAAATGATTCGTGGGGCCGGAGTGGACATGATTACACTAGGGCAGTATCTACAACCTAGCTTCAGACACCTCCCAGTAGATAGGTTTCCGGAGCCAGATAGATTTGCAGATTGGGATAGCTTCGCTAGGGAACTAGGTTTCAGTGCAGTGGCTAGCGGACCCCTAGTTAGATCGAGCTATAGGGCAGGTCTACTATGGGAAGAGGCAATCGGGGGCGAACCAGTGGTTACTCGTGACTCGACTGGTTCGGCAGTTAGTCGCATCCTGTCATCGGAGAGATTGGTTGCAGCAGAGGTTGATAATTCATGATTACAGGAGGAAATCATCGTGGGGTCTAAGGGCAATGATGGAAAAATCCACGTCCCCGATGCGCCTTTCAGGCCCGGGGAGCAAGCGAGCTTCGAGGACTGGCCGTGGAAACCTGGTGACTTGCCGAAGCCCGATCCAAAGAATTGTCGATCCGAGGACACTGTAGACCTAGCAAACGGGCTAGTAAGGGTGCTCGATGACGATGGTAATGCCTCTGGAGAATGGGATCCCGGACTCTCTGCAGATCAACTCCGAACCGGGCTAGAGCACATGGCGAGGTTGAGGATATTCGATGACAGGATGATGAAGATGCAACGGACAGGTTTGCTTTCATTCTACATGAGGTCGTTAGGCGAGGAGGCAGTGGCGATTGCGCAAACTATGGCATTGGAAGAACAGGATTGGATATTCCCGACATACAGGCAACCAGGGGCGCAATTCGTCAGAGGGAGGGGGATGGTTAGCATGATTTGTCACTGCATTGGAAACATAGAGGACAACATCAAGGGGAGGCAAATGCCAGTACACTATTCATATCGAGAGGGCAGATTTATTTCGATTTCTAGCCCTGTTGGAACACAATTCAGCCAGGCGGTTGGCGTAGGTCTCGCGTCAAGTTACAAGGGACTGGACGAAGTGACCATCACGTGGATCGGAGATGGTGCGAGCGCTGAAGGAGATTACCACTATGCGTTAAACTTCGCAAGTGTATTCAAAGCACCGGTAATTCTCAATGTGGTAAACAATCAGTGGGCAATTTCGACACATGCTAACTTCGCCACAGGAATGGATAACTTCGCATGCAGGGGAATTCCCTACGGGCTTGCATCGATTAGAGTTGATGGGAATGACTTCCTAGCACTCTATTCAGTAACCAAATGGGCACGCGAAAGGGCATCTTCGGGATCCGGGGCGACCCACATTGAGGTTCTGACTTACAGAACGGGAGCGCACAGTAGCAGTGACGATCCCAGCAGATACAGGCCAAAGGACGAACATACGAAATGGCCAGGCGGGGATCCGATAACTAGGCTGAAAGAACACCTGATTAATTTGGGAGAGTGGAGCGAGGATAGACACAAAGAAATGGAGGAAAGGATCGATACCGAGGTAGTGGATGCTTACAAGGAAGCCGTCAAATTCGGTGATCTGGCCAATGGCCCATACCCCTCGGCCGATACAATTTTCACCGAGGTTTACGAAGAGATGCCATGGCATCTGAAAGAACAGCATGACGAACTAATGGGTGGTTGAAATGACCAACATGAATATGATTCAATCCCTAAATAGTGCGCTTGATAACTTGCTTGAGAATGACTCTGATGTCATCGTATTTGGAGAGGACGTTGGATACTTCGGGGGAGTCTTCAGGACGACTGATGGGTTACAAGAGAAGCATGGTGAACATCGTGTTTTCGACTCCCCCTTGTCGGAAGGCGGAATTGCAGCAACTGCATTTGGGATGGGCCTTAATGGCCTCAGGCCTATAGTGGAAATTCAGTTCGCCGACTACATCTTCCCTGCTTATGACCAGATTGTAAATGAGATGGCCAAAGTTAGGCATAGGTCTGGTGGCGAGTTTTGGTCACCAGTCACCCTTCGAACCCCGGCTGGTGGTGGGATCAGAGGGGGGCACCACCATTCACAATCCCCCGAGTCTCAATTCACACACACACCCGGGCTGAAAGTTGTTTACTGCTCGACACCTTACAATGCCAAAGGGTTGCTAATTAGTGCAGTTGAGTGCAACGATCCAGTTGTTTTCTTCGAACCCAAGAGATGCTATAGGGGGCCTTTCTACGGAGACCCCCACAACGTACCCACTTGGTCAGATCACCCGGAGGCAGAAGTTCCCGAGAGTCACTATAAAATCCCGCTTGGGCAAGCAAGATTAGCGAAACAAGGGGATGATTGCACGGTAATTTCATGGGGTGCCATGGTCCATGTTTGTGAACAAGCAATCAAGGACAGCAGCGTCTCATGCGATCTGATAGACATGCAGACCCTAGTGCCATGGGACAGAGATGCAGTTGTAAGTTCCATTGAGAAGACAGGAAGGTGCGTGATCGTCCACGAAGCCCCGAAGACTAGTGGATTCGGTGCGGAAATGGCAGCTTCCATCCAAGAGAGGTGCTTCTATCACCTTGAGGCCCCCATTGAGAGGGTTGCCGGTTGGGACACTCCGTTCCCCCATACTACTGAATGGGATTACATGCCCGGACCATCTAGAATCGCGGCGGCAATAGCAAAAACACAGGAGGATTAGAATGGGAAAATTCGTGTTTAAGTTGCCTGACATCGGAGAGGGGGTAGTAGAAGGAGAAGTAGTCCAATGGCACGTTTCGGTTGGAGAATCAGTATCCGAGGATGACCCTCTTGTGGATGTTATGACGGATAAGGCAACAGTCACCATACCTTCTCCAACCAGTGGAGTAATCAGTTCACTCAGCGGAGGGGTTGGGGACATGATTGCTGTGGGGAAAACTCTCCTAGAGATTGACTCCGAGGGAGGAGAAGTACCCGAGGAGGAAGAAAAGAGTGCAGAAGAGGAAATCGAGCCTACAGCTCCGACTCCAGCCCCAGAAACTCCAGTCCCTGTGGCGTCGATGAAAGCTGACATCGGACGAGTCCTTGCGAGTCCTGCAGTAAGGAAGCGTGCTAGGGAAAATGATGTTGATCTATCCAACGTTAGAGGCTCGGGCCCCGCTGGAAGAGTTAGGCACGCTGATTTGGATGCCTTCATTGCTGCAGGAGGTGCAATTTCTGGGGCTCCGCCAATGGCCTACTCAGTGAAAAGAACCGAAGTGACGCCGGTGAAAGTTGTCGGACTGATGAGGAAAATATCAGAGCAAATGAGCCTCTCTAAGAGTAGAATACCTCACTTCTCATATTTCGAAGAAGTGGATATTACCGAATTAGAGTCGTTGAGGCGGGTTCTGAATACAACAAAGGACGAAACTCAGCCGAAGTTGACTTATCTCCCATTCATCATGCTGACTCTTGCAAAGATCATGCCAGATCATCCCGAATGTAATGCCCACTTCGATGACGAAGGGGGAGTGGTGAACAGGCAGGGAGCAGTGAACCTAGGAATTGCTACTCAGACAGAACGGGGCCTGTATGTCCCAGTGGTGAAGCACGTCGAGTCCATGGATATCTGGAGCACTGCATTAGAAATGCAGAGAGTATCTGGATCTGCAAAAAATGGAAGCGCAAGCCTGGACGAGTTAACTGGTTCCACTTTCACGATAACAAGTCTGGGACGCGAAGGTGGCTTGGGAGCAACACCAATCATCAACCACCCAGAGGTTGCCATCCTAGGTGTCCACAAGGCGAGAGAGATGCCCGTTGTCAGAAATGGGGAGATAGTAGTTCGGAGAATCATGAATCTATCAAGTGCCTTTGACCACAGAGTGGTCGATGGTGCGGACGGTGCATCTCTAATACAGGACCTCAAGAGAATGCTGGAAACACCAGCACTCATTTTCATGTGAGGGGCTAAAATGGCTGAATCACGCAAGTGCCAAGTCTTGGTAGTTGGGGCTGGCCCGGGTGGCTACGTAGCGGGAATCAGGTCAGCGCAACTAGGCCTAGATACAATTGTAGTTGAGGGTGACAAAGCGGGTGGGACATGCCTGATTAGGGGGTGTATACCTAGCAAGGCGATCATACACGCTGCAGAGAGGTTCGAATCTCTACGCCAGCATTCTGCAGAGGGGGGCCACATGGGCCTAACCGTGAGTGGCGAGGCGGAGGTCGACATGGGTGCACTGGTGTCTTGGAAGGATTCCATTGTGGATAGGCTGAACAAGGGTGTCGAGGGTCTTCTGAAAGCTGCTGGAGCGAATTTGATCAAAGGGTGGGCCAGTTTTGATGGCCCCAAGAGTTGCACCGTAGACAATGATGGTGACAAGGTAAAGATAGAAGCAGAGAATGTCATAATCGCCACTGGTTCAAGCCACATAGACTTGCCATTCATGCCATGTGACGAAGAGTTCGTGCTCTCCTCGACTGGGGCATTGGACCTGGATACGCTACCAAAGAGCGTGGCAATTGTTGGAGGGGGCTATATTGGCCTCGAGTTGGGTTGCGCACTTGCAAAACTTGGAGCTGAAGTAACTGTCGTTGAGGGTTTGAGCAACGTATTGGCAATAATGGACAAAGAAATCAGGAGGCCGTTGGAAATGTGGCTAAAGAAACACAAGGTGACGATCCATACAGACTCCCTGGCAAGGGGTGCAGAAGTCAAGGGCAAGGGTGCATCAAGAAAGGTTGAGTTGACCTTTGAGAAAGAAGGCTTGGAGCACAAGGTGAAGGTGGACAAAGTCCTAGTCACAGTGGGGAGGAAGCCCAATACCAAGGGATGGGGACTAGAAAACACCGGAGTAAGGATGGATGGCTCGGGGCGTTTCATCAGAACGGACAGGCAATGCAGAACATCGGTTCCCGGGGTGTTTGCCATTGGTGACGTCTCAGGTGAGCCTATGCTGGCCCACAAGGCTAGTGCAGAGGGGGAGATGGTAGCAGAGATTATTGCCGGGCACAAGCGTGAATTCGACAAAGTTGCCATTCCCGCGATTGTCTTCACTGAGCCTGAGATCGTTTCAGTCGGCCTCACCCCAGATGAAGCGAAGGAAAGGGGCGAGGAGGTAATAGTTGGCAAGTTCCCACTTGCGGCTAATGGTAGGGCATTGAGCCTAGAGGCAGAAAAAACCGGGGGTTTCATTCGAGTCACGGCAAGGGAATCTGATCACGTAATTCTTGGAGTTCAAGCTGTAGGAAGCCATGTAGCCGAGCTTCACTCAGAATTCGTATTGGCGCTCGAAATGGGAGCACTTCTGGAGGACGTGGCTGGAACGGTTCATGCCCATCCCACGATGTCCGAGGCATTCCATGAGAGCGTACTCAAGACCCTTGGACATGCCATCCACATCAGTTGAGTGATCGAATTGACGGAATAAACGTTCTAAGATGCGGAGTAGTTGATTATCGCGTAATGGCCCAGACTATGAAGGACCTACAAAAGAAGAGGATAGCGGGCGACATTAGTGACACTCTGATATTTGTCCAACACCCAGAAGTAGTGACAATTGGACCCAAGGCGGTCCGTGACAACGTCATCGTGGAAGGGTATCCGACTTCACCCACAGACAGGGGAGGGGGCATTACTTGGCATGGCCCTGGGCAGCTTGTCGCATATCCAATTGTGAAATGGGATATTGAGGAACAGAGCATCAGAGGGATTATCGGGAGGCTAGAAGACTGGGTGATAGCAGCCCTATTGGAATGCGGGATTTCAGCTTACAAGGACGAAGCGATGCAGGGTGCCTGGGTTGATGGTCACAAGATTTGCTCGATCGGGCTCTCTTTCCTACACTGGGTTAGTCGCCATGGGATATCCATCAACATAGACACACCTGAAAACAGGGTTGAAGGATTGGAGTTCTGCGGCATTGAAGCTGGTACGCATACTAGCCTTTCACAACTGGGTTATGTGAACGACAACGAAGGCCAGCCCCTAGACGTCGATAGGATGGAGAAGAGCCTAATCCTGACTTGCGAGGAGAATCTTGGAAGAGTGCCATTGGGACCTGTTGATTGGAGGCCGGAGATATTAGTGTGAACAGGCCACAGAGGAGTGAATTAGCTGAACACTGGATGTTGTCCGAGGACACTTGTTTTCTGAATCACGGCTCCTTCGGAGCCACACCCATCGCCATTCTTGAAGAGCAAACAAGGCTCAGAGGGATGATCGAGAGCGACCCGGTCAGATTCTTTGAAAGGGACTACATCCCACTGATGAGATCCTCAATCAGAAGACTTGCAAAATTCATGAATGCCGAACCAGAAGGGTTGGCCTTCGTGAAAAATACTACAGAAGGAGTAAACACAGTACTCAGGAGCATTGACCTCAAGCCAGGGGATGAGATTATCGTAACCAATCACAGCTATCAGGCATGCTGGAATGCGGTCGACTTCGTGACAGAGAGAGCAGGTGCGGAGACAGTAGTTGTGGAAATCCCATTCAGAGTGGAGAATACTGAGGAAGTAGTTGATCTGGTTATGGGTGCTGTAACAGAACGAACCGTTCTAGCACTTATCGACACTGTGACCAGCGCCACCGGACTGAGGATGCCGTTCGAGAAACTTGTCGAAAGCTTACAGAAAGTGGACGTTGATGTCCTACTTGATGCAGCGCATGGCCCGGGAATCGTCCCTTTGGATCTGAGAGACATAGGTGCAGCCTACTGTACAGGTAATTGCCACAAATGGCTCTGCACACCGAAAGGCTCTGCTTTCCTTCACATTCGAACCGATCGCAAGAAGGTGGTGAGGCCTCTTAGCATCAGTCATGGTGCAAGCTTCGAGGGGACCGCCCAAGAAAAGTTCGAGTTCGAATTTGGTTGGCCTGGGACCCAAGATCCTACACCTTGGCTATGTATCCCGCTAGCAATTGATTTCCTAGAAGGACTTGTGGAAGGAGGGTGGCCGGCAATAATGAAAAGAAACAGGTTACTAGCCCTCGAGGGAAGGCAAATCCTCTGTGATGCACTTGGAACAACCGAACCCGTTCCTGATTCATTGGTTTCCTCAATAGCATCAGTAGAGATGCCTGGGGATGTGGAGATAGGGCCCATGGGCATGGAGGGGGATCCGTTTCACAACTACCTTCTAGATGAGTTCGGAATCCAAGTACCTGTTTTCCCATGGAGGCATCATAACCGAAGATACATCAGGATATCAGCACAACTTTACAACAGTGTCGAAGAGTATGAGTTCCTTGCGGAGTGTCTGAAGCAGTCCCTCTAAGGGTGGGAAACCATTGAAGGGAGTGGTGGGTGCAGCGATGTCATGCCTGAGGCGGTCGTTGCACTAACGGGGGCTTCCGGGGCGCAGTACTGCGTCAGGCTGCTTGAAGCTCTGGCCGAACATGGATGGACAGTGAACCTGATCGTCACCAGTACTGGAGCAATAAATCTCGATTTGGAATGCGGAATAACCCCTGAGGAGTTGGCTGCCAGAGAAAGTGTGGCTCTCGAAGACAATGCAAACCTTGCTGCTAGAGCAGCTTCCGGTTCTGCTAGGTTCGATGCGTATGTGATTTGCCCTGCAAGTGGAACAACCATGGGAAAGATAGCAGCCGGAATAAGTGACAATCTTGCAACTAGGAGCGCTTTGGTGGCCATGAAAGAGAGACGGAAGCTAATCATCGTTCCAAGGGAGTCCCCGTACTCAACCCCTCATCTGAAAGCGATGTACAATCTGTCCGAGTGGGGGGCAGTCATCCTTCCCGCGAGTCCGGGATTCTATCACTCTCCAAGAAATATTGAGGATTTGGTAGACTTCGTGGTAGCTAGAATCTTAGATCAGTTGGATATTGAACACTCCCTGGGAAAAAGATGGACTGGCGAAGAGGTCAGTGCTGAAGATTGATGCTCGGCATGACCTCGTCTGGAATGGGTTCAATAGTGGTGGAAATAGCTCAATTACATAGCATGACCGAATGGCCACCTAGTTTTCGAAAACCAACTTCTACAATTTTCGTAGTGGGGATGATTGTCCTTGGAGCCGCTGGAGGGGGGATGTTGTTTGGCGATGATCTCGCGAAGTGGATCAAAGGAGGTCAGGACTACGAACTAATTGACTTCGATTCCAATCAAACTAGAGCCTACGCACAGGGGTTGGTGGATCTTGGTGACCCCGAGTGGGGCGGTCGCCTGTCAGGTACCGTGGAAGAGGAGAATACCGCACAGTCAATTAAGACTAATTTCTCGAATAGCGGTTTGCCCTCTACTCTCGAGGAGTTCGATGTCCCACTATACTACATGGGCAACACATTCGAACTGATGATTTGCCAGCCTGGCAACGTAGGTGGGATATTCGGAGGTCCAACCCCATGCTCCGTTGCTGACATAGACAGGGACGAGATGCAGTTCGAGCATAGAGTCGAATTTGTCGTTCAGGGATACAGCGGCAGTGTGAACATCCCAGCAAGCAGCGATACACATGTGATTGACCTGGGGATGGGAAATGAAACACAGGACTGGAGTTCGGCCAGTAATGGTGTTGGATTAGTCTGGCTATTGGATGGAGAGGATGGACAACCGGGAACTGAGAGCAACACGATACTGATGAAGAGGGCACAAGAAAATGGCCTCAGAGGCCTGATTACCGTCAATTCTAGGCAGAATTGTGACGAGTTAGTGGAAGGCGATTGCGTGCCATACTCAAAATCATTGGACATCACACAGTTTGAGGAAAGGCCCTATGACATCGGCTTCGTGATGGTGTCGAAGAGTGTCGGGGAAGCTATCCTGGAACAGGTTGTCGACTCAGGGGGGATGTTGGAATTCCGAGTAGAAGTGGACAATCAGAACAATGGCAACGTCCACGTCCCTTGCGGGATTATAGAAGGGGAAACTGAGGAATTGATCATCATTGGAGCCCATCATGATACTGTGTACAACGGACAGGGTGCTGTCGACAACACGGCAGGGACGGCAACTGTAATGGAGATGGCCAGGCAGTTCGGTTTACTGCAATCAGAACTTGGGGATCCCGGGATGACAATTTACTTCTGCACTTGGGGTGGAGAGGAGGAGGGACTGTGGGGGTCCTCGGAATGGGTTGGCAAGCATCGAGGATTACTAGAGGAAAATCTCAGACTTTACATCAACCTAGATATGAATCACGTCGATGCTGAGAGGAACTCTGGTTTGACCCTACAAGGGAACAGTGCAACGGATGTGAAACACATTGAGCGCTTGGTCGGAGAGTTTGCCTCATCATACCCGGATTTGTTCGAAAGGTACAGCATTAGCGTAAGAGAGATTGATTCTGAACAGATGCCATACAACTCCGACCATGCCCCATTCGTTTTTGGTATTCACCAAGACAACGAGGAGTTTGGCTTAGCTATGATGTGCTATGGTTCTGGATCCTCAGAATATCACACCTATTTGGATAGCATGGACAGATTCAATGAGGAGAGTCTGATGGTTTCTGGGGTAATCTACGGTTCTCTGGTCCGACATCTTGCTTGGGGCTAATTTTCACGCCTCTGATGCGGCAATTACCTCATCATAGTTGGGCTGAACACCTGGGTTCTCACCAATCCACTTCCACATCACATCCCCCTGCTCGTCCACAATGAAAACTGCCCTCTCGCTGGCAGTATAACCTGGCATTCCAGCAAAGTCATGCAATGCGACACCGTATGCCTCAATTGTAGAGCGAGTGTAATCTGAGAGAATTGGGAATGAGATCTCATTCTTCTCAGCGAATGCAGCATTAGTGAATCGAGAATCAGCACAAATCCCCAGAAAATCGGCATCGGAGTCCTTCGAGCCGAGAACAGATTGTTCGAATTGGCACATCTCTTCTGTGCAAACGCCTGTAAAGGCAGCAGGAAAGAATGCCAGTATGACCCTCCTACCGCGAAATTCGACTAGGCTGATGCTATTGTTATTCTGATCTATTAGGTTGAACCCAGGTGCTTCGTCGCCGACAGAAACCATGACATTCCGAGGGGTTACTCATTTTCAATCTGACCGGAGCCTTACATCCTCTCCGGGACCCCGATCCCCAAGAGTCCGAGACCGAGTTTTAGCTCACGGGCAGTGAGATCACACATTGCTAGTCTGCTTCTGATGATCTCGTCCCCCTCTCCCTTCAGAACATTGCAATTCTCATAGAAGGACGCAAAGGAAGAGGCAATCGAATGAAGATGGGTACAGAGTTTGTGCGGGCTGAAGGTAGAAATTGATTCATCCAATGCTGAAGGAAAGTCGGCCAGACGACGAGCCAGGACCAATTCTTCGGGATGAGTGAGGATTAGTTCGACAGATGTGAGGTGGTCCCTCTCCCCTTCCCACTTCCGGAAGATGCTACATATCCTGGCATATGCGTACTGGAGATAGGGTGCCGTATTGCCCTCGAAAGAGAGCATCCTCTCCAAATCAAAAACGTAGTCCTTTGTCCTCTCCGTAGATAGATCGGCATACTTCACAGCACCTATTCCGACGGTTCTGGCGACATCGTCCCTCTCATCGCCAACCAATTCTGGGTTCTTCTCATTGATAGCGGACTCGGCCCTTCTTATTGCTTCATCAAGAAGATCGTGTAGCTTGATAACCTCGCCCTCTCTACTCTTCAGGACCTTTCCATCGATGTCCAAAACCGAACCAAAGTTGACGTGAATTGCTTGATGGGAGGGGCTCATGAATCCAGCTTGTTCCGCAACCTGGAAAACCATCTCAAAGTGCTGCTTCTGAGGAGTCCCAACAACGTAAAGGAACCCATCACAGCCTAGCCTCTCCACCCTATCGATAATGCAGGCCAAATCTGATGTGCTGTAGTTGTAACCGCCATCGGCCTTCCTGATTATCATTGGAAGGGGTGCCCCATCACGATTCACCCAACCACCTGGGAAAACAACATCGGCCCCCTCGCTAGTCTCCAGAATTCCCTCTCTCATGAGTCGGTCCACGACCTCTGGAAGCAAATCCTGGTAGCTAGACTCACCCTTGATATCTTGATCGGTAAGGAGCACCCCGAGCATCGAGTAAACTTCATTTAAATACCTCATCGATTCATCTACGAGAACCCTCCAGAGGCGGAGGGTCTCGGGATCTCCCCCTTGAAGAAGAACAACACGGCTTCGCGAGCGGTTTGCAAACTCATCATTAGAGACAAATTTGGTTCTAGCCTGTTTGTAGAATGAGTCGAGGTCCCCCACCCCCAACTCATTTGCAGCCTGATCTTCCCCGAGATCCAGGAGGTGCTCAATCAACATCCCAAACGGAGTACCCCAATCGCCTACGTGGTTTTCACGAATTGCCCTGTGTCCCTTGAACTCCAGCATTCTGACGATTGAGTCGCCGATTACCGTGGACCTAAGATGGCCAACGTGCATCTCCTTAGCCACGTTTGGAGCGGAATAGTCGACGGCAAATGTTAGTGGTTTTTCCA
Organism: Methanobacteriota archaeon; assembly: GCA_014239955.1. GTDB lineage: Archaea > Thermoplasmatota > Poseidoniia > Poseidoniales > Thalassarchaeaceae > UBA36. Next base: position 34,572 of record JAAZXW010000011.1, on the reverse strand, counting down.
CCCCGATTCCCAGTCTTGGATCAGAGATTAGTTTCAAAAGGCATTTCGAGAGCCATTCGGGCTCGGCACTGACATTTACGAATCCGCTAATGGATGATACAGTGGCAATTGAATCCAAATCTTCCTCCACAAGTGCGCAAATCTGCTCTGCAATCTCCTGTGGTGGCTTCCTGAACATGCTCGCTAGAGAATGACAGGGAAGTGCTACGTCCCCATGATCCTCAACAGTTGCCCTTCCGATCAGTGGAACCCAATCCGAATCTTCCACGCCGAGGGAATTCATGGCTTTGGAGAAGATTGGAATCATCTCATTAATCAGTTCCCTAATCAAAATCACCTCACGAAATAGGGTACCTCAACAGGGCGGTGATCCCGCCGAATGCCGTGTAGAGGGTTGATCCTTCCTCGGTATCCAATGAAATTAACCTGACTTTAGCCGAAGTACGACCGGCCAATATGGTGAGTTCATCGATTAGTTCCATTGAATTTTCCTTGTCCTCATTGACTTTTCCGGATTTGCACTCGGGGCAAGATGGATTGGCCGAGGACTTTTCATGCGTGGTTTCCCATTCGTTCTTGCACTCCTTGCAAAACCACCTCATCCTCATCTTGGTTATTGCCTCGGAGAGAAGGAGGGTTGCAACGGCTCCTTGCTCCAATGCAGAGCGAACCATAATCTCCCCATATGTCGCCTTTGGGTTTGACTTCATCACCTCCTGCAAGAATTCGTCAACGATTCTCCGTTCAACATCTAGCTCAATCTGGTCCATTGTCGACCCTGCTCGCTGAATCAATTCCCTTAGGCCGCTCTCATTCGAATAGCCAACATCAAAGTATGGTTCTGCAATCAGTTTCTTTATCTCGTGATGGAAATAATCATTCTTTACAACGAAGTCCTTTGTTGCTCCGGGACCTCCGATTATTACCCCCTTCAAGTCCTGAACCATTGGAAGCCAATAGTTAGACGCCCTCTCTGCTGCTTTCTTGAAGAAGTTGTGAGCAGCCTCCTCTATCAGCCTCTCGAACCTTTGTGCAGATTGGCCCCCTCTGCCGTGCTTCGAAGGGACTAGTGAAGTGATGTGCTCCTGGCAATGGAGTCTTTTTCCTGAAGCAAGACCGTACGCCGCCTCGGACCTATCAATTACGAAAAGAGCATAGGAAGTTCGATCGATGAGCATCTCTTCCAACTGACTCACTTCAAAGGTCGAGTCGCACCTATACCTGAACGAAGGAAATGGCTCAGGTGGATCATCAATTACGGTTGACATTAGTCTTGTTTTGTTGTTCCCTACTATGACATGGCCGACGAAAATTGCTATTCCCCCCTCACCTGGAGTCTTGTATCGATTTAGTGTGGAGAGTGCCGACTCAATAGCATCAGTAACATGCTTCTTCGTCGATTTTGACTTGATATTGGCTGCTTGTCCGGCCTCATTGCTAAGGTGGTGCCTCACATCATGTATCATCCTGTCAGGGGGGATTACAACCGATACCAACTCAGTCCCCATGCCCTTCATGCTTGAGAGTTCCTGCAGGGACTTCTTGAGTCGGAGCCTCCGCTGTTGTTGTGCTATCTCATCGGCCATGTCACTCCTCCGTGATTTGCCACCACGGGCGGCATTTCAACCCTTCAGCGCCAGTAGAGCATACGTATTGAAAGGCAGGGTGCCAACCTATGGTCGATGGCGACGGTTGTTGTTGCGCTCGGTGGGAGCTTGCTGAGGCCAGAAGTCGAGGGAAGGCACAACTGGTTGATGGAAATGGTTCGTGTTATCGGGGCAAGAGTAGAATCAGGGGCAAAGTTAGCCTTAGTGGTTGGAGGGGGGGCTCCAGCAAGAGAGGGCATCGAATTGGCCAGACAATTGATTGGAGATGTCTCACACCTGGATCGGATTGGGATAGCCGCCACGAGACTAAACGCGACCATAGTCAGGGAAGCACTCTCCGATGGTGGAGTCAATGTTTCGGAGAAGATTCCAGAGAGTATCGAAGGAGCGGTTCTCGAATTGGTTGGCAGTGATGTTGTTGTGATGGGGGGTACGGTGCCAGGTCAAACGACTGACGCAGTTGCGATTAGGCTAGCGATACAAAGTGGGGCTGAGAAGTGTGTCATCGCGACAAACGTATCCAAGGTCTATTCCGAAGATCCAAGAGAAAATCCAGAGGCCGAGGCATTTGATGAATTGACACTCGATGAATTACAGCAAATAGTCGGACCCCCGGGGCACGTAGAGGCGGGCACCTCCCAAGTCGTTGACCCGGTTGGAGTTGGGGATGCATTGGAGCATGGCCTACATTTGGATGTTCTGGACGGCAGAGATACTCGAGTAATCAAGAGGTCACTTGAGGGGGAGGAATTCGAGGGAACAATGGTGAGGGGCTAATGGCTAGTAGGAAAGACACCATCCTGAAGGCAGCAAAGAGAACTGCGAAGCAGGCGCACGCTGCAGCCTCGAAGAGGGGACACAAATCGAAGACGAGAGTGAACATCGAACCACACAGGCATTGCTCTGTTTGCTGGAAACCGATATCCTTGGAAAGTGATCCGGCAATTTGTGGTGATGACGGGTGCTCTTCCATGTATGAGCGCCGTGAGAAATCAAGGAAGAGGTTCACTTTCTTGATGTACTTTGGGATACTGATTTTCGTAGGGCTTCTAGCATTCCAAGTAATCATGGGAGCGTCAGGTTAAATCACAGCAATTTTGGAGGCATGAAATGATGATGGTCAGAATTCTCTCCTTACTGCCAATGTTAGTCGGTTTACTATGCGCTTTAATCCTATTACTGAGCCTAGTCGGTTACCAAACCCCGGAAACAGGAAATCAGGTCCCAATCGTCCCATGTTCAGATGACGATGCTGGATGCAACGTTGGAATGACCATCGAGAACTTGAACGTGCCAAGAGCATTCGGACTACTGGAAATCACATTAGAGGTCGAGTGGAAGGAGCCGGATAGGGGTTGGTTAGGAGTAGTTGATGCCTCGGCGGCGGAAGAGTGCCCTCCTGACAGTTCGACTGGACTCACACACTGCACCGAGGAGCAAATTGGAAGATTCCTCGTGGCAGGAGGGCCGCAGAACGATGGTTCGATGAGTTTCAGGCTCGAGCCTGGATCTTACAGATTCGTCACTGCTGGGTATGAGGGTTCGGGCCTGGATTCGCAGAGAGTCGAGATGTCCTCAAGCGTCCACTTGGACAATATTGTGGAGATTGTACTAGCTGGGACCTCGGCACTGTTACTAATTGGTGCTGGAGAGATGGCTTTTCCAGTTAGGAACTTGCTGAGGCGCTTAAGAGGGAAATAAGTTAGTGCCCTCAGTATCGTTGAATAACCAAACCGTATTGGGATGTATATGCGCGTGACGAAATGCCCCAACTGCGGGTCTGAGGTTGATGTCTCAGGGCTGGCGGAGTCGTACGGAGGACACAACTTCTACTGCGTCGTTTGCGGCCATTCATGGCATGTGTAATCTTGTTCTGAACTAGCGTTCATCCTCTCGGGGCCAATGTTCGGGCAGAATCAGAGGGTCATCCACCCTATCCGCATCAATAATTTCGATCAGATCCGCTCTTAGTTCCTCGAGTCCTTCACCGGAAATTGAGCTGATTCTATGATCTTCCTCCCCAACATCGTCCTCTAAGAGATCCGACTTTGTAGAGACCACGAGGACCCTCCTATCCGATAACAGGCCCCGAACCTCCTCCAGTAGTCGCTCCTGCTCAGAAATCGGAGTAGTAGATTCATCAGTCCAGTCAATCAAGAACAGGAGGACATCACCTAGATGCTCCAAAGCGGCAATGGCTTGCATCTCAATCTGATTCCTCTCCAACATTGGTCTATCGAGAAGGCCAGGGGTATCTACCATCTGATACACCCTGCGCCGATGTGTGAAGTGACCCAAATGCAGTTGTTTGGTAGTAAATGGGTAAGATGCGACCTGTGGCTCCCCGCTTGAAAGGGCCCCGATTAGTGCGGATTTTCCCACGTTGGGGGAGCCTGCGACCACGATACACGGCTCCAGAGGGTCAGTAGAAGGGAGTTTTCGCAGAACATCTCTGGCTTCTCCCAACCACAATATCTGGGGTGAAATCTGATCGATAATAGAAGCCAATCGACCATATGCGTGCCTCCTTGCCTTGTGGAATCCATCGATTTCTCTGAGTCTTAGAATCTTTGACTGGGCCTCTCCAGAAATCCTCTGAGACCTCTCAGCGGCCCATTGCAATGACGCCAAGTTCTTCTTGTAGTCGTCACAACCAACTGCTGCGTCAACAAGGGCTTGGTCGAACTCAGATAGTGCATTCAGGCTTGGCCATCGGCCCACATACGAATTGAGAGTCTTAGTAGCGACGTCGCAGGCGGACTGGACCATCCGGCTCATCTGCTTCCTAACCCTGTGGTACTTGTCTGGATCCTCGACCAGATCCGCCTGACTGCTCGCCCTTCCAAATGCCTTGTCAAGGATCTCCTGGGGATAAAGAACGGTCGGAATCGACCTCCATTCAACCGATGCCAAGCAACTACCTCCGTCGACTCCGCCACGGTATTGCACTTCAATCATTAGCAAAGCATGAGGGGAATTAGCAGGCATAGTCGACCCGCTGGTTTTTCTATGACTGCCGAAACGAGGGTGTGTGTCCGACGCAACAAGAGATGAGAAAATTGTAGACCTGCCGCCTTGGGCTGCTGGTTTCTTCGAGGATTATGGGGCCCCGAGCCTAGAAGAACTTGGTGATGTCTTCCATGGCCCTCTGTTGGACAGGAAGTATGGCCTAAGGAAGGATGACTTGGTTGAGATGCTACTAGACCGGAGGATGCTCCCCGATGACAGAGACCCATGTGTTCGTGGAATGATGGTAGGAGGGAGGAGTTCGTCGATAGATATTCTGGATGAGGACGGAGAATTCAGGTCAATTTCACGGGATGCGATTGTCGAAGTCAGACTTGTAACGCACCTGAGAAGAACATACATCGAGGATGAGGAGCTCCTAAAATTCGAGAAAGACGACATGAAGAGAAGATCTGAGGTCCACGAGATGGCAGAGAAGACCAGTGAAGGTCACGGAAACAACCTGTCATGGGGGTGACAACTTGGATAGGCTTTCAGCAATGAACTGTATCCCCTGTGAAGGAGGGGCCCCCCCACTCAGCGAAGAGGAGTCTGCTGCATTCCTTGTGCAGATTCATGAAGACTGGGGGTTAGTGGAAAACCATCACCTTACTCGAGCCTGGGGGTTTCCCGACTTTGTCTCTGCTCTCGAATTTACCAACGCACTGGGTGCAATTTGCGAAGAACAATCCCATCACGCTGACTTTGAGCTTGGATGGGGGAAGCTAGTCGCTGTAATTTTCACTCACAAGATTGACGGCCTCACCGAGTCGGACTTTGTCTTGGCTTCCAAGTTCGATGAAATCGAACGGTGAGAAAAATGAGCGTTTTCCAGAATGTGCTCACCTCGAGGCGAACAATATACAGGTACAGAGACGAGAAAGTGGATGATAATATCCTAGAGTTGGCCTTTGAGGCTGCAAGAAATGCCCCATGCCACAAGAATACCCATCCGTGGAAATTCTACGTAATGGGGGATGATGCCCGAACCAAACTCATCCCAGAGGTCAAGATCCTAGCCATGAAGAAATCCCCTAAGGGAGAAGTTCCTGAAGCAGGAGTGGCCAAGGCCGTCGATAAGATTCTATCACCTCCTGTACTAATTAGCGTCACTAGCTCACTGAGTCCGGGGGATCTCTTCAGGCAAGAAGAGGACTATGCGGCAACGGTATGCGCAACACACAATCTAATTCTGTCACTCTGGGGCAATGGAGTTGGTTCCCAGTGGAGCACAGGAGCGATTACTCGCTCAGAAGCTGCTTATTGCGCGATAGGAGCATCGCCTATCGAAGAGCGAATTATTGGTTTCATTAAGATAGGATACCCAGAGGAGATACCATCAAAGAACAAGAAGGGACTCGAAGAAATTAGATCCTACCTGCCATAGGGACTGGAGAATTTGGGAATAATTAGTAGCGAGGTGGGTGTTGATGAAGAGAGTTGTGTATCCAAGGGCCGGGGGTATCGAAACAATCCAGATTGTGGAAGAGCAAGACCCAGTGCCAAAGAGTGGCCAGGTCTGCGTCAGTATACACAGAGCAGGGGTGAATTTTGCAGATCTGATGATGAGGCAGGGCCTCTATGGTTCGAGTCCTGACTTCCCATTCACCCCAGGTTATGAGGCAGCTGGAGTAGTGATTGGACTTGGAGAGGGAGTAGATTCCGTAAAGAAAGGAGACAGAGTACTCGCAATGACTGGATTCGGGGGTTATTCCGAGATGGTCTGCCTGGATGCTAGAAGAGTAGTTCCGATTCCAGACTCGGTCTCCTTCGACCAAGCGGCTGCGATTCCAGTTACCTATGGCACCGCTTTCCACATGCTGGTACATCTTGGTATGATCTCCGAGGGAGAAACGGTTCTGGTCCATCACGCTGCTGGTGGAGTAGGTACTGCAGTATCACAGATATGCGAAGCCTTCGGTGCTTCATTAGTAGTGGGAACTGCTTCAGCCTCCAAGAAGGATTTCGTCGAATCATTAGGTATGAGGTTCGTCGATAGGGAGAAAGAGGACTTCGTGAAAGTCTGCAATGAAATGACAGGTGGAAGGGGGGTGCACCATGCCATTGACCCAGTCGGAGGGAGTCATCTACTACGCTCATACAAGTCTCTTAGGAAAGGGGGCAAGCTGTATTACTTCGGGGCATCTGCAGCTGTGAAGGGGCAGAAGAGATCTCGACTTTCGGAATTAAGAATGTGGTGGGGGATGCCTCGATTCGACCCCCTCGGGCTAATGAGCTCGAACAAGGCAGTTTTCGGAGTCCATATGGGGCTCCTAGAGGACGATTCGATCTTCAAGGGACATCTCGCTTCGTTGTCCGGGATGCTACAAGAAGGGAAGATAGATCCGGTGATTGATTCAGTTTGGCGATTCGAGAAAGTAGCCGAAGCTCAGATGCACATACATAACAGGAAGAACCGCGGCAAGGTTCTGCTGGATTTCTCACCGAAGTGACTACAATCGAACTGGCCTTGTTGCGCCGCATGCCTGACATTTCAGAAGGGTAGTCCGACCCTCGCGAATGAACCTTGTATCGGGGGCTTTACACTCGCCACATAGGATGTACGTCTTGACGTACGAGACAATCTTCTCTTTGATTCTCTTTGGAGGGACCTTACCCTTGAGCATGATTCGGACTTGCTCTCTGCTTCCGGAAGTCCCGAGCTCGTTGAGCAAATACTGGAAAACGTGGTTGGCATCCCTATCCATCGCATCGACAATCTCTGAGAAGTTCCGGAGAATAGTCTGACTTCCCTCAATCATGATATCTGGTTGAGGCATCGTCCACCTTGAACGCTCGCTGATATCCTTCGGTATCCTCTCTCTTGCACGGTCTAAGAGGTCCTCGTATCCGCGGTTGGTCACGACCATGGGAGAATAGGGGGGCTTTTCACCCCACCGGGAGTTTTGGGAACGGTCAAGGACCGGTTCTAACTCGGTAACATGTGGATGAACCGCCCATAGTGAAGATTGCCAAGACGGAACCCAATGCTAGGATTCCCACGAAGGGAAGCGCCCATGCTGCCGGTTGGGACTTGTACTGTTTGGAGGAAACTGTTGTTAGTTTCCGTTCTAGCGTTAAGGTTAGGACTGGGCTCAGGGTTGCGATTCCAGAGGGTTACGAGGGACAAGTGAGAGCCAGGTCATCACTAGGCTCGAAAGGACTCATCCTACCCCATAGCATTGGAACTATTGATGCGGATTACAGGGGCGAGCTGTTCGTACTAATGACATGGATAGGGGATGGCGATTCTTACAAGGTGAAATCCGGGGAGCGGATTGCTCAACTAGTGATATCACCAATACCCAATGTTCAATTCTCCGAAGTTGAAATCGATAAACTCGGAGATACCGAGAGAGGCGAGGGAGGCTTCGGCAGCACCGGTAGGTTCTGAATATGGAAAATACAGCGGGCACCGTAGAATACTCCCGGTGGATTGATAGCACTCTAACGCTGGCATCGACTGATGCACCTAAGTGTTGATGAACTGCGGTCTAAGGTTGAAGAGTTCAGATCGAACGGACTCAACACTCAGCAAATAGCGGATGAGCTGTCGTTGTCACAGACCACGGTCCAGTGGCTCTCTGCCAGCGATTACGAGGTAGAAGACAAACCACTTGACGTGAAGGTCGGATGGAGGTCTATTGCCGTCAAGGGAGATCGGATCGAGGCAGTGTCATACATTTTCTGTGACATCATCGATGAGACCGTGGGGGACGAAATCGACACGATAGTCGGCGTCAGCATCAATGGAATCGCTTTCGCTCAAGCAATCTCATCGACTCTGGATCTTGAGATGGCCGTGGTAAGGAGCATTAGCGAGGATGCCGGTGGGCATCTTTCGGAAGTCTACGCCAGTATCGAGGGCAAGAGGGTAATCATTGTCGATGACGTATACTCCTCAGGCACTACCATGAAGAAAACTGCATCCAGCCTCAGTGCTGCAGGGGCCGATGTCAAAATGTGCATTGTCCTTGTGAACAAGTCCTGGGACGATGACGTCGAAGGGGTGCCATTGAGGGCGCTGATTAGAGCAGCGACGGTCTGAGGTGACACATGCACTGGGCGGATTACACCGCACAAAGGCTCATGGGGCGTGGAGGGGAGCAGGTCTCAGCATCTGGAATTACTCCATCTGGAGAGTTCCACATTGGTCACCTGAGGGAGATACTCTCAGCAGAAATGATTCACAGAGCCTGCCTTGACGCTGGGATCGAGTCGAAATATATCTTCATCGTAGACTCAATGGACCCCCTGAGGAGGGTATACGACTTCCTATCGCCAGAATATGAGAGTTACATCGGCCACCCACTTGCGTACATACCTGCACCGGGTTCAGATGGGAAACCTAGCGATGGTAGTGGCACATATGCTGATCACTTCCTAGGGCCATTCCTGAATGCTCTGGAGCAAATCGGTGTTCACCCAGAGGTGGTGATGAATCACGAGACCTACGAATCGGGTGGGTTCGCCGAATACATCGACACGGCAATATCGAAGAAGGAAGAAATCAGGGGCATCATCCAGGAAATTTCCGGTAGGGAGCTTGCTGATGACTGGTTCCCGTTCAATCCAATGGGCTCGGATGGGAGCCTCGATGGCGTGACTGTCACGGGCTATGAGAAGCCATTCGTTCACTGGATTGACTCTCTTGGGGTGGAAGGGACGTCAGATATCCGAAAGGGAGAGGGGAAAATGCCATGGAGAATCGATTGGGCGGCCAGATGGGCCATCCATGGCATCACCTGCGAGCCAGCGGGCAAGGACCATGGTGCTGCTGGTGGGAGCTATGACACTGGCATCCCAATATGCAAACTTCTCGGAGGGGAACCTCCGGACAAAATAGTCTACGAGTGGATTCAACTGAAGGGAATGGGGCCGATGTCCAGCTCTACTGGCCTCACAATTGGGCCAATGGAGGCTCTCTCACTGGTTCCTCCCGAGATACTACGCTATGTGATAGCAAGGAGCAAAATCAATCGCCACATCGAGTTCGACACGGGGAGTTCGCTTTTCCAAACTGCGGACGAGTATGAGAGGTTGGTGTCGAACCCGATTGCCGATGAAGAAGGGATGACGAAACGACAGTTGGTAGCAGCGCAGACTCAGAGTGGCGCAATAAGGCTCAGCCAGGTAGAGGCTGGTGCCAACCCTAGTGACTCGTTTGGAGGCGTCTCCTTCAGGCACCTCTCAATGCTCGCACAGATCAAGGCCTCAGATGCAGACGTATGGAAATCGCTGAACAGGTCTGGACACATCCAAGGTGAGCCGAGGGGATCACTGGTGGTCCGACTCGCGAGGATGAGGATCTGGATTGATGGCCCTCACTTCCCTGAAGGTGCCAAGCTTGAGATTCGAATGGAGCTGAGCGATGAGGCGAGGGAGGGGATTGGCGAGGAGGGCATGGGTTTCCTATCGGTGCTTTCCTCGCTCCTCTCCGAATGCGATTGGCGGGATGATCAAATCAGCGAAGCCATCTCGAATGCTTGCGAATCTGCAGGGATATCCAGAAGGGAAGGGTATGCCTCGATATATTGGGCCTTAATCGGAAGGAGTTTCGGACCAAAGGCTTCCTCACTTCTCTGCGAAATGGACAAGGAGAGTGTTCTGACCCTCCTAGGGAGTGCATAGAGTGGGGAAGGAGAAGATGTACATCGTGGCCCTACATGGGGTTGCGATGTCCATATTCTACATCCTAGTAAGTAGCGTCCTATCTCTTGGCGAATGGTTCGTTAAGGCGATGTCCGAATGGGAAGGTGTCCACGGGGGTTTCCCGTGGTGGGCAATCTTACTCCTGACAACAATGTTCTACCCACCCGCCTTCATCTACTACAAGGAGAACCAGAACATGGTAGACCCGGTGGAAGACCTAGTAACTGCCTTCCCCCTCATCCCTATCCTTCTGATTGGTTTCTTTATTCTCTAGTGATTTTGACTAGAAAACACTCAAATCCTACCTCTTGGACGGAATTGCATGGGAGTTTACGAGCTACTTATGAAGGCAATAGAAGAGAGGGATGCAACGCACTATGTGGGGATTCTTCACGATGATTACGAATTCGTCAGACACCAAACTGGCACCACTATGGACAAGATTCAGATGAGCGAAATGATGGCTAGCATGATGGCTAATTCGGAAGTTTTGATCAACGAACCGAGATGTATCTATGAGAACGACGAAATCCTAGTCGAGCACTCGGTGATGGGCTTCCCCGACGGATCAAGGGAGGCCGTGATGGCAGTCCACACCAAAAAGGACGGGCGGTTAATTCGAACTGAAACTGGGGCTACACTCCTATCCGATTGAAATCGGGGATAGGGATTCCATATTCTTCTAGTTGAGTGATTTAATTTCCAGAAGCCTAGGCTCTGGGATCCCTTGGAGGGCCTCCTTGATCGCCTCTACCTCCATACGTGCCCCTGCCATGGTGGTAACGAAAGGAATGTTGAGTTCCACGGCAAGCCTCCTCATCATGTTCCCATCTAGGACAGCGCCACCAGTTGATCTGGGCGTATTGATGACGAGATTGATCTTGCCCTGGCGCATCAAGTCAAGGGCATCGGGAGATCGTCCCTCAGCGATCCTGTAGCAAGTCTCCACCTCAAGCCCTCCGACGCCTCGGAGAACCCGAGAGGTACCCCTGGTGGCAAAAATCGTAAAACCGATCTTCTGGAGGCTCTCGGCTAATGGAATCATAGAGTACTTGTCTTCATCCTTCACGGTAATGTACACCCCTCCTTCGGTGGGTACGGGTATTTCCGTTGCCAGTCTAGCCTTCAGATATGCTGCTGATGCCCTTATGTGAGACCCCATGACCTCTCCAGTTGACTTCATCTCTGGACCTGGGGCTGGGTCCAAACCCCTCAGCTTGATGAAGGGAAATACCGGTGCCTTCACACACACTGCATCGGTTTGTGGCTCTGGGATATCAAGGTCGCACAACCTCTCCCCGAGGGCCACCCTAGCTGCAATCCGTGCTAGTGGAATTCCTGTAGACTTAGCTACGAAGGGGAATGTACGTGAACCTCGAGGATTTACTTCAAGCACGTACAGTAGACCATCATGTATAGCGAACTGGATGTTGTAGCATCCACGAATTCCGAGTTCAAGGCCAATCACCTTCGTCCATTCTTCGACCTGCTCCAGGATATCATCAGGGACATTCTGTGGAGGGATGAAGCAAGTGGAGTCGCCGGAGTGTATTCCCGCTTCCTCGAGATGCTCCATTATTGCCCCGATGAGAACCTCTTCGCCATCACAAACCGCGTCCACATCGAGCTCCATGGCATTTCCGAGGTACTTGTCGATCAACAGGGGCCTGTCTGATGATAGGTATGCATCCCTCATGTAAGACTCCAACTGCTTGTAGTTGGCCAGTATTTCCATCCCCCTCCCACCAAGTACGTAGGAGGGGCGAACTAGTACAGGATAACCAATCTCGTTAGCAGCATGTCTCACTCCCTCTGGAGTTGTCGCAGTTGCTCCGTCAGGCATCCTCAGGCCACACCTCAGAGAGAACTCTTCGAACCTCTCTCGATCGCTGGCCTCGTCGACTGACTCGGGGGATGTCCCCTCCATCACAAGTTCAAGACCCATAGTGGAAAGGTGTGGTAGTTCGTTGACAAGAGGGAGAGCGAGATTGATTGCTGTTTGTCCACCAAACTGGAGGAGAATCCCATGTGCGTCTTCCCGGAGAAGCATCTCCGAGACAGCCTCTAGAGTGAGTGGGTCGAAGTACAGCCTGTCGCTCGTATCGAAGTCAGTAGAGACAGTCTCTGGGTTGTTGTTGATTATTATGGCCTCATGGCCGAGGTCCTGAATTGCACCGGCAGCATGCACGCATCCGTAGTCGAACTCTATTCCCTGGCCAATTCGAATAGGGCCAGAACCGACTACTGCAATCCTTTGCTTCACAGAAGAAGCGAGACCGGGCACGTAGTCCACTCCGGACTCAGCCGAGCCGCCCTCATACGTCGAGTAGTAGTATGGTGTCACTGCAGCGAACTCTGCAGCGCATGAGTCGACCATACGGTACCGTGGATGGACACTAAGCTCGTGCCTTCGCAACCTTACAGCGGTTTCGTCTTGCCCGGTCGGGAGGTTCTTGAAACCACTCGCAGGAAAGCCACAAAGCGCATCTGCGATGTGTAAATAAGTGAATCCGGCGCCCTTCCAAGACCGCATCTCGGACTGTGGAATTCCAGCTGGTCGCATCCCAATCTCTCCAGCTGCTCGAATCTCAGTCTCGATTGCCGCTATCCTCTCGAACCTTCTAAGGAACCACCTCGTGATCCCCCCTGTCAGGTCCCTGACGTCCTCTATCGAGTAACCCCTCCGGAATGCCTCAATGACTGCCCCCAGCCTCCTGTCGGTAGGAATGCGGAGCCAGTCCTCGTGAAGCGCTGTGGGAAGCATCTCCGAGGCTCTTTCGTCCATTGTCTCGCCATCCGATGCGTCGGACATCGTCAAAGGGCGTGGATGGGGTTTGTCATACTCTAGGCTAGCCCATGCCTTGAGGCAGGCCTCCTCAAAGGAACGGCCGATTGCCATTACTTCGCCGGTCGACTTCATTGAGGTTCCAAGACTCCTGTCTGCAGTCCTGAACTTGTCGAACGGCCAGCGAGGAATTTTGACTACGCAATAGTCCAGGGTGGGTTCGAATGCAGCCGTGGTTCCATCCCCGGTAATCGGGTTGGGGAGCTCATCCAGTGTGTAACCAACTGCAATCAGCGCGGCCATCCTTGCTATTGGGTAGCCGGTGGCCTTCGATGCCAATGCAGAGGAACGGGAGACTCGTGGGTTCACCTCTATGACCCTGTAGTCACCTGTGGACTGCTCTACTGCGAATTGGACGTTGCAGCCTCCCTTGATATTGAGCCTCCTGATCAGCTTTAGAGCCGAATTCCGCAGACCCTGGTGGTCACGATCGGAAAGCGTCTGCTGTGGGGCCACAACGATGGATTCACCTGTGTGCACGCCCATCGGATCGATGTTCTCCATGGTGCAAACGATGATTGCATTGTCAGAACTGTCTCTCATCACCTCATACTCGTGCTCTTGCCAGCCTAGAATACTCTCTTCAATGAGGACCTGACCAATTGCGGAATGCAGAATACCTTGGCTGGCAATCTCCACCAATTCACCCATGTTGAATGCAGTGCCCCCGCCGAGGCCACCGAGGGTGAAAGCTGGCCTGATAAGCAATGGGAAAGACCCAAGTTCCTCGGCGGCTGCAATGACCTCCTCGATCGATTTGCATGCCATCGCCTTACAAACTGGCAGATTGATCTCCTCGCACACCCTCTTGAACAGGTCTCTATCCTCTGCCTCATCTATTGCAGCAAGATTGCATCCAATCAGCTCTACCCCCAACTCATCTAGAGTACCGTCCTTGGCAAGTGCAGAGGCTATGTTCAGAGCAGTCTGACCACCCATGCCTGCTAGAAGGGCATCCGGTTTCTCCAACTCCATTATTCTCTTGACTACCTCTGGCAGCAAGGGTTCGATGTATATCCTGTCGGCCATCTCAGGGTCATTCTGAATCGTAGCTGGGTTTGAGTTGACTAGGATGACTTCGTATCCATCGGATCGAAGAGCTCGACAGGCCTGTGATCCTGAGAAATCGAATTCTGCTGCCTGTCCAATCCTAATCGGGCCGCTACCAAGGATTAGGACCCTCTTCAAGTCGTCACGACGAGGCATCATGAACCCCCTTCATTGCTAACTAGTTCTGCCTCTGCCATACCTAGATGCTCCGCAACAATTTGCTGGAACCTGTCGAAGAGGGGTGAGGCGTCATGGGGCCCTGGGCAAGCCTCAGGATGGAATTGAATGGTGAATGCGGGTTTATCCAACAGGTCAAGCCCCTCTACTGTCCCGTCGTTAGAGTTGACGTGCCGAACCCTGAACTCAGCCCCTAGGATGTTGTCACTAGCTTCGGAGCAGGCTCTGCTAGGGTGGGGTGCTAGCATTCCTTGAACCGGATCTTCGACTGCGAATCCGTGGTTCTGGCTTGTGATGTGGACCCTCCCCGTCTCCAAGTCCATCACTGGTTGATTGGAGCCTCTGTGACCGTATCGCAGTTTGTATGTCCTCAACCCAGCTGCTAGCCCCATTAACTGGTGTCCTAGGCATATCCCCATCACTGGCATCCCCTGTCTGACGGCAGCTGCCAACGTCCTCCTCGCATCGGTTGCTGCTCCGGGATGGGCTGGGTCTCCGGGCCCATTAGAGGCAAAGAGGGCATCAGGGGCCCAATCGCGAGAAATTTCCTCAAGAGACATGTCAGCAGGACACCAAACTACCTCGAACCTAGTGCATAGCTCCCTCAGGATGTTGTGCTTGACACCACAGTCGATTGCGGCTAGGCGCGGCAGGGAGAGGCCATCCTCATCCTCGGCTCCGGGATTGAGCAGCTTAGGTGCTTCGCAGGTAACTTGAGCGACCAAATCTTCCGCGTCCGGAGTAACCATCTCCTCCAGAATTGTCTCCATTTCCTCGGCCCGTTCAGCGGGGCCGAATACGCAAAGTAGGGTTCCGTGCTCCCTGACCCTCCTGGTTAGAGTTCGCGTATCGATTCCCTCTATCCCGGGGACGTTGTGGGTGACCAACAGGTCATGCACACTGCCAACAGAGTCACGATGGTCGGGATATGCCATGTGCTCCTTGCATACCACCCCTCTAGGGTGAACCGAAGAAGACTCCGAGACTCCGGGGTGGACCCCGTAGTTTCCGAGTAGCGGGTAGGTGAAAGTTAGAACCTGCCCAGCGAAGGATGGATCGGTAAGGCTCTCTTGATAACCACACATCCCAGTAGTGAATACCAGCTCCCCCTCTGCAATTGCCTCGGACCCAAAGAGGCGTCCCTCGAAGCGCGTCCCATCGGCTAGTAGTAGAATCCCCTTAGAGCCGCTAGGTTGCTCTGAGCGTCCAGAATCGAGAATTAAATCTGCAGCATCGGAGAAGGTTGGAGGGGAATCAACACCTCGAATACCGGCGCCGGGACAGAAGCCCCCGACTGCTGGACTCTCCGACATCAGCAACGCTGCCCAAGTACGATTCTTAATGGTTGACAGGAAATCGGATTTCCCGTTGTCACAAATTCACTCTTCGTCATCGTTGACCACAACCTTTCCCTCAGCCGATGGGATGACTTTCATCTTAGCCCCTGAGAACTTCGATCCCTCATCGAAAGGTCCTATCAAAGAGTCTAGGAATATAGCAAGAGCAGCCACTTCTGAGTGAGGCTGATTGCCTATTGAGATGTTGTAATCAGCCAGATGGTAAACCTCGGCAGGAACCTTAGTGCCGCCCACTACTACCAATGCTGGCTTATCTGTTGGGATAGATGGGATTGATTCCCTCCAAGGACGGCCATACATCGTGAGATGGACAATCGTTACTTCTCCGGACTTAGATACCTTCCTGAGCCAAGACATTGGACTCTCTTCGAACCTACTCATGAATTCGCCACCGAAACGGCCCGTCACAGAATCCCAAGTCTCCAATGCAGAAGGGTCTCTTTCTCCTGCAAGAATGACCTCGTCAGCACCGAATGCCCTAGCAGTCAGGCCCAAGTGAGATGTGATGCGCTTGTCCCTGTCACGACGATGTCCCAATCGAAGAACTGACAGCCTTGGCGGTACCTCGTGACTCATGCCTCATGCGTAAGGGGGTGCCTCATCAGCATGACCCTCGAGAGGTTCGTTTCCAGGGGACGGGAAAACGTCGACCCCCATGTTCAGCATGCTAGCTCTGACCCATTGGAGGAGGAGGGCATCGAACATCATGTGAGAAGCAAAGCCCACCATCACCGCAAGAACAAGAACTCTGCCGGATGCGAATAGAGCATCCCCCTCCAGCTCCCCGTAGCTCATCATTGCTGGCTCGATGATGTAGAACGCTGCGAGGACCCCTAGCCCTCCACCAATCTGGGACATTGTCGCATTCCCCCTCTCCCTCCCAATGCCTGTGAAAAGAGTCGCGGTAGCGACGAGTGCGGGAATCAGGAGACTCACAGTTACGTAGTCGAATGATCCTAGAGTTGAGTCGGGAATTTGTGCGTCATTAATCTCTTGACCGCCTTCGCTAATTGCGATCCACCACCAGAGCGCACTAGAAATGAATAGAGCACCGGAGGCCCTGGCGCGTTCGGTAATCATATCCCTAACATGGTGGGCATCACGAGGTTTTAGCCTCTGAACAATTGAGTCGAGGATGAATAGAGTCTCGGGGTCATGAGATTCATCAGAGTCTAGATTAGTTTGTGACTCTGGGGCCTCTAGGGAAGCATCCTCGCCCAGAACCATCGCCCGATTGCCCCTCCGTCACATCATAAAGCAATCGTCGTTTGCGAGTTCCATATGGCCGACTGGCGACCTATGATAAATCGCCGAGATGATGGATTTCCTAGGGTCATGGGGGTTGTTAACATCACTCCGGACTCGTTCCATCCCGATTCTAGGTCGGCAAACAAGAATCAAGCAATAGCCACGGCATCTAGTATGGCTGCAGATGGCGCAGAATGGATTGACGTCGGAGGTGAGTCGACAAGACCAGGGGCGAAGCCAGTGTCGGTCGTAGACGAGTTAGACAGAGTTGTTCCAGCGATAGAGGGCATCAGGGCTGAGCTTCCGGATGTGTGTATATCTGTGGACACGCGAAGGGCCGAGGTTGCGCGTCGGGCTCTGGAAATCGGAGCTGATATGGTGAATGATGTCTCTTCAATGAGCGACCCTGAGATGCTAGATGTGGTAGTCGAGCACGGATGTCCAGTTTGCTTGATGCACATGCAAGGACTCCCTGAGAACATGCAAGACGACCCCCATTATGAGGACGTAGTGAATGAGGTCAGATCATACTTAGACGGAGCCACAAGCCGCCTAATAGAAGCAGGAGTTATGCCCTCTCGAATAGTTGTTGACCCGGGTATAGGCTTCGGGAAGAATCTGGAAAACAATCTGGCTCTGCTATCTTCGGGGAGGGAGATAGTGCCAGATAGTCAAATGGGACTAATGTGGGGGGTTAGCAGGAAGAGCATGTTTCGGGACCTCCTCGGTCGTGAGATGAGTGATGACAGACTAGCTGGTTCGCTGGGAATTGCTGCAATGTCCTTGCAGAAAGAAGTAGACATTGTCAGAGTCCATGACGTCACAGAACATTCGGATACTTTCGCAGCGATGAAGGCGGTGAGATGAGAAGATGTCCGAGGGGAGCAAGAACATCATCGAGATAGATGAGAATCTGAGGCTTTTGGGAACGGCCCACGTCAGTAGCGAATCGGTGGAGCTAGTGCGCAATCAAATCGAAGAATGGGGGCCGGATTTGGTGGCAGTGGAACTCTGCCCGTCGAGAATGGCAGCATTGACAAAACCAGACTCTCTAGATTCTGAAGACCTTCTGAAAATAATCAAAGAAGGAAGGTCGGCAATGATTCTCCTCCAATCTGCACTTGCAGCGCAGCAGAGGAGGATGGGGGTTTCATCGGGAGAGAAACCTGGAGCCGAGCTCCTGGCTGCGGTAAATGCTGCTGAGGATTCGGGGGTTCCGGTGGAAATGATCGACAGGGACGTCGTTGTCACACTCAGGAGAGCGTGGAGGAAGATGGGAATTATCGAGAAATGGAGAATACTGAACGCCCTCCTATGGGAAGAGGATGATGATGAGTTGTCCATAGACGAGATGCTTGGAGACTCGGATCTCCTCAGTAGCATGATGGAAGATGCCAGAGAAATTGCCCCCGGGGCAGGAGAGGTCCTGATTGACGAGCGAGATTCATTCCTAGCGGGAAGGATACAGCAGATTCGAGGAAAGGGCAAGGTGCTGGCCGTTATCGGTGCAGGTCACATTAGTGGAGTTGTACACAATCTGAGGGAGCCTGCGATGGAAACGACGTCAAGACTGGCAGAACTTAGCAAGGAACCCATCAAGTCAATTTGGCCGAGACTGCTGATGGCGGCAATCCCAATATTCCTCTTTGGTGCTGTGGCTTGGATGGTTGCAAATGGCGAGATGGGGGCTCTAAAGCAGACGGCTCAGACTTGGCTCCTACTCAATGCCCTCCTAGCCGGAATTGGAGTCCTCATTGCAAGGGGTCACCCGCTCTCCATACTAGTAGGTGCTATTGCATCGCCAATCACATCCCTCAATCCCACACTTGCAGCTGGATGGTTCGCTGGATACACGCAGCTGAAGGTGGCCTCACCGACAGGGAAGGACGCAAAGGACTTCCTGGTCCTTGACGAGGTGTCTCTTTTCTGGAAAAATCGTGTCGGTAGGGTGCTGATGGTCACGTTCCTAGGGAATCTCGGTTCAATGGCGGGTGCATGGCTAGCTGGGGGAGCCATCCTGGGAATTCTCCTTGGGTGACACAGAACCATTTTGCGTCGAAGCCTTGTCGCAGCAATAGTGACGAACTACGGATTCGTGATAAACAACAAGACTTGTATCGGCTGCCACGCTTGCACCGTAGCCTGCAAGTCAGAGCACGATATCCCAATCGGGGTAAACAGGACCCATGTCAAGTACATCGAGAAGGGGACATATCCGGACTCCACCAGAGAATTCAGCGTCCATCGGTGCAACCATTGCGAGGATTCCCCATGTACTACAATCTGCCCTACTACAGCGCTATTCACGAGGTCTGATGGGATAGTCGATTTCGATGATGAGAGGTGCATAGGATGCAAGTCGTGCATGCAAGCGTGCCCTTACGACGCCCTGTACATCGACCCCAACAAGGGAACTGCTGCTAAGTGCAACTATTGCGCTCACAGGATCGAGCACTCCTACGAACCTGCCTGCGTAATCGTTTGCCCAACGGAATCCATAGTCTCAGGAGACCTGGATGACCCCAACTCGGCAATTTCCAATCTTGTAGCTTCCCACGAAACAACGGTGAGGAAGCCCCAGTCAGGTGCGGTTCCCAACTTGTACTACATTGATGCTAGCGAGGAGATGCTTGACCCATCCGCTACAGATGTGACGGGGGCTGGCATGTGGACAGAGCAGGCCTTCGGCGTCGGGCACTTTGCAAAGTACGCAGAGAGTCGACTGGGTGGTGCCGATACCAAATCTATGATTGTGCAACTGGCTCTGGAGAAGAAGGCGAAGCAGTCCGCCCCTAGAGACCAGGCAATCATCAGAGATGTGATGGATAGGCTAGCGAACGAAACAGGCGAGGCCAAGAGGAGTTACGATCAGCCGAGCAAGGGAGTCCTGTGGGGTTGGGAAGTGTCAGCTTACATCTGGACAAAGGGGATAGCAGCAGGAACATATGTAGTAGCAGTACTAGCAATGCTTTCTGGACTGGTTGAGATGAGTGATGGACTGTGGGCGATGACCCTGGCAATTGGGGTAGTTTTCCTCGCACTTACTGGATTGCTCCTTGTTATTGATCTTGACAGACCAGAGAGGTTCCTCTACGTGATGCTTCGTCCTAATTGGGACTCTTGGCTAGTCAGGGGGGCGTACATCCTCTCTGGATATGGTGGAGTGTTAGCCCTAAGTGTGGCAGTGATAATACTGGACCTTGATCGGACATTTCTTTCGTACCTGGCAATTGCTGGATTGCCCCTGGCCTTACTCACTGGGGTGTACACGGCTTGGCTCTTGATGCAGGCAAAGGGCAGATCTTGGTCAGAAGATTCCCTACTGCCTGCGAAGTTCCTAGTCGAGACCGTGGCCATAGGGGCTGCAGTTTTCTTCCCCCTTGTATTGATGGAACCGCTCTCCTTCATAGTAGGTGGAGTGGTTCTGTTAGGGATTCTTGCCCATGACAATCACTTGGTCGTGAGGCCGCAGATGGAGCCGTTGTTGTGAGGTGATAGGTTGGGAAAGACGTTCATCGAGAAAGTGGCACAGCGCCTTCGAATAATTCCCAATCTGGACAGACGAGATGCTGAGGGGGCGAATGGCCCACTGAGGGCTTTCCCCGAACCGAATGAGTGGCACGATCACGTGGAGCTTGATGCCAATGAGTGGCCAAAGATGATCGAGAAACGGTACTCACTGATTCCGACGACCTGCTTCAACTGCGAGTCGGCCTGTGGCCTTCTCGCCTATGTCGACAAGGACTCGGGGAAGGTATCGAAGTTCGAAGGGAACCCCCATCACCCTGGGAGCAGGGGGAGGAACTGTGCCAAGGGCCCTGCCACAATTAACCAGATCAATGACACGGAGAGGATACTCCACCCAATGAGGAGGGTGGGCCCCAGGGGAGAGGGAGGTTGGGAGAGGATTTCCTGGGAAGTGGCATTGGACGAGATCTCCACAAAGATTCGTGAATCCCTGAAGACAGGGGCCAAGGACAGAGTGGTGTATCACGTCGGACGCCCTGGGCACGAGGGGTACACCAACAGGATTCTGAAGGCATGGGGGGTGGATGGCCACAATAGCCACACAAACATATGCTCCGCAGGAGCAAGGACCGGCTACTCACTCTGGCATCGTCACGATAGGCCATCACCCGATCACGCCAACGCCAAGGTGATCTTACTAACTTCCTCCCATTTGGAGACGGGTCACTACTTCAACCCACATGCACAGAGGATTCTCGAGGGAATGATGGATGGTGCTAAGCTCATCGTAATTGACCCAAGGCTCTCCAACACAGCGGCGATGGCAGATCATTGGCTACCGACTTGGCCCGGATCCGAATCTGCCCTTTTCCTCTCATGGGCGAGCATGATTCTGGAACGAGGCCTGTTCGACAGGGACTTCGTTGAGAACTGGGTGAACTGGGAGGAGTGGTTGGAGGCCGATCATCCGGGAGAGCCACTGGAGTTCGACCGCTTCATCGAACTACTAAGAGAAGAGTACGCACAGTACACGCCCGAGTTCGCTGCGAAGGAGTGCAGGATCCCCATTGAGCAAGTCATAGAGGTCGGAGAAATCGTAGCAAACTCAGGAAGCAAGCTAGCGACACATGTTTGGAGGGCTGCCGCCATAGGTAATCTCGGTGGCTGGCAAGTCAGCAGGACCCTGCATCTGCTTAACGTCCTGACAGGGAGCGTCGGGACCGAGGGCGGGACTTCACCCAACTCGTGGTCGAAGTACAAGCCGGACCTGTTCGACGACCCTCCGGACCCAGATGGATGGAACGAGTTGCACTTCCCTCCTGAGTACACCCTGTCCCACTACGAGATGAGTCACATCCTACCTCACCTGGTCAAGGACGGCAGGGGCTCTATGGACGTTTACTTCACAAGGGTTTTCAATCCAGTTTGGACCTACCCGGATGGGTTCTCTTGGATCGAGATGCTGCAGAACAAGGAGTCGGTTGGATGCCACGTGGCTCTAACCCCTACTTGGAACGAGACGGCTTTCTTCGCCGACTACGTCCTCCCTATGGGTCATGCCTCAGAGAGGCACGACGTCAACTCATACGCGACAAGCTCGGGCAAGTGGGTAGCGTTCAGACAACCGGTTCTGAGAGAGTATGCACGCAGGGAGGGGAAAGAGGTCGAGTTCACGCACGAGGTAAATCCCGGAGAGGTGTGGGAGGAGGACGAGTTCTGGAACGAGTTGTCATGGAGGATTGACGACGGGACTATGGGGATTCGCGAGCACTTCATGAGTCCGTATCGTGAGGGGGAGAGAATCACCATCGACGAATACTACCAGTACATGTTCGAAAGGATTCCCGGACTCCCAGAAGCAGCAGAGGCCGAAGGGACGGATCCACTTGGGTACATGAGGAAGCACGGTGCTTTCCTGATCGAGGAGGCCACCTACAATAAGCACGAGGAAGACGGATGGCCGACGCCCAGTGGGAAGCAGGAGCTTTACTCAAACAGCATGGTAGAGTTCGGATACCCCGAGCACTCCATCCCGCATTACAGAGTCATGAGCCACGTGCATCCGGACAACCTACAGGGAGAGGACGAGTACTGCCTCCTACCCAACTTCCGACTCCCCCAGCACATCCACTCACGCTCTGCCAATGCCAAATGGCTGGCAGAGATAGCCCACCGAAACCCCCTTTGGGTCCATCCCACTGATGCTGCTAAGCTAGGGGTTGGGGAGGGGGACTTGCTCAAAGTGGAGACCGAGATAGGCTGGTTCATCGACAAGGTCTGGGTGACTGAGGGGATTAAGCCGGGGATTATCGGATGCTCGCACCACATAGGGAGATGGCGAAGGAAACAGGACTCGGGCAACAGATACATGACCAACGAAGTCGAGATAGAGGACCTGGGAGAAGGCAGGATGCGGATGAGGACGGTCACCGGAGTCAGGCCATGGGAGTCCGACGACCCGGATACCAACAGGGTGTGGTGGAGGGATGGAGGGGTGCACCAGAACATCACTCATGCCGTACAGCCAGACCCAATCAGCGGTGCGCATTGCTGGCTTCAGAAGGTGAGAATATCAAGACCAGTGGAAGGAGAGAAGTACGGGGACGTTGAGGTCGATACGAATAAGTCGTTTGAGTACTACAAGAGATGGAACGAGATGGCCAAGGAGAAAGAGGTCCATCCTCGTGGAGAAAGGAGGCCATTATGGATGAAGAGGCCTCTGCCACCAAGGAAGGAACACTGGTTCATCCGCGAATAGGATCATACCGAGGGTTCGGCGACCCCCCACTCGATTGATTCCCAGGCTCTCTCGTGGACGTAGTAGAATCCCATCTTTAGTGGGAACTCGATGATTATGAACCAGCCAGCTGTTTCTAGCTCACCACTCAGAATCGCAGCTATTGCCGCACCTGTCAAAGTTGCAATCATTCTCCAGACAAATGTCTTTGCCAGAACGCGTTCCCTAGTGTACATACCCATCGCCATATCTTCGCCCGGGCCTAACATTGGGCAATTAACCTAACCGGTATTGGGTTTGGTAACTTCGTATTTTACTATGGGGAAGCAGTAACCGGAATGGCTGAGGTTTCTATCGAATCAATATCCTCTAGCCCCCAGTCGATTCTACTCCAGCCCCTCTCATGGAGGTAATAGAGGAACATCTTAGTGAATAGCTCGGTCCCCCCGATGGCTGCCCCCATTGCTATGCTTCCAGTGATTAAATATGAGATAATTATGGTATCCATCGTCCCAATTGTTCTCCATGTCACAGTCTTTACTAGACTTCTAGCGTTGTTTGAGTGTCCGGTTCCGGGTATGTGTGACATATGCGTTGTCTAATTCGATTAGACATAACCCCTCCGATGATAGGTTCACAGTCAGATCAGAGGGATTCTACGACGACAGCGATGCCTTGACCGCCCCCGATGCAAGCCGTAGCCACACCGTAACGGCCTCCGCTGCTCCTCAACTCGTGCGAGAGGGTCAGGATCAGCCTGGTTCCAGTTGCGGCTAGAGGGTGCCCCAGACCTACAGCACCACCATTCACGTTGACTCTATCGTAGTCGATTCCAAGATCCTTGATGCAGGCTACTGCCTGTCCGGCGAATGCCTCGTTAATCTCCCAGAGATCAATGTCCGAGACGGCCAGGCCGGCTTTCTCGATAGCCTTCTGGCTGGAAGGAACCGGGCCATATGCCATGATACTGGGCTCTAGCCCTACAATCCCCCAGGAGACAATGCGTGCCAGCGGTTCATCGTCATCCGCCTCTGCTCGAGACTCCGACTTCACCACGACTGCAGCCGCACCATCGACCACCCCGGAGGCGTTTCCTGCCGTTACTAGGGAGTCGGGGCCGAAATGGGCCCTCAGGCCCGATAGGGTATCAAGAGTCGTCCCAAGGACCACGTGATCCTCGTGAGTATGGTCAATTACACCATCAGGAGTCTCTACGGAAACAATCTCCTTGCCCCATATTCCGGATGAAACGCTGGCCTCTGTCCTCTGGTGGCTCATGGCTGCATACTCATCTGCCTGCTCTCGGAGAACCCCTTTCCTACGACATAGCTCGTCGCTGGTCTGAGCCATGAACATGCCACTGACACCGTCCACTAGATTCGTGAACAGGTAGTCCTCCATGTCATGTGGTATTTCTTCTCCCGCAGCAGGTGGCCTTCCAAGCTTGTATGCCCCTCTCATCCCTCTGAGGACGTGAGGGGCCTGGCTGAGATTCTCCATGCCTCCGGCGACGACGACTTCTGCCTCCCCCAACATTATCATCTGGGATGCACTGATTATCGATTGGGCCCCACTTCCGCAAAGTCGGTTTAGCGTGAGCATCGGGACTTCCTGGGGAATTCCCGCCCTCAGTCCCGCATGCCTAGCTCCGAATATTGCTTGTCCGGAAGTCTGGAGTGCATGCCCCATTACGACGTGGTCTACGGTACTTGGGTCGGTACCAGCCTTCTCCATCGCACCCCTGATTGCGATAGTGCCCAGTTCCTCTGCAGAGACAGAGGCTAGTCGTCCACCTGGGCCCCCGTCCCCTCGCTTTCCACCTAGCCACTCGCAGAACGGGGTCCTTGCCCCGTCGACTACAACGGCACTCTCGGTCATTTCACAACTTCCACGAATTCTCAAGACTCGACAGAATCATCGGTCAATGAGCCCAGGTAGTCTGGGAGTTCAACGCCCGACATCTTGGCTACGTCATGGATTGGTGGCAGGCTCTGCACTAGGCTGCTAACGAAGTTGCTAGTAGCTGAGTTTCCGTCTGCGTCGTTCCCACTATCCCATACTGTGATCTTGTCTATCTTCAGATTCCGAATGGCCTCCGTCTGTGCATTGACCATGGACTCGATCTTTTCGACCATTAGTAGGGTTGCTGCTGCCTTCGGATCTCCGGAAGCGCTGGCAACTAGGTTGCTGTACCCCTTAGCCTTGGATTCGAGGACCTTCTGGATACCCTCGGCCTCTGCCTCGTACTTAGCGAGAATAGCATCGGCCTCACCCCGAGCGATTAGCCTCTGCCTCTGAGCATCGGCCTCTGCTGCAATCTCTATCTGTTGCTTAGTGATTGTCTCACGAACGATCTCACTAGCCCTGAGCTTTTGCTCCTCTTCGTCGTATGCTGCCTTAGCAATCTCTGCCTCGGATTTAGCGGTGGCTACATCGGCCCGCTGTTTGGCTGACGCCTCTGCCTCAGCTAGGTCGGCGTTCGCCATAGCGATCTCGGCCTGGGCTGAATTTTCACCAGCAACAGCCATGGCCTCTTGCTGCTCGACGTATACGCGCTGGTCGGCCTGGGCGGCCTTACGGCCCTTCTCTGCCTCGGCATCGTTCTGCGCCACCTCAATATCCTTGGCCCTGTCTGCCTTTGCCTGACCGATTGCACCGTCCCTCTGGGCGTTTGCAACATCTATCCTAGCCTGCTCCACAGCAGTGGATGCGGCCTTCTTGCCGATGCTCTCGATGTAGTCCGACTCATCTGTAATGTCCGCTATGTTAACGTTGATCAGATACAGCCCAACCTTCCTCATCTCCTGGCCGACGTTCTTCTGAATCAGCTCAAGGAAGGAGTCACGGTCCTGGTTGATCTGCTCGATTGTGAGGGTCGCGACAGTGAGACGGAGTTGACCGAAGATTATCTCCTTGGCCATCTCCTCTATGTCATCGGCCTTGAACGCAAGAAGACGCTCTGCTGCATTGGCCATGATGGCCGGCTCAGTGGACACACCGATTGTGAAGGTGCTCGGAACGTTGATCCTGATGTTCTGTAGAGACAGTGCTTTCTCGAGGTTAATGTTGATCGTCATCGGCTTCAGTGAGATGTATGCATAGTCCTGAATCAAGGGCCATACCAGCGCAGCGCCGCCATGCAATATCTTGGATGGTTTCGGGCGTCCGTCGGCCGTCCTTTCGGTCCTACCGTAAATCACCATTATCTGGTCAGGTGGACATCTCTTGTATCGCTGTGCGAAAAACATCACAGCGGCCACAAGAATCAGTACAACTGCAAAAATCATTATTCCTAGTATATCTGCTGACGTTGCCATTGGCTCAACTCATTCAAGAAGAAGGGTTGGTTACCTATGAATGCTTACCCGTCGCGGTCTATGGGGTGATAATGGAACAAGAAATTTCATCGAGAAGTTATATCCTCTTCACGACCAAGACCTCACCGATGACATCGACTACCTCGATGAAATCCCCAGTTGCTATTCCGGTATTGTCCTCTGACTTTGCATTGTATGTCCTCTGAGCCCCGTTCACCTCCACGGTGACCTGTCCTACCCCGTCAGTGGCTATCCTCAGGTATGTCTGCCCCTTTGACCCGATTGCCTCGACGAGGTCGGTAGTTCCATCCTGCTGCAAAGTGACAAAGAGTTCGAACAATTTCCCTGTGGCGTACATTGAAGCCCCCCCTGCGATGCCCCCTGCGAGGATAGAAAGGCTGGCACCCCCGTCTGACTTCAGAACGTAAAGGCCACCAAGGCCGAAGAACATCAAGAATGCCATGATTCCCTGGAAAGTTAGAGCCTTGAATGAGGCATCGGCCCCTAGGTCGACATCGATGCCAAATAAGCCACCAAAGACATCGGTAGCAATGCCTCCGATCATCAGCAGGAAGAAGTAGAGGACGAACAGTATCCCCCCCACAAGCGCACTTGCTGCGAAGAGCAGCTCAACCCCCGTTGCATCTCCAAAACCTATTAATCCGAACAAACTGAACTCAGCCATCGTAACTGCGTGAGATGGGTAAGATTTGACTTGTTCGGCGGCACGAGTGTCAAAAAAGTCTCATTTCCTTGACAATAGGGCCCCCATGTAGCGCTCCAGGTTCAGAATCGGGCCCAAGGAGAGGCCGACCACGATAAAGGACAGCGTGAGTGTGTTCTGAGAAGAGAGGAATGAGTCGAAGATGGTGTAAGCCAGCAGCCCTATCAGGAAAAGTAGGACAGGGATGGCAGCTCTTCTGAAGAATATGTGATACCCGAACATCTGATCGAATGCCGGGTTTCCGATTGCCTTGTCGACGATGGTCTCGTCTTCTCTAGGGGTCATCAGGCTTCCTCAGCCAACAAGCCAGGCCATCGCACCTATGAATGTCATCACAATGGGCACTGCGTACCAAGCTGCCTTGACCCCGGTGGGGGAGTTGTCTACTAGCTCCTTCCTGCCAGTTGCTGGATCCGTCATCATGATGGTCTTCTCGGCCTTGCTATATACTTCTGAGAACTCTCCTTCGTGTCGAGCCAAGAAAAGTAGGAAATAGAATCCGAGGGCTAGTGTCCCCCCTCCAGACCACTGAATCAATGTCCCCATAAGTTCAGATGTACCTGCCTCGATGATTGCTTCTCCAATTAGTATCTGCGCTATTCCCATCATGAACCATGTGATAGAGTCCTTCCTTGCCATGGTCACAAGAGGATATTACCCCTCTTGAATTTGACCCCTGCATGGGTCTGAATCAGCCGCCTCTTCTCTTTGGACGAGTCTCCCAGATAGCCCACGTCCCCTTGGCAGTGGCCACCAGCTTGCCCTCCCCAGTTGCGAGCTTGCCCTCTACATGGGCAAGGTTCCTCCCCCTTCGTACGACCTCGGCTGTGGCTACGAGATGGACTCCCTCGTTAACCGCATTCAGGTACGAGATGTCTAGCTGGGCTGTAGCGCACCACTCCTCCTTGGAGATTATCGAGACGAGTGTCCCCCCCATTGCCGTGTCCAGCAGAGTCGCGTGCACCCCTCCGTGAGCCATCCCCCCCATGTTCAGGTGCTTCTCCTCCACAGTGAGTTCGACGACGCACATCCCCTCGCTGAAGTCAGTTATCTCCATGCCGAGGGACTCTGCCAGGTTGTTCAACCTCGGTACGCTATCCTCGTGGCTCATTCCGATGCCTCCCCGGTCTGGACCGCCCACAACCTCGCATACAGACCTTCTTGGGAGACGAGCTCGTCATGGCTGCCCATCTCCGTAATCTGGCCCCACTCCATCACCGCGATGGTGTCTGCGTTCCTCACAGTGGAGAGTCTGTGGGCGATAATGAGGGTAGTCCGGTCGCGTGAGATCCTCTCAATCGAGCGCTGTAGTGCTGCCTCAGTCTCGTTGTCCACATTACTC
Organism: Methanobacteriota archaeon; assembly: GCA_014239955.1. Taxonomy (GTDB): domain Archaea; phylum Thermoplasmatota; class Poseidoniia; order Poseidoniales; family Thalassarchaeaceae; genus UBA36. Next base: position 6,041 of record JAAZXW010000011.1, on the reverse strand, counting down.
GTAGCCTCGTCGAGGATCAGAACGGGTGCGTCCTTCAGGACTGCGCGGGCGATTGCTAACCTCTGCCTCTGGCCCCCTGATAGTCGGTGACCGTCCTCCCCGATGTTAGTCCCCCAGCCCTCGGGAAGCTCATCGATGAATCCGGTCGCCTCTGCGATGCGGGCGGCCTCGACCATCTCTTCTTCGGAGGCCTCTGGTCTGCCATAGAGCACGTTGTCCCTAACCGTCCCAGGGAACAGGGTCGTGGTCTGACTGACCAGAGATACCGCCCCCCTCAGTGAGTCTAGCTTGAGTTCCCTGACATCATGACCATCCAAGGTTACACTACCCTCAAGCGGGTCGTGGAACCTGAGGAGAAGTCGTACCAGGGTCGTCTTGCCGGAACCGGTCGCTCCCACGAGGCCGACTGTCTTCCCTGCTGACACGTCTAGGTCGATACCCCTCAGGACGGCTTCCCTCCCGGGATATGTGAACCGGATGCCCTCGAACTTGATGTCACCTTCGACCCCCCCAAGTCTGGTATCGCCCTCGACCACTCCGATCTCGGTGTCGAGTAGGTCGAGAACCCTGCTTGTGGATGCGATGGCCCTCTGGTAAAGGTCGAAGGTCTCTCCAAGCCTGGTGAGGGGCCATAGTAGGCGTTGGGTGATGAACACTATGACTGAGTACTCCCCTAGGCCTATCTTCCCTTCGAGGGCATACTTCCCGCCAACGAGGAGGTTTGCTGTGAAGGCGAATAGGATGGCCATCCTGATCAGCGGTACGAACGAGGCGGAGAGTTGGATGGCGGACCTGTTCGCATCCCTGTATGACTGGGATGCCTCACTTACCCTCTGTGCCTCCCTCTCCTCAGCAGTGAACGACTTGATCGTGGTGATTCCTTGCAGGTTGTTGTTCAGGATGGCGTTCAGCTCTGCCACCTCCTTGCGGACCTCGGTGTAGCGGGCCCCTATCCTCCTCTGGTAGAGGAACGAGCCCCCGACGATGATTGGGACCGGGAGAATCGCGAGAATCGCGACCTCTGGTGCGAGCGAGAACATGATTCCACTTACCACGATAACGGTGGTCCCCACTTGCAGGAGGTCGTTGGCCCCGTGGTCTAGGAACCTCTCGAGCTGGTTGACGTCGTCATTCATTATCGCCATGAGGCCGCCAGTGCTCTGCTCGGAGAACCACTGCATCTCCAAGTTCTGGATGTGCCGGTATGCATCCATTCTAAGTTCGTGCTGCGCGGTCTGCGCTAGGTTCCTCCACAGGATCCCGTAGAAGTACTGGAAAAGAGACTCTAGGACCCAGATTACAACTGTGATGCCAGCGAGGACCTGAAGCTGCACCCACGGATCTACGTATCCGTAGTCAGCTAGGAAAGACTCCTCCTGTTGATGCACTACATCAATGGCCATCCCGATCAGGACGGGAGGTGCCAGGTCCCATATCTTGTTCAGGACGGAGCAAATTGATGCGAGGATGATTGTCCCCCTCTGGTCCCTCATCTGAGTCATGAGTCGGGCCAGTGGGTGCCGTGCCTCGGGCATGCCTCTCGCTAGGACTGGGTGTCTTCAATCCTATCCTATGGACCTTGCAACGTAATGAATTTCAACCAATGGCACTATGAGGCAATTTATGCCACAACGACCATGGAGCCACTAGCGGCCTTCCTAATGGTCGCTGATTTCGCGTTGGCAGTGATTTTCGTGGCCCTGTTCCATTGGCTGTATCGAACTGGGCAAATCCCCCGGTCCTACCTGTATGCCTTCTGGGCAGGGGCCCTCATTGGTTCGACTTGGGAGTTCACGTTCCTCTTTCTGGGCCCTGAATTCCTCCATGGAGCAGTGGATTGGCCATGGGGCCTGGATGGATGGCCGCGCAAAGTCTCGCATTCGATTTGGGATGGTGCAATTTTCATGTTCGGCGTATACCTGTGTCATCGTTGTCTGGATGGGAAAATATTCGAGAGATTCGAACGGAAAGAGCTCGTCATCATGTCCTCCTGGGGGATCTTCCAGGAGTTGCTAGTCGAGTATCTGTTCAACGGAAGAGTCTGGATCTACGAACCACTGTCTTGGAACCCTGTGATTATCCCGGTCGTGCCCGGTTCCGCACCGATGTCGCCCGGCTACACGTTGATCCCGCAAGCGGTTTGGGTTGTGGCGCCCGTGGTTTTCTACATCTGCTTCTTGTGGCTTGTGAAGCATTATCCTGAAACCGAACGGGAGAATGAAGTGGTTTCCTGAGATGTCGACCACGATTCTGGAACTCGAAATCGAGATACACTGGGTGGAATAACAGCAGGGAATTCGCGTTACAAGCGTGGATTTTCGATTATCTACTCAGGGATGACCACAATGACCACAGCCCCAGTACTGCGGCTGCGAACCAAGCCACTTCGAGAATGAAGAATGCCCATTCGTCGATCAGATATGCGCGTATTGCGAGTAGTCCCGAGCCCAATGCCATCAATCCCAGGTAAGGTGCTGCCTTACTATGCATGATATCCTGCGTCTCCATGAAGAATGCACTCAGAATGAGGATCATCCCCAGATATGCGACCAATTCGCCATGGGCGAAGTCGAGTAATGCGTCAATCACTAGAAATCACTGTCCTTCGAATGCACCGGGGAGGAATGTCCAGCGGATGTCTTCTGCCTTGACATCGGCATAATGTGATTTGATTCGAGGCTCTGTGGAAACCTTTCCATGGTATGCAATGAGTCCGGGGTATTCTGAAATCACCGAGGCATCGATGCCATCATAGTTTCCAGAGAACAACCCGAACAGCCCGGTGAAGAGTTTCAAGTCAGCGATGCTCATTTCATCGGTCCCCGCTGCCCATCCGGTCTCCGACTCGGTCACCTTCCCCTCGAGGCGAATGAGGTTCCTAGTTCCCTTGCCACTAGGGCCAAACACCTCCTTCCGGAGTCGTATCCTCTCGTCCACGGAAGCAATCCTGAACGTCGAGTCGAGAGACTTGGACAACGGCTCCATGCCATCGATGAACTCGTCAGCCTTGGCGCATTGGTATGGGTCCTCGGGAACCAGGCCGGCCAAGCGACCGACGAATCTCAGAATTGCCGAAGACTCGGCGATGGTCCCGTCAGGGGTTTGCAATACTGGTACCATCCCCCATGGGAGTTCCCCTCCTTCCTTCATGGCCTGGAAGCGTTCTCCATCAATGGTCGAATCCTCCCATTCCGAGCCTGAAAGCGAGAGTGCTACACGAATAGCCTCTGCTCGACCAGGGGACGGGAAGTAGACCAGACGGAGCATGTCGACTCCTTGGAGTCATTCTACTTGAATAGAGTCTCTCGGGGCTCTAACTATTGTGCGTGGACGAGATTGTTCGGCTCTTGTACTCAGAGTAATTACCGGGCCACACCACCAGGCTACCATCTCCCTGCAAGTCCCAAATTGTATCACACACCTTGTCCAGAAAGTACCGGTCATGACTCACGGTGATTATCCCCCCGTCGAACTCGGTCAGCGCCATCTCTAGTGCCTCCTTAGCATCCGTGTCGAGGTGGTTCGTCGGCTCGTCCAGTAGCAGCATGTTGTTCTCCTCAAGGAGGAGCCGGAGGAGAGCTATCCTAGCCCTCTCACCACCACTCAGCTTGCTGAGGGGTGTCGAGACCATATCATTGGTGAACTGGAATTGCCCAAGTAGGGCTCTCAGATCCCCATAGTCCATCCTTGGTTTGAGTCTCCGGACCTCCTCGACCGGCGTGAGGTCGAAGTCAAGAGTTCTGTGATCCTGGTGGAAGTACCCGATTTGCACCCCGGGACTGATCTCTAGATTCCCTGAATCGAGTTCCAAGTCCCCGGTAATGAGGCGGAGGAGGGTAGTCTTACCAACACCGTTCGGACCTATCACGCCGATCTTCTGACCTCTCCTGACACTCACTACCAGATCCTTGAAGATGGGTCTCGATAGGGAGTCGAATGACAGACTAGCATCGCGGAACTCCAGGACATCGAGGCTGCTCTTCTCCGCGGACTGTAGATTGAAGTTCAGACTCTGACGCTTCCTTGGTTTCAATGACTTGAGCCACTTCAGCTCCCTCTGGGAGCGCGTGATCATGAAATGCTTCTGGGATACCGACTTGTCGAACTTGTTGGACCTCTTCATCGACTGCATCGCACCCTGCAGGCGCTTAATCTCCTTCTGAGTCTTCTCTATCCTGTCATTCAGGGTCTGAAGGAAAATCTCCTTCTGCTTTAGGTAGGATGTGTAGTTCCCAGGGTAACCGCGAATGTGTGCATCCTGGACCTCTGCGATGTTGTTGCAGACCCTGTCGAGGAAGTACCTGTCGTGACTGACTATCATCAGTGCACCCTCAAACCTGTTCAGGAACCTCTCCAGCCACTCAAGGGTGTTGAAGTCGAGATGGTTTGTTGGCTCGTCCAAGAAGAAGACGTCAATCTGATCCAGTCCGACGAGCTGCCTGGCAAGGGCTACCTTAGCGCGCTCCCCTCCGGAGAGCGAGTTCAGAGGAACCTCCATTGAGCTTTGATCCAGATTCAGTGCCTTGAGTATCTCAGTTGCATGCCCTGCGACGTCCCCGCCACCGGAGCGAGCCATGAGGCTCTGCAGCTCCTGGTATCTCTCCATTGTAGGCTGCCAGTCTCCCTCGTAGAACGACGGTTCTTCCATCCTTCCCTCGATTTCGGAAATCTCCTCCTCCAACTCGAGGAACTGCCGGCCCCTGCGACTGAGCTCCTCGCCCAGAGTGGCTTCGTCGTCGATGTCGCGGACCTGTGTCAGGAAGGCGAGCCTCAATGCTGGGGCGAATGTGATGTCGCCAACGTCTTGATCCTGGTTGCTGATGGTGCGAAGCAAGGTGGTTTTTCCCGAGCCGTTATGCCCGATGACACCGATGCGATCTCCTTCGTCTATGCGAAGGTTGACTCCCTCTAGAACAGTGAGAGGCCCGAAGGCCCTGTGGACCTCCTCGAGTCGAATCAGCTCCCTAGCCACAGCCTTCGCGAGAGCCCCCCCTACAAGTAACCGATTACTGCCTAGAAGCCAAGATGATACCGTCTGGCTGTTCCAATGGTGCCGGCTCGTCCAATATTATCGAGAATCCGGCTTCCATTAGGAATCCCTTGCACGATTCATGAATGTCGGCACCATGGGTGCCTACAATGATGGTGGATATCCTAGCCCCCATGCTGGGGTCGGCGGCTAGGTCCCTGCAAATCCCTTCTTCCGAACCCTGAACGTCCATGCTAACTAGCAGGTCAGAATTGGGCACAGATTGTAGAAGGCCATCCATATCGACGAGTTTGACGATCATAGAATCACTATCCTCTGCCGAGTTTGCGGATCTAACGGATGCCCCATACCCGAATTTTATCTTCATCGGGCCATCGTTTAGCCCATCCTTTCCGACCACTGCGGAGTTGAAAACAGAAATTCCATTAACCCCATTGATCATGGATCCCTCGAATATCCTGCTACACATCTTCGGATGCGCCTCTACTGCAAAAACATCCAGATCTGGACGTGTCTTCTTGGCGAGTAAGGAGTAGTACCCCCATGCAGCGCCAATGTTCAGATATGCCCCCCCCTCAGACAGGGACCCGAGTGCCTCTAGGAAATGCCCTTCCTCCTCGGGCTCGTGGAGTATCCCGAGCGTGCTGCCCTTGTACCTCTTGATCTGATGACGGGTCAACCATTTTCTCGGGACTGCGATGGAGTTGTCGAACCTGAATAACCTCACGTGCAAACCAAGAATGGTTAGTATTTGAATTGATACCAATCATTTCCATTTGATTGGGGTCCAGGGGGCCTGCTGCGGCATTCTTACTAAGCCCTAGAGTCTATCTTCTTGGGAGGTCCACGAGACCTTCCCTTTCGCTTGTCTTGGTACTTGGTCACCTGCTTGCTGCGGCCATCATTGCGGTCGTCATTGCGGTTTCCGTTGCGGTTTCCGTTGCGGTTTCCGTTGCGGTTTCCGTTGCGGTTTCCGTTGCGGTTTCCGTTGCGGTTTCCGTTGCGGTTTCCGTTGCGGTCGTCATTGCGGTTTCCGTTGCGGTCGTCATTG